>DIWH01000086.1:0-24075 GCA_002423485.1 Candidatus Xenobium occultum | reverse complement strand
TCGACGCCCTGAACGACATCCGCAACATGGAGCGGGCCATCGCCGCGGTCAAGAAGGCCGGCAAGCATGCCCAGGGTACGGTGTGCTACACCGTCAGCCCGGTCCACACGGTCGAGGCTTTCGTGGAGCTGGCCCTGCAGCTTCAAGCGCGTGGCTGCGACTCGATCTGCATCAAGGACATGGCGGCCCTGCTCAAGCCCCAGCCGGCCTTCGACATCGTCAAGGCCATCAAGAAGGCCTGTGGCCCAAAGATGCCGGTGCACGTCCACACCCACGCCACGACCGGGGTCACCCTGGTCTCGTTGCAGAAGGCCATCGAGGCCGGAGCCGACATCGTCGACGCGGCCGTCAGCAGTCTGTGCCTGGGCTCGGGGCACAACCCCACCGAGAGTCTGGTGGAGATGCTGGAAGGGCAACCCTACCACAGTCGGCTGGACCTGGCCCGCATCGACAAGGTCCGCCGCCACTTCGACCAGGTCACGCCCCGCTACGAAGCCTTCATGTCGGCCTACCAGACGGTGGATACCCGGATCTTCAAGTCCCAGATCCCGGGCGGCATGATCTCCAACATGGAGAGCCAGTTGCGCGAGCAGGGGGCGGGGGACAAGCTCGAAGAGGTTCTGGAGGAGGTCCCGCGGGTGCGCCAGGCGGCGGGCTACCCGCCGCTGGTGACGCCCTCCTCGCAGATCGTCGGGACCCAGGCGGTGTTCAACGTCCTGATGGGGCCCTACAAGGCCATCACCTCGGAGTTCGCGGACCTGATGCTGGGCTACTACGGGACCACAGCGGCCGAGAAGGACCCCGACGTGATCAAGAAGGCCCGGGCCAGCTCCCGCAAGGAGCCCATCACCTGTCGGCCGGCAGACCTGCTCAATCCCGAGTGGGCGGTCCTGCGTTCGGAAGCCCTGGAACTGACGGGCTGCAATGGGACCGACGAGGACGTGTTGACCTACGCGATGTTCCCCACCACCGCACCGAAGTTCTTCTCGGAGCGGGCCCAGGGACCCAAGTCGGTGGCCCGGCCCGTGGGGCAAGCCCCGTCCTCGACCCAGCCGGCCACGGTGGCCCAGGCCCGCGAGCACACCGGGATCACCGAGCCGGTGCGCTACCTGGTGACCCTGGGCGATCGCTCCCACAAGATCACCGTCGAGCCCATGTAGTCTCGTCCTGTTCTTGCTCAGCGAAAGGAAGAATCCGATGTTGACCATGACCGAGCGCTTGAAGATCCTCGCCGAGAGGCGCCAGAAGCTCCAGCAGGGCGGCGGGGCCAAGCGGGTGGAGAAGCAGCACGCAGAAGGAAAGCTCTCGGCCCGAGAGCGCCTGGAGATCCTGTTGGACCCCGGCAGTTTCAGCGAGCAGGGGCTCTTCGCCCAGCACCGCTGCACCCACCTGGGGATGGCCGACAAGGAGGTCCCCGCCGACGGAGTGGTGACCGGCTTCGGCTCGATCGAGGGCCGCAAGGTCCACGTGGCCAGTCAGGACTTCACGTCCCTGGGCGGGGCGGCAGGCGAGGTCCACTGCGACAAGATCGTCGAGGCCATGCAGGGTGCCCTGAAGACCGGGACCCCCTTCGTCTTCCTCAACGATTCGGGTGGGGCCCGGGTCCAGGAGGGAATCGACAGCCTCTCAGGCTACGGCAAGGTCTTCTACAGCAACGTGATGCTCTCTGGGGCGGTCCCCCAGATCTCGCTGATCTGCGGACCTTGCGCCGGAGGGGCCGCCTACAGTCCGGCCCTGACGGACTTCATCGTCCAGACCCGCCAGGCCCGGATGTTCATCACCGGTCCCCAGGTGATCAAGCAGGTCACCGGGGAGGAGATCACCCAGGAGGCCCTGGGCGGGGCGGATGCCCACATGACCCGCTCGGGCAACATCCACTTCATCGCCGAGGACGACCAGCACGCCATGCAGTTGTGCCGGCAGTTGCTGAGTTTCTTGCCCTCCAACAACCTGGAGGACCCTCCGCTGGTCGAGTTCGCGGGTCCGGTCGGGGAGGTCCCCGGGTTGCGGGACATCCTGCCGCTGGATTCCAAGCACGCCTACGACGTGCGCCAGGTTCTGGAACTGGTCCTGGACGACGGTTACCTGCTGGAGGTCCAGGCGGACTTCGCCCCCAACCTGGTCGTCGGCTTCGGCCGGCTGGCCGGTCGTCCGGTGGGCGTGTTGGCCAACCAGCCGGCCTCGGGGGCCGGCGTGCTGGACATCGACGCTTCCTGCAAGGGGGCCAGGTTCATCCGCACCTGCAACGTCTTCAACATCCCCCTGGTCAACTTCGTGGACATCCCCGGCTTCCTGCCCGGAGTCACGCAGGAGCACGGTGGGATCATCCGCCACGGAGCCAAGATGCTCTTCGCCTACTCGGCCTCGACCGTCCCCAAGCTGACGGTCATCCTGCGCAAGGCCTATGGGGGCGCCTATCTGGCCATGTGCAGCAAGGACCTGGGTGCCGATCGGGTCTTCGCCTAGCCCCAGGCCGAGATCGCGGTGATGGGCGCCGAAGGGGCAGCGGAGATCATCTTCCGCAAGGAGATCTCCGAGGCCACCGACCCCGCTGCCAAGCGCAAGGAACTGACGGAGAACTACCGCGAGGCCTTCGCCAACCCCTACGTGGCGGCCGGGCGACGCCACGTCGACGACATCATCGACCCGGCCCGGACCCGCATCCTCCTGGTCGAGGCTCTGGACCTGCTGTACCGCAAGAGGGAACTGCGCCCTCAGAAGAAGCACGGCAATATTCCGCTCTGAGGCACAAGGAGGCTCCATGCGCTGGTTGGTCACACTCCTGTTGGGCGCGGTCGGGGGCTATCTGGCTTCCCGCGTCGCCACGCGCTCGGAAATCGACGAGTTCCAGCGGGAGCTTCGGTCCGGTGCGAAGCCGGTCCCGGCTCGCCAGGTTCCGTCCGTTCCCCAACCCGAACCGACCCCCGAGGCCGAGGGGATTGATTCGACCCGGATCATGCTGATCGGGGCGGCCGTCGCGGCCTATCTGGGCAAGCATGCGGTCGTCCGCCGGATCCGGGTGGTCGGGCATCGCGGCGGCGATCCCTGGGCCCTCTCGGGCCGCGCCACCCTGCAGGCTTCCCACAACGTGGTCCAGACCCACCGCTGAACCCACCCGCCAGGTTCAATCAGGCCCCGGAGGATTCGATGAAGCTGAAGATCACCTTGGATGAGACGGTCTATGAAGTGGACGTGGAGGTCCTGGACGATCCGCCTGCTGTGGCCAGCAGCTATGCCGCCTCGGCGGTCCGGGCCTCCGCCGCCGGAGCGGTGAAGCCCCCGCCCGCAGCACCCCAGCCGGTCGTCGAGGACCTCGACGGCGCCAAGGTGGCGCGCAGCCCGGTGCGGGGGATGGTCGTCAAGCTGGCCGTCCACGAGGGCGAGGCCATCCAGGAAGGCGACACCCTGGTCGTTCTGGAAGCCATGAAGATGGAATCGGCCGTGGCCGCTCCCATCGCCGGCACGGTCCAGGAGATCCGCGTGAAGGTCGGCGACAAGGTCGAGAACGGCCAGGTGTTGGTCGTCCTGGCCTGACGTCAAGGCTCCAGGGATCCCCTGAATCCCAAACAGCGGCCCTCCCCGAGACGACGGGGAGGGCCGCTGTGCGTTGGGCCGGGACGCCAGCGCTAGATCGAAGATCGCGTGTCGGAGTCGCCGTCCCCCGGGGTCATGGCGGGGGTGTGCGAGACCAGGGCGCTCAGGCCGTCCAGGAGCCTGCGGACGTAGACCTGGGTGGTTGTCGAGGGCGCCCCACCCGTGACCAGGTCGGTGGCCCTGGTGCGGAACAGGGCGTAAGTGCCGTCAAAGCTCAGCACCGGGTTGTCGGACCAGCCGTTGCCCCCGTTGGTCCCCGCCTCGTTCCATGAGACCAGGGTCGTGGTCCCCTCCTGCAGGTCGCGCAGGTAGATGTCCGAGTGTTCGTTGGTATCCTCTGGAACCAGGGGAGCATTGGTGTAGAAGGCCACGTATCTGCCGTTCCCGGAGATCACCGGCCGGTAGCAGTAGTTGGAAGCCGGGTTCCCTGCAGAATCCACCGAGACCAGGGTGGTGGTGTTCGCCACCAGGTTTCGGACGTAGATCATCCCGGCAGGAGGCTGGGGCGTCACCAGGTTCGTGGCGTTGGAGCGGAAGGCCACCAGGCGGCCATCGGCCGAGAGGGAGGGCCACTGGGAACAGTTGTTGGGGGTCTCGGGTCCGGCACCCACCGAGGCCTGGATCGTTGTCTCCGTCATCCGGTCGAACACGAAGATGTTCCGGTGGGCGCCGTCGACCCGCCGCGGGACCGGGGGGACGACCAGGTTGGTGGCCGCCGAGTCGAAGGCGACGTAGCGCCCATAGGCGGAGACGACCGGACGCTTGCTGCATCCATTGAGCGCCTCGTCCTGGTCCAGGGCCCTGGAAACCTGCGTGATTTCACCGGTCTGGGCGTCGTGCAGGAAGATCCGCTTGTCCTCGTCGCTGCCCATGTTCCACTCGAAGACGGTGAAGCCACCGTCTCCGGAGGTGAACGGGTTGGTCTCGCCGTACTCGCAATAGCCTTCATGGAACTCCTGATCCGCGGTCAGGCAGGTCATGGTTCCGGTCTCACGGTCGAACCGGTACACGTCGATCCAGTCGTTCTGGTCCTCAGGCACCAGTTGGCCCATCGACTCGAAGACGACGAACCGGTTGGAATCCGACATCACCGGGAAGCCCGAACCCGTTCCGTTCTGCCCCTCTTGGGGATTGGAGATCTTCTCGATCCCCCCCTCGGCTTGGGCCAGGTAGACATCGTAGGAGCGATCGGCGGTGTCAACCGGGATCAGGTCCTCCGCCATGGATTGGAAGACGGCTGCCTGTCCAGCGGGAGGCCAGAGCTGGGCATCCTGGACTGCGAATTCGCCGCTGCTCAGATCCAGGTCTGCTCCCCAAGGCATCTGCCCAGGGGCGTTCACTTGCAGTTGGTAGAGTCCAGGCGGGAATCCGGAGATCCCATATCGGCCGTCCTGGTCGGTGGTGTCCTGGTAGTCCTGTTCCTTCTGGGCCATCACCTTGCTCAGGACTGGAGCCGGCTCTGGCAGCAGTTCCACCAGGGCCCCGACCACCGGGGCACCTGTGCTGTCGGTGATCCTCCCAGAGAGGTCATCAGTGACGGTCCCTCCGCCCCCAAAGGAGGCGGGTGTGGTGGAGCCTCCACCGCCGCACCCGGCGACGAGGAGGACCCCCAGGAGGAGGAGAGGGAGAAGTAGGATGATGCGCTTGTTGATCGGTTTGGACAGATCCGTGCATTGAGCCATCGATGAGATCCCTCCCGAGAATCTGATTTCTTCGGTGGCAACTCACTGAGCCGCCAGTCTCCATGAGAACCGGCCCGGCCCGGGGACAGGAATGACCGCTGTCATACGGGTTCGGAACAGCGAGCAGGCCACGGGAGGGTTCCGGCCGCACCTGACTTGGCCCTCTGCTCAGCCCAATCTTTCGAGAATGTTGCTCTGGGTCGCGAACTTTTCTCCGCGACGGGGACTCTCTCGGGTGTCCGCCCCGGATTCAGGACGCTTGGGGCGAGTCCACACCTCGAGGATGCTGCAAGGTGCTCGCATCACTGGGAACCCATCATAGGGCGGGAGGCTGGCTGGGGGCAGGCCCCTTCCGGGTCGGCACGAACGCCCTTCTCGTTCGAGAGGGCCCCTCCGCGTTGACCCAGGAAGCTTCCACCACCCTGCTCCCCGCCGCTGACCAGTCTGAGGTCTCGCCCCGGCGTGATCTTCTGGCGCGCCTGGTGCGCCGGATGCAGGACGGAGATGGCCAGGCCTTGGAGTCTTTCATCCACGAGACCCAACAGGTCGCCTGGCGGCTGGCCTTCTCACTGTTGCGGGACCGCCACCGGGCCGAGGATTGCCTGCAGGACGTCTACTTCACCGTCTATCGCTCGGTTCATCAGCTCCGCGACCCCTACGCGGCCCAGACCTGGTTGCTGCGGATCGTGACCCATCGCTGCCGTCGACTGCTGCGGTCTCGGCCGGCCGCCTCCCTGGAGGAGATGGCCGAGTCCGGGATCGAGCCGGCAGCGCCGGATCCTACCGAGAAGACGCGCGAGCGCCTGGGGATGGAGCAGGCCCTGGCCCGACTGGGGGCCCAGGACCGGGAAGTCCTGACCCTGCGTGAGATGATGCAGCTCTCCTACGAGGAGATCGCCCAGGGGTTGCAGATCCCCCTGGGCACCGTGCGCAGCCGCCTGGCCAAGGCCCGGCAGCGTTTCGTCCAGGCCCTGACGGGAAAGGGCCGGGAGGGTTCCCGATGAAGACCTTCAAGGTGGCCAATGAGTGCGAACGCCTCTTCGAGGCTCTCTCCGCCTGGATCGATGGAGAAGCGACCCGCGAAGAGGCCGAGGAGGTCCAGGCCCACCTGGAGGGCTGCGCGGCCTGCCGGGAGGTCCGCGACGCCCTGTGCAGTCTGGCTGGATCGGCTCCCACGGTCCCCATCCCGGAGGTCCCTTCGGGCTTCGCCGCGCGCACGCGCAAACTGGTGGAGGAGCGCGCGGAGCGGGCCTGGGACGTGCGTGCGAAGAAGCTGGCCGACCGCCTGGGAGGGTGGCTGGATCGCCTGATTCCGGCGCCCCAGGGTCTGGCCAAAGGGCCCTTGCTGGCATTGCAGGGGGCTTCCGGGCTCCTGGGCGGGATGGCCTCGGGTCTGGAGCCTGGCGAGGCCGACCCGGTCTCGGCCCTGCTGGCAACCCGTGGAGAGCGCGCCGGAAGGCGTCCCGCGTCCTTCTGGCTCTTCCTGGCGCTGGCGGTGTATGGCCTGCCGGCAGGGATCCTCCTCCTGTTGGGCCGCGAGGCCTCGGCGGCCAGTTTCGTCCTCTGGGTGGGGCTGGGCATGCTGGTGGCCTTGCCCTGGTACCACTTCCGGGTGGACCTGGCGGTCCTGGTCTCCCTGCGCCGGGGGCGCTGTCTGGAGGAGATCCTGGGAACCGGCCTGGAGGCCCGCCGGATCGTGGACACGTTGGCCTGCTTCGGTCTGCGTTCCTTGTTCCGGATCGGCGTGCCCGTGGGCCTGGTCCTGCTGCTGGGGACCCCATTGGCCGGTTCCCTGCCCGGAACATGGTGGGCCTTCTTGCGGGACCCCCTCCACTCGGCCTTGCTGGTTCCCGTCTGGTTGGCCCTGGTCGGGATCGTCTTCTCGGTCGGCTCCTACGCTGCCCAGGCCATGGTCCTCTTCAGCCGGGGCGGCGAGCGTCCCGGTCCTGCCACGCTGGCCGTGACCCTGGCCCTCTTCGTGCCGGCCACCTCGCTGGTGGGCGCAGGGGTCGGGGTGGCCCTGGGTGCGGAAGGCCCTACCTTGGTCCCGGCGCTGGGGTGGACTCTCGCCGGCGCCCTCGTGTGGGTCGGCTTCCTGGGCCGCAGGCTCTCCATCTGGGGCCTGGAGCATCCGGCCGCTCTGGAGCGCTGGAACCGGAATTCGGCTCCTCGGCGCAACCGCTGGATTCGCCCCTGGAACGACAATCCGATCGTTGCCCGCGAGGTGACGCGCCTCTCGGCCGCCATCCCGCTTGGGGTCCTGGGGTTGCTGCTGGTCCGGGCCTTCCCGGCTGCGATTCAGGCCCAGGCCTTCTGGTTGTTGACCGCCCTTCCCGAGCACTCCAGGACCCTGGCCTTCTGGATCGGGGTGGCCGGGATCGGCTGGTACGCCTGGTTGCGGGCATCGTCCCGGACCAGCGCGGCCCTGGCCCAGGAGCGTGAGGCCCAGACCCTGGAGCCCATGATCCAGAGCGGGCTGACCCGCCGGGACTTCGTCTCGGGCTGGTTGCAGGTGGTCTGTGCTCCTTTGTACTTGGAACTGGCTCTGACGGGGGGGCTGGTGCTGATGGTGGCGTTGAGCTTCCCGGAGGTCCTCTCGGGTGACGCCCATGGGATCCCCGGCACCCTGGACCTGGGCTCGGCCCTCCTGGCTCTCCTGGCCCTGGCGGCGATGCCCCTGGCGGGTGCTTGGACCGGCCTGGCCGTCTCGGCCGCCAGCACGACTCGGCGGGAGGCTTGGGGCCGGAACATCGGCGCCACCTTCAGCAGTCTTGGCGTGTGGTTGGTGGTTTGGGGGCTCTCGACGACGCTTTTGACCGTCCTGACGCTGGCCCTGGGATTGGAGTTCCAACCCTCCGTCTGGGTGACCTTGTCCGGCTCGGTCCTGCCGGCCGGAGCCCTGGGCCTGACGGTCCTGGGACTCTCCTGTCGTGCCAGGACCCAGGCCGAGCGGCATCTTCAGGCCCGCTGGGACGGTGACGCCCCGGAGCCTGCTGCGAACCTGGGCTGGCGCGGGTCGCGGCGTCGGGCCCTGGTCCTGGGACCCGCCGTCCTGGCCGGCTTGCTGGCGCTCAGTCAGTTCATGGTCGTCCTGGCCCTTCCGGTCGCCGACCTGACCATGACCGGCGCCTCGTCGACGGTGTGGCTCCTTTCCGCTCTCGCCGGGGCCTCGGCCCTGGCCGTGCTGGGCTGGTGGCTCTCCCGACCCGTGTTGGTCGCCCTGGCGGATCACGCCAGCCGCTCTCCTTGGCTTGGCGCGGCCCTGGGTGGGTTCTTCGGGGCTCTGGCGGGTGCCCTTCTGGCCAGTCTGCCCCTGGTGGTCCGGCTCCTGACGGAGATCGGCCTGGTGCAGGCGGTCGGAGGCATGGTCTCCCAGAGCCAGGTCCTGTCATGGGGGGGGCTCCTGGGCTTCCTGGCGGGTGCTGTCCCCGCGGCCCTCGGGATCCGGACCCTGCCTCTGGAGGAGGAGTCCCGTCCTTCGTCCTTCGTGGAGCGGGTCCGCCTGGTGGGCGGGGCGCCCCTCCCGGTTTCCTTGCTCTTCCTGGCCCTGTGGCTGGCCCTGGGTGGATACCTCGGGTGGCGCACCTCGGAGATTCCAGACCAGGACCTTGAGCAGGGGCGGGAGATCCTGGCCCAGGCCATCGAACGCGAGAGGCAACGGGTCGAGATCCCATCCGAGAACGACGGATTCGTGCTGCTCGAACCGGTCTTCATGAGACGAGCCCTGGAGCGCCGTCAGGTGGGCCTGTCGCGACGCCACGGGGAACTCCTGGAGGGGTTCCAGGCCTTCTCCTGGGCCCAGGCGGGCGATCCCCACGAGAGCCTTGAGGCCCTGCGCGCCGACCCCGAGCGCGCGAAGCGGTCGGCGACCCGAATGGACGCCGTCCTGCCCGTCCTGCGCCAGGCTCTGGAACGCCCCGAGTTCGTGATCCCGAACCGCTGGTCGGACGGCCCCGGGGGCGAACTCCCCGATTTCGTCCTGGCGCGGGACCTGGCGTGGGGCCTGGCCACTCGAGCCAGGATGCTGGAGGAGGAGGGTGACCTCTCCGGGGCCCTGGATCTGCACCTGCTGAATCTTCGCTGGGCGGATCGCTTCGCAGGACAAGGTCCTCTGATCACCGCGATGATCACCCACGCGCTCACCGCGATCACCGAAGAGGCGGTTCTGGGCTTCTTGGAGCGGAATCGTCTGACGCAGGGGGATCTTCTCCGAGTGCTCCGGGCCGTGGAAGAGGGGCGGTCCACCCCTCAGGCCTTCCTGGACAGTCTGGACGACGAGTTCGCCTTCGCCATGCGAGTCTTCGACGGGGTCCGTGCCGGGCGCATCGAGGAACTCAACGAGGATTGGAGGGCCATGCTGGTCCTTCCCGGCAGCTACTGGGAGCGGGAGCGGCAGATCTACATCCGCAACTACCTGCCGGCTCGTCAGAGCGTCCTGGTGGGCGCCGACGGCCCGGCGAGGAGGCTGGAACCGCCGGTCATGAGCTTGGCCGGGATGCTGTTCCCCAGCCTGGAGCGGGCCAACTACCAGGCCTGTCTGGCCTTCAGCCGGCACCTGGCCCTGCGCGCCGTGTGCCTGTTGGAGCTCCACCGGCTGCGGACCGGTTCGTATCCCGAGACCCTGACGGAAGTCTGGACCCCGCTGCCCGGCTGGGGGCAGGCGCAGGATCCCCTCTCCGGGGGGGACTTCCACTATCGGCGGACGGCTCGGGGCTTTGAGCTGCGAAGCCTGGTCAGCCTGAAGCTCCGTCAGTTTGCCCAGGAGGAACACCGGACCGAGGGCCACCTCTGGTTCCCGGTGCCCTGAGCCTGCGGCTTTCGACCCGCCAGGGGAGGGGAAGAGTCGGGGAGGGGCCTCCCCTTCAGCCTTGCCCCGCCTGGGACTTGGTCCGGATGCGCTCCAGGTCCATCTTCAGCAGGGCGTTCTGGGGGTCCAGGACGCCCGCTTTGGCAAAGGCCTCGCTGGCCCGGGTCAGGTCCGCGGCGTCCTGGTTTCCGTCGAAGCGCCGTTCGAAGCAGTAACCCAGGTAGCGCCAGGCTTCGGCATCCTGGGGGTTGATTCGGCAGGCCTGCTCCAGGACCCGGATGGCGGGCTCCAGGTTGCGCAGTTGGAAGTAGACGGCCCCCAGGTAGACGTGGGCCTTCACCATCTGGGGGTTGGCCTGGATGGCGCTGTTGAAAAGATCGGCTGCTCGGGCCAGGTTGCCCTGCTGGCGGGCCATCTCGGCCTCGTCGAAGAAGCCCTGGGCACGCACCTTCTGCTCGGGGGTCAGGCTGGCCGCTCCGGCGCCGCTGAAGGGAGGCAGGTCACCTCCGGCAGGAAGGCCGGTTTCGCTCGGGACGACACGGGCCGAGGACAAGGCCCTCAAGAGCCGGTCAAGTTCCTGACGGGCCAGGGTGTTCTGCGGGTCCAGGCGGATGGACTCCTCCAGGTGCCTGCGAGCCAGATCCTGGTCTTCCCGTCGCAGCTCGATCAGCGCCATGCGGTACAGGCAGTCCGACCTGCGATATCCCTCCCTGGCCAGGGCGTCGTACAGCATGTAGGAGTCGACCAGGTTCCCCCCGTCGTGAACCACCGAGGCTTTGAAGAAGCGGACCTGCTGGTTCTTGGGGTCCATGACCAGGATGTTGTCCACCAGGTCCATGGTCATCTGGATGTTGCCCAGGCGCAGGAACATCTGGGCCAGCTCCAGCCGATAGTTGGTCTTCCGGTTGACGACCAGACCCGACATGTCGGCCACCACGGCGAAGCGGACGGCGTCCTCGACCTGGCCGTTGTCCAGGCCCCAGCGGATGCGCCGTTCCACCCTCTCGAAGAAGCTGTCGTCGAGGATCTTGCGGTTCTGCTCGAGGAGCTCGCGCCACTGCAAGGTGGAGGAGGCGAAGAGCTTCTTGAGCATCATCACCTGAAGCGACTCGTCTGCGGCACGAGCCGGAGGGCTCGACGGCATCAAGAGGCCGAGAAGCAATGCAAAGATCAGGAGACGCTGGAAGCGTGACATGGGGGAGCTCACCGCCAGGGCTGGATTTGGGGCTGAAGTTCTCCTCGGATCCCTTCGATCCTGCATCCTTGCGCTCTTCGCCGGCGGCCGACGGGCGCGCCTGAGGGCCTCAGTCGTCCAGCGAGGCTCGGTAGAAGCGCCGGACCTCCACAGGGTGGCCGAACTCCTCCAGGGCGCTGGCCACGGTCCCGGAGCCCAGCTGGAGGTCCATCAGGCAGCCTTGGCGCATCCGATGTTCGGCCGAGCGCCGGGCGTAGGGCTCCAGGTCTTCGTCCGGGACGCCCCGCCTCAGGGCCTCGACGCGGCACTCCTGCATCAGGGTCTCGGCTTCCTGGACCGGGATCTCGTGATGGTCCAGGAAGCGGGGAGAGCGCTGGGCCACCACCGTGCAGACCCTCAAAGCCAGATCCCGGAAGTCACCGGACATGGCCATCTCTGCCGAGGCGCAGCGCAGGTCCAGCAAGGCGCCGCCCCGGCCATCGGGAAGCGTGACGGTGGCGATGTATCCGTGGGAGGAGTTGCCGAGCATGTCGGGGTGGTCCTTCGCCTCGACGCCGCGCTCCCCTGCGCCGCGTCGGGGGCAGGCCTTCAGTTCGAGGGGGCTCTGGGAGCGCAGCATCCCTGGCCCCGGGATTTCCGTTGACATCCCAGACGGCTCCGGCTATAATCTGGCAGCGCCCCGGGGAAGTAGCTCAGCTGGGAGAGCGTCGCGTTCGCAATGCGAAGGTCGTGGGTTCAAGTCCCATCTTCTCCACCAACCTCAAGCCTGCCCCCCCGGCAGGCTTTCTTGTTCTCTGCCGATTCGGGCCACGGCTGCAGCCACCTGATTCCCGTCGTGGGACCAGGAGACCAGCACTCCCTCCAGGATCCGTCCATCGAGCAGCACGACCGGCGGCCCTGCGCGGCGTGGAGTGCGGTCCTCACGGCGCAGATCGACCCCTGGAAGGCCGATCCCGGCCAGAAGCCTCAAAGCGAGGTCTCGTGCCTGCAGGGAAGGGATTGTGACGGCCTCCGGGCCGTTCTCGGCGATTCCCTGGCTCAGGCGCTCGACTCGCCAGCAGGGGCTCGCGGGGAACTCTCCGGTCCAGGCCAGGCAGTGGATCCAGTCCTCCTGCTCGCACCAGTGGACCCGGCAGGTGCCCTCTGGGGTCTTCACCGACCCCTTCTCGGGGTCCACCTCGAATCGCGAGTGAGCAAAGACCAGATCCGGAAGGTATCGGGACCAGGCTTTGAAGGCCGCTTCCTTGGCGCTCCAGAGCCTCCACAAGGCCCGGTCGGGGTCCGGGGAACAGAGGAGCTGATCCTGTTCGGCCCGGGTGAAGACGCGCCTCAGGAAGCGGAGATCCTGGGCCTTGCCCGCCGTCCCTGGGGTGGACAGGTCGACCAGGTCATTGCCGAGTCGGGCGGTGGGTGACAAACCATTCCTCTTCCAGGGAAGCCAGGCGCTCGATGATGAGGCGCGAGATATCCCGCGATCCGCGCAGCCCCTTGTTGGGCGAGGTGGGCTTCAGGATGTCGAAGCCCAGGTGGAAGGTCTCTCCGCGGCGGGGGAGGTCGCTGCATGTCTCCTGGTTCAGGCCCCGAAGGTAGACGCAAAGGACCCTGGTACCTGGGACCTCCTGGACCAGGCGGCCCGCTCCGTAGGCGAACTCCTGGGTGTCCACACGTCCGCTCCGGCTGCGCGTCCCCTCGGGGAAGATCATCACCCGGTGCCCTCCGGCCAGGAGGTGCCGGATCCTGGCCATCGTTCGCGCCGTCACCTCGGGAGGGCCCTGGCGCAGGACCGGGATGCACTTGCACAGGTAGCAGGCCACGCGCAGGGGCAGGCCCTCGCCCAGGTTGCGGCGTTCAGGCAGGTTCCAGACGAAGTCCCGGTCCTTCTGGAAGTAGTGAAGGCCTGAACCCAGCGCCCAGACCAGGACCACCGAGTCGATGGCCGTCAGGTGGTTGGGACAGACCAGCAGGGGACCCCGATGCGAACCCAGTTTTCGGCGCAACTCGTCGCGGAAGGCCCGCAGGCCGGAAATGCGGTAGCCGCGCACGAAGCGCATCCAGAACCAGGCCAGGTAGTAGCTGACCGGAGTGAAGACCCAGGCCACCGCCCGCTGCAGGAAGAGCTCCAGCCGGTCGCGGTGGCCCAGGGCAGGGGGAGTGGGGCTCAAGCCTGACTTGAGACGATCCGGACGGCGTCGTTAATCGTGCGGACCTTGTCGGCGGTCTCGTCGTCGATTGAGATTTCGAACTCATCCTCGAAGGCCAGGATGATGTCCACCAGGCGGGCGGAGTTCACTCCCAGGTCTTCCAGGATCCGGGCGTCCAGGTTCCCCTCCTCGAGGGGAGCCAGGTTCTTGGCGTAGGGTTTGATGATGGTGGTGACCTTTTCCAGGGCGGTCTGCTGATCCATGTCGACTTGTCCTCCGAGGTTCATTCCCACTTGCGGAACAGGACGCATCCGTTCACGTCGCCGAAGCCGAAGCTGGCCTTGGCCAGGATCCGGGCGTCTGTTTCGCGGGTCTGGTGGGGAATTCGCGATTTGTAGGGCTCGAGGGCCGGGTGCAAATCCTGGCAGTTCGCAGAACCGTGCACGAACCCTCGCGACAATTGCAGCACCGAGGCCACGCACTCCATGCCCCCGGCGGCGCCCAGGCCGTGGCCGATGAGCGACTTGGTCGAGTTGATCCAGGGGAAGTCCTCAGGGGCGCGCTGCAGCACGGAGGCCCAGTTCTGCACTTCCAACGGGTCGGCCATGGTGGCCGTCAGGTGGCCGTTGACCACGTCGATGTCATCGGGACTCAGGCCGGCCGAGGCCAGGGCGCCCAGGATGCAGCGCCTCACGCCTTCGGGATTGGGGGCGGTGGTGCTGCCTCCGTTGCGCTGGCCACCGCAGTTGACGTGGCCTCCCACGACCTCCGCGTAGATCCGGGCCCCTCGTTCCTGAGCGGACTCCAGCGTCTCCAGCATCAGGATGCCGGCTCCCGAACCCGGGACGAAGCCGCTGGCGGAAGCGCTCATGGGGCGTGAGGCCTCTTCCGGGCGGTCATTGAAGCCCCGGGCCAGCACGCGCATGGCGTCGAATCCACCCCAGATGTATTCCGAGACCCCTTCCGCGCCACCGGCCATCATCCGCCTGGCCCGGCCTGCTTTCAGGTGCCACCAGGCCTGGATGACGGCCTCGGTGCCCGTGGTGCAGGCGCTGGAGTTGGTGGTCACCTGGCCGCCCAGGGCCAGCAGGCCTCCCAGGCATCCGCTGACCGCGCTGGCCATGGTCTGCTCGACCGAGGTGCTGCCAATCCGGCGCACCTTGCCCTCCTTGACCCGGGGGAACACCACGTCGCCCAGGGTGTCCACGCCCCCGACCCCAGTGCCGATCACGGCTCCTGTCTCCCAGTCGACCGGTCCCTCGATGGGATCCGCCACCGGCAGGCCCGCGTCGCGCCAGCAATCCAACCCGGCGATTCCGGTGAAGATCATCCCGGAGTTCATGGCCACCAGTCTGTCCGGGGCGAAATACTCCCGGGCCAGCGCCTCGTACTCCTGGGGCACCCCTGCCACCTGGCAGGAGAAGTTGAGCTCCTCCAGGCGGGACATGTGCCGGATTCCCGAACGCCCCTGGCGCAGTGCCTGCTCGAAATCTTCCAGTCCGTGGGCATTCGGGGCGATGACCCCCATGCCGGTGATGACGACCCTATTCATGGCGCACGCCCATGCCCGACGCGGTTGCGCTGGCCACAAGCATTCCCTCCTCGTTGTACATTTCGATCCGCGAGCGCAGTTTGCGCCGCCGCCAGACTTCCCGGGTTCCCCGGATGGTCACCCGCTCGCCCGGCAGGACGGGGCGGGAGAACTCCACCGTGGCGTCGGCGAACATGGTGGTCCAGCGGGGGATCTCCTCGGGCTCGACCTCGCGTGAAAGCAGGTAGATTCCCAGGGCCACCACGCCCACCTGGCACATGCACTCCAACAGGATGACGCCCGGAGTGACGGGGTGGCCAGGGAAGTGACCCTCATAGAAGCTCTCGTCGGGGCGAAAGGTATAACGGCCCGTGATCTGCTCCGAGTCGACCTTGAGGATCTCGTCCACAAAGCGGAAGGGCCTCTGTTGAGGCACCCTGGCCAGCACCTCCTCCGGGGTGAGGCCGGCCTTCGGTTCAGCCACCGTACATCCCTCCGTTCACGTGGAAGGTCGTCCCTGTGCAGTAGGTGGCCTCCACGGCCAGGAAGCGCACCAGGGCGGCCACCTCTTCCGGGGTCCCCATCCTCTTGAGGGGGACCCGGGCCAGGATCCCTTCGCGGACCTCCTCTGAGAGGACCTGCGTCATGGCCGTCTCGATGAATCCTGGGGCAACTGCGTTGACCAGGATTCCGTAGTTGGCCAGTTCTGCCGCTGCCGTGCGCGTGAAGTTGTCGATCGCGGCCTTGGTCATCCCGTAGACGCTCTGGCCGGGGTTCCCGGTACTGCCGACCACGCTGGAGATGTTGATGATCCGTCCCGAGCGCTGGCGCATCATCAGTCGGGCCAGGCGCTTGGTGAGGTACCAGGTGCTGCGCATGTTGGTGGCCACGATCCGGTCGAAGTCTTCCAGGCGGGCGCTGAAGAGGGGAGCATCCACCGTGGCCCCGGCGTTGTTGACCAGGACTTCCAGGCCTCCACGCTGACGCATGGCTTCGTAGACCGCTTCGACCCCTTCCGAGGTGGAAAGATCGGCGCCGACCAGGAAGGCGTTCTCACCCAGCTCCTCCTGCAATGCCTGGGCGGCCGCGGCGCTGGTGCGGTGGTGGATTCCGACCGCGAGGCCGGCCTGACTCAGGGCTCGGCAGCATGCGGCGCCGATCCCGGTGGCTCCACCGGTGACGAGTGCAACTTTCATCGGACCAGGAGACCTCCTCGAGAATTCTCCGAGTGGTGGGGATAGTCGGGGTATTGGATGTCGCGGAAGAGGCCGACCTTGGCGTCCTTGATCGTGTAGATGCACTCTCCGTCGACCGAGACCGTCCCCGTTCCGATCGCCAGGGTCGATCCGCTGGCGGGGAGTTCGGTGTAGCGGCGGATGTCCACCTCGTAGCGCACCAGGCGATCATGGGGACGGATCTGCCCTCGGAACTCGATCTCCTTCGAGCCCAAGGCCCGGCCGACCCCCTGCCCCCCGCGCAGGCAGGCGTAGAAGCCGATCAACTGCCAGATGGCGTCGACCCCCAGGCAGCCGGGCTGCACCGGATCGTTTCGGAAGTGGCAGTGGAAGAACCACTCGTCCACCCGGACATCCTGCTCGGCTGCGAGGAAGCCCTTGGGGCCCTCGCGCCGGATCTCCATGACCCGGTCGAACATCAGCATCGGCGGTGCGGGCAGAGCCGAGAAGTCGGGACAGGGCGGGTCTTCCACCAGGTTGCCGCGGGCAAAGGCCAGCAGTTCCTCCTTGTCAAACTCCGTCCGATTCAGGAAATCCGCGTATTTCACCCGTGCACCTCAAGCAGGACTCCGCCCCAGGTCAGCCCCGAGCCGACCACCACCAGGGCAATCTCGTCCCCCTCGCGGAAGTGCTCCCAGTTCTGGGAAAGGACGCAGGGGGCTCCGGCTGCGCCGGTGTTGCCGTACTCATCGACGTTGAAGTGATGTCGTTCCGGCGGGATTCCACAGCGTTCGCAGACGTTCTGCAGCATCAGCAGGTTGGCCTGGTGGCCGATGAAGTGGAAGCGTTCGGGGTCTTGTCGCGAGTGCCCGCGGAGGAACTCGAGGGTCTCGGCCGTCCGGCGGATGGCGAATCCCTGGACGGCTCGCCCCTGCTGGATGAAGTGTCCGCCCGTGGGGATGGTGACCTTGTCCCAACCGGCAGGATCCGAGGCCAGGGTGGTCTGGACCACGCGCATTCGCGAGGGGACCCGGGGTGAGACGATGGCGGCTGAACTGGCATCTCCCCACAGGACGGCGGTGGCGCGGTCGCGGTAGTCCACCGTGCGGGTGTTGTTCTCGGCGCTGACCAGCAGCACGTAGTCGGGAAGGCTCTCCGGGCGCATCCCCGCCGCCAGGTGCATCTGGGCCGCGAAGGTCGAGCAGGCCGAGCCGATGTCCAGGACGGGCGCCTGGATGCCCAACTCGGCGGCGATCTTGCTGGCCTCAGCGGGGATGGTGTGCTGGGGCGAGCATCCCCCCGCCCAGACCATCCCGATGTCCTTGGGTTCCAACCCCGCCCGCTCCAGGGCCATGCGGGCCGCGGCGGCGCCGGTCTGGGCGTTGCTGTGGGTGGAGGCGGCGCCGGCCAGGCGAGGATCCGCGTTCCGGGTGGAGGCGATGTAGTCCAGGTTCAGCACCGTGCGCCGGCAGCGGATCCCGACGCGTTCCAGGATCCAGGACTCGTCGGTGCCGATCTCCAGGCTGGCCAGGAAGTCGTTGTCCAGCCGGGTGGGTGGATGGAAGTGCCCCAGTCCGTGCAGATGCATCATGCCGAGACGTTCTCCCCGCCGTCGACCCGAATCACGGTCCCGTTGATCCAGGCCGCCTCGGGCGTGCACAACAGGCAGATCACGTTGGCCACGTCCGCAGGGGTGGTCAGGCGGCCCAGGGGATTGCGCATCAGGGAATGGGCCGCCATGCGGGCGCTGCCGGGAATCAGGCGCAGGGCCGGGGTGTCGGTCACACCTGCCTGCAGGACGTTCGAGCGGATTCCGTGGGGACCGAACTCGACGGCGATGGCTCGGGAGATCGATTCCAGGGCCACCTTGGCAGCGGCCACCGCGGCGTAGCCGGGCCAGGCCACCTGGTTGCCCTCGCTGGTCAAGCCGAAGACGCGGGCATCCTCCGCGAAGAGACCGTTCTCGTGTAGCAGGCGCACCCAGGTCAACAGGCTGGTGCCCATGCTGAAGATCGTGCGGGCCACGTCCTCGTCTTCCATGAAGGTCTGCCCTTCTGGAACGGGCAGCAAGGCCTGCAAGGGCGCCTCACCGTCCTGGGCCAGGCGCTCCAGCGTGCCCTTCAGCTCGTCGGAGGGGATTCCCAACTCGCCCGCCAGTCTCTGGAGGGCCTGATCGGCCCGACGGGGGGCGCGACTGGCCACCAACGGCTTGAGGTTCCCGAAGGCGATCGAGTGCAGGAGCATCTTGATCCGAGCCTCAGGGCCCATCGCCTCCCGGAGGGCCTCCAGGGTCTTGAGCTGACCTTCGGGGGCCAGGGCATCGAGGTTCAGGGCCAGGAAGCCGTGGCCGTGGGCGCGGATCTCCTCGAAGGCCTGTTCAATCCTGGACATGGCGCCGCGTCGGTCACGGTGGACGACGCACACGGACATGCCTTCGGCGGCCATCTTGCGTGCGGTGGCCAGCCCGAAGCCGCTGGAACCGCCCAGGATCACGGCCCACTGGTTGGAGTCGAAGTGAATCATCAGGCGTTGGCCGCCGTAGGAGACGGTCCCAGCACGCGACGGGCCAAGCGCAGGTCCACGATGGAAGGGACCTTCAGGCCTGCGGCCTTGAAGAAGTTCCCCAGGGGACGGCCGGGGCCGACCTCGAAGAGGTTCCTGGTCACGCCGGCCAGGGTGGCCATGTTGTCGCGCCAGCGAACCGGAGCGGCCACCTGGCGGGTCAGGGACTCGATCAAGTCCTCCAACTTCCCGGTGTGGAATCGGCCCGTGTAGTTGGAGGTGACGCACGCCGCGCGTTCAGGACGGAACTCGCGGCAGGCCTGGCGAAGGACGTCCCTGAAATCAGCCTCGGCGTCTGCCATGTAGCGCGAGTGGAAGGGGGCGCTCACGGCCAGGGGGACGATCCGCAGGTCCTCCTCGTGGCGACTGGACAACTCGACCGAGAGTTCCTCGACCGCTTCGCGGGGGCCGCTCACCACAGCCTGGTTGGGCGAGTTGTCGTTGGCCAGGTCGACTCCCAGCCGGCGGGCCAGGTCTTCAATCTCATCCAGGGGAAGGCTTTCCCGGATCAGGGCCGCCATGGCCCCGAATCCCAGAGGAGCAGCCTTCTGCATCGCCCGCCCCCGGGCATGGACCAGGCGGACGGCCGTCTTGAAGGGGACGACTCCGGCGGCGACCAGGGCGGTGTATTCGCCCAGGCTGTGACCTCCGAACCAGCGGGGCTTGAAGTCGAAGCGGGCCTGTAGTCCTCGCAGCATCGCAATCTCCGCCGTCAGGATGCAGGGCTGGGCATACTCCGTCTGTTCCAGGCGCGGATCGCCGTCTTCAGATCCAGGGTCGGCCGGCCGGCAGAGTTCCTCCACGTCGAAGGGCAGCACGCTGGTCGCTTCAGCGAAGACCTCTTTCGATTCTGGGATCTGTTCGGCAAAATCCAAGGCCATGCCAGGGCGCTGGGAGCCCTGGCCAGGAAAGGTCACAGCACATTCAAGAATCATGAGAATCTCCCGGACGGACAGAACCGTCGCTTGATGCCCGCGCAGGTTCTGGGTTGGCGCGGGGATCCCTTTCCCCGCAACTCAGTTGTCCGGGAAGACCCTGAAAGTCTCCTGAACGGTGCGGGGCCTTGAGGGTGTCGGCCCCATGAGGGTGAAGCCGCCAGGAGGCAGGAATCTTTGGGAGCCTGTCCCGTGCGGCTCTGCGGCGCCTTGAGTCGCTGGCGTCCGTTTGCCTGCGGGTCTTCAGAAGAGACTCTGTTGACGGCTATGTTGAGAGGGGTTATTATGGGCTTATGCCAATAACCTGAGCCGTTCACCCGGGGTGAATGGACCCCGGCGGGCCCAGGAGAGAACACGGCAAGGAGGTCAACATGCCAGCAGGTGACGGAACAGGCCCTCGAGGTCTCGGTCCTGAAGGCTTTGGAGGTGGTGGAGGTTATTGCCGGGGAAGAGGACGCCGGCGTCTTGGTCGTGGTCAGGGAAACTGGAATCCGGGTCTTCCGACGCCGACCCTTCCCACGCCGCCCGGCGGCGGGTTGCCCACGGCTCGGGTCTCGGTTCCTGACGCGGAGGTCGAGGCCCTTCGCGCTCGGGCGGACGAGTTGGAGCGTTCCCTGCACGAGATGCGTCAGACCCTGCTGGAGATGAAGACGAATCTCCCCGCGGAGGACTCCCCTTCGCCATCGTGAAGTCCGGGCCGATCGGCTCTGGCCCAAGGCTCGGCCCGTCGGGTCGGGCCACTCGTCTTCCTTCGGGTCTTCCGAGCAGTTCAATCTCCCCGCGTGACAGGAGGCCTCCGTCTTGGCTCGTCCCCACCGCCCCCGTCAGGTTGCCTGCCTTCCCCGGACCAACCTGTTCAAGCCGGTTGGAGTCCCGGCCAGGGACCTGGAGCATCTGGTTCTGAAGATCGACGAGCTCGAGGCCATGCGCCTGGTCGACCTGGAAGGCCTCAGTCACGAACAGGCGGCCCAGAGTCTGGGGGTTTCCCGTCAGACCGTGGGTCGTCTTCTGGAACAAGGACGGCGAATCGTCACGGAGGCTCTGCTCAAGGCGCGGACCCTGGCCATCGAGGGGGGCACCTTTCAGGTCGCTCCTGCTCCGCCGTGCCGGGCATGTGGCCAGAGCCACTTCCTGGCTCCCGGGGAGCTTCCCGGGACCTGTCCGGCGTGCACCGGGCCGGGCCTCGGAGGGGGACGGGGTCGTGGTCACGGGGAGGGGAGGGGGCGTCGGGGGGCGGGCCGTGGATGGGGTGGAGGACATGGGCGAGGCCGGGATGCCGACCCGCAGGCAGGAGGACGAGGTGTCGAGGATGGAGTTGACGAGTAGGACGAGCCGGCCTTCGGGTCGGAAGGGCCCGGAAGGGATTGCCGCTCGGCTGAGGGGCCATCTGGCAGGAGAGGCCAGCGGGGTCCGAGTTCAGGACGTCCGGATCGGCCTGGGCTACACGGCCGTTCGGCTGGGCGACGGGGGGACCGGGGTGGCCTATACCTTCCGAGACCTGGCCAGGGGAGGCTGTTCGGTCTTCAAGGGGGCGCGTCCCCTGGCCGGGCGTCCGGCCGCCGAGCTTCTGGCCTTCCTGGAATCTTCGGATGCGATTGAGGCCGCCGTGGGATTGGCCTGTGCCAACGCACTGGCCAACCGTGAGGGCGTGTGCGAGCTGCACGGAGACATCCTGGAGCATCTGGGTGTCACTCCCGAGGACGAAGTCGCCATGATCGGGAACTTCGCTCCGTTGCTGGAGGGTTTGCGGCGCCAGGCCCGCTCCCTGACCGTCTTCGAGAGGCTGGACGGTCCTGGCTCCCGGGAACTGCGAGCGGACCACGAGGCGCCGGGCGTTCTGGCTCACTCGTCCGTCGCGCTGATCACGGCGACTTCGCTTCTCAATGGGACTCTCGACGCCTTGTTGGAGGCGGCTCGGAACTGTCGCACCGTGGCGCTGCTTGGGGCATCGACCCCGCTGGTCCCGGAGGTCTTTGAAGGGACCTGCGTCAACCTGCTTTCAGGAGTGATCGTCCACCAGCCGGACGAGATCCTCCAGGTGGTTTCCGAAGGAGGGGGGAT
Source organism: Candidatus Xenobium occultum (assembly GCA_002423485.1). GTDB lineage: Bacteria > Vulcanimicrobiota > Xenobia > Xenobiales > Xenobiaceae > Xenobium > Xenobium occultum. The sequence continues at coordinate 2,392 of DIWH01000086.1, read as the reverse complement.
GCGGCAGTTCGGTCCCTCCATCCGAAAGGTCTCGAAGAGGCTGGGGGCCGCGCGCTCGTGACCAGACCAGCCGACATGGAAGCCGGGAAGCTGGGAGAGGACCTCGGATTTGCCGGGATGCGAATCGAGTTGGACTGCATCCCCTGCTTCATCCGTCAGGCCCTGGAGGCTGCACGATTGTGCTCGGAGGACCCGGGGGTTCACGAGACGATTCTTCGGGAAGTCTTGAGCCTTGCGGCAGAGCTGGATCTGGGGCGTTCTCCTCCCTACGTCGGGCAGATCATCCACCGTCGGCTGCGGGAACTCACCGGGGTTGCCGATCCCTATCGGATGGCCCGGGAGGAATTCAACCGCCTGGCCACCGAGGCCCTCGAGGAGGTTCGGGGGATCGTGGCCACCTCAAGCGATCCCGTCTGGGCGGCTGCCACCTACGCGGTCATGGCCAACGCCATGGACATGGGGATCCCCGGGCTGTATGGAGCCGCAGAGTTCCGCCAGGCCTTGGAAAGAGCCTCGGAACACCCTCTCATGGGAGACCGCGAGGGGATTCGCCAGGCTCTGGCCCAGGCTCCGGACATCCTCTATCTGGCAGACAACGCGGGTGAGATCGTCTTCGACCGGCTACTGATCGAACAACTCGGTCCGGAACGGGTCACCCTGGTGGTGCGCGGGGCGCCCATCCTCAACGATGCCATCCGGCAGGACGCCCGGGCCGTCGGCCTGGAAGCCCTGGTCGAGGTCCTGGACAACGGTTCGGACGCCCCGGGGACCTTGCTTGAAGACTGCAGCCCCCTGTTTCGAGAGCGTTTTTCCCGAGCCAGCCTGGTCCTGGCCAAGGGGCAGGGAAACTTCGAGACCCTGAGCCGAGCCCCCGGGAACCTGGTCTTCCTGTTCAAGGTCAAGTGCCCGGTCGTGGCCGGGCAGGTGGGCTTGCCGCTTGGGACCCACGCGGCCCTGCTGCGAAACGGCCAGCAGCAGGCGGGGGGCTCCAGGCTTCAGTGCTCGGCAGGCAGACAGGCCTGAGGGCCCGGATTGAGATGGAGGTGTCGGTATGGACAAGCGAGGAACCCTGAACTTCTGGATCGACGTCTTGTTGGCGGCCCTCATGGCGGGCCTGACCTGGACGGGAGCCCTGCTCTACTTCGTGATGCCTCCCGGGACCGGCCACTCGCGGGCACTTTTCGGTTTGGGCCGACACGATTTTGGCCAGTGGCACTTCTACATGTCGATCGCCGCGGTCGTGCTGGTGATCCTCCACGTGGTGCTGCACTGGGACTGGGTGGCCTGCATGGCCTGCCGGAACTGCGGGAGGGAAACCCCCGCACCCGGGGCGCGCAGGGTGGTGGGAATTGCGCTCCTGGTCCTGGTGGTCGTGGGCTTCTTCGGCAGCCTCTGGATGGCTTCGGCCCAGGTGCAGGCCGTGCCGGAAGGTGAGGGACACGGGCACGGCCGTGGTCAGGGGATTGGTCGGCAACTGCACGATTCGCACTGAGCCAGGACGCGATCTCTCATGCGAGAAGGGCCCCGCCTCCCCGGCGGGGCCCTTCTCGATTCAGGCCCGGAGGGCCGGTCGGCTTACTGGCAGTTGCAGCAGCACTGGTTGGAGAAAGCCTTGTGCCCGGGGTAGCAGGACTGGCTGGCCAGTTCCTCTTCGATGCACAGAAGCCGGTTGTATTTGGCGACCCGGTCGGAGCGGGACAGCGAGCCGGTCTTGATCTGCCCACAGTTGGTGGCCACGGCCAGGTCGGCGATGAAGGAGTCCTCGGTCTCGCCGGAGCGGTGTGAGACGACGGAGGTGTAGCCGGCCCGCTTGGCGCTCTCAATGGCCATGAGGGTCTCGGTCAGGGTCCCGATCTGGTTGACCTTGANNTGATCAGGATCGAGTTGGCGATGCCTTCCCGGATGCCGCGGCCCAGGCGCTTGATGTTGGTGACGAACAGGTCGTCTCCCACCAGTTGCACCTTGCTGCCCAGGGCTTCGGTCAGCTTCTTCCAGCCGTTCCAGTCGTCCTCGGCCACGCCGTCTTCGATGGACAGGATCGGGTAGTTCTCGATCCAGGTGCGGTACAGTTCCACCATCTCTTCGGCGCTGTGGCTCTTGTTGGTGCTCTTGTGGAAGACGTACTTCCCGTCCTTGAAGAACTCCGAGGCCGCCACGTCCAGCGCCAGCCCGATGTCCTCGCCGGGCTTGTAGCCGGCGTTCTGGATGGCCTGGAGGATCACCTCGACGGCTTCCTCATTGGTCTTGAGGTTGGGCGCGAAGCCGCCCNNAGGTCTCGGCGCCCATGCGCAGGGCGTCAGCGAAGGTCTCGGCGCCCACCGGGACGATCATGAACTCCTGGAAATCCACGGTGTTGTCCGCGTGGCTGCCACCGTTGAGGATGTTCATCATG
>DIWH01000068.1 GCA_002423485.1 Candidatus Xenobium occultum | reverse complement strand
CGCGAACGGCCGACGAGCGCGGCGCTGAACCGGGTCGCCCCGAGCGACGCCCGCAGGACTCCGAGGAACGCACTTCTGAACAGAGTCGCCCGGACGTCGAAGTCGGTCTGGTGACCGAGCAGGGTTCGGTCTTCGTGACTGGTGTCCTGGACGTCCTTCCCGAGGGGTTCGGCTTCCTCCGAGGTCGCACCTATCTGCCCAGCCCCAACGACATCTACGTCTCGATCACCCAGGTCAAGCGTTTTGACCTGAGGATGGGCGACATGGTGACCGGCCAGGTACGCCCCCCGAAGAGCGGCGAGAAGTACTTCGGCCTCCTGAAGGTCGTGACGGTCAACGGGATCGATCCGGAAATCGCCCGCAGACGCCCCCACTTTGACCAGTTGACCCCCATCTTCCCCAACGAACGCTACAGCCTCGAGACCCCGGCCAACGACATGTCCGCTCGGATCATCGACTTGTTCTGTCCGATCGGGAAGGGGCAGCGCGGCCTGATCGTGGCGCCTCCCAAGGCCGGCAAGACCATCCTCCTCAAGAAGCTGGCCAACGGCATCACAGCCAACTTCCCGGAGACCATCCTCATGGCCTTGCTGGTGGACGAACGCCCCGAAGAGGTCACCGACATGGACCGCTCGATCCGCGGCGAGGTGATCGCCTCGACCTTCGACGAGCCCCCGGAGCAGCACGCCCACGTCAGTCAGTTGGTACTGGAGAAGGCACGCCGCCTGGTGGAAATGGGCAAGGACGTCGTGATCCTGTTGGATTCACTGACCCGCATGGGACGCGCCTACAACAACACGACGCCCCCCTCCGGACGGACCCTGTCGGGTGGTCTGGACATCGCGGCCCTGAGGATGCCCAAGCGTTTCTTCGGCTCGGCGCGCAACGTCGAGAACGGCGGGAGCCTGACGGTCATCGCCACGGCCCTGATCGAGACGGGTTCGAAGATGGACGACGTGATCTTCGAAGAATTCAAAGGCACCGGCAACATGGAGGTGGACCTGTCCCGCCGCCTGGCCGAGCGCAGGATCTTCCCGGCGATGGATCTCAAGAAGTCGGGAACGCGCCACGAAGAACTGCTCCTGGGGGAGGAGGAGTTGCGCAAGATCTGGCTGATGCGCCGAGCCCTGGACCTGCTGGGGGCTGACCAGGATCCGACCGAGGCCGTGATCGAGAGGATGAAGAAGACGCGAAGCAACGCCGAGTTCATCTCGACCCTCGGCCGCGAGGGTGCCCACCGGGGCCAGTAGGATGGCGCGTCACAACCGTGATCATTCCAGGAAGGGGGCGCGGCCTGCGGCTCCAGGGGCCTCTGGCAGGGGGGGGGCCAGGGTCCGCTGGGCCGCAGCCTGCGCCGATTCCAGTGGGCAGTTCTGGGACGATCCGGGTTGGGAGGGGGCCGGCCGCTCGGCCAACGTCCTGCGCCCTCCCCAGGATGAGGAGCTTGTCCGCCTCCCGGCGTGCAGCGTCCTGCAGTTCCTGCCCGGGCGCACGCCGTTGGGCTGGCCGGTCACGTGTGCCGGCCAGGGACCGCCGCAGGGCCTGCAGGGGACCCTCTCGGTGGCCGTCCAACTGCCCTCCGGCTGGACCCGGACGCTGCTTCCAGCCTGGCAGCGCGAACCCGGAGCCCCCGACCTGCCGATCTTCGGCTATACGGCAGCCTTCTTCCGGAAGGGCGAGCTCTGGTGTGCGGCCGTCCAGACGGAGGACAACTCGCGCTGGAACCCCGGGTTGTACGCAACCCGTGATCTTTCCCGGCGGATCCAGGCCCTGCGCCAGAAGCATCCGTCCAACCGCCTGCTGGGGCAACTCGAAGTCTGCGCTCGGGAGTACGGCTGCTACAACGCCCAGAACGTCTTCTACGGGCGCTGGGAGGGAGCGGCCCCGGTCTCACCCTCCTGCAACGCATGCTGCCGGGGTTGCATCTCCGCCCAACCCGACGGCGCCCCCCCCTCTCCACAGGTGCGTCTGGCCTTCGTTCCCACCCTCGAGGAGATCGTCGAGGTCGGCCTGGAGCACCTGAACCATCCAGAAGCCCTGTACACCTTCGGGCAAGGGTGCGAAGGTGAGCCCCTGCTCCAGGCGCCGTTGCTGGCCCGGGCCATCCGCGCCCTTCGAGACCGGACATCCAGGGGAACGTTACACCTGAACACCAACGGGTCGCTTCCCCAGGCTGCCAGGGAGGTGATCCAGGCCGGCCTGGATTCGATGCGGGTCTCGCTCAACTCGGCGATCCCAGACCACTACCGGGCCTATTACCAACCCCGAGCCTATGACTTCAAGGACGTGCTGGAGACCATCCGGATTGCCCGAGGGCACGGGGTCTGGGTCTCATTGAACCTGCTGATGGTTCCCGGAGTCAACGACGCTCAGGACGAGGTGGAAGCCCTGCTCCGGCTGTTGGAGGACCTGGACGTCAACATGGTCCAGATGCGCAACCTGAACATGGATCCGGACCTGTTCTTCCAGGCGGCCGTGCCGTCACAGGCGCCGATCCTGGGTGTCCCAGAGATGCTGCGCCGACTTCGCGCCGGCGCTCCCCAGACCCGAATTGGCAGCCACAATCCCGCTGTGCGCAGCTGAAGGGCCGCGACGGGGTTCCAGGAGACTGCGCCGGACGCGTAGAACCCAGTTGGTCCGGCCGCAGAGCCACCACGACAAGGAGCAGGATCGCAGATGACCATGGTCAGCGCGACCATCGGACGTTACCACATCATCGAGGAGTTGGGCCGAGGTGGCATGGGCGTGGTCTACAAAGGCCATGACCCCCTGCTGAATCGATCGGTGGCGATCAAGATCCTTTCCCAGCAGTTGATCGGGAATCCCGAGTCCAAGGATCGTTTCATCCGGGAAGCCCAGGCTGCTGCCCGCCTGAATCACCCCAACATCACGGCCATCTTCGACATCAACGAACACGAAGGAATCTACTTCCTGGTGTTCGAGTTCATCCAGGGCCAGTCCCTGGACCGCTACGTTCGCGAGCACGGGATGCTGAGCCTTCAGGATTCCCTGAAGCACTTCATCTCGGTGGCCCAGGCCCTGGATTACGCCCACCAGCATGGCATCGTCCATCGGGACGTCAAGCCCGGGAACGTCATGATCACTGACGACGGCAAGGTCAAGGTGGCCGATTTCGGCATCGCCTGGGTCGAGACGTCCCACACCCTGACCCAACCGGGCGAAGTGATCGGTTCCTGTTTCTACTTCTCACCCGAGCAGGCCCGGGGCGAAAAGGTGGACCGTCGAGCCGACATCTACTCGCTGGGCGTCCTTCTGTATGAGATGTTGACCGGGCAGGTCCCCTTCCGGGCCGACAACCTCCCGGCCGTGATCCAGTTGCACCTGACCCAGGAACCCGAGCCCCCCACCTCACGGAACATGGCCATTCCACGCACCGTCGAGGCGGCCATCCTCAAGTGCATGCGCAAGGACCCCTCCGAGCGCTACCAGAACATCACGGATCTTCTGAAGGACCTGCAGACCGACGACCTTCCCGAGGGCCTGACCCGCACCAAGATCAGTCCGTCTGAGGCCGCCCTGCACAACATCCTGGGCAACAACTACTACAAGCAGGGGAAGCTCGACCTGGCGGTCATGGAGTGGAACAAGGCCACCAACCTCGACCCCTATAACGCCCTGACCCACAACAACCTGGGAACGGCCCTGGACGGCATGGGGCGCCTGGGAGAAGCGATCACCGAATATGGCAAGGCGGTGGATCTCAATCCCAACAACTTCGTGGCCCACTACAACCTGGGCTCGGCCCACTACCGCAAGGGCGAGCTGGAGCGTTCCATCGAGGAGTATCGCAAGGTCACCGTCCTCAACCCGAAGTTCGCCCCGGCCTACTACAACCTGGGCAACGGATTCTTCAAGCTGGGCAAGCTGGATTCGGCCATCGAGGAATGGCAGAAGGCCCTGATCCTGAATCCCCAGTTCGCCGAGGTCCTGTACAATCTGGGCAACGCCTACTATCGCAAGGGCCGCAAGGAAGAGGCCATGGATTACTGGAACAAGGCCCTCGAGCTGGACCCCCAGTTTGCCATCGCCCTCTACAACATCGGCAGCATGCGCATGGAACAGGGCGAGGTCGACGCCGCCGTCGAACTCTGGCAGCGCTGCATCGAGGTGAATCCCGACTTCGCCGAGGCTCGCTACAACCTGGGAAACCTCCACTACGATCAAGGCAACGTCGAGTTGGCCATCCCCGAGTGGGAGAAGGCGACCCAGACCAAGTACGGATTCTGGCAGGCTCACTACAACCTGGGCAATGCCTATTTCTACCTGTCACAGTTCGACGAAGCCATCAATCAATGGCAGAAGACCGTTCAGTTCCAGGACCAGCACTGGCCGGCCCACTGGAACCTGGGGAACACCTATTATTATCAGAGAGCCCAGATCGACGCGGCCATCGTCGAGTGGCAGAGGGTTGCCGGGATCAACCCTCGGCATTGGCAGGCCTATTACAACCTTGGCGAGGCCTATCTCGACCAGGGCAAGGTGGAACTGGCCATCCTGGAGTGGGACAAGGTCGTGCAGTTGAACCCCAAGTTCTGGCACGTCTACCACAACCTGGGAACCCTGTTCTATCAGCGCGGCAAACTTGACCAGGCCATCGCCTACTGGACCCGCGCCGTGGCTTTGATGCTCTTCCCCTGGTAGGGGCTCAGGCCAGATAGCCTGCCCAGATCCTCTGCAGACGGAGACGCAGACCCCGCGTCTCCGGACGGGGCGGTTGCAGAAGCGCCTGGAAGCCCGCGCGGGCGCATTCGTTGCGCTGCGCGGGGCCGGCCACCTCCCGGACCAGGGCGGCGGAGGCGCTCCCCGGTCCGCAGATCCGGACGGCAAAACGGTCGGCCTCCCACTCCATCAGAGCGTTGAAGGGCTCCTGACCGATCAGGAACTCTTTGAGGATTTGAAGCTCCTCACGCGGCGAGGTGCGATGCATCTCGTCCAGCAGGGCACCGATCCTCTCGGGCGGTTCGCTTCCCCAGAGTGCAGAGGTGTCGCCCAGAAGCTGCGGGGAGAGTTCTGCCCCGGTCTCAATCAGGAAGGCTGCGGCGCGTCGGACCAGCCGGGCCCGGGCCCGTCCATCCAACTGGTGGACGGCGGCAGAAAGTTCGACGTGCCGTCGGTTCACCGCGAAGAGTTCCCTGGCGATCAGGTAGCGCACCTCGCCGGAGGAAGCAGCCTCCAGGTCCCGGTGGAGCAGCAGGATCGGCTCGGGATCCCGCGAGGCAACCGCCAGGAATCCCCCGGCGGCCGTGCGCACCTGCAGTCCATCCATTCCGAAGACTCGTTGAGCCATCCGGCGCGCCATCTGAGCGGAAGGGTCCTGGGCTGGAGCCTCGCTGGAATCAGCCTGCCAGGCGGCGAACTCGGGGGAGGGGAGTGCGATGGTCAGACCCGAGCGAGGCATCGCCTCTTCAAGCAGGTAATCCAGGGCGGCCTGCAAGGTCGGCTCGACGGCTCCCTGCAGAATCTCCGGGCCGGGGTCTTCGGGCAGGTCGGCCACCTGGCTCTCGGCCTGAAGGGCAGGGGCCAGGCCTTCCCGGAGCAGGGCCAGGATGGCCCGCTCCCGGGCGGATTCCGCGGTGGGCGCTTCCAGGAGGGCCCGGAGCTGGTTGGCCGGGTCGACCTGGCCGGGCAGCGCCCGGGGTTCAACCTCCAGGCTCTCGGGAAGCGAGGGCACGGTGGCGGGGGAGGGCGCTTCCTCGGGGCGATAGCCCGCTTCCTCCAATTCCGCCAGACCGGACTCGATCCGTTGGCGATGCTCTGGGCTGCGGCAAAGCCTCAGGGCGGGATCCTTCAGAGCCTGGGCCAGGCGGCGCGCATCCTCCGGATCCGTCGAGTCCTCCTGGATGCTGCAGCGGTCCCGGGTCCTGTCCAGCAGGACCCGGCCGGTGGTGCCCAGGACCTCCTCCAGGAGCCGGGCCAGAACGCCCTGAGCGGAGTGGGGGGCAGTGGCCCTCTCGGGAGTTGGAGGAAGCTGGTCGAGGTACTGCCGCTTGAAATCGGTGAGCTGCTCCTCCAGAAGGATGACTCGCAGGCGGGATTCCTGCAGCTCCTGGTGCAGGTTCTCCTGCCCGGCCAGTCTTTCGCTCAAGGCCGCGATCTCCGAGGCCTGTGCCTGCTCGCGCGCCCTGGCCTGGGTCTGCTCCTCGCGCAGATCCTCCAACTCCCGGTGCAGGGCCTGGACGTCGTCGCGCTCCTGGCGCAGGCCCCGGAGCTCCTCCTTGAGTCGTGAATTCTGCAGGGCCGCCTCTTCCAGGGCGCCACGCAGGTCCTCGGTCTCTTGCCGGGACTCCTGGAGTCGCCCCTCCAGGGCCAGGGATTCGCCCTCCTTGGCCAGGAGGTGGTTCCGCAACTGCTCCCGCTCGTCTTCGAAGGCACAGGTCGCCTGCTGAAGGGCCTGGGCCCCCTCCTCGACACGCCGCTCCAGTTGCTCTTGGAGGTCGCCCACCTGGAAGGCCATCTCGACGTTCTGGGAGCCCAACTCTTCGAGCTCCCGGCTCAACCGCTCGTTTTCGCGCCGCAATTCGGCATTGAGCTCGATCAGACGGCTGTCCAGGTCCTCGTTTTCCTGACTTGAACGGCGGGGCTTCATGAGTCGACCTCGATCATCCTGGTCGCGGGATTTCGTGTCGAGCAGGTCGACATGAGAAGACATGCGATCCTCCGGTCGGGTTTGGGGCCATTGGATCATGGCACATCCAGAAGCTTCAGGGCGTAATCCGAATCACAGACTCGGAGTCCTCTTGAGGAGCCGACTTCTGGACCACGCCCTGGATCCCCACCGGATCACCCGGGCCGCGGCCCGGCGACCGGCCCGGGCGGGGGAACGACCCCGACCAGGGTGCTGACGATGCACTGGAACAGGTGGACCCATTCCTCGACCGACTCGTCGATCTGTGCTTTGAGTTCAGTGAGCTTCTTGGCATCCTGACAGGCGCGAATCTGAGGGCGGAACTCCTCGATTCGGCGGCTCAGGGAGATGAAGCGCGCCCGCAGGGCGGCGTCGGGATGGTGGTCCACGATTCCCTGAACCAGTGCGTCCTGGCGCTGGGTGAGTTCCTCCACCCGCCGGCGGAGTTCCCCGGCCTGGACCAGGTTGACCGCAGCCGCCTGCATGCGCACGTTCTGTTCCAGTTCCTTGCTGACTTCAGCCAGCTTCTGGAGCCTTCCCATGATTTCGTTGCGCTGGTTTTCGGGGCCGTTTCCCATCTTGCTCCCCGGGTCGCAGGTGGCACCTGGAACCCATGGCCTGGATTTCCGGGGCCCCCCCGCCCATTCCTTCCGAAAGGGAGCGACTGTCCGGCAAGCCTGCGAAAATGAAGAGGCCAGTCTCCCTTCGCCGGATTTACCCGGAGCAGGTTCTGAGGGTCAGCGGCTTGCGCCACATTCTCAGCCGGACGACACCGGCTCCCCTGACTGGCTCGAAAACCTTCAACGACGGCCGGGTGACTCCTGCCGTGCGTCGATCAGAATCAAGATTCGGGGATGCGCAGACCAAGGTCCGGGACCACCAGGATCAGATCGAGGCGTCCCAATGATGGAATGTCCCGGGAGGCGAAGGCTTGGATCTCGACCTCCCCGGAGGCGGACTCCAAGGCCCGGAAGAGCCGGCTGGACCAATCCAGGGCGGACCGTCCGCCCACCCGGACCTCGATGCGGCCACTGACCGGGTTGACCGGCATGTGGGCCGCGCGGGCGGCCCTCGGGACCTCCTCGTAGACGAAGGTCATCAGGCGCCCCAGCAGGTTCGGATCCTGGGCCTCGACCCGGAGACGGGCCACCAGGTCTCCAGCCCGGTAGACCCGGAAGAGCGAAACGGCCTGGAGAAGGACCGGGATGGGAGCCATCCGGTTCCCCTCCAGCCAGGCATTCTCGGTGACCTGGACCTCCACGGCCTGAGGCGTCCGGGCATCGCGGAGTGCCTCCATGGTGCTCCGAAGCTGCCGGGGGTCCACCGCCACAAGCGATCCTTCGGGCCCTTTGGGGGGGCGGGAAGGTCGGTCAGGGACTGGTAGTAGGCCTGGCGGACCCGGGCCTCGGCGTGGCCCATGACCGAATCCAGCAAAGCCTTGCGCCGTTCTTCGCTCAGACCCGGCTCGATGGCCAGGACGGTCCGCGACGGGAGCACCAGGCGCCCTCGGCGGCGCATCAGTTCATACTCGCCGGTCAGCGCCTCCAGGCGGCGCTGCATGTCCCCGTATCTTCCCTGAAGGATGGCCATCTGACCGCTCAGGGCCAGCGAGATCAACAGGGTGATCGTCACGATGGTCCCTCCCGTGAGGCCTGTGATCAGGGTGGCGGTGTGTCGCGGCCGCATGCCGAGGAGGGAGAGTTTGTCGCGGCCCGTGCGACGCCCGGACGCTGTTGCCCATGACAGCGATGCTGGCGCCGGCAGCAAAGGCTGCCAGGAGCACCAGCATCGTATTGAGGACCTCGTTGGGCGACACCTTGTTGGCGAGTCCTCCTGGCGCTGTCGAGGGAAGAGGTTACCAGACGGGAGGTTCAGCCTCAAAGGTCACCGGACCCTTGGCCCCGTTGTAGGTGACCCAGATCTGGGGCTTGAGGGTCCGCTCGGTGTATTCCTCGAACTTGAAGTCCAGGAAGGACTTCTTCCCCGACTCCAGGGTGCCCAGATCCTTGTCCAGGGTGCGGATGGTCCGGCTCCCCTCGCGAAGCTTCACGGTGACCTTGACCCCATCCACGGCCACGTCGCTGAGGTTCTTCAGCCAGATCGAGCAGACGCCCTTGACGCTGCGTGAACCGCTGGAGGCGGCTGTGCTGAAGGTCGCCTTCAGCACCTGGAGGGGGTGTTTTTCCTCAGCAGCCCGTGCCGGGAACGCAAAGACCGTCATGAGCAGGATCAGAATCAGGGAGAAGTGCACTGAACGCATGGAAGGACCTCCTGGAAGTGCCGGAATCGGCGAGGACGTCGGGATTCCGCGCCTCTGCTTGGAACCCTGCCGGACCCGTTCAGGTTTCCCTGGCCGGACCAGACGGGGATCCTTCAGGACGGTGCGGCTTCATGGCGGGGGGCAGCAGGCCCAGCAGATCCTCGCAGGCCTTCTCCACCGCGACAGGGTCTCGGGACTCCAGGAACAGGCAAAGGGTTCCCGGTTCCGTGCTGCCGTGGTGCACGCCCAGTCGAACCTCGGGATGGATCCGGACGGCCCGGTTCAGGTAGGGCACGAGATGGGCCTCTTCGGTTTCCACCTGCACGGTTCTGCGAGTCCTGGGAACCCCTCCGAAGAGCTCGGCCAGGGCTTCAAAGGCCTGACGCAACCGCGAAGGAGCGCCTGGCAACGTATAGACGTTCCGCACCACCACCTGCGGCCAGTCGCCCTCGGCGCGGACCAGGATGCGGGCCTCGTCGGGGACTTCGGCCAGCTTGTTGCGGGCGGCCGGCACATCGTGGTCTTGGAACTGATGTGCGATCAGGTTCTCCAGAAAGGTGTGCCGCACCAGTCGCTGGTCGAAGGCTCGAGCCAATCCCGCCATGGTGCGGTCATCCGGGGCCGGGCCCAGCCCCCCTGCCGTCAGGACCAGGTCGAAAGTCCCGGCCAGGGCCTGGACCGAAGTGGCGATGGCCTCGACCTCCGACGGGACGGTCCGGATCTGCCCCAGGTCGGCACCCAGCTCGTCCAACCGGCGGGCCAGGTAGGGGGCGTGGCAGTCTGACAGGCGACCCGAGAGGACTTCATTGTTGATGATCAAGAGAGCGATGGACGGAATCTTCATGTTGTCTCTTCCCTTCGACCCGGCGGTCAGTAGCCCTCGGCAGAACCCGGACGCCGCAGGTCGATGGCTCCTTCCAGGATCCCATCCGACCGACGGCGGACCAGGGCGCATTGGCCGGTGGCGGTCCCCGGGGCCAGACGGTGCCCCATCCGCTCAAGCAGACCCAGCGTGTCGGGACTGAGGCCCTGCTCGAAGCGAAGTTCGTCGGGAAGCCACTGGTGATGGATGCGGGGACGGCTGACGGCTTCCTGAGCGTTGAGACCGAAGTCCAGCACGTTCAGGAGCACCTGCAGCACCGTGCTGATGATGCGGGGACCTCCGGGCGAGCCCAGGGCCATCACGAATTCCCCCTCCCGGGTCACAAGCGTCGGGGTCATCGAGGAGAGCGGACGCTTCCTGGGGGCGATGGCGTTGCGCTCGCCCTGGACCAGTCCGAAGGCGTTGGGGCGCCCCGGAGCGGCCGCGAAGTCGTCCATCTCGTTGTTGAGCAGGATCCCCGTCCCGGCGGCGACGACCCCGCTTCCGTAAGAGAAGTTGAGCGTGTAGGTCAGGGAGACGGCGCCCCCCTCCGGATCGACGACCGACAGGTGGGTGGTCTCCTCCGACTCGAAGCAGGGGAAACGCCCCGGTCGTACGTCCTGGCTGCGGCGGGCCTGACCCTGAGGGATTCCCCGGCGAAGAGCCCGGGCGTAGTCCTTGTCCAGGAGATGAGCCTGGGGGACCCGGACGAAGTCCGGGTCCCCCAGCCATTCAGAGCGGTCGGCATAGGCCGCGCGCATGGCCTCGGCGAGCAGGTGCAAGGTGGCTGCCGAATTCTGTCCCAGGGCAGACAGGTCGTCGCCCTCCAACATGTTGAGGATCTGGATCAGGTGGACACCGCCCGACGAAGGCGGAGGCATCGACCAGACCTCATGACCCCGGTAGGTGCCGACCAGGGGTTCACGCCAGACGGCCCGATAGCCGGCCAGGTCCTGCATGTCGATCAGGCCCCCGTTCCTGGTCATGTCGCGGGCCAGCCGGCGGGCGATCTCCCCGCGATAGAAAGCCTCTGCTCCCTCTTCCTGAAGCCGCGACAAGGACCAGGCCAGGTCCTTCTGGACCAGCAGGTCCCCGGGATCTGGGGGGCGCCCTCCCGGAAGGAAGATCTCCGACGAAGCCGGATGGCGCCTCAGTCGCTGGGCCAGGCCGGCCAGGTCGGCCGCCAGGGTCGGCGGCACCGGGAAGCCCTCCTCGGCCAACCGGCGGGCGGGCTCGATGGCTTCCCGGAGGCTCAGGGTGCCGTGCTCGTCCAGGACTTGAGCCAGCCCGGCCACGGTGCCCGGGACCCCCGCCGCCAGGTGCCCGCGGGTGGACAGTTCGAGGTCCGCCTCTCCCGAGGGCTTCCGATACATGTTCCGACTCGCCCGCCGGGGAGCCGTCTCGCGGAAATCCAAGGCCCGGATCCGGCCTTGGGGGGTGCGCAGGAGCAGAAAGCCACCCCCCCCCAGATTCCCCGCCCGGGGCAGGGTCACCGCCTCGACGAAGGCCATGGTGACCGCGGCATCCACGGCATTCCCGCCCCGGCGCAGGACCTCGACCCCGATCCTCGTGGAGATCGGCTCGGCTGAGGAGACCATGGCCTGCCGGCCGGTGGTGGGGCGGAAGATCTGCCCCTCCTCCAGCAGGATGTTTCCATCCTGAGCCCAGGCCAGGCCCGGCATCCACAACAGGAAGAAAAGCAGCAGAAGTCTCTTCATGGCGGCTCCTTCCTTCCGCCTTCCGGGGATCCTCCGCCCTGGGCCGGGGGAGGAAGTCGATCCCACATCGCGAACCCGCGCGACTTATCCAACCCTCTTCCCTGAATCACGCCCCAGGCTGTCCGACCCTTCTCTGAGGGGGAACGGGCGCCACCCTGGAGTGGGGGGGAAACCCAGAGGTGACTTGATGAAGAACCGCACCCTCTTGTCTCTCCTGGCGCTCCTGGGCGCCTTCCTGGTGGCGGGTTGCAGTGGTGGGGGAGGCTCCGACCTTCCCCCGCCCTCCGGCTTTTCGGCCTCTGGGCCGGCAGCCTGGCTGCGATTCGACCCCTCGGTCTCCGACATCCCCCTGCCGATGGACATCGCCCGCAACCCGGCGACGGGTTTCAACTCCCTGTCCGGAGAGGGTGAGCCCTATGAGTCGATCAACAGCCTGCAGGGCTGGTCCACCTCGGGGCCGATGATCCTGAATTTCAGTTCCCAGGTGGACGTGGCCTCGATCCACGCCGGGTCCATCCTCCTGATCGACTCGGTCGCCAACACGCCCGTTCCGGTCACCTTTGAGGTCAAGACGCTGACTCCCGGGGAATCCTCCGTGCTGGTGAGTCCGGTGCGTCCGTTGACCCCCTTCCGGCGCTACCTGGCCATCGTCACCGACAAGGTCTCGTCCGGCAGCATGCCGATCACCTCCGGCCGAGTGGCCGGGGTCCTGAAGTTCCAGGGAACGCTGGTGGACGCGGGCGGGCACTCCCAGGTGTCCAGCCTCACCGACGAGCAGGCGCAGGCATTGGAACCACTGCGGGTCGCCTGGCAGCCGGTATGGGCCGCGGCCGAGACCGTCACGGGCCAGGATCGCGGAGACATCCCCTTGGCCTGGACCTTCACCACCCAGCCCCTCTTCCAGACCCTGCCGGTCTTGCGCCAGCGGATGCAGTCCGAAGAGATCACCCCGGTGGTCACCCAGGCTTTCGTCGGAGCCGGGATGGTGGACGCCTTCTTCCAGGCCCAGGGCCTGGCTGCCGTGCCGCATGACGCGATCACCGCCGTGTATGCCGGTTACCTGCTCTCACCGAACTACCTGGCCGACCCCCTGAACGGACCCTTCCAGGGCACTCCGGACAACCCCACCCGACTGGGCAGCGCTCCGGTGCCCTTCCTGGCCACCGTCGGCGCCAGCACGGCCTCTGGCACCATGATCTACGGACACGGCATCACCCGGACCAAGGGGGACGTCCTGATCCTGGCCAACACGGCAAACGCCAACGGGTTGGGCGTGGTGGCCCTGGATCTGGTCCTGCACGGCGATCGGAAGCTTCCCGGCCAGCCCAGCGGGACGGGGTTCGTCAACCTGAACAACCTGCGCATGACCCGCGACAACACCCGTCAGTCGGTGAACGACCTGTATGCCCTGAGCCGGATGATCGCCTCGGGGCATACCGACTTCAACGGCGACACGACCCCGGAGTTCTCGACCGCCAACCAGGTCTTCCTGGGACAGTCCCTGGGCGGAATCGTCGGGACGGCCTTCGTCGCCACCGAACCCGCCGTCCGTCTGGCCAGCCTCAACGCCACCGGTGCCAGGATTCCCCGCCTGCTGGTGGACTCGGCCAGCCTCGGCCCGGTCATCCTCGATGGCCTGAAGGCCGCGGGCATCGAGCCCGGCACCCTGCGCTTCGAGCAGTTCCTGTGGATGGCCCAGACGATCCTGGATGACGCGGACCCGTTCAACTACGCCAACAACCTCGAAGCCGGAACCCTGAAAGGTGGCGTGACGAGCGCGGTCCTGGTCCAGGAGATGCTGGGTGACCAGGTCGTGCCCAACAGCGCCACCGACGACCTGGTCCGCTCGCTGGGGACGAAGCTGGTCTCGCGCACCAATCCTGCCGAGAACCAGGTTCCCGTCGGGGTGGACGCCGTCCCCGGTCCGGTCGTTGGCTCGGGCTTCTTTCAATACATCAACGGCGCCCATGGCTTCCTGCTGGACCCCAGCCAGGGGCCGACCGTGGCGGCCCAGACCCAGGTCTTCACCCACTTCCTGACCGGGATCGCCTCGGGCTATACCACCCCCACGATCCTCGTCCCGCCGGGACAGCGCACGGATCAGGCGGGTTGGGTCTTTCCCTTCCAGGCCTCCCTGGAGGGCCGGTTGCTCTCCCGCTGAAGCCCTCCCGCACCGGGAACCATCCTCGAGCTCCTTCCCTTCGGTTCCGACCTGGGGGGGGAGCTCGAGTCGTGACGTCACTCCGAACGCGCCACTCGGAAGCCCCACGAGTAGGTGCTGCCGTAGCCAGGACTGAAGTCCGAGATGGGGGGGGTGAGACTGCATCGTTCACGGGTGTCGTCCCAAGAACCCCCGCACAGCATCCGCCAATGCCACGTCTCGGAGCTGTCGGGAGAGTTGCGGGGGACCACGGGAGGGCCCTGGTCCGAGCACCACTCCGCCACGTTGCCGATCATGTCCAGGGCTCCGCAGGGGCTGGCCCCATCCGGGAGGACCCCGACCGGCAGGGGACCTCTCTTTTGGGAGATGTTGGCCCGCCGGGACAACAGCTTCGGCTTGGAAAACCTGAAGTTGTTGCTGCGATTCCGGTCCCATTCCCGGCCCCAGGGATAGGGCCGGCCGTCCGTGCCTCGGGCGGCGCGCTCCCATTCGCTGACGGTCGGCAGTCGCAATCCGGCCCACCTGCAATAGGCGGTTGCCGCCCAGTGGGAGAGGTAGACCACCGGATAGTCGTCTCCCATCCACCGACCGTAAACCCGCCAGTTGCCGGTGGCATCCGAGAAGCCCACGTCGCGGGCAAAGCGGGCAAATTGCCTGTTGGTGACCTCGAACTTGCCGATATAGAAGCCCTCGAGATGGATCTTGCCGCTGCGCTGCGCGGCGGCGGTACGCTTGTAGGGAGGCCGGGTCCCGAGGTAGTCCCCGGCCGGGACGCGGATGAGAACCGAGCCGTCGGCAGCCAGGTATTCCCTGTGCCCTTGGTCGTTGGTCCCCCTGAAGCGGAGGGAGGGCTTGAGTCTTCGGTCAGGGAAGGCGATTCTGGCGCTCCTGGGGTGCGAGAGGCCGACGCCCCGGGTCGGCCGGGAGAGCAACGGCTCGTCCGGCCCTCGACTTAGGAGGTTCTTCCCCATCATCCACGTGAGGTTGAGCACTCCCAGGAACGTGACCACCAAAGCGACCGTGCGCCAACGGTTCTTCTGGCGCCCGCCCAGGCCTGACATCAGCCGATCCCTCTCCTGTTCCGTTCAGGTCAGCGTCCATCATGCCAGGGGTCTGCCCCCTTGGCAAGTCCGGCCCGCGGACCTCCCGACCGGTGCAGGGGTCGGGCTGAACGAGGAGCCGTCGGCCTTCCGGAGAACTCCGGAGCGCCCCTGGTTGCGATTTTGAGTTCTTCCAGACCAGACATCTTCCTTCGGAGGTCTCTTGAAGATGCGGACCCGAGTCAAGCAGTCCCTCCCGGCCCGGAGTTGGATTTTCCACTTTCTTTCCGTGCTGGCGATGCTGTTGTTCATTGGCGCGTGTGGTCCAAAGCCCCCAGGGCCCACCGGATCCTCCTCGCCTGCGGGAGGCCCGATTGAAACACAGGCATCTCCGGTCGAGCCTCGGCTTCCCTCTCCCCGCGAGGGTCCGGCCGGAACACAGGCCTCGCCGGTCGAACCTGCGCCTCCCTCTCCCCTCGGCGGTCCGCCCGAAACGCAGGCGCCTCCGCTCGTTGGGGGAGCGCCACCTCCCCAGCCTGGCACCGAAGACGCAGGCAATCCGATCATGCCTCCCGGAGTCACCGGTCCAGACGACTCGGCCTGGGTGGCAATCCAGAAGTTCAATACATACTGGGCGGACGTCGACCCCACGACCATGCTGAGCCAAGCCCGCCGGACCTACGCAGAGCGGAGCCAGGACGGCATGCTGCAATTCAAGTCGAAGGAAGGAGTCCACCAGGTCAAGATCAAGAACCTGCGCATCGAGGGGGTCGAACCGGATTGGAGCATGCAGATGTCCGGAAGGGTTGAAGTCGACTCCCAGGAGAGAAACGCCTCCTTCGTGGTGACCAGGGACGACCAGAAGAGCCTGCACTTCGACACGATCATCCTGACAGGCCCCAACGGCCAGGTCGCCTACGTCTGGTCGGAGGAGAGGGCACTGTGGCTGGCCCAGAAAGACCCGCCGCGCAAGCCCTAGGAGCCTGGTCGGAAACCCCAGGGGACCGGGGCTGACCTGGCAACGCCACCCTGGCGTGAGGTTTGTCCTGCTTCAGGGCCCGACGCTTCGAGGCCCCAGGTAGTCGAAGCAACGGTAGAAGACGTAGCGCCGCAGGGGCTTGCCCCCCCGGAAGACCGTCAGGTTCTGGGGACCTTCAACCCGAGAGAAATGGCTCTTCAGGCGATCCGGGGGGTCCAGCTCCACCATCGGCCTCCAGTCGCCCGAGGACTTCGGCCTCTCGTAGACCATGTAGACGGCGTCCCAGCCCAGGTAGCGCTCGGGCGGAGTCCAGAAGTCATAGCCTTTAGCATGCTCGCCCAGGATGTTGTTGGACAGGGTGTTCTGCGGGTCGCCCGCGTAGTAGGCCAGGACGCTGGCAGCCTGGTAGCCATGCCCGGCCAGGAAGGTCTGCTGGGGTTGGGGCATGGTGGCCCGGATTTGCGTCGCCTGCTGACCCATCCGGGTCCACCCCGAGAAGTCGTCGGCCCGGTTCAGGGCACCGATCTCGGCGAAGGTCGCGACCCAGGGCAGGGCGCTGAGCAAGGCCGCAGGGACCAGGACCAGGGCGAGCAGTCCCCTGCGGCGCGTCCAGACTTCAGCTTCGGTCCAGAGCGCGGCCAGCAGGAGGATGGCCGCCACGTAGCCCGGCAGGGGCCAGTTCATCTGGACCAGTCGCCGGGTGGAGACCAGCAGCATCAGTCCCAGGAAGGGCACGCAGGCGCACAACAGATACTGGAACCTGGGCTCGCGCCAGCGGCGCAGAGCCCAGGCGACCGCCCAGGCCACGGCCAGAAGACCGCCGGGCGAGAGCATCAGGAGCTGGTTGAGAAGGCTTCCTCCGAAGCGATCCCGGAACGAGGTGGCCTCGCTCATCCGCGAGGTCCCCTGGTAGGCCAGCGAGGCCCAGTCGTTCTGGGCATTCCAGGCCAGCACGGGCGAGAACAGGAGCAGGGCCAGCAGCGCCGCGCCCAACACCTCCCAACGTGCCAGAAGGGCCCAGCGTCGCTGCAGGACCAGCAGCAGCAGAGGGGCCAGGGGGATCAGCGCGGCTGGGTACTTCGAGAGCATCCCCAGGCCGGTCGTCAGGCCCACGCCCCACCACCAGCGGGGGTCGCCCTCGGAAACCAGGCGATGGCCACACCAAAGCC
Source organism: Candidatus Xenobium occultum (assembly GCA_002423485.1). GTDB lineage: Bacteria > Vulcanimicrobiota > Xenobia > Xenobiales > Xenobiaceae > Xenobium > Xenobium occultum. The sequence goes on along the minus strand of DIWH01000068.1, from coordinate 34,377 downwards.
CCAGGCTCCAGAAGAAGAGCAGCGGGGCATCCGGAAACAGCATCATCGAGTAGAACTCGAAGGTGGGCAGAAGCGTCATCAGCACCGCGGCGCCCAGGGCCACCCGGGAATCAAAGAGGTCCCGGGCCACCCGGTGCACCAGCACCAGGGAGGCCGCGAAGAGCAGGATGGCGGGGAGGCGCACGAAGATCTCGGCGTTTCCGAAGACCCCGGTCGAGAGGCGGGCCAGCCAGGCCACCATCGGGGGATGATCGAAGTAGGACAGGGCCGGATGCTGGCCGTAGTTCCAGTAGTAGGCCTCTTCGTATTTCAAGCCCGCCGTGGCGGCGAAGACCAGCCGGGCTGCGGTGCTGACCAGCACCAGGAGCCGAAAGGCCTTCAGCGAGGGGTCGGCGGGTTGCTCAACCATCCGAGCGCCCGTTCCGGATGGCGCTGAAGTAGCGCAGTGTAGAGAGCTGCCGGGCGCACCAGGCGTCCAGGCCACGCAGCTCGTCTTCAGGGGCCAGATCGGGACGTTCCAGGCGGGTCCGACATAGCCGCTCCAGCCAGTTCCCCAGGCGGGTCAGGCGGTAGAAGGCCAGGCGCGGGGGGTGGATCCCGGTGGCCAGACGCGTCCGCATGCGCGGATGCTTGCGGATGTAGAGGGCGGCGGTGCGACCTTTGGCTTCAGCCTGGGCCAGCATGCGCTCCAGGTCCCGTCGGCGGGGAGGTCTCTTGACGTGGAAGCCGATGGCGCGGTAGTTGTTGCGCGCCTTCAGGCCCAGGGCCATCAGGCGCAGACCGACCTCCTGGTCCTCCCAGCCGTATTCATTGAAGTCCTCGTCGAACATTCCGGCCTGGACCAGGTGGTGGCGCTTGACCGAGACATTCGAGGTCCAGAAGAAGGACGTCGAGATGTCGGCCAGGCGGAAGGTCGGCTTCTCGGGGCGTTGAGGCTCCTCAACGTGGTTGACCCAGCCGTTCACCACGCACAGGTCGCACTGGTCGTGGGCGCGCACGTGCTCCTCCAGCAGATGCCGATCGGCCAGGACGTCGTCGTCGATGTACAGGATGATCCGGCCGTGGGCGCCGCGGATTCCGGTGTTGCGCGCCGTCGCCAGGCCCGAGTGGTCCTGGCGCAAGTATTCGACGTGGTAGGGCAGACCCATCGCCGCCACCATCTCAGCCGTCTCGTCGGTGCAGCCATCATCGACCAGGACAAGTTCGTAGCGATCGGAGGCCAGGGACTGGTCCGCCAGGGACTCCAGCACGGCCCGCAGGACTTCCTTGCGGTTGTGGGTACAGATCTGGACCGAGATATCCGGGCCGGGACGGCCATCCTGTTTCGACATGTCTACCTCGCTGGCGCGGCGTTCTGCCCCCCTGAAGGGCTCTCCTGCCGGAGTTCCTGCATTCCGGCGCGCAGGTACTCGCGCTCCACCAGCAGCGAACGGGCCAGGGCCTCGGGAAGAGGGCCCTCTCCTCGCGCCGAGCGGGACACCGTCTCCAGCAGGGGAGAGGCTGTGAGCAGGCCGTTGCGGAGCAGGTTGAAGGGGTGCAGGCCGCTGCGCAGCCGCATCGACAGGCTGGGGTAGCGCCTGTACAGCGATGCGGCTGAACGGCCGTCGGCGGCTGCCGTGCGCAGGAGAGATTCCAGGGACTCGGGCGGTTTGAGGTGATACACCAGGGCGCGAGGCTGGAAGCGTCGCCGAACCCCCAGGGCCTTGAGGCGCACCCCCAGCTCGGCATCCTCCCAACGGGGGAAGGTGGTGTCGAAGAGTCCGGCCTCCAGCAAGAACCCGCGGTTCAGGGAGGCGTTGCTGGTGCACAGGAAGTTGCGCGAGTAGTGCCGCCAGAGGGGAGGAGGCGTGGCGGGACAGGGGAGGGCGGGGATGTTGATCACCGGCCCCCGAACCAGGAGGTTGGGCCAGGCCCGGTGGGCCTCCTGGTGTTCGCTCAGGAGATCGGGGTGGACCAGGACGTCATCGTCCACGAACATGCAGAACTGACCGGTCGCCGCCAGGATCCCGGTGTTTCGCGCCGCCGAAGCCCCCGCGTTGGCCTGTCGCAGGACTCGGAGAGCCAGGTTCCACTTTCCGTGCGCCACCTCTTCGGTGCCATCGGTGCTGCCGTCATCCACCAGGAGGACCTCGAAGCCCCTTCTGGGGAATCGCAGGGCCTCCAGGTGGCGCAGGCAATGGACCAGGGCCTCCCGGCGATTGTAGGTGGGGATGATCAGGCTGAATTCAGGGGACATGGCTTGTCGTCTCGGACCTGCCGTCGGGCGGGAGACCCGACCGACACACGGCAGCCCCGGCAAACCTCCTCAGAAGTCGGGCCGGTTCTCACCGGGCCTCTTGATATGTCCGGGACGCACCCGCAGGCGCGGATTCTCCATCGAGACCTTGTGTCCCGCCGGGACGCTGTGGGTCAGGAAGACCGAGCCGCCGACCACGGCTTGCCGGCCCACCACCGTGTTGCCCCCCAGGATGGTGGCGTTGGAGTAGATGGTCACCTCGTCCTCGAGGGTGGGATGTCTCTTGGCTTGCTCCAGGGGCGAACCCTGACGATTCCGGGGCAGGGTCAGGGCTCCGAGGGTGACCCCCTGATACAGGCGGACCCGGTCGCCGATTTCCGCCGTCGCCCCGATCACGGCTCCGGTGGCGTGGTCCAGGAAGAAGCTTTGCCCGATCCGGGCCGCCGGATGGATGTCGGCTCCGGTCTGCGAATGGGCCCACTCGCTGAGGATCCGTGGCATCAGCGGAACCCCCAGCTCATGCAGGTGGTGGGCCAGGCGGTAGACCGTGATGGCCAGGAATCCGGGATAGGCCAGCGCCACCTCGTCCAGGCTGGTGGCAGCGGGGTCCCCGTCCAAGGCGGCCTGGGCATCCAGGATCAGGAGGCTGCGGATCCCCGGCAAAGCCGAAAGGAACTCCCCGGTCAGTCGGCGCGCGCTGGAACGACAGGGAATCTGGCAGGACTCGGCTTCACCGCAGCGTTCCTGGTCATAGCACAGGCAGCGCTCGATCTGGATCTGCAGCTTCTCGCGCAGGGTGGCCAGGATCACGACGACGTGGTCTGCCACGTTGTCGTCGGACAGGTCCTGGCGACCATGATAGCCCGGATACAGCAACTCCAGGCACAAACGCAGGACCTCCAGACTTCCCTCGCGGGAGGGGATGTACTTGCGATTGATGGCGTGCAGGCGGGCTTCGGAGCGGTAGCTCTCCAGGAACTCCTCGACCAGGTTGCACAGCTCAGGCGTGGGGCTCAAAGCGCGATCTCCTCGAGATTCTCACTGAGACCTTCGAAGAGGGGGCCGCTGAGATAGCGCTCGCCGGCATCGGGGAGGATGCACACCAGCGTCCGTCCCTCCCAACGAGGTTCCCGGGCGACCCGCAAGGCCGCGGCCACGGCGGCTCCCGAAGAGATCCCACACAGCAGGCCTTCCTCGCGGGCCAGGCGTCGAGCCATCTCCAGGGCTTCTTCGTCCGTCACCGCCTGGACCTGGTCGACCCGATCCAGGTCCAGGTTGCGGGGGATGAAACCAGCACCCAGGCCCTGGATCTTGTGGGGCCCAGGCTGCAGGGGGCGTCCCGCGCGCAACTGGGACAGGACGGGCGAGGCGGCGGGTTCGACGGCCACGGCGTGGAGTCGATGAGCCCGGTCCTCGGTGAAGTGACGGGTGATCCCTGTCAGGGTCCCTCCGGTGCCCACTCCCGCCACCAGGACATCGACCTTTCCTTCGGTGGCCTGCCAGATCTCAGGCCCCGTCGTCTGGCGATGGATGGCCGGATTGGCGGGATTCTCAAACTGACGCATCAGCAGGAAGCGTTCGGGGTCCTCGGACACCATCTGTTCGACGCGCTCCAGGGCCCCCCTCATTCCCTGGGAGCCCGGGGTCAACATGAGGCGGGCTCCGAAGGCCAGCAACACCTTGCGGCGCTCCAGGCTCATTGTCTCGGGCATGGCCAGGACGCAGCCGATTCCCCGGGCAGCGGCCGCAAAGGCCAGGGCGATCCCGGTATTGCCGCTGGTGGCCTCCACGATCACCCGACCCGGATTCAGCAGCCCGCGCTCCTCCGCGTCCCGGATCATGGCGACGCCGATCCGATCCTTCACCGAGAAGGCTGGATTGCGCCCCTCCACCTTGGCCAGCACCGTGGCCCCCACTCCGCGGGTCACCGAGTTCAGGCGAACCAGGGGGGTCCCGCCGAGGCTGCTGGCGTTGTCTGGAAAGACCATGTCGTGGATCTTCCTTTCCTCGATCTTCAGGTCGGGCTGGGGAGCATTCGCGGCCAGCGCCGTCGCTCCTCGAAGCGGATGACGCCGCCCGCATGGGCACCGTTTCCCCTTGGACCCGACTCCAAACCTCCAGACCGGAGGGTTTCGTCCTGTTGCCCCCGGGGGATGAACATGCGATGGGGGAGTCCGCACTCTCCGCCTCAGCACACCCCCCTCAAAAGAGCACGTCCATGAAACCCGCGATGAAATGGGTGGCCAACAAGATGCCCAAGGGGGACGCCTCAAGCCAGATGGCCCTGATGGCGCCGGGCGGGATCGAGAAGGCGCGCGCCTTTCATCGCAGCTTTCCCCGATACCGACCGACGCCGCTGCTGGCACTTCCAAACCTGGCCGCTGAGTTGGGAGTGAAGAACATCTTCGTGAAGGACGAGAGCTTCCGCTTCGGCCTGAACGCCTTCAAGGTGTTGGGTGGATCCTAAGCCATGGCCCGTTTCATCGCCGAGCAGACCGGCCGGGACGTCTCCGAGCTGGGCTACGAGCAGTTGACCAGCCCCGAGGTCAAGCAGGAGCTGGGGGACTTCACCTTCTTCACGGCCACCGACGGCAACCACGGCCGCGGCGTGGCCTGGGCCGCCAGCCAGATCGGCCAGAAGAGCGTGGTCTACATGCCCAAGGGTTCCAGCCCGACCCGCCTGGAGAACATCCGCAAGGAAGGCGCTCGAGCCGAGATCACGGACCTGAACTACGACGTCGCGGTTCGCCTGGCTTCGGCGGAGAGCCTCAAGTCTCCGAACAGCGTGGTGATCCAGGATACAAGCCTGGGAAGGACATGAGAAGATCCCGAGCTGGATCATGCAGGGCTACGCGACCATGGCTTCCGAGGCGGACTATCAGTTGAAGGCCGATGGAGCCGAGCGACCCTCCCATATCTTCGTGCAGGCCGGTGTGGGAAGTCTGGCGGGCGCCGTCACGGGCTTCTTCGCCAACCTCTACCCGGACGATCCTCCGGTGGTGGTGGTGGTCGAGGCCGAGGACTGCCTGTACCGCAGTGCGCTCCAGGGGGACGGGACGACCGTGAAGGTGGGAGGCGACCTGGTGACCATCATGGCCGGGCTGGCCTGCGGCGAGAGCAACTCCCAGAGTTGGGCGATCCTGCGAAACCACGCCTCCTTCTTCGTCTCCCTGCCCGATTATGCGGCCGCGCGCGCCATGCGCGTCCTGGCCGTGCCGCTGAAGGGGGACCCGGCCGTGATCTCGGGGGAGAGCGGCGCGGCCGGCGCGGGTTGCCTCTTCGAGACCCTGATGGAGCCTCGGTTCGCGGACTTCAAGAAGGCGGTGGGGCTGAACGAACGCTCCAAAGTGCTGCTCTTCAGCACCGAAGGCAATACCGACCCGGACTGGTTCCGCAAGATCGTCTGGAACGGCGAGTTTCCCACGCCACGACGGCACTACCGCTGAGCGTGCGGGGCCGGGGGGTAGAGTCGGGAGGGCTGTCTTGAAGACTTTTCCATTCGAATGCCCTTGCGTCCCGTTGGGGGGCCGTGTTATGATGGCGCGGCCCTGTGCAACAGGGTTTTGTTTGTTGGCCTCGGCCCGTCTCCTGAGGGCGGGCCTTCCGCAGCCGTGAAACGGCCTGCGCCATATCCCCGGAGGTGCTCCGAAATGTTCTGGATGGATCTGACGCGCTTCGCCCACAAGAAGGGGGCGGGGTCTTCAAAGAACGGCCGCGACTCGCAGCCGAAGATGCTGGGCGTGAAGCGCTTTGGCGGGCAGGCCGTGCAGGCCGGCAACATCCTGGTCCGGCAGCGTGGAACCCGCTTCTATGCGGGCGAGAACGTCATGATGGGCCGCGACTTCACCCTCTTCGCCGTGGCCGACGGTCAGGTGAAGTTCCAGACCAAGGCCAACAAGACCCTGGTTTCCGTCGAATCGGTGGAAACCGCCGAGGTCGGATAGTCTTCGCCCCCAAGGGCGCAAAGGCGGATCCCGGCTCGCTTGGCGACCGGGATTTTTGCCTTTGTCTGATACTTGAGAAAGAGTCCGGTTGGAACCTCTGTCAGAGGCGTCTCCAGTCGGACTCTGAGAACGGCCCAGGCCGCTGAGGGATCCATGAGCACGAACTTCGTCGATCAGACCCGGATCTTCGTCAAGGCAGGAGATGGCGGCAACGGCTGCGTCTCCTTCGAGCGTCAACTGTACGTCCCCAAAGGGGGGCCCGATGGCGGCGACGGCGGTCGGGGAGGACACGTCGTGTTGGAAGCCGACGAGAACCTGCACACCCTCTTGGACTTCAAGCACCGAGCGCACTTCAAGGCCGAGAAGGGCGCCTTCGGGCGCGGAAGCCGCAAGACCGGTGGGATGGGTCAGGACCTGCAGGTCAAGGTGCCGGTCGGCACCCTGGTCTTCGACGACCAGGATGGGCGCTGCATCGCCGACCTGGCCTTCCACGGCGCCCGTGTGACGGCGGCTCGGGGAGGTCGAGGAGGGCGAGGCAACACCCACTTCGTCACCGCCGAGCGGCGCGGGCCTCGGGAACACGAGCTGGGCGAACCCGGCGAGGAGCGCTGGCTCCGCCTGGAGCTGCGCGTGGTCGCCCAGGTCGGGATCGTGGGCTTCCCGAACGTCGGCAAGTCCACCCTCCTGTCGCGCATCTCCAACGCCGATCCCAAGATCGCCGACTATCCCTTCACCACGCTGTCACCGGTACTGGGAGTGGTCGAACGCGATTACCAACGAGCCATCTTCGCCGACATCCCCGGCCTGATCGAGGGGGCGGCCCAGGGCGCGGGGCTGGGACATGATTTCCTGCGTCACGTCGACCGGACCCGCGTCCTGCTGCACGTGATGGACCTTGGGGAAATCGATGCCGAAGACCCGTTGAAGAACTACGACACCATCCGCGCGGAGATCGAATCCTTCAGTCCCGAGCTCCGTCGACGCCCCGAGCTGGTCGCGGTCAACAAGATCGACCTGCCCGAGCGCGAGGAAGCCCTCAAAGCCCTGGAACGGGCCCTGGCCTGTCGAGGCAAGGTTCTCTTTCCGATTTCCTGCCTGGCCGACCAGGGCCTGGATCGACTGGTGGACGCCATCTTCCGCGAGATGGCGGAAGCCCCGCCGCTGCCAACCCGACTGATCGAGCCGGACGTGCCCCCCGAACCGGAGGATTTCCAGGTGCTGGTGGAGGACGGGGTGTGGGTGGTGCAGGGCCGCCGCATCGAGAAGGCCGTGGCCATGACCAACCTGGACGAGGACGAGGCCGTGAGCCGCCTGCAGCGACGCCTGATCTCCTGGGGAGTGGAGGACCGCCTGGCCAAGGCCGGCGCCCGTCCTGGCGACACGGTCCGGATCGGGACCTCCGAGTTTGACTTCGAGCCCGAGCCGGTCTGGGCTGACCACGATCCAGGCCCGGCCACCCTGGAGATCCGCCCCTCGCAGCAAGCCCGCCTGGAAGAGAAGAAGCGTCTGCGCCGGGTCTCCCTGGCTCAGCAAGCGGGGTTGCGAGGCCGCGGCCGGCGGAAGCGATAGACCTTCGCTCCGGAATCACATTGGCTTGCCGGCCGAAAGTGTAACAAATTCGATCGGGACCTCGAAGCGGAGCTCAGGCATTCTCAGGGTGAGACGAGTGTGTCTGGAGTTCAGCCTTGAAGATCCACGGAACCCCCGGTCTGCGTGCCGAACTGAATCCTTCGTTGCCGATGCCGGCCTCCGGGAGCCCACCGCGCCCTGAGGTCGACTCCTTCGAGCAGGCTGAGCAGTTCCGGCTCCCACACCTGCCCCTTCCATCCACCCGGACGCCGGAGGTCAACCGCCCGCAACGTCTGCCCGCCGAGCCGGCCCCCAGGCTGGCCCGTCCGGTCCTCTTCGTGCACGGCTACATGGGCATGCCCGAGGAGTTCCAGGACATGACGTCCTGGCTGACGCGCGAGGGAGTCAACCGGGATGGCGGGGTCCTGGACGGGGCCGAGCCCGGCCCGGTCGATTCTGAAGCCAACCTCTTCGCCATCCGCTATACCCGGCCATGGCAGACGATGGAAACCGATGCCCGGGAACTGCACAACGTGATCGAGGCCATCTGCCAGGCCACAGGGGCCACGGGCGTCGATGTGGTGGCGCACAGCAAGGGCGCCCTGGACACCCGCAAGTATCTGATGGAGGCCGACGAGAAGGTGGATCACGTGGTCATGATCGGGACCCCGAACGCGGGGACCCTCCTGGCCGACGTCGAGCTTTTGATCAGGGAGAAGCTGGGGCGCCCCATGAAGCCCCCCATCAAAGATCCTGAGGTCAAGGTCACCCTCAACCAGCTTCGGGTCGACCGGGCCGACAAGGCGGGCACTCCACGAAATCCAGCGCTGAGGGAGCTCAACCAGAGCTGGGAGACCCAGAGGGAGCGGGCAGAGTTCCTGGCCATCACCGGCAACGGGATCCCGACGATCAACGAGGTCACGGGAGTCACCTTCCTGGGCGACGGCACCGTGACCCGCCGGTCCGCGGCTCCGGAGGGAATCCCCGCACGACACGCGTGGTTCTCGGTTCACGGCTCACTGGCCGGAAACCAGGCGGTGATGCGAGAGACCTTTGCCTTCCTGACGGACCAACCATTGAGCGCCAGCGAGGACATCTTCGAGACCCCCGAGGACCGGGCCCGCGCCGAGTCATTGGGACTCATCCCCGACGCCCAGGCTCCGGTCTGTCTTTCGGAAGGCTTCCTGCTGGCTGAATCCGGCGCGGAAGGACGGGGGAGGGCGGACGGCCAGACCTAGACCGTATGCTTGGCGACCAGGTCCTGACGCCGCCCAGCCTGGTTGGCCAGTTCTGCCAGCTCCTTGGGGATGGTGAAGCTGACCTCCTCCGAGACCACCTCCAGGGGTTCGAGCTCCACCTCGAAGTGCGCTCGAAGCCAGCCCAGGACCTCCTGGACCACATTCTCGGGGGCTGAGGCCCCTGCGGTGATTCCCAGGGTCCGGACTCCGGACAGCATCTCCGTTCGAATCTGGCTGGAGTCATCCACCAGGAGCGAGCGGGCCCCCTGGCTGATGGCCACCTCGACCAGACGATTGGAGTTCGAGGATGTCGGTGAGCCGATCACCAGGATCAGATCACAGGTCTCCGCCATCCTGCGGACGGCAGCCTGGCGATTGGTGGTCGCGTAGCAGATGTCTCCCGAGCGGGGAAGTCGGATTCCCGGAAAACGCTGCTGCAAGGCTGCGACCATGTGGTTGGCGTCATCCAGCGAGAGCGTCGTCTGGGTCAGAACGGCCACCTTCGTCGGGTCCGGCACCGTCATGGCCTCGACATCCTCCAGGGTCTCGACCAGGGTCATCGAGTCAGGCGCCTCGCCCATGGTGCCTTCAACCTCCACGTGGTGGCGATGGCCGATCAGGGCGATATGGAAGCCCTGCCGGGCGAATTGGATGGCCTCCAGGTGGACCTTGGTGACCAGTGGGCAGGTGGCGTCGATCACCTGGAGAGAACGCCGGGCAGCTTCCTGGCGAACAGCGGGCGAGACCCCGTGGGCGGAGAAGATGGTCACCGCCCCTCGGGGGATCTCCTCCAGGTCCTCCACGAAGATGGCCCCACGTGCACGAAGGTCGTTGACGACGTGGTGATTGTGGACGATCTCGTGGCGGACGTAGACGGGTGGACCGAAGATCTCCAAAGAGAGCTTGACGATGTCGATGGCCCGGTCGACACCGGCGCAGAATCCACGAGGATGGGCGAGATAGACCTTCAACTTCACGGGGGGCAGACCTCCGCAACAGGGAGTGGAAGAATCGTGGAAGGGTCGGGTGGCGACCCGGGGGCCGGCGGGAAAGCTCGGCCACTGGTGGGTCCAGACGGTCGGCGCCGGCAGTTCGCCTCACTGCGGAGGGGTCCTGCCGGATTCCTGAACAGGAAACCTTCCAACCTCCGCAAATGTTCCTACCAAAGACAGGAGAGTAGAGATCCGTGGCTGACGAGCACAACCTGGCATTGTTCATCGACTTTGAGAACCTGGCTATCGGGGTCCGGGACTCGGGCTACAAGAAGTTCGAGATCGAGCTGTTGACCAGCCGCCTGCTGGAAAAGGGCAAGATCCTCTTCAAGAGAGCCTACTCCGACTGGTCGCGCTATGCCGAATACAAGCGCGAGTTCCATGAGGCCGCCATCGAACTTTTCGACATCCCCCAGCGGGTCATCGGTGGCAAGAACAGCGCCGACATCCGCATGGTGGTCGACGCCCTGGACCTGTGTTACTCCCGGGCGCACATCGACACGTTCGTGATCGCTTCGGGAGACAGCGACTTCTCTCCGTTGGTCTCCAAGCTTCGCGAGAACAACAAGCTGGTCATCGGGGTGGGCGTGAAGAATTCGACCTCCGACCTGCTCTTGGAGAACTGCGACGAATTCATCTTCTACGAGGACCTGCTGCGCGTCGGTGGCGGCGCCTCCTTCTCGCGTCTCGAAAACCTTCCCAAGAAGAAGCAGGAGTGCTTCGAGCTTCTGGTGGACTCGATCCTGGCCCTGGAACGCGAGAACAAGGACGTCTTGTGGGGCTCCATGGTCAAGCAGACCATGCAGCGAAAGAAGCCGACCTTCAACGAGGGATTCTACGGATACCGGACCTTCTCGGCCCTGCTCAAGGAGGCCCGGGAGGCTGGAATCATCGAGATCAAGAAGGATGCCAAGAGCGGCACCTACGTGGTGACCGACCTGCTGGTTTCAGAATGACCCTGACCCCCAGGGAGGCGGTCCGGACGCCTCTCCGAGGTCAGGGGTTCCCGAGCAGTTCCAGGGCCTTTTCGAATTGCAGGTCCCCGGGCTCGGCCGTGGCCCGGGCCGTCGGGTCGGGCATGGGGACCTCCAGGTCCGCGCGCAGGCCGCCTCGCCACAACCGCTTGCCCAGGGGCAGGCGATAGTAGGAGACCGTGACGGTGGCCGTGCTGCCATCGCTGAGTTCTTCGGCCACCTTTTCGAAGGCCTGCATCTCGTCGGGATCGGTGTCCTCACCGACCAGGACGGCCCGCCCGTGGTCGCGCAGGGCACCGGCCACCAGGGCGGCGGCCCCGGTCGTGTAGCGGTTGATCAGGACGACCGTGGGCAACTCCAGGGCCGCGGGGTCGGACGTCTTCCAACCGATCTCCTCCGCCCGCCCGACCTCGGTCATGACCAACTTGCCTGTGGGAAGGAAGAGGTCGGTCAAGCCGATGGCTCCGGCCGGGACCCCAGGGCAGTTCCTCAGGTCCAGGATCAAGCCCCTGGCCCCCCGGGCCTGGAGGTCCTCAATCTGCCGACGCACATCATGGTGGAGTCGATGCCCGAGATACTTCACCTTGACGTAGCCCACCCGCGGGCGGACCAGGCGAGCCTCGCTACCTTTGGGATTGGGGTTGAGCCACTCGCGGGTCAACCCCAATCGTCGAACCGGGTTGTTCCCGCGCTGGACCACCAACTCGATCCGCGTGCCCACCGGCCCCCGGATGATGTCGACCAGTTCGTTGACGTCCAGGTCCGCGGTCGGATGTCCGGCCACCGCGACCAGGCGATCTCCCCGGCGGATCCCCTGCCGCTCGGCCGGGAAGCCCTCGAACAGCTCGATGATGACCAGGCGTCCCTGGTCATCCTTCTCCTCGTCCACGAAGAAGCCGACGCCTCCCAGGGAATACCCCAACTCTTCCAGGGTGGCGGCATAGCCACCGGGTGGATGGAGTCGGGTTCCCGGGTCTTCCAGACTGCCCAGGGCCTCGAAAAGACCGGCCCATAGGACCTGCGCTCTTTCCGCCTGGGATCGACCGGCCAGCAGGCTGTCCAGGATCCTTTCGACGGCTGCCATGTCGGTGTTCAGGTCCCCGGTCAGCTCCAGCGCGAAGAGCCTGTCACCAGCCAGACCCATCTCCTGCATCTCGCGCACCGCTCCGCGCATCCCGGCCCGGACCAGGAAGGCCGGCTCGGGCGGGGAAGGATGCTCCTCCTGCACGCGCACCAGCGTGGCCAGCACGTCGGCCATCCGCAATGGCTGACTTGGCGTCCTTTCCGGCTCGGCGGAAGCAGGAGCCAGAACGACCAGCAACAGAATCAAGGCGAGGGCCGCCTCGAGGCGGGACAACATCGGGAAACACCTCCCTTTCGCGTCTCAAAGGCCCGTAGATTCGGAAGTCGAGCGCGACGCTCCTCCCCCCGACGGAGAGCGCACCTCGACTCCCCAGGCTCGGAGGCCAACCTCATGCAGACACGGATTCTGCTGATTGCAGGATTTCTTCTCTGCCTGGGCCTGGAGGCCCTGGCAACCCCACGCACCCCTTCCGCCCTGGTCAACGGCTCGGACCACCTGGCCCAGGTGGCCCGCATGGGGCCCGTTCGCCTGAGCTACGATGTCCGGGCCCTGGGGGCTTCGGGGGTCCGAGTGCTGGCCCATCGCTGGCCGATGAAAGGACCTGACGACCCGCCCGCCCTGGAGTGGCGCTTCCAACAACCGGCAGGGACTCCGCTGGTCCGATTCCACAGCCTTCCCATCGGAGTCTATCGCGTCGTGGCCATCGCCCTGGATGCCCAAGGCAACGAGGTGGGTCGCCAATCCTACCCGGTCTACGTCGAGTATGGCGGGCCCCGGGCCTGGGACGGGATGAATCGCGACCTGGACCTGCGCGCTGAACCTCCACCACTGGCCGGAGTGGGCGCCAGTTACGTGGCATCCGAGGATCTTCCTCGAGTCGAACTCTCCCCGGCCACCAGCGTCCTGAAGCCGGGGCAGGAGGTCCTCCTCCGCGCCCGGGTCCACAACCTGGCCCAGGAAAGCCCGCTGCGCTGGCACCTGGAGGGCCCCGGAAGTCTCCAGGTCCTGGAGGATGGCCAGGCCCGGTACACGGCCCCAGGTGGTTCCAAGAACCAGATCGCGCGAATCCGCTGCGAAGCCCCAGGGACCGCCGCCCAACCCGGGGGAGCCACCGTCCTGACCACCAACGTCCAAATCGACCCCTGAAGAGCCGACTCCAGGCCGGGCGCGGCGGGGAAGGGCCTCCGTCGCAGGCGCCGAAGCGGCCTCTTCTTTTTTTTTGAGGAGATCACCATGACGCCCAGGTTTGAGAGAATCAATCCCCGCACTCCCTTCCCCGAGCTCGAGGAGAAGGTCCTGCAGTCCTGGCGGGAGGACGGTGTGTTCCAGAAGTCACTGGAGGCCCGCCAGGGAGCCCCCGAGTTCATCTTCTACGAAGGCCCGCCCACGGCCAACGGCAACCCGGGAATCCACCACGTCCAGGCCCGGGCCTACAAGGACCTGTTCCCCCGCTACAAGACGATGCAGGGCTTCCGGGTTCGCCGCAAGGCTGGTTGGGATTGCCACGGACTGCCGGTGGAGATCGAGGTGGAGAAGCGCCTGGGCTTCTCGGGCAAGCAGGCGATCGAGAAGTATGGGATCGAGGCCTTCAACCGGCAGTGCAGGGAGTCGGTGATGACCTACGAAGGCTCCTGGAGACGCATGACCGAGCGGATCGCCTTCTGGGTGGACCTGGACGACGCCTACATGACGATGTCCAATGACTACGTCGAGAGCGTCTGGTGGTCCCTGAAGCGTCTGTGGGAGAAGGACCTGCTCTATCTGGACTACAAGGTTGTTCCCTTCTGCGCCCGCTGCGGGACTCCGCTCTCCACGGCCGAGGTGGGCCTGGGCTATCAGGACGTCGAGGACCCCTCGATCTTTGTGCGCTTCCCCCTGAGGGCTCCCCAGGACCTGGGCCTTCCGGAAGAGGCCAGCCTGCTGGTCTGGACCACCACCCCCTGGACACTGCCGGGGAATACCGGGGCCGCCGTCCATCCTGCCCTGGACTACGTCGCGGTCCGCCAAGGGTCGGCCGTCCTGGTCCTGGCGGAGTGTCGCATGCAAGCCGCGCTGGGCAGCGAGGAAGGCCTCGAAGTCCTCAAACGCTTCAAGGGCTCCGACCTCCTCGGCGCGCACTATCACGCCCCCTATCATTGGTTCGACTTCGCGGACAAGGACGGTCACCGGGTGGTCCCCGGCGACTTCGTCACGACCGAGGACGGCTCGGGCATCGTGCATCTGGCCCCGGCCTTCGGCGCGGACGACCTGGAGGTGGGCCGCCGGACGGATCTGCCTGTGGTACACTCGGTGCGGCCCGACGGGACCTTCCGCGAGGAGGCCGGCTTCCTGGCCGGCTTGTGGTTCAAGAAGGCGGATCCGGAGGTCATCCGGGATCTCTCCGAGAGAGGTCTGCTCTTCCGGGTGGAGCGCCACGTGCACTCCTATCCCCATTGTTGGCGATGCACCAACCCCTTGATGTACTACGCCACCGACTCCTGGTTCATCCGGAACACAAGCCTGAAGGAGCGCCTGATCCAGAAGAACCAGGAAATCGACTGGCACCCGGCCCATATCCGAACGGGTCGCTATGGGGACTGGCTGAACAACCTGGTGGATTGGGCCCTTTCACGCTCGCGCTTCTGGGGGACACCGCTTCCCATCTGGGTCTGCGCGGGATGCGATCACAAAGAGGTCATCGGCTCGTTCCAGGAACTGGCCGAGCGCTCCAGGACCCCGCTGGATGTGGACTCCCCCGGGTTCGACCCCCATCGTCCTTTCGTGGACGAGGTGGTCTTCGAGTGTCCCAGGTGCTCGGCCGAGATGCGGCGGGTCAGCGACGTGATCGACTGCTGGTACGATTCCGGTTCGATGCCCTTCGCCCAGCTCCACTATCCCTTCGAGAACCGCGATGTCTTCGAAGCCTCGTTCCCGGCCGACTTCATCTGCGAGGGTCTGGATCAGACCCGAGGGTGGTTCAACTCACTGCACCAGATCGGAGTGATGCTCTTCGACTCCATTGCCTACAGGACGGTGATCTGCCACGGGCTGGTCCTGGACGAGGACAGCAACAAGATGTCCAAGAGTCGGGGGAATGTGGTCGACCCTTGGGACGTCCTCAACGCCCACGGAGCCGACGCGCTGCGCTGGTATCTGTATACCTCGGCTCCGCCCGAGCACAACCGGCGCTTCTCGGTCGCCTTGGTGGGCGAAGCGGCCCGCCACCTGAACACCTGGTGGAACACCTGGCAGTTCTTCCTGCTGAACATCAACGCCTCCGAGGTCGACCTGTCCTGTCCGGTTCCCTCCCAGGACAGGAGCGAACTGGATCGCTGGATCCTGGCCCGTCTGAACCAGGCGACCGGAGAGGTGACCGAGGCCCTGGACGAGTTCGATCCCACCCGCTCGGCCCGTGCCCTGGAGGCTTTCGTGGACGACCTCTCCAACTGGTACGTCCGCCGCAGCCGGCGCCGCTTCTGGGAAGGGGATCCGGCGGCCTATTCCACATTGTACGAGTGCCTGGTGACCCTGGCCCGGCTGCAGGCTCCCTTCACGCCCTTCCTGGCGGAAGCGACCTGGCGCAACCTGGTCCTCCCCGTCGACCCGGAGGCCCCCCGCAGCGTCCACCTGGCCGACTGGCCTGTCGTCAACCGTGACCTGGTCGATGCGCGACTTCTGGCAGACGCCGCGGCAGCCCAGGCCGCCATCTCGGTGGGGCGGGCGGCTCGAAGCGCCTCCCGGCAGAAGGTCCGTCAGCCGCTTTCGGAGGCCCTGGTGCGGGCCCGCTCACCTCAGGAACAGGAGGGAATCGAGCGTTTTAGGACCCACCTGGAGGAGGAACTGAACGTCAAGAGCCTTCGCTTCCTGGGGGCCGACGAGCCGTTCCTGGACTTCGAGATCAAGCCGAACCTGCCCTTGCTGGGCCCTCGCTACGGCAAACTGCTCGGTGGAATCCGCCGGGCCCTGCAGGCGGCGGATCCCCGCCAGGTCGCGCTTCTGGCCCGTCAGGGTGAGGCCATTCCCTTGACCGTGGACGGAGAATCCCTCACGCTCGCGGCGGAAGAGGTCCTGGTGGAGGTCCGTTCTCCGGAGGGCTACTCCGCCGAGGAGGATTCCGGACTGATGGTCGCCGTGGCCACCACGCTCACCGACGGGCTGCGAAAAGAGGGCCTGGCCCGCGACGTGGTCCGCCACGTGCAGGAACTGCGCAAGACGGCTGATTTCGAGATCAGCGACCGGATCGAGACCTGGGTTGCCCAGGCCTGGGACGAACTGCGCGAGGCGATCGAGGCTCATCGACAGGTGATTTCCGAAGAGACGCTCAGTCTGGACCTGAGCTTCGGCGAGCCACCGGTCGAGGCCGTGACGACCGAGGTGGAACTGACCCGAGGCGGGCCGGTCTTCCGCTTGGGGGTCCGCCGGAGGGCCGGGGAGCGACTCGGCACCTGAAGACCCCCTGACTCAAGGCTTATTGGGGGAACCCGCTGACACGGAGGACGAACGTGGACGGTATTTACGTCTGGGAGGAGCGGACCGAGCAGGACCGCTTCCTGTTGAAAGGGTACCTCAAGGAGGAGCCACTGGCCTGGAACGCCCGGATCATCGACAACCTCGGCCGGGTGCGCTGGGCCGAGAAGTTCGGGTCCCGTGACAAGGCGCGTGCCGCCTTGGTTCAGCGAGTCCCCGACGAGGCTCGCTTCCTGAAGGGAGCCGCATTGCCGGAATAGGGCGTCACAAAGGAGGAGGCGGAGACCGGAAGACCGGTCTCCGCCTCCTCGTCTCTTCCCTCAGTCCCGGATTCTAGGATCGATCGACGCCGGAGACCATCTTCTCGAAGGAATCGGCCATGCGGCCCAGATAACCCAGGATTCGGGCACCTTCCTCGGGATTGGCCCCCTGCAGTTCCATGGTGTCGGCCAGCACCACCTGCCCCTCGAAGAGCGCAAAAGCTCCGTGAGTCAGGCTGGCATTGAGCTCCATCGCCGTCTTCAGGATCTGTTTGGGAAGATCGGCCGTCTTGCCGATGGGCGTGTAGAAACGAAGATAGGAACGGCCATCCTCCTCGAAGGGATTGGCCCGAACCACCTGGCGGCGCCCTCCCGGCGTGGAAAGGGTCAGGACGGTCTCCTCGGACTCAGGCTCCTCGCACGCGGTTGCGGAAGCCATCTCGGACACCTGGCTGATGAATCTCTCAAAATTCATGATGTCTCCAGTCTGGGCGACCCGGAGGCCGCAGGTCTTGAAGTCTGGGCAGGTTCGTTGCTGCAAGGCCTGCCCCTTTTCCGACGTTCTACGGGTTTCCTGGAAGAGACGGGCTGGGATCTGGTATACTTCCTGCGCTTGAAGTCCGCACAGGACCGAGCTGGGAGAGCCCTTCTGGAGGGGTCTTCCGGAAAGGGCACTACATGGCATTCCCGGGTCCTCAAGTCCGCAGAAACGGGAATCCCTCGACGTCCTGTCAGAAGGGATGCGCAGAATCCTCGCGCCAGGAGTGGACGGATCCCTTCAACTCCTTCAATTCGTGGAAGGGATTGCTGTACCGCGAGCACTACGAAGCCATCCTCCAAGGGCGTTTCCTGCCTCCGATCGAGGCGGCCCTCGACCCGACCTACACCTGCAACGTCGACTGCGTCTGGTGCAACTCCAGGCGCGTCCTGAAACAGGAGAACCTCGTGGGCCGAGAGATGTCCACCGACCATCTCCTCCGCCTGGTCTCGTTCCTGGCCGACTGGGGAGTGAAGGGCTTCTGTTTCGCTGGGGGAGGGGACCCCACGCTTCATCCGGCCCTGTGGGAAGCCCTGGAACTGGTCCGTGACCGGGGGCGCGAGAGCGCGATCCTGACCAACGGAATCGCGATCAACACGGATCGCAAGCGCGAGATCGCGGTCAGCAGTTGCCGCTGGATCGGCATCTCGCTGGACGCGGCCACGCCCGAGCGCTATGCCCGGATCAAGAGAACGGGTCCAAACGTGTTCCAGCAGGTCCTGGAAAACGTCCGGGCCATGGTCGATCTGGTCCGCCGTCGCGACCTGCGCTGCGAGATCGCGATCAAGTATCTCATCCACCCCAGCAACTGCGACCAGATCCAGGCCGCTTGCGAACTGGCCCGGGACCTGGGGGTGGCGCACTTCCACGCCCGCCCCGCCGCCTCTGAGAACATCGAAGGCCTCGGAGAGAAGCTCGATTTTCCGATGGAGGAGATCAACCAGCAACTGGACGCCTGCCTGGCCCTCCAGACGCCGACGTTCAAGACCTTTGGGGTCCGGCACAAGTTCACCCAGACCTTCAACCTGGAGCACGGATTCTCGCGTTGCCTTTCCGCCCCTCTGGCCATCCAGTGCGGCGCGGACGGTCGGGTCTATCTGTGCATCGACTGGCGGGGCAGCCCCCAGCACGTCCTGGGCATGCACTGGCCCGAACCCGAGCAGATCCTCGAGTTCTGGGGCTCTCCCGGGCATCTTGAGCAGCTCCGGGCTGTGCAGGTCGAGAATTGCCCGCGTTGCACCTACGGAATCTACGCCAGGCA
Source organism: Candidatus Xenobium occultum (assembly GCA_002423485.1). GTDB lineage: Bacteria > Vulcanimicrobiota > Xenobia > Xenobiales > Xenobiaceae > Xenobium > Xenobium occultum. The sequence goes on along the minus strand of DIWH01000068.1, from coordinate 15,835 downwards.
GATCGAGAACGCCCTCGAGCGCGATGGCATGTGCATGAATTTCCCTTGACTTTCGGGGGAACACCCGGTCGACAGGGCGAAGTCCTGCCTTGATGTATGATCGCATCGTGGTTCCGGTGGATGGCTCGGATCTCTCCGAAACCGCCCTGCCCCACGCCGTGGCACTGGCCCGGGCCATGGGCTCCTGCGTGGAGTTGGTGCGCGCGGTTGCGGTCCCAACGCTGGTCGGAACCATGAATGAAGTCGCCTTGCCCGCCTCGTTTGACTCGACGGACGAAACCCGGGCGGTTGAGGAATACCTTGAGGGTCTGGCCGAGCCGATCCGTCAGCAGGGCGTGCGGGTCGTCTGCAAGGTCCTCCAGGGGGCCCCAGGACACGTGGTGACCCAATACGTCCGGCGGAATCGCCCGGATTTGCTGGTGATCTCCTTCCACGGCCGTCACGGGCTGCGCCGTTGGCTGGCGGGAAGCACTGCCGAACGGATATCACGCCGGGCGCCTTGTCCGGTCCTGGTGGTCCGGCCTGGGATGGACGAACCCGGACGCTGAGTTCCGGCTCTGAGGATCCGCTCGGGACCGTGTTCCTCCTGAAACCTCTTGGAGAAGCGGGTTGCGTGTCCCGGGCGGACGGTGCTATAATCGCGCTCGTGTGATCCCAAGAGGGGGTCGCAGCCCCTCCGACACAAGCCGGAGAGGGTCCTTCCTGCCCGGTCTGTCCGGCGCGGCGCACGCGTCGGGGTTGAACCGGGCCTGAAAGGCCAAAGGAAGGAGGTGAAGACGGTGCGCAAGTACGAGATCACGTACATCCTCCGTCCAGATCTGGGAGACGAGGCCATTCCTGGCCTGGTCGAAAAGTATTCCCAGCAGGTCGTGGACCAGGGCGGTCAGGTGGTCAACGTCAACAACTGGGGCAAGCGCCGGTTCGCGTATGAACTGGGCGGGCGCATGGAAGGCTACTACGTCGTCATGCGTTTTGACTCCGAAAGCCCCGTCGCCGAAGAGCTTCGTCGCGTGATGAAGCTCAGCGACGACGTGTTGCGCAGCCTGGTGGTCTGCGTCAACTAGACCTTCTGCGCGGGTCGCCGGCAGGGCCCCGTCTGGGGGCCGCTTCTGGCAGACACCGCGCGGAGAGGGTGGATCCATGTCCAGTCTGAATCGAGTGATCCTGATCGGTCGAGTGGCGACGCCGCCAGAATTGCGCTATACCACGACCGGCAAGGCCGTGGCCAGTTTTCGCATGGCCGTTGATCGCCGTGGGCGAAGCGGTGGCGAAAACAACGCGGACTTCATCCCCGTTGTGGCCTGGGAGCGCCTGGCGGAAATCTGCAACGAGTTCTTGACCAAAGGCAAGCTGATTGCCATCGAGGGTCGGTTGCAGACCCGAACCTACGAAACCCCGGAAGGCCAGAAGCGCAGCGCCTTTGACGTCGTCGCCGACGACATGCGGATGCTCGGCAGCCGCAGCGAAAGCGAAGGCGCTGGAGGAGGGGGCCAGTACAACCGGCCTCCCCGCAGCAACGAAGGCTATCGGGCTCCCCGCGAGGGAGGATCCCCGGCTGCCTCGGCTTCCGAGCCAAAGCAGACAGGACCTTCGCACGAGTTCGGTGACGATTTCGAGACAGGCCTGGGCGTGGACGACGAAGTCCCATTCTGATTGAGAGGCCGTCCCGGATGGGGCGAGCCGTCCTGGAGGTTCAAACATGGCCCGTGGAGAGCGCCGAGGGCGTCGCCCCCGGCGGAAAGTCTGTCATTTCTGCGCCAACAAGATCGAGGACATCGATTACAAGGATGTCCCCACGCTTCGCAAGTACACCAGCGAGCGTGGCAAGATCCTGCCTCGGCGTATTTCGGGAACCTGTGCGCGGCATCAGCGCATGGTCATGAACTCGGTGAAGCGCGCTCGCTTCATCGCGTTGCTCCCCTATACCATCTAGATCGTCACAACGACGGAACCCGGCCCCGAGCTCTGGAGTGCGCCCCGGAGCCCGGAGTCGGGCTCTTTGATCTCTGGCCCGTTTCCGGGCCCGTCCGAAAGGCGGTTTTGAGATGAAGGTGATCCTGCTCAAGGATGTCCCGAAGTTGGGGAAGAAGGGCGAACTGCACGAGGTCTCCGATGGCTTCGGACGCAACTACCTCCTGATGCGCGGCCTGGCCATGGTCGCCACAGACGGAAAGATCCGGGCCATCGACAAGGAGAAGGCAGACCGCTCCGCCCACGAGGCCCGGGAACTGCAACAGGCTCGTGAACTGGCCGAAGCGCTGCGTTCCAAGCCGCTGGAAGTGGCGGCCCGTTCCGGCGAAGGCGGGCGACTCTTCGGTTCGATCACCTCCAGCGACCTGGCCGAGGCCCTCAAAGCCCAGCACGGGCTGGACTTCGACCGACGCCTGATCAAACTCGAGAACCCCCTGAAGACCCTTGGAGAGCATCGGTTCACCCTGAAGCTGCACCCCAAGGTCAAAGCGGAACTGCTCGTCTGCGTCAAGGAGTCCTGAGGTCTTGTCGCCTGAAGCCGACCCCGGTGGCCTGGCTGCGGCCGGCGTGGACCCGGAACGCCGCCTGAGCGTCCTGCACGGGTTCCTGTCAAACCTGTTCGGCGCCGATCAGTTGGTGCTGAAGGCTCGCAAGATGGGAGTCCTGAACCTGATGCGCTCCCCGCGGATCGGGGAGCGCATCCTGGCTCTTCAGCGACTGGTCTTCGAAGACCCCGCCCTGGGAACCCTCCCGGCCAAGGAGGACTACCTCCGAGTCCTGGCGCTCATCGAGGACGAGGTGGCCAACCAGGCTGCGCGACGCACCTTTGAAGAGGACATGGACCAGAGAATCCTGGCCAGGATGCGCGAGAAGCATCGCGACTACGTCAAGGATCTGCGCCGGGAGATCCTCAGGGAAGAACAAGGGGCTGAGAACGCCGCCACCCTGAAACGCCTGGCGGAGTTGGACGAGATCGAGAAGCGGGGCCTGGGGGTCAGTGCCCTGTCGGTCCTGCGACCCGGCAAACTCTCCGAGGTGGTGGGACAGGACGCAGCCGTCAACTCGCTGCTGGCCAAGATCGGGACTCCCTATCCGCAGCACGTCCTGCTCTACGGCCCGCCCGGCGTCGGGAAGACCACCGTGGCCCGCCTGGTCCTCGAGCAGGTCAAGAGCTCGGGCCGGGGGCCCTTCGCCCTCGAGGCCCCCTTCATCGAGGTCGACGCCACCACCCTGCGCTGGGATCCGCGCGAGATCACCAATCCTCTGCTGGGTTCGGTCCACGACCCGATCTATCAGGGGTCGCGAAGGGATCTGGCCGAGGATGGCATCCCCGAGCCGAAGCTGGGCCTGGTCACCAAGGCCCACGGCGGTGTGCTCTTCCTGGACGAGATCGGCGAACTCGAGACCCTCCTGTTGAACAAACTGCTCAAGGTGCTGGAAGACAAGAAGATCATCTTCGAATCCTCCTACTTCGACGAGGAGGATCCCCGGGCCCCTGAGTATGTCCGCAGGCTCTTCACCCAGGGAGCACCCGCCGACTTCATCCTGATCGGGGCCACGACCCGCTCGCCAGAGGAAATACCGCTGGCCATCCGCTCGCGCTGCGCCGAGGTCTTCTTCGACCCGTTGACGGCCACCCACATCCAGCAGATCGTGACCCAGGCCTCGGCCCGACTGGGGGTCACCGTGGAGGCGGGCGTGCCCGAGGAGATCAGCCGCTATACGGTGGAAGGGCGCAAGGCCGTCCAGATCCTGACCGATGCCTTTGGCCTGGCCTGGCAGCGGGTGGGCCGAAGACGGACCAGGCCGAAGGTCACCCTCCAGGACGTCCACAGCGTGGTCCGGACCAACCGCCTGACCACCGCCATCCCGGTCGTGGCCGGTGACAAGCCGGTGATCGGGCGCATCTTCGGCCTGGGAGTCTCGGGTTTCCTGGGCTCGTGTCTGGAGTTGGAGGCGGCCGCCTATCCCGCCCGTGTTCCTGGAAAAGGAAGCCTGCGCTTCAACGAGGTGGCCCAGGAATCAGCCCGTGACTCGGTCTTCAATGCCGGAAGCGTGATCCGCCTTCTGTTGGACAAGGACCTTCAGGATTTCGACGTCCACGTCAACGTGGTCGGCGGGGCCACCATCAATGGCCCCTCGGCCGGCCTGGCCGTGAGCCTGGCCCTGGTCAGCGTCCTGGAGGGGATGCCCATTCCCCCGGACCTGGCCGTGACCGGTGAGGTGTCGATTCAAGGACGGGTCCGTCCCGTCGGGGGTATTCCCGAGAAGCTCTATGGAGCCGTGCAGGCCCGGATGAAGAAGATCCTGGTTCCCTGGGACAACCGTCAGGAGATCCCCGGCGATCTGCCCTCCGGAGTCGAGGTGCTGCCCGTGGCCTCGGTCGAGGAGGCGGTGAGGCAGATATGGGGTAGGACTCTCCCAGGCTGCGGGGAGGTCTCGTCCTGATGACCTTGGCTGCGCCCTCCTTCGAGGTGAGCCACCTGCCACCTCACAGCATCGAGGCTGAACAGGCCTGCCTGGGCAGTTGCCTGATCGACCCCGAGGCCTTTGACAGGGTCTCAGAGGTCCTCGCCGGTGCGGACGATTTCTACCGGGAAGCCCATCAGGAAGTCTACTCGGCCATGGTGGCGCTGGCCGAGGCCAACCAGAACATCGACCTGATCACGCTCACCAACCGCCTGCGCAACCACGGAAAGCTGGAGAACTGCGGGGGAGCCGCCTACCTCGACAGCCTGATCGGAATCGTGGGCAGTTCCGCCCATGTCAGCGCCTACGCCCGCATCGTGGCTGACAAGGCCACCGAACGGCGCCTGCAGCAGGCAGGCAACTCCATCGTCCGCCTTTCGCTGGATGGCGAGGCGGACGCCGCCAACAAGGTGGACCAGGCCGAAGAACTGGTCTTCGCCGTCGGCAACCGACGCTCCCGGACCGAACTCGAGCAGATCAAGGCCACCCTCCAGGACACCTTCGAGACCCTCTACGAACGCTACCGCAACAAGATCTCGATTACCGGGGTGGCCACGGGCTTCGCCGACCTGGACGACATCACGGGCGGCCTCCAACCCACGAATCTGATCATCATCGGGGCCCGCCCCAGCATGGGCAAGACGGCCTTCGCCATGTCGGTGGCCATCAACGTGGCTTTGAACCGCGAGAAACCCGGGGTGGCGGCCGTCTTCTCGCTGGAGATGTCGCGCCAGGAGCTCTGCCAGAGGGTCCTGTGCTCGGTGGCCCAGGTCAACGCCATGGATGTCCGGCGTGGGAATCTGCGCGACCAGGACTGGCAGCGCATCGGCCGGGCCATGAATCAGCTCAACGAGGCCATGCTCTTCATCGACGACCAGGCCGGCACCACGGTCCTGGAGATGAAGGCCAAGCTGCGCCGCCTCCAGAAACGCCACGGCCTGGACCTGGTGGTCATCGACTACCTGCAGTTGATTCGAGGCAGCGGGCGCTCGGACAATCGGGTCAACGAGGTCTCCGAGATCTCCCGTCAGCTCAAGGGCCTGGCCAAGGAACTCAACGTCCCGATCATGGCCCTCTCCCAGGTCTCAAGACAGGTCGAGGCGCGCCAGGACAAGCGCCCGGGGCTCTCGGACCTGCGCGAGTCCGGAGCCATCGAACAGGACGCGGATCTGGTCGCCTTCATCTATCGGGACGAGTATTACAACCCCCAGACCCAGGACACCAACACCGCCGAGGTCATCATCGCCAAGCAACGCAACGGCCCCGTCGACACGGTCAAACTTTCCTTCGTGAAGCGCTACGGCAGCTTCCACAACCTCTCCCGGGACGTGGTGGAGGACGACTTCGCCACCTATTCGCCCGGGTTCGGGTCCTTGGCGGAGGAGCAGTACCTGCCCGAGGTTCCGCTCTGAAGGGCCAGCCTCACCTGGCAGGCGGAGGTCCCAGCCTCTTCTGGATCAACTGCACGTAGGTCGCCGTCCCACTGCGGGCCTGCATGGCGGTCAGAGGCGACAGGTCGAAGCGGCGGACGACGAAGTCCAGGCCCACCAGCATTCGCACGGTCTTGTCGTAGAGCGGCAACCCGACCTTGGGGTTGGCCTTCCACTCCCGATACTTCCGCTGGGCCCAGACGTAGTCGGGGTAGCGGTCAGGAATCTCCACCCCGACCAGGTCCTGGAAGAGGACCCCGTGATTCACCTTGGTCCGAGAGAAGATTTCCTTCCAACTGCGACCCTGCTTGCGCATCTCGTTGAGGGCCACCGGGTCCTCTCCAGAGGCTCGTGCCAGGAAGAGCGTCACCAGCAGGTCGTCGGCCTCCGCCACGTTCTGCATCACCGTCACCGTCTGGACGGTCTCAAAGCCGTAGAACTCAGAAACCGCGGGGACCAGGGGATTTTCCTCGATCTCCGAGTACTGGGAGCGGGCGGGGAGGGCCCCTGTCGCCAGGACCCCGGCACAGATCACCCCCAGGACGAGGATCTTGAGCGAACGCATCGAGCCGTTCATGAAGGCATCCCTCTCTTGCTCAGCGGATTGCATCCGGGTTGACCACTCTTGATGAGGCCGGAGCCAGAAGGTTGAACCCCCTGGCGACCGGGGCGTTGCGGGGCAGAGGATCAGAGGTGCAGAACCTTGGAGGCCTGGCCCATGACGTGGACGATCTCATCCATGCCAGCCACCTCGCCCAGGACCCGGTCTTCTGCGATGCCGTAGTGGGCCAGGCAAGTCCGGCAGCACAGCAACCGGACCCCCAGTCCGCCTAGCAGTCCCAAGGGAAGATCGAACGGCCCTCCTCGAACAGCCACCCGGACTCCCTCGGTCATGAAGACCAGGGCACGCGGACGGGGAGCGTGCTTTTCAAGGCTGTGCAGGAACTTCTCCAGCATCCCGGCTCCAAAGTCCGAGTCTTCGGGAAGCGTGGTGCCCAGGCCGGGCTTGCTGATGATGACGACGGTCTCTTGCATGGTCGAGAGGCATTCGCGGCCAGGGCTGCGGTTCCCCCGTCAAGAGGAAGGCCCGGTCCTCGAGAGTGCGGGCGGCGCTCCGTCGCGGGGCGCCAGCCTCAGGTCCAGTCGGGCTTCGATCTCGAAGACGCGGGGCCAGGGGAGCACCACCTCCAGGTGCATCCCACGGAACTCCACCCAGCGGCGCAGAGCCGGAACCCAGTACCTCCGTCCCGCCAGGCGTTGCTCCCAGACCTGACGGGTCCAGGCCACCGCTTCGATCCGGGCCTGGATCCCGACCGGGCCATACAGGTTCAGCAATGGATCCGGGTCTCGCGGCAACCCGCGCACAGCCTGGCTCAGCGTCGGGCGGATCACGGCCTGATAGGCGAAGTCGTCCACCAGGCGGGCCAGGGTGAAGGCCTGCTGGGTCTTCTCGCTCTCCAGGACTCTCTCCAGGGACCAGTCCTTCCCCCGAACCCGGGCCACCTCCCGGACCACCGCCTGGGCCACGGCGGTCCCCAGGGCATTGGAGGGGGTATTCCAGGCCGCGTAAGCCTCCAGTTCCCAGAGGGGGAGGTGCTCCAACAGTTCCCGGGCCAGGACCGGGTCGGCGCGGTTGATCAGACGCAGGTCGGCAACCGCGACTCTTCGCCCCGAAGCCCGGACCTCATCCAGGCGCTCCTTGAAGGCCGCGGCGCGTTGCTGATCCTCGGGACCGACATGGAGTGCGGGCGGCTCGTAGGGCTTGGCGGAAGGCACCTCCACCAGCAGGACCGTGCCTTGACCCGTCCCTGGGCGGGCCCCGCTCAGCGCCAGGTGCTCGCCCAGCGTCTCGTCCAGGGGGCGACTCTCCAGCGGGGGAATCCGTTCTCCGGCCCCGTCTTCGGAGTAGAGGACCTCCAGGATCGGTTGAACGCCTTCCCGGCCAGCCAACCATCCGGCAACCAGATTCATGGCCAGTTCGTCGGCCCCCGACACGATTCGCACCCGCCGCTCCAATCCCAGGCGGTGGATCAGTTCTTCCAGATTCTTCTGCTCGTCGATGTGAGGCCCCCGCGAGGCCGCATCATCCTGCCCCAATACCAGGAATTCCAAGTTCCCCTCGGCCACCTTGTGGATCAGGGCCTGGAGCACTTCGAGGTTGCGCCGGCGCACGGCCAGATACTCCTCGAAGATCCCTGCCGGGACATTCTGGGGCGGCGAGTCCACTCCCGAGGCTGCCCAGTTGGCCAGGGCACGCTCGTAGGGTGCCTGGGCCTCGGAGGTTCGCAGCGAGAGTCGGGGCAGGATGGCAAAAGCCACCACGGGGGTTCCCGCCTCCCGGAGGACATCCAGGAGATCCAGGCGCCGCACGGCTTGCTCCGTCGTGCTTTCGGCGGTTCGGGAGGCGACCAGACCTCCGTAGGCCAGCATGTCCGCCGAAATCAGGGCCCGCTCGACGCCGGGCGCGGTATGTCGCGCCCAGACTGCCAGGCCTTCGGGGTCTCCGGGTGTCCAGGCACGGCCCAGCAGCGGACGGGGTGGGACCCGCAGACGGCCCCCCCCGATCCGGGCGATCTGCTGGGGGAACAAGCAGGTCGAGGGTCGATCGTCCAGGGGGATGAGGATCGCCGTCGGGCGTGGCTGGAGGCCGCCCGGAAGGGCAGCAGCCAGACTCGGAACCAGCGCGATTCCCATTCCGAGCAGGGCAGACACGAAGGCCCGCCGGAGGCGAGGCAAGAAGAAGGTCGACATGATCCGTGCCATTCTTCTCGTCTTGTCGACCACCCTGGTCCTGGCCTGGGGGCTTCCCGGAGAGGCCCAGATTCCCGCCCCCCGAATCGGCGTCACCTGCGCGCTGGATGGAACCCTGGTCCTGATCGATGCCCGCAGCATCCGGGTCACGAACCGGCTGAGCGTCTGCCGGAATCCCGGGGACCTGGCCGTGTCTCCGGATGGCCGGATGCTTCTGGTGGCCGAAGCCGGCGGGGCCGCGCTGGCCCTGGTGGATCTCTTGACCGTCCGGTTGCAGGCCCCCGTGCGAAGCGACCATCTGGTCGAGCCCCGCGCCCTGACCTTCTCGAAGGACGGTGCGCGGCTCTACCTCCTCAGCCAGAGGGCCCAGGCCCTGCTGGAGCTTCACGTGCCTTCCTTCAGGACGGTCCGTCTGATGCCCCTGCACCTCCCCGGGACCCGGGACCTGGCCATGAGCCGGGACGGAGGACGCCTGTTCATCTCGCACGGCGATTCCGGGACGGTTTCCGTGGTGGACCCGGCTTCCTGGCAACTGCTGGGTCAACACCGACTGGCCGACCGAATCGGAGGACTGGACGTGACGTCCGATGGGACCCGGTTGCTGGTGGCCCTGCCTGAAACCCAGGAAGTCGGGATCTACGACATCCAACGTTTCAATCCGCTGGACCGGGTTCCCGTCGGTCAGGAGCCTTCCGAGGTCCGGGTGGGGCCGGATGGGCGAGCAGTGGTGATCAACTCGATCAACCACGACGTCTCGGTCTTCGATCCGGATCGACCCGGCGGTCGGTTCCGAATCGGGGTCGGAGTGGGACCCCGAGCCTTGACCTTTACACCAGATGGACGTGCCTGCTTCGTCGCAAACTACGACACGGGAGACGTCTCGGTCCTGGACCTGAAGGAAGGGCGCCAGTTGGGGCGCCTGGCCGTCGGCAAAGGGCCGAAGGCCCTCACCTGGATACCCTGAAGGTAGGTTTTCCGGGGCTGGCGAGGAACTGCTGGCCTTCTGAATCCAAGACCAAGGCGGCGATCCTCATGTTGTACGACCCCAAACGAATCGAAGCACGCTGGCGCGCCACGTGGGAGGAGAAGGGCCTGCACCGCGCGACCCGCGAGCCGGGAAGGCCCAAGTACTTCTGCCTGGACATGTTCCCCTATCCCTCCGGGGAGGGGCTGCACGTCGGGCATTGGCGGGGCTATGTGCTCTCAGACGTCTGGAGCCGGTACATGACCTTGCAGGGATACCGGGTCCTGCACCCCATGGGATGGGATGCCTTCGGTCTTCCCGCCGAGAACGCCGCGATCAAGAAGAAGATCCACCCCGAGCCCCATACCCGGGCCGCCATGGCGAACATGAAGCGTCAGTTGGACGAAATGGGCGCCATGTATGACTGGAGCCGGGAGGTGAACTCTTCGGCGCCGGACTACTACAAGTGGACGCAGTGGACTTTCCTGAAACTGTACGAGATGGGCCTGGCCTACAAGAAGGGTGCCCCCATCAACTGGTGCCCTTCCTGCCGCACGGGTCTGGCCGACGAGGAGGTCAAGGACGGTCTGTGTGAGCGCTGCGACAGCGTGGTGACCAAGAAGGACCTGCCCCAATGGTTCTATGCCATCACAAAATACTCCCAGCGCCTGATCGACGACCTCGAGGGCCTGGACTGGCCCGAGAAGGTCAAGAAGATGCAGGCCGACTGGATCGGCCGGAGCGAAGGGGCAGAGGTCTGCTTCAGCGTGGAGGGGCACGCGGACAAGTTGTGGATCTTCACCACCCGCCCGGACACGCTCTTCGGAGCCACCTACATGGTGCTGGCTCCTGAACATCCCCTGGTGGACGCCCTGACCTCGGCCGAACAGAAGGCCGCGGTCGAGGAGTACGTGACCAGGACGCGCACCCGCAGCGAGGTGGAGCGCCAGGAGCAGAAGGAGAAGACCGGGGTCTTCACGGGCGGGTATGCCCTCAACCCGGTCAACGGAGAGCGCATCCCCATCTGGATTGCCGACTACGTCCTGATGGGCTACGGAACCGGCGCCATCATGGCTGTTCCAGCCCACGACACCCGGGACTGGGAGTTCGCCAGGACCTTCAACCTCCCCATCCGCCAGGTCATCCTCTCCCCGGAGATGGCTCGGGAGCTCTCGGTCGGGAAGCTTCCCGACTCGTCGGCCCCCCGGGTCCTCGATCTGGCCTATCAGGAGAGGTACCCGGAGCTGCCTCTCAGCGAAGCCGCGACCGAGCCCGGCATCATGGTCAACTCCATGGACTTCTCGGGGCTCCCCTCCGAGGAAGGCAAGAAGAAGGTGGTGGAGCAGCTCGAAGCCCAGGGCCTGGGCCGGGCCCGGATCAACTACCGCCTGCGAGACTGGCTGGTTTCACGGCAGCGTTATTGGGGGGCACCCATCCCCATCGTCTACTGCGACTCCTGCGGGACCGTGCCGGTGCCCGAGGACCAGTTGCCCGTCCTTCTGCCCCACGTCGAGAGCTATGAACCGTCGGGAACCGGCGCCTCGCCGCTGGCGAACCTCGACGAATTCGTCCACACGAAGTGCCCCAAGTGCGGAGGGCCTGGCCGCCGGGACACCGACACGCTCTCCCAGTGGATCTGCTCGTCGTGGTATTTCCTGCGTTACGCCTCTCCGGACGCGACCGACGTGCCCTGGCGGCGCGAGGACGTGAACGAGTGGCTGCCCGTCGACATGTACGTCGGCGGAATCGAGCACGCCGTCCTTCATCTGCTCTACTCGCGGTTCTACACCAAGGTCTTGTTCGACCTCGGCCAGATTGACTTCAACGAGCCCTTCAAACGCCTTTTCAACCAGGGCATGATCACCCGGGTGGGCACCACGGGTCGCCTGGAGAAGATGAGCAAGTCCAAGGGCAACTCGGTCAATCCCGACGACCTGGTCGAGCGCTACGGAACCGACGCCCTGAGGGCCTACCTGCTCTTCATCGGTCCTCCCGAGCTGGACGCCGAGTGGAATGACTCTGGGGTTGAAGGCGTCTACCGCTGGATTCGAAGGGTCTGGAATTTCGTGATCTCTGGACCCTTTGCCGAAGGTCCCGAGAAAAGCGAAGAGGTTCTCCGGCTGACCCATCGCTATCTGAAGAAGATCACCGAAGACATGGAACGACTGCACCTCAACACGGTGGTGGCGGCCCTGATGGAGTGGCTGAACGCCCTGGGGACCTGGCGCCAGAAGGAAGAAGCCCCGATCGCGCTGGAGACCATCCGGACCTACCTGGTGGCCATGGCGCCTGTGGCTCCGCACGCGGTGGAAGAGCTCTGGGCCCATCTGGGCCAGCAGACCTCGGTCTTCGAGGGGCAGGTGACCTGGCCGAAGTGGGACCCGCAGTACCTGGTCGAGGACCAGATCGACCTGATCGTCCAGGTCCGTGGCAAGGTTCGCGACCGGATCCGCGTGGCTGCCGGAGCCAGCCGGGCCGAGGTGGAGCGCCAGGTGATGGCCCTGGAGAAGGTCACCTCGGCCTTGGAGGGGAGAGCTCCGAAACGGGTCATCTACGTTCCTGGCAAACTGGTCAACGTCGTCCCGGACTGAGGGGCGCTCCCCCAGTCCCGGGGGGGAGGGACGAGAGACCGGATGGTGAGGTCCGCAGGCTGGGAGGCATGCGGGCCTCACTTCATTTCAAGCCCGACTGCCAGCTTGATCATCCTCTCAACTTGAGATAGGGTATGATCAATTAAAGTCTGGCTAGGGAGCATGATCACGTGAAGCGTTCAGCGGGTCTTCCCTTGCGCGAGGTGGCTCGACGAACGGGCCTCTCGTTGCCCACCATCCGGCGCTACGTGCACTCGGGAAAAATCCAGGCCATGTTGGGAAAAGGGCCATTCGGCAGGCAATGGGAGGTCTCCGAAGAGGAGCTCGGGCGTTTCTTTTCAGACCCGACCCGGACGGGCCGCCCCCCTGATCACCCCCTGGCTGATCAGACACCCGATTCGACTCGACAGTGGAGTGATCAGAAACCTGATCACCGCGATCAACCTTCCGCATCAGATCAACCTGATCAACGTAAGGTTCCTGGTCCAGGGCTCAATCCCAGCGGCCCCGGTCCAGATTCTCGTCTTCGCGAGCAGGTGGCCTACTGGAGGGGACGCTGGGAGGAACTACGGGACGTCCTGACACACCTCTCCCAATCCATGGAGTCCCGGAGGACAGCCACTCTGGAGGAGGACGAGCTCGAATCCTCCAGGGAGGCGCTTCGGCAACGTTCGCAGGAGCTGGCCCAGGCTCGGAACCTGGTGGACCGCCTCCGGCGCGAGAAGGCCCGCCTGGAGGAGGAGGTTCAAGCCCTGCGCGAGCGCAGGCACTCGGCAGAGCCGACGCTGAGCGATGGCGTGTCGGTTCCTGGCCGGCAGCGTCTTGAGGGGATGAGCCGCTGAGGTCTCAGCGGCGGCGCCCGCGCTTGCCGCGTGTCTTGGAGGGGGGCTTGGATTCAGGCCTGGCCGGAGGGTCGGTCCTTGGTGACATTGGTGCCTTTGGTGTCTCCGGCGGCGCGGCGGGGGGGCGAGGGGACGAGCCCGGCTTCAGGAGGGCTTCAACCTCCTCCCGCAGACGTCGGGCCTCCTCCAGGTTCCCTCGGAGCACGGCCAGGTCGCAGGCCAACTGCACCTGGATGCGCGCGTCCTTCTCATCGCCCAGGTGCGCGAGGGCCAAAGCCAGGTGTTTTCGGGCGGGCAGGAGGTTGGGATCCGATTCCAGGGCGTATTGGAACTCCCGAACGGCCTCGACGTGATTCCTCTTCTCGAACCAGCCCAATCCCAGGTTGAAACGAGCCTCAGCATAGTGCGGTTCAATGTGCAGGGCGCTGTTCCAGCACTCCATGGCCTCATCCAGCCTCTTCTGGCGCGCCAGGGCGATCCCCAGGTTGTTGTAGGCGTAGATGTCCTTGGAATCGTAGCGCAAGGCCTGGCGGAAAGAGTCGATGGCCTCGGACAGATTGCCCAGGCAGGCGTAGGCCAGACCCAGGTTGTTGTGGGTGTAGGGATCCTGGGGCGCAACTTCCAGGGCTGAGTGGAAGGCAGCCAGGGCTGCGTCGGCGTCATTCAGGCCCAGCCAGGCCAGGCCCAGGTTGTTGTGGGCATCGGTGTCGCGATCATCGAGCGCCAGGGCTCGCCTGTAGCACTCGATGGCCTGCTCGAGCCGGTCCAGCCGCGCGTGGCACATCCCCATGTGGTTCAATGCATAAGAGTCTTCGGGCTTGATCTCCAGGACTCCCTGAAAATGGGCGAGAGCCTCCTGGTAGCGCCCCAGCGACAGCAGCGCAAAGCCGAGGTTGTTGTGGGCCAGGACCACCTGATCATCGAGGCGGTCCGACGAAAGATCCAGGACTCGCAGAAGGGGGGTGAGGGCCTCCTCGGGGCGATTCTGACGAAGAAGGCAGAGTCCCAGGTTGTTCAGGGCGAAGGCGTCCTGACCAGCCAGCGACAGAGAGTGGCGGAACTCCGCCTCCGCCTCTTCCACACGCTGGAGGGAAAGCAGGGCCCGGCCCAGGTTGTTCCGGGCGTAGGTGTCTCGGGGATTGAGCTCCAGGGCCTGCCGATAACAGGTCACTGCCTGCTCCCACTCCAGGAGCTGGGCATGGATGCGGCCCAGATTGTGGTAGGCAACGGAGTCGTGAGGATTGGTCTTCAGGACCCGGTGAAACTGCTCGATGGCCTCGACGAAACGCTTCTGCTTGCCCAGGATGCGACCCAGGTTGTTCCGGGCATAAGCGTCATCGGGGTCGATCTCCAGGGCTCGTTCGAACTCCTGATGAGCCTCTGGAATCCGCCCGGTGCGCTCATACATCCTGCCCAGGTTGTTATGGGCGTAGACGTCGCCGGGATCGATCTCCAGGGCGCGCAGGAATTCGCGCTCGGCAGCCTCGAGGTTCCCCATGCGGGAGTAAACCAGACCCAGGTTGTTGTGGGGATAGACGTCCTCGGGGTTCAGCGTGATCGCCTTGGAGTAGGCCTGGATGGCCTCCGCGAGGCGATCCAGGCTGGCCAGGACGAGCCCCATGTTGTACCAGGCCTGCCCATAATCCGGCTGGACCTTGAGTGCCTCGCCCCAGCATGTGAGGGCGCGATCGAACTCCTTCTGGCGGGCCAGGACCAGACCCAGGTTGTTCCAGGCATTGTGGTCCTGGGGGTGGAGTCGCACGGCCTCCTCGAATTTTTCCTGGGCCAGACCGAGCTTGCCCTGCTTGAGGTAGACGATTCCCAGAAAGGACAAGGCCTGGGCGTGATCGGACTGAAGGGCCAGGACCCTCTTCCACTCGCGGCAGGCAGCGCTGTCGTCTCCCTGCTCAAACAAGGCGACGGCCAGGGCATAGTGGGCCTCGGGATCCTCCGGATGGGTCCGGACCAGTTCCTGGAGTTCCTCGAAGGGCCTCAGGTCGGTTCTCATGGCGTCTCCCCGTTCGCGATGCCAGCCGGGGTGGTGCACCCTGAGACCCCGACGGATCGACTTTCGGTCTTGGCTTGCGCGGTCCTCCCAGCCCCTGCCGCCGCCAGGGTCGGTGCCCCTCGCGCGAGCGCGCGGGCGGATCAAATCAAGGTTGGGCAAAGACGGTGAGCACCTTGCGAATCTGCTCGACCTGGTTCGGGGCCCCTTCCACAAGGATCACGTTGAGGCGTTCGTCGACCTGGAAGACGACCTGGGGGTACAAGGCCTTCAAGCCTTCGGCCACGGCCCCGGCCTGACGGCCGTGGACAGGAAAGACCGCCCGAGCTCGAGCCGTGCCGTCCGGCATCGGCGACGGTGCAGGGTTCACGACGGGCACGGGAGCCGAGGTGGGCGGCCCAGCGGGGAAGACCCGCAACTGCCCGTCCTTCACCTCAAAGGCAAAGGGAGTGGACTGGGTCCGCAGGATGGCTTCCAGCGCGCTGGAGGCATCCAGGTTGGCGATGGTCGTGGCCACGGGGCCCTTCACGGCCGGGTCCAGGACAGCGCGCAGCCCGAGGTCCTCTGCGAGGTTCCGCAGGATCTCTGCCAGATCCTGACCGGTGAAGACCATGCTGTAGGAGCGGTCCGGCAATTCCTGCGACCCGGAAGACGCCGCGGGCTTGGCGGCCGGGGCCGGGGAGACCGCAGGCGCGGGCTTGGGCGCCGGGGCCGGGGAGACCGCAGGCGCGGGCTTGGGCGCCGGGGCCGGGGAGACCGCAGGCGCGGGCTTGGGCGCCGGGGCCGGGGAGGCCGCAGGCGCGGGCTTGGTG
>DIWH01000070.1 GCA_002423485.1 Candidatus Xenobium occultum | reverse complement strand
AAGGTGATCTTGGCGGAACAGTGTCCCATCGAAGAGCCAACCAGGCAGATGCCGACCAGAAGCGCGGTGCAGCGGCGCCGGCTCCAGCCCAGGGCCTCCTCGAAGAAGGCCAGGGCGGGCTGATACATCGAGATCGAGCTGGTGATGGCCGCCAGGAAGAGCATGAAGAACCACACCGCTCCGATGAAGGTCCCCAGCACTCCCATGTGGGCGAAGACCACTGGGAGGGTGGTGAAGCCCAGGCCAAAGGTTCCCCCCTGGACGGCCGCGATCGTGCCGTGCAGGCCCAGGAACACGAACGAGGCCGTCAGGGTGATCAGGCCGCCGAAGCTGACCTCGAAGAGCTCGTTGGTCGAGGTGGCCGTCAGGCCCGAGAGGACCACGTCGCTCTTGCGCTTCATGTAGGACGCGTAGTTGATGATCACGCCAAAGCCGACCGAGAGGCTGAAGAAGATCTGGCCGGCTGCCGCCATCCAGGTCTTGGCCCGGGTCAGGTAGTCCCAGTCGGGGTTCCACATGTAGCCCAGGCCGTTGATCACGTTCTGGTCCGGGTGGTTGGGGTCCGGAGTGCCCAGGGTCAGGACCCGGATCAGGACGACCAGCGCGCAGATGGCCATGGTCGGCATGGCGATCGAGCAGAACTTCTCGATGCCGGCCGAGATGCCGCGGTACACCAGCCAGATGTTGATGCAGAAGGCCGTCAGCCAGAAGAGAAAGGTCTTGACCGAGCCTTCGCTCAGAACCCCGTTGTTGGCGGCACCCGTGGCGCTGGTGAAGAAGGACTTCGCGGCGGCGGTCTGCTGAGAGATGGACGCGCCAGCCTCAACCCCGATGCCTCCGGTGGCGAAGTGGAAGGCGTAGGACAAGCACCAGGCTTCGATATAGGTGTAGTAGAAGCTGATGGCCAGGGGGATCAGGACACCGATCACCCCCAGGTAGCGCAGAAGGCGGCTGGAGCCGACGGCACCCAGGATCGCGGGGGCCGAGTGCAGCCCCTTCTTCCCCCCATAGCGGCCCATGGTCCATTCTGCCCACCCGATGGGGATCCCCAGCAGGATCAGGGCGCAGAAGTAGGGGATCATGAACGCGCCGCCCCCGTTGTCGGCGGCCTGCCCCGGGAAACGCAGGAAGTTCCCCAGTCCGACGGCCGATCCCGAAACCGCCAGGATGACCCCGAGTTTGGTTCCCCACTCCTGACCTTTGGACGACTGCGTCACGCCGGACCCCCTGTTTCCCAGATCTCAAGCGGGGCTTCCAGAGGCTCCGCTCTTGCGCCAGAAGATGCGCCGGAAACAGGCAGTCTCCTTCAGTCAATGCAGAAAGACTCCCCCTCTGGCCTCCAGGAGAGATCCTTCACATCACAGAGGGACCATCTCCGCCACGGGATAGTCCTCCTCGGCCAGGGCCTGGCGGATCCGATCCGCACTCAGGAGGGAGTCGTCATAGTCCAGCTCAACCCTTCGCGCTTCCAGGTCCACGAAGAGGTCGCGGAAGCCCGGCAGGGCCAGCAGGGCCTTGCGGATGCGGACCTCGCAGTGCCCGCAGCTCATGTCAGGGATGCTGAGTCGGGTGCGCGCCATCGCTTCCTCCGGGTCGGGTCATGGATCCATGATTCCCAGAATGGCCCGGAGGCATCCATGCCAGGGCCAGGGCGGCCACTAGCAGGGCCACCGTGGCGATGCCACCCAGCCAGGCCCACTCGGCCAGCCGGGTCTTCAGGCGCGGGTGGACGATTTCCCGGGCCCGGGCCGGAGGCTCAAAGCGGCGCAGTCGCAGCGCGTTGGTCACCACGCTGACGCTGCTGGCCGCCATGGCACCGGCGGCCAGGACCGGGCTGAGCACGGTCCCCAGCCAGGGATACAAGACTCCAGCCGCCACGGGGATCAGCAGCGCGTTGTAGGCGAAGGCCCAGAACAAGCCTTGACGAATGGTGCGCACGGTGGCTCGGGACAGGGCCAAGGCCGTCACCAGGCGGCGCAGGTCTGTGGTCATCAGGGTGATGTCCGAGGCGGCCATGGCGACGTCCGTGCCGCTTCCGATGGCCACTCCCAGGTCGGCTCGGGCCAGGGCGGGGGCGTCGTTCACCCCGTCTCCGACCATCGCCACCGCGTGGCCACCCTGCTGCAACTGGGCCACCTTGAGGGCCTTCTCTTCCGGCAGGACCCCTGCCAGGACGTGGTCGATCCCGGCTTCGGCGGCCACGGCCCGGGCGACCTGGGGACGGTCGCCGGTGACCATCCAGACCTCCAGGTCCATCTCCTGGAGGTCGCGGACGGTCTCGGCGGCCTCGGGCTTGAGTCGGTCCGCCAGACCCATCCAGCCGGCGTACCGGCCGTCCACCGAGAGGTACAGCGCGGTCAGGTCGTCGCGTTCGGGGTCCGGCCCGTCTCCCACCACGGCCTGGTTTCCAACAAGGACCTGCCTCCCGTCGACCCTGGCTCGCACCCCCCGGCCCGGCAGGGCCTCGAAACCCTCGGCTCGGGGCAGTTCCAGGCCTTCCTCCTGGGCACGCCGGACCACCGCCTCGGCCAGCGGGTGCTCGGAGTGCCTTTCCACGGCGGCGGCCAGGCGCAGGACCTCCTCGTCCTCCCAGCCCGGTGCTGCGTGGATCAGGTGGACCTCGGGGCGCCCCACCGTCAGGGTGCCCGTCTTGTCCAGCACGACCCGGTCGATCCTCAAGGCGGCCTCCAAGGCCTCTCCACCCCGAATCAGGATTCCCAGGCTGGCGCCTCTTCCGGTCCCCACCATGATTGCCGCCGGGGCGGCCAGACCCAGGGCGCATGGGCAGGCGATGATCAGCACCGAGATGGCCGCCTGCAGTGCCAGCGGGACTCGGGGTTCGGCCCCGGACAGCATCCACCCCGCGAAGGTCAAGGCTGCCAGGATCATCACCGCCGGCACGAACCAGGCCGAGATGCGGTCTGCCAACCTCTGGATCGGGGCTTTGGAACCCTGGGCCTCCTCGACCATCTGAACGATCCGGGCCAGGACGGTCTCGCTTCCGACGCCCCGGGCCTCCATCACGAAGCTGCCCGAGCGGTTGAGGGTGGCCCCCACGACGCGGTCACCTGCAGCCTTTTCGACCGGCAGGCTCTCGCCCGTCAGCATGCTCTCGTCCACGGCCGAGGCTCCCTCCAGCAGGACCCCGTCCACGGGAACCTTCTCGCCGGGCCGGACGAGAAGGAGGTCACCGGGTTGCACCTGGTCCAGGGGAACGTCCACCTCGGATCCGTCCTGCAATCGCCGGGCCGTTCGGGGGGCCAGGTCCATCAAGGCCCGGATGGCCTCTCCCGCCTGGTTGCGGGCGCGCTCCTCCAGCCAGCGGCCCAGGAGGACCAGGGCGATGATCCACACCGAGGACTCGAAGTAGACGTGGGCGGGCAGGTCCCAGGTCCGAGCCAGACCAGGCCAGAGCACGACGAAGGCCGAGTAGCCGTAGGCCACGCTGGTGCCCACGGCGACCAGGGTGTGCATGTTGGCCGCCCCCTGGCGGGCCGCCGCCCAGGCCTGGTGGTAGAACGAGGCCCCCGCGTGGAACTGCACGACGGAAGCCGCGATCAGCAGCAGGGGGTTGACGAGGTCCGGGTCTGCGGGCAGGTACATCAGGGCCATCATGGCCGTCGCGATGGCCAGGCTGTACTGCCAGAGGAACCTCGAGTCGGGTCTGGCGGCCTCCGCCTCCTGTCGACCGCCCGCCGTCCGTGTGCCCGGCAGGGGAGGCGAGGGGTCCTCAGGCCGGGCCGGGTAGCCCGCCCGGTCGGCCGCAGCCACGAGCGCTTCCAGGGTCGCTTCTTCCGGAGAATGTCGGACCGTGGCCTTGTGCGTGGCCAGGTTCACCTGGGCCTGGTGGACTCCCGGCACCTTCTCCAGGGCCTTCTCTACGCGCCGGACGCAACTGGCGCAAGTCATCCCCTCGATCCGGAGGGTCGTCGTCTTCTCTGTCATAGGTTCTTCATACCCCGACTGCCGTCTTTAGCCACGGATGCGAAGTGCTTTCCGCGGGATGGCGCCCCACGACTCGAATGGCTGAAGCCCAAGGCGGCGTTGCCAGTTTGGCTCCGCCTTCTGTAGAATAGGGAAACTTTGTCCCCCCAACGGGGCTGGGAGCGTTCAGCTTGTCTGCGAACATCGCTTGGGGACTCCTGCTCCCCTTCCTGGGGACCACACTGGGAGCCGCCGTGGTGCTCCTGATGAAAGGCCAGATCCACCCGAGGGTCCAGAAGATCCTCCTGGGCTTCGCTTCAGGGATCATGATGGCGGCCTCGGTCTGGTCGCTTCTGATCCCCTCGATCGAGATGGCCCGCCAGCAGGGAACCCTGGCCTGGGGGCCGGCAGCCTTTGGCTTCCTGCTGGGGATGGGCTTCTTGTTGTTCCTGGACAGCTTCGTCCCCCACCAGCACCTGGACGCGGAGAAGCCCGAGGGCCTGCCCGTCCAGGCCCGGCGCAACACGATGCTGCTGTTGGCGGTGACGATCCACAACATCCCGGAGGGCATGGCCGTGGGGGTGGTCTTTGCAGGGGTCATGGCCGGCCTGGACGGGATCGGCCTGCCGGCCGCCATGGCCCTGTCGGCGGGCATCGCCCTCCAGAACATCCCGGAGGGGGCCATCGTCTCGGTCCCCCTGAAGATGGAGGGGATCTCGCGGCGGAAGGCCTTCATGTGGGGGACCCTCTCTGGGGCGGTGGAGCCCGTCGCCGCAGGGGTGACCATCCTGCTGGCCGGCCTGATCGGACCGGCGATCCCCTACCTGCTGGCCTTCGCCGCCGGGGCGATGATCTACGTGGTGGTCGAGGAGTTGATCCCTGAGCTTCAGGCCGGGGGGCACTCGGATATCGGGGTGATCGGGGTGGCGCTGGGATTTGTGCTGATGATGGTCCTGGACGTGGCCCTGAGCTGAGGCCGCCTGGGGCGATGCCGAACTCAGCCGGGGGGCGCCTTTCCCGGTTGCGGGCGGGCGTCCAGAAGCTCCCAGACCTTCCGGGTCAGACTGTCGGCCGCGAAGGGCTTGGCGATGAAGGCCCGGTTGGCCTGCCAGGTCTCCTCGGCAGACAACATCGAGTCGGTGTAGCCCGAGATGAACACGGTGCACAGCCCAGGCCAGATCCTCTCCATCTTCTCGGCCAGCTCCAGGCCGCTCATGCGCGGCATGACCACGTCAGTCACGAGCAAGTCGATGCCGTTGGGGTCCTGCTGACAGGACTCCAGGGCCTCCTGACCGTGGGCGGCGGTTTGCACCCGGAAGCCCGCGCTGCGCAGGATCCGCTCGGCGACCCGGCGGACGGCCGGGTCGTCCTCGACGATCAGGATCGAGCCTGAATGGTGCTCGTTGGGGGGGCTGGCCTCCTGCATATTCGCTTCGGGCAGGGGTTCGATTCGAGGGAAACAGACCCGGAAGGTGCTGCCTCTTGCAGGTGAACTCTCCACCTGGATTTCGCCACCACTCTGGCGCACGATGCCATAGACCGTGGGCAAGCCCAGCCCCGTGCCCTGACCCGGTTCCCGGGTGGTGAAGAAGGGGTCGAAGATGTGACCGAGGATCGCGGTGGAAATCCCGTGACCCGAGTCTCCGACGCTCAAGAGGGCATAACTGGTGTCCGGCAGGCCCGGAAACAAGGCCGCGCGCCGCACGGGATCGTCGAGGACTTCGGTCTGGATCACCAAGCGGCCACCTTCGGGCATGGCGTCGCGGGCGTTGAGGGCCAGGTTCATGAGGACCTGCTGGATCTGGCCCGGGTCTGCCAGGATCCAGATCGGGACTGGAGCGAGCTGCACGACCAGCTCGATCGACTCGCCCAGCAGGCGGTTCAGCATCCCGTGCATGTCAGCCACCACCCGGTCCAGATCCAGCGGCTCGGGGACCAGGGGCTGTCTGCGGCTGAAGGCCAGGAGCTGCCGGGTGAGGTGGCCTGCCCGCTTGCCCGCGGCCTGGATCTCCTCGATGTCCGGGCGGGCAGGGTGCTCCGCATCCAGGGTCTGGAACGCAAAGTCCGCATACGAGAGGATGACCGCCAGCAGGTTGTTGAAGTCGTGGGCCATGCCTCCGGCCAGGAGTCCCAGGGACTCCAGTTTCTGGGCCTGCTGGAGCTGCTGTTCGGCCGCCTTGAACTCGCTGATGTCCTGCAGGGCTCCCTCGACGGCCACGATGGCACCAGAGTCGTCCCGGACGGCCTGGCCGATGACCCGGCACCACTTGCGTCCCCCTCCAGCCAGGAGGATTTCCAGCTCGGCGTCATAGGGCCTCCCCTCCCGGGCGCAGGCCTCGAAGTTCGCCCGATCCATCTCGGCGTGCTCGGGAACGACCAGGTGGGCCAGCAATGCGGAGCTGGGCCGGAATCCCGGGTCCTTCCCGATGATTTCGTAGAGCTCTTCCGACCAGGTGATCTCCCCGGTGGCCAGATCTACCCGCCACCCGCCCAGGTTCCCCAGCCGCGCTGCAACCCGACGCAGCCTGGCGTTCTGGCGCAGCTCCGCCTGCAGTCGATCACGTCGAGAGACCTCGGCGGTCAGCCGGCTGATCTTCTGCTCCAGCTTGCGCATCAGGACGGCGTTGTGGCGGCGCAGCAGTTCCTCCTGACGTTCCTTCTGTGCGGCGAGGCCTTTGTGCTCTCCGCGGGTCAGCTCGTGGACCGTCGCCAGGAGTCTGTCGGGCTCCTGGGGCTTGATCATGAAGCGGGTGGCCCCCAGGCTCAGGGCCAGGCGCTCGTCCTCAGGTTCGAGGTAGGTGGCGGTGTAGACCAGGATCGGCGTCGTGGCCAGGGCCGGGTCCCGCTGAAACTGCCTGCACAGCTCGAAACCATCCATCTTCGGCATCAGCAGGTCGGTGAGCAGCAGGTCCGGGGGGGCCTGGCGGGCCAGCTCCAAAGCATCCACGCCGTTGGCAGCGTGCTGCACCTCGAACCCGTTCCCTTGAAGGAGGGCTTCCAGCAGGTAGAGGTTCTCGACATTGTCGTCGGCGACGAGGACTCTCTTCAATGGTCCGTGACCTCCGGAGGCCTGCGGACGAATCCCTCGATGCTCTGGGCGAAGGTGGCCGGGTCGATCGGCTTCTCGAGGTATCCGGTGCAACCCGATTCCAGGGCCTTCTCGCGGTCACCAGGCATGGCGTAGGAGGTCAGGGCCACGATTGGGACGGAGCGCAGGTCCTCCTTCTCGCGCAGGGCCCGGGCCACGGCGTAGCCGTCCAGGACGGGCAACTGGATGTCCAGCAGGATCAGGTCGAAGAGCCCCTCCGAGGTGGCCTTCAGGCCCTCCCGGCCATCTCGGGCTCGCTGGACCTCGAAGCCTCGGGCCGAGAGGATGTAGTGGACCAGGTAGAAGTTCTGCTCGTTGTCCTCGATGTACAGGACCCTCGGTTTCATGCGTCCTCCCCGCTCCCGGTGGGCAGCCAGAAGCGGAAGGCGCTTCCCTGCCCCCAGGTGCTTTCCGCCTGGATCTCTCCCCCCAGCAGGTCGACCAGCCGCCTGCAGATCGACAGTCCCAGGCCCGTGCCTTCGTGTTGTTTGTTGAGCCCCGAGTCGACCTGGAAGAAGGGTTTGAAGAGGCTCTCCAGGTCCTCAACCTTGATGCCCGGCCCGCTGTCGCGAACCTCGAAATAGACGCGATCCTCGACTCGTCGGACCCCCAACCGGACCATTCCCTGCTCGGTGAACTTCACGGCGTTGCTCAGGAGGTTCAGCAGGATCTGCTCCACGCGCCGGCGATCGCTCACGATGCGGCCTGGCCCGGGCCCGAAATCGGCCTCCAGGATCAGGTTCTTGGCCAGGGCCTGGGGACGGATCGTCTCCAGGGTTTTTTGCAGGGAATCCCCCAGGTTGAAGGCCTCCGAGGCCAGGGTCAACTGGCCGGCTTCGATCTTGGAGAGGTCCAGCACATCGGTGATCAACTCCAGAAGGTGCCGAGCGCTGTTGCTGACCATGCCCAGTTGACGCTCCTGCTCGGGGTTGAGGGGACCTGCCAGTCCTTGCACCAGGATTCCCGAAAAGCCCAGGATCGAGTTGAGGGGCGTCCGCAGTTCGTGGGACATGGTGGCCAGGAAGGCGGACTTGAGCTGGTCGGCGCGTCGAGCCTGCTCCAGCGCTTCTGCCAGGTCGCGGGTGCGTTCAGTCACCGTGGCTTCCAGGTTCTCGTTGGCCTGGCGAAGCAGGTCCCGGGCTTGCTCAATTTCAATCTGTTGCTGGCGCACCTTGGTGAAGGCCTGATTGATGATGGCGGCACCCCGCCACAGGACCAGGTACAGCAGTCCAGCAGTGAGGCCCACGAAGGCGAAGCCCTTGTAGAGGCTGATTCGGACCAGGACCTCGGGGTTGGGGAAGAGCCGGCCCAGGAGATGGTCGGAACCGGCGATGTAGGACCAGGAAATCAAGGCATAGGTCGCAGCGACCACCAGAGGCCCCCGGCGCAGCCACTGGCGCGCGTGGGCGGACTCCAGGGGTGCGTACGGCGGGTCGGGGCCCCTGCCACATCCGCCGGCCTGTTCCGTCATGCCTGTGTCCCCCGTGCCGCCCGGACTTTCGACCCGGTTCCCTTCGAGAGGTGAAGGGCCGGTCCCTACCGTTCGGTCATCTCCACACCGGACACGCTCGTCGAACCGGAACTCCCGATCAACTCACCGGGAACCCCCGGGCCCGCAGGAGCGGGGCGATCTGCGGGTCGCGCCCACGGAAGTTGCGGTAGGCCTGGGCCGGGTCCACCGTGTCTCCGACGCTCAGGACCTGCTGGTACAGCCTGCTGGCCAGCTTCTGATCCCAGGGACCTCCCGCTTCCTTGAAGGCCTGCCAGGCGTCCTGGTCCAGCACCTCCGACCACAGGTAGCTGTAGTAGCCGGCCGAGTAGTCGTCGCTGTGGAAGAGGTGGCCGAAGTGGGGAAGGCGGTGGCGCATGACGATCTGGGAGGGCATGCCCAGCTCGCGCAGGGTCTGGACCTCGAAGTCGCGGGTGTCGATCGGATGGTTCGTGGCCAGGTGGATCTTCATGTCCACCAGGGCCGAAGCCAGATACTCGACCGTGGCGAAGCCCTGGTTGAAGGTGGAGGCCTCCTGGATCCGGCGGACCAGGCTTTCGGGCATGGGCTCTCCCGTCTGGTGGTGCAGGGCAAAGCGGTTGAGGATCTCGGGCGTGGCCACCCAGTGCTCGTGAACCTGGGAAGGGAACTCCACGAAGTCCTGGGCCACCCAGGTTCCAGCCAGGGTCGGATACTCCACCTTCGAGCACAGCCCGTGCAGGGCGTGCCCGAACTCGTGGAAGAGCGTCTCGGCGTCGTCCCAGGAGATCAGGATGGCTTCGCTCGAGGCCGGCTTGAGGTAGTTGGCGTTGTTGGAGACGATGGGGGGAAGCTCGCGCTGGAAGGCCTCCTGGGTGCGGTACTCGCTCATCCAGGCACCCGAGCGCTTGCCCTCCCGGGCAAACGGGTCGAAGTAGAAGTAGCCCACGTGGGCCCCTTGGCGGTCGCGGACCTGCCAGACGCGGACGTCGGGATGCTGCACCGGGATTCCCGGGGCCTCGACGAAGTCCAGCCCGTAGAGCTGCCCGGCCATCCAGAACTGGGCCTGGCGGATCTTCTCCAGTTGCAGGTAGGGCTCGATCTCCGCGGCATCCAGGTCGTAGCGGGCCTTGCGGACCTTCTCGGCATAGTAGCGATAGTCCCAGGGCTCGATGGCGTGGCCCGCCAGGGCCTCCATGTCGGCAACTTCCTGGTGGACCCGTTCCACGGCCGGCTTCCAGACCGCCTCCAACAGTTCCATGGCCCGCTCCGGGGTGCCGGCCATGGTGTTCTCCAGGCGCCAGTGGGCGTGGGTCGGGAAGCCCAGCAGGCGGGCCCGGCGGGCGCGCAGCTCGAGGATCTTCGAGGCCACCGGGTGGTTGGTCTCCTCGCCGCGCGACACCCACATGCGCCAGACCTTCTCACGCAGGTCGCGGCGATCCGAGAAGGCCAGGAAGGGTTCGGCCGACGAGCGGGTGTTGCGGATCACCGTGGGCCCATCGGGGTTCACCATCGAGGCGGGAAGGCCCGCCAGGTCCTCCGGGGCGCTCAGTGCGATGGTGCGGCCCTCCTCGTCGGCCAGCAGGTTCTGGCCGAAGCGGGTGTAGAGTTCGGCCAGTTCCTCGTTGCAGGCGGCCAGTTGCTGCTGGCGGGCAGGGTCCAGGGCCGCGCCTGAGCGCACGAAGTCGTTGTGGTAGCGCCAGGCCAGCCTCTTCTGCTGGGGGTTGAGGCTCTTGGAGGCCTCGTACACCGCCTGGATCCGCTTGAAGAGTCGAGGGTTGAGCACCATCTCGTCGCGGAAGGCGGCGAACTTCGGCGACCATTCCCGCTCCAGGGCCTGCATCTCGGGGCCGTTCATCGTGCTGGTGAAGACGTCGAAGACGCTGCGGACCTGTTTCCAGGTGCGTCCGGCGTCCTCCAGGGCCTCCAGGGTGTTCTGGAAGCCTGGCGGCGAGGGGTTCTCGGCGATGGCGGTCAGTTGCTTGCGGTACTCCGCCATGGCGGCCTTCAGGGCCGGGCCGAACATCTCGGGCCGGACCTTGTCCAGGGGAGGGACCCCTCCGTGGGGGCCCGGCCACTCGGAAAGCAAAGCGTTCACCTCGGTCCGGCCCGAGGCCGGCAGGTTCATGAAGCTCGAGAGGAGGGCGGCGCCGGCCACACCCAGGAAGGCACGTCTGTTCATCCTGAAGGGTTAGGTTTCGCTCGCGAGATTCCTCCATCCCAGGGGTTTCGGCAAGGGCTCTCTGAAGGGGGGGCGTGGGGGCGGTACGCAGGATCCTCTTCCCCTGGGGACGGTCTCCTCCGGAGGGGACCTGCGCGCAGGTTGCGAACCGGTACCCTAGCCTGAATCCGCCGCTGAAGGCCACGGCAGGTGGCGGCTTCAGGCCCAGAATGGCGAGAGGACGGAGGGGCTCTCGATTCTTCCGGAGGTCCTCCATGAAGTTCCGCGTCGCCCTGGCCTTCCTGGCCGCCCTGATCCTGTCCGCCCCCGGCCTGGCCGAGACTTCATCCGATCGCACCGACCCCATCGAGGCCCAGGTGGAGGGGCCTGAGCAGGTCCTCCGGCCCCAGGAGGACAGACGGATCCTGGTCCGTCCCCACGACCTGGAGGAGGATCACCAGCAGATCGATGTGCTCTTCAACTGGGAGGGCAAGAGGGAGCCCGGCACCGTGGGGCAGTCCAACCTGCCCGTCCTGTATCGGATCGACTCGGGGCCGGATACCGAGTTCCGCGTCGGCTGGGGGGGCTTCACCTGGCAGGGAAGTCAGGCCGGCTTCAAGGACCTCAGCCTGGGATTGAAGTGGAACTTCGTCGAGGGCCCCAGCTCCTGGGCCCTCCTGGGAGTGGTCGAGTTGCCCACGGGCTCGAACGGCTTCGGCGATCCCGAGATCGA
The DNA here is from genome assembly GCA_002423485.1 of Candidatus Xenobium occultum. Taxonomy (GTDB): domain Bacteria; phylum Vulcanimicrobiota; class Xenobia; order Xenobiales; family Xenobiaceae; genus Xenobium; species Xenobium occultum. The sequence continues at coordinate 136,477 of DIWH01000070.1, read as the reverse complement.
ACCCGGTCTGATCCTCTCGCACGAGCACCGGTTCGCGGAGCGCTGGAGCGTGACCTGGAACGCGGGCCTGCAGAGCATGGTGGACTCGGGCAGCCGCGATCGCTACTTCCAGGGCAGTTACGCCGGCCAGGTGGCCTACTCACCCAGCGCTCGCCACCACGTCTCGCTGAGCTGCACCGGCTACGGCCCCGACCAGGACCCCGGCGGGATCCACCGCCTGGCCGCCCACCTGGGCTACACCTTCAGCCCCACCCCCCGCCAGGAATACCTGCTGGTCCTCACCCGCGGCTTCTCGCCCCGCGGGGTGGACTGGGGGGTGACCACGGGGTTCTCCAGGCGCTTCTGAGGGCTTTCTGCGCGGTCTTTTCAGCCGACCGGCTGTTCGGCCGGGCTCGGCAGGCTCGAACCCCGGAAGCTGCGGATCAGGTCCTGCTTGAGCTTCAACAGCTTTGAAGTCAACGACACGTGGTAGATGTGGGGGTTGCGCAGGCGGCGCACGCCGGGGTCCAGGCGTTCCAGGTCCCGGAGGCGCACCTGGCGCATCTCCTCCAGGCCAGGTTGGGGTTCCATCCGGCGTCCCTGGACCAGGATGGGTTTGAGCAGCGGCTCGACCTGGCTGAGGTCCGAGCAGTCCAGGATGCGGAAGACCCCCTTTTCGGTGGGATGGTGGGCCACCAGGGTCTCCATGTGCTCGGGATGCTCATCCGACAGTCCCACCAGGTCGGCCGTGGCCTGGCCCCGGTTGTCGTACAGGCGCCAGGCCAGCTTGTGTCCCGGGTTGGGGATCTTCGAGATGGACTCCGAGAGTTTGATGGCCGGGCTCCACTGGCCGGCCTTCTCGATGGCCACCAGCTTGAAGACCCCGCCCAGGGCAGGCTGGCCCTCCGAGGTGATCAGGCGGGTCCCAACCCCGTAGGTCAGGCGCCGGATCAGGGCCTCGGGGTCCACCGAGTAGCGCGCCGCCTCTTCGCGGATCTGGGCGTGGATCTGCCAGATGGTCAGCTCGTCGAGCTCGTTGGACAGCACGATGGTCGTCTCGGGGAAGTTGGCCTCGTCCAGCATCCGGGCCGCCTGGATGGCAAGATAGGCCAGGTCTCCCGAATCCAGCCGGATGCCGATCGGGCGGTGACCCTGACGCTTCAGCTCCTCGAAGATCCGGATGGCGTTGGGGACCCCGCTCTCCAGCGTGTCCACCGTGTCCACCAGCAGCAGGCAGTTGTCGGGGTAGACCTCGGCGTAGGCCCGGAAGGCGTCCAACTCGGTCCCCCCCAGCGCGATCCAGGCCTGGACCATGGCGTGGGAGTGGGTCCCCTTCGGCGACAGGCCCATCGCGTACGAGACCCCGGAGTTCGACGTGTAGTCGCATCCCCCGATCAAGGCGGCCCGGGCTCCCTCGATGGCACCCTTCCCGTGGCCTCGGCGCAGGCCGAACTCCAAGAGCAGGTTGCCTCCGACGCTGTGGCGGATCCGCGCCGCCTTGGTGGCGATCAGGGTCTGGTAGTTCAGGGTGTTCAGCAGGGGGGTCTCGAGGATCTGGGCCATCGCCAGCGGCCCTTCCACCACGGTCAGGGGAACCTCGGCGTGGACCACCCGGCCCTCCGGGACGCCCGTCAGCGTCAGCCCATCGAAGTTCCCTTCCCGGCGCAGGAAGTCCAGGAAGTCGTCCCCGAACGCCCGGCGCCCGTCTGGGCCGGTCTCGGCCTTGAGGTACCCCAGTTCGCGTTCACCGAAGCGGGTCTCCAGCATCCAGTCCACCAGCCAGCCCATTCCGGCGCTGATGCAGTAGCCGGCCTGGTGTTCGCCATAGTCCGGATAGCGACGGAAGAAGTGGTCGAACTGGGCTTTGCGCTCGTGCAGGCCGGCTCGGAAGTAGAGCTGGGCCATGGTGAGCTGGTACATGTCCGTGAAGAGGGCGCCTTCGGCGACCTGACGCAGTGTTCGTTCCATGATGGGGGGCTGGTTCGCGCCGGTCCCGGAATCCCCTGGACCCGATCCCGTCGGGGCCGATTCCTGGCGGCCTTCACGGTCCGGGGAGCGTGCGAGCCCCGCCGACGGGCTTGCGGAAGGCGGCCACGAAGTCCGGCTGGGTGGCCGGGGTTCCCGCGACGGAGAGGTCCACGACCTTGAGCTCTTCGAATCCGGCCCTGGCCATGACCCGGCGCAGCCCCTCCAGGGAAGGGTACCCGCAGTCGTCGAGGACCATGATCCCTCCGGGCCGTAAGGCCTTCTTGACCGACTTCAACCAGGGGATGGTCTCGCGCTCCAGGGTCTCCGGGGTTCCCACGCCGACGTGGATCCCCGCCTCGTGGACGATGTCCACGCTCTCGGCGGGCAGCCTGCAGTCGTCCAACTCCCCGCGGACCAGCTTGATCTCGCCCCAGGCCAGCGCATGGCGTCGCGAGATCCGGTCGACGAGCGCTTCGTAGCCCGGTCCGATCTCGACTCCGATCACGACGCCTGAAGGGCCCACGACCTCTCGGACGGCTTCGAAGATCTGGCCGGTTCCGTAGCCCAGTTCGGCCCAGGTGCAGCCTCTGAGGGCCGTCGGGTCCAGGACGGTCAGGGCGCGGCGCATCTGTCGCCATCCGGAGCGCGTGGAGGTGTTGCCTGTGAAGAACTGCCGGACCGTGTCGGCTTTGGTGTAGTCTCCGGCATTCTGTCGCTCCAGGAGGGTCCGGATCGGCTCGCGGTCTCCCTTCACCTCGCAGGCCATGATCTGCATGGCATGGACGGGTTGGATGTAATCCAGGTCGTGGAAGGCCAACTGGTAGAGGACCTCCTCCAGGGGGTCGAAGGTCCAGGATTCGCCTCCGTTCCGGTAGCCGCGCTCGGTGAAGTGCTTCGAGACCTTCTGAAGGGCTTCCGGATCCAACTCCGAGAGTTCCTCGGCCATCCGGCGCAAGGGGAACTTGAACACGGCCGTGGAGCCCAGGGCGATCTGGCTGGCGGGTTCCAGGATGGCGGCCGACCTGTTCAGGGAGCGGTTCAGGGTCGCGATCCGCTCCGCCCCGGAGAGGTGGGTGGGGGTCTGGAGGTCGGCGATGAAGCCTTCGAGGACCTCGATCAGGGCTCTCTTCTCTTCAGACAGGAGATAGTGGGAGGGAGGGCGCTCGATCTTCGGGGGAGGCCCGGCCGGCGAGCCCCCTTCAGATCCCGTCAGGACCAGTCGGAGCATCAGACCCAGGATCAGGAGCAGGATCAGCAGGATCCACCAGCGGAGCCGCCGGCCTGGCGAGTGGATGGTCATGGTCGGTCGCCTCCCTCTGGTTCCCTGCAACAGGCTCCTGCTTCGCTGCGGTCCGAGCAGACCCTGGCACCCGAAGGGGGGGCAAGCGGAGGGCGGGGGAGCGGTCGCACCTCGTGAGGGGTGGCCCCCGTCGGGGACTGGCCGGCCCTCAGCGGGCCTTGAGGTCCGGCGGACCGGGTCTCTTGGCGGCGGGCTTCCGAAAGGCCGCCACGAAGTCTGGCTGCGGGGGGTTGGTCCTGGTCGTGGGAAAGAACTCGACGCGGACCTCCTCGAGTCCAACCCTGGCCATCACCAGGCGCACCCGGTCGATGGACGGGGCTCCGAAGTCGTCCAGGACCATGATGGCTCCAGGACGCATGGCCCTCTTGATCGATCGCAGCCAGGGGATGGTCCTGGTTTCCAGCGTCTCCGGGCTCCCCATGCCCACGTGGATGCCGGTTTCGTGGACGATGTCCACGCTCTCTGCGGGCAGCCCGCAGTCGTCTTCGCTCCCCCGGACCAGGGTGATGGGTCCCCAGTTGAGCGAGGGGTGTCGAGAGAGCCGTTCGATGAGCGCCTCGTAGCCCGAGCCCAGCTCGACCCCCACGATGCTCCCCTGGGGACCCACGGCTTCCCGCACGGCCTCGAAGATCTTGCCTGTTCCATAGCCCAGCTCGGCCCACACACAGCCATTGAGCGTTTCCGGATCCAGGACGTGCAAGGCGCGGGTCATCTGCACGTGGCCGGAGCGCGTGGAGGCGTACCCGGTGAAGAACTGCCGGATCGTGTCGGCCTTGGTCCGGTCCTCGTCGCGCTCCGGCCCCAGGGCGCTCCAGATCGGCTCTTTTTCCCCCTTCACCTCCCAAGCCATGATCTGCATGGCCAGGGCGGGTTCGATATAGTCCTGGTCATGGAAGACCGTTCGATACAGGACCTCCTCCAGGGGGTCGAAGGTCCAGGATTCGCCTCCGCCCTGGTAGCCACGCTCGTTGAAGTGCTTCGAGAGCGTCTGCATGGCCTCTGCATCCAACTCCGAGAGCTCTTCGGCCATCCGACGCAGGGGGAACTTGAAGATGGCCAGAGAGCTCCGGGTGGCCTGGCTTGCTGCTTCCAGGATCGCATCCGACCTGTTCAGGGACCGGGCCAGACTGTCGACCCGCTCCGCCCTGGAGAGGTGGGGGTGGCTCTGGAGGTAGGCGATGAAGCCCTCCAGGACTTCGACGAGCGCGTTCATCTCGGCGGAAGGGTCGTCTGAAGCCTGGCGTTCGACCTTCGGGGATGGTGCCGCCGGCGAGGGTGGCCTGGTCGGGGGCTGCTCATCGGGGCCCGTCAGGACCAGTCGGATCATCAGACCCAGGATCAGGAGCAGGATCAGCAGGAGCGACCAGCGGAGCCGCCGGCCCGGCGAGTCGACAGTCATGGGCGTTCCTCCCCCTCTGGTCTCCCACAAGCGCTGGCCACTTCGCTGCGCCCTGGGCAGACCCTGGCGGCCGAAGAGGGGCGAGATGGGAGGGTGGGGAAGGGGACGGGCCGGGCGTTCGACCGCGTCTCGCCCGTCTTGTGGGAGGTCCAGGTGAGCGAGCAGAGCGTGTCATTCCAGGAAGTCCTTCGAACCCTGCAGAGCCGACGTGCTGCCTGGGCCGCCACGCCGGCGCCCCGGCGCGTGGCCCTGCTGCGGGAGTGTCTGGCCCAGACCCGGCACGTCGCCCAGGCCTGGGTCGATGCCGCCTGCGAGGCCCGGGGACTGGATCCTCGGGGCCCCCTGGGGGGGGAGGAGTGGCTTTCCGGCCCCTACGTCCTGATGCGCCATCTGAGATTGCTGGCCGAGTGTGGGGAGGGGAAGGATGCCTCGCTGCCGGCCCGTCTGCTGGAAGGGCGGACGGTGGCCCAGGTCTTCCCTCGGACGCCGATCGAGCGGATGTTGTGGATGGGCTTCCGGGGGGAGGTCGTCCTGGCCGAAGGCGCGTCACCGGAACGCGGTCAGGCCTGGCGCCGGATTGGCGGACCCGGCCGTCTGGCTTTGGTGCTGGGGGCAGGCAACATCACGTCCATCGCCGCCTGTGACGCCCTGCACATGCTCTTTGCCGAGAACTCGGTGGTCCTGGTCAAACTCAATCCGCTCTTGGACTCGCTTCAGCCCGTCCTGGAGCAGGCCCTGGCCCCGTTGGTGCGGGAGGGCTTCCTGGCCTTCTGCCGTGGTGGGGCCCGGGAGGCGGACGAGCTGGCCCTGGATCCGGCGGTCGAAGCGGTGCACCTGACGGGGTCCCGGAGGACCTTCCAGTCGCTGGTCTGGGGGCAAGAGGCGGCCGCCGGGCCGTCCGGCGTCCCGCGGCTCCAGGTTCCCATCACCGCCGAGCTGGGCTGCGTGACGCCGGTCCTGGTGGTCCCCGGCACCTGGGCGGAGGCGGATCTGGCCTACCAGGCCCGGCACGTGGCCAGCATGATCTACCACAACGCCGGGTTTGACTGTGCGGCGGCCCAGGTCCTGCTGACCGATCGGGCCTGGCCGCAGCGTTCGGCGTTCCTCAACTGTCTGCGGCGTGAACTCGCCAACCTGCCGGCGCGACCGGCCTGGTACCCGGGGGCCGCCTCAAGGCACGCCGAACTGGCCGGTCAACACCCCCAGGCCGAGTTCCTGGGAGCCTCCTCCGAGCGCGGGGTCCCCTGGACCCTGGTTCCCGACATTCCCCTGGAGGAGGGCCAGCCCGCGCTGACCCAGGAGGCCTTCTGCGGGCTGCTCTTCGAGGCTCCCGTCCAGGCTGGCGGAGCGATGCCCTTCCTCGACCACGCCGTGGCTGCCGCCAACCAGAAGGTCTGGGGGAACCTGAGCTGCGTGCTGCTGGTCGATCCTCGGACGGCCCGGCAGCACGCCCGGGCCCTGGAGTCGGCCATCCACCGCCTGGAATACGGAAGTGTCGGCGTGAACGCCTGGGCCGGCGTGGCTTTCGGCCTGCCCGAACTGCCCTGGGGGGCGGCGCCGGGAAACACGCTGGCCGACGTGCGCTCGGGCCTGGGGTTCGTGCACAACGTGCACGGCTTCGAGAACGTCCAGAAGGGGGTCCTGCGAGGTCCCTTCCGGACCTTCCACACCCCGCCCTGGTTCGCCCGGCACCGGAACCTTCCAGATCTGGGCCGGGCCTTGTGCGATCTGGAGGCGGCTCCGGACTGGCCCACGGCCTTCCGGGTGCTGGCCGAGACCTTGCGGGGGGGCCTGCCCCCTGGAGTCCCGGGCGGACGATAGAGTTACGACAGCGCCGCGAAGGCCGACCCCACCAGGTTGGCGTCCGGCACGTGCAGGATTTCGAAGTGCACGCCGGGTGGGACCAGGTCGGCCAGGGTCTTCTCGACCTCGGGGCGGAACTCGGGGTCTCCCCAGAACAGGCTGCCTTCCGCCACGATTCCGACCCGGGCCCGCTGCCCCGAGGTCTGGATCAGCCCGGCCAGGCCCGCGGCCACCAGGCGGGCGGAGCGCGTCAACAGGGCTTCCGCGGTCAGCCCGGGACCCCGAGCGCCTCGCATGGCCACCAGTTGGGCAGAGCCCTTCTCCGGCTCGAAGCCGACCTGGGCCGTGATCCTCTGGAACAGGTAGGGCAGATAGTGGCCCGAGATCGCCTTCTCGAAGCGCTGATGGCCGGGGTGATCCAGTGCCTGGTCCAGTTCCTCGTCCCAAAGGCTGAGGTGGGGCGGATGGAAGTTGCCGGACTCGAGGTTGACGGCCATCTCGTCATGGGGCCAGCCGCCCCGGGGCAGCTTGGGGATCTGCGCGGTCTTGAAGAAGCCCGCCATGTTGGTGCCCGTCCCCGCGATCAGGCCGATGAAGTCGTCAAAACGCCCGGCGTGCTGCCCGGCACCCGCCAACATGGCGGCGACCGTGTCGTTGAGCACCCGGAAACCGGAGGGTGCGAATGCGGCCTGTTCCATGGCTTGGGCCAGGGGGCGGCCCACCAGGTTGCCCTCCACGCCCAGGATCTCGACCCCCTTGGTCCACCGGATCAACCGGGCGTCGGCCTCCGGGGTCACCTCGGCCGGGTAGGAGAAGCAATAGCCCAGAGGCAGGCCCGGCCGGGGAGCGAGTCGGCTCAACAGGGCGACCTGGGCGGCGAAGAAGTCCGCGGCCGTGACGGCCGGGCCATCGCGTCCGGTGGGGACCGGAGCCTCCACGGGGCCGGCCTCCACCTGGTGGGAGCCGTCGGGTTGGATTCGCACCCGCGCGGCGCGCATGTTGGTCCCCCCCGTGTCCAGGACCAGGGCCTCTCCAGCCAGACCCTGGCGAGGCCGGGGCAACCAGGCCGGCAAGGCCCGGACCTGGCTCTTCTCCTCTTGAAGGCCGGCCCCGATTCGTCGGGCCAGGGATTCGCGGATCTCCCGGAGTTGCTCCGGATCCAGCCGGAGAGGAGCCAGGTGGTCGGTCCTCGTGTTGTCGGGGTGGCCCATTTCAGGCCCTCCTTTCGGGGGATCGCAGGCCCAGGACCGCCAGGGCGGCCTCCAGGCCCTCCTGGACCGCCTGGGCCAGGGCCAGGCGGGCGCGGGTGACCGCCGGGGGGGCGCCCAGGATCCGTTCGTGGTTGTAGTAGGCGTGGAAGAGGTCGGCCAGGGCCACGGCCCAGGCCGTCAGCAGGCGGGGGCGGTTTTGGGCGGCCGCGCGAGCCGTCGTCCAGGGGAGTTCCTCCAAGGCCCGGGCCAGCCTGAACTCCCGGGACGTGCCCAGAGCCTCCAGGTCCGACCGCTTCGGGGGGCTGCCAGGGGCGAAGCCCTGGTCGGCAGCCATCTTCTTCAAAGCCCAGGTTCGGGTGCAGGCATACAGGACCTTTTGCGCCGGGTTGGCCAGGGTGGGGTCGCGGGCCAGGTCCAGGTCCAGGAAACCGGGGCGGTCCAGCAGCAGAAACCCCAGGACCGGCTGGCCGAAGGTCTCGAGAAGCTGGGGAAAGGTCCAGGGGCGATTCGCCTTCCGGCCGACCAGTCGGACCGGAGGCGCCGGCTCGGACTCTCGAAACTCTCGCACGACCCGGAATCCCGAGGACTCCAGCAACCTGGCCCGGGCCTCCCAATCCAGGATCCGTCCTCCTTGCTCGAGGGTCTGGGGTAAAGCGCGGACACCCGGAACCTGGACCTCTCGACCCCGCCCTTCTCCGGTCTGCAGGCAGCGGGCTCCGCGGCGCAGGACATCCAGGACCACGACCTGCAGCCCCACGGGGGAGAGGAAGAAGTTCAGGAAGCCGGGGCCCTCCAACCGGACCTCACGCCACCAGGGGCGCGGAGGCAGCGCCTCGATCAGGGCCCTGGCCAGGCTGTGGGGAGGACAACCCGCCGAGCGGCTCCAGGCCAGCGGCAGGTTACAGGTCAGGTCTCCGAAGTCGGGGTCGCTGCGGGCCTCCAGGTGAAGCCGGGGCGGCTCCCCCCAGCCCCGGGCCCTGGACACCCCTTGAGCCGTGCGGGTCAGGTCCCGGGCCAGGGCCTCCCGAATCCTCACGATTCAAGGCTCTCGAGCAGGAGGGATTCTCGCCTTCAGCGTCTCTTGCAGGCGGCGCATGACATCCGGAGGGAGCCGGACGGGTCGCTCCTTCTCATAGAACCGGATGGTCTGCTGGGTGCTGTCCACCACGACGCGGCAGGGATGGCAGTCCTTCAGGTGCTCGCGCAGCTCGCGGCAGAGCTCGGTGTCCAGGTCTCCATCCAGATAGTCGGCCAGGGCCTCTTTGAGGTGGGAGCAATCGTGCCCAGGGTCATGATGCATCGCGAAGGCGCTCCTCGAAGTAGGGGGCGAGCTGGTCTCGAAGGTGGAGCCGGGCTCGCAGGATTCTGGATTTGACGGCCGGCAGCGACAGACCCATGATCTCCGCGACCTCCAGGTTGCTCAGGCCCTCGACGTCGCGCAGCCAGAAGGTGGTCCGGTAGATCTCGGGCAGGCTGTCCAGAGCCTCGCTGAGGATCTGGTGGAACTCCTCCCGGGCAAACCAGGCCTCGGGGTCGCCCGTCCAGGGGCGCGGGTCGGCGGGTCTATCCCAGTTCTCGGGCAAGGATTCCGGGGATCTCTTGGCCTTGCGCAAGCGCATCAGGGCGGCGTTCGTGGCAATCCGGTACAGCCAGGTCTTGAAGCTGGAGGCTCCTCGAAAGGTGGTCAGTTTGGTGTAGGCCGTCAGCGTGGCGTCCTGCAGGACCTCCTCGGCCTCGGCGGGGTTCCGGGTGATCTGCAGGGCCAGGCCGTAGACGCCCGGGGCGTGGGGCTCGATGAGGGCCTGGAAGGCCTGGGGATCCCCCGCCAGAGTGGCCTGGATCAGCGCGTCCTGGTCGGTCTTGAGCATGAGGGGCCATTCTCGGTGGAAGCGGGATTCCTTCCGAGCGCTGCCCGGCAGGTGATCTTGAGCAGGGCGCCGGAGAAGGTCCCGCGCTAGAATCGACCGGAAGAACGTCCCGGAGGGGGTGAGCCATTTGGATTGTCCGCGTTGCCGCCGCCCCCAACCGGCCGGCGCCTCGTTCTGCAAGGCCTGTGGGACCCCCCTGGCCCAGCCTCTCCGACCCCAGCCCCCACCCGCCCCGGGGCTCTGCCCCGGTTGCAGACGGCCCTGCCCTCCCGCTGCCCGCTTCTGCCAGGGCTGCGGGGCGGCCTTGCCGACGGCGGGGCCCTCGGCCAGTCCTCCGTCGCCGACCGTCGCTTCGGGCACTTCGACAGCCGCGGTCACCTCGACCGTGCAGCCTTCGGCCGAGGACCTGCCCGAACCGATGGTGGCCAGTCAGGTCGTGCGGTCGGGCCCGCAAGGATCCGCCGCACCGCCTTCCGGGCTTCTCCGCGGCCTGGCCGGTCGGGATCCTCGGAAGATGCTGGCTCCCGCCGGGGCCAGCGGGCTGGCTTCACGACTCAGCCTGCTGGAAGTGGGCTCCATGGGTTGCGTGGTGGCCGTGTTGGGCGGGTTCTACGCCTTTGGCCTGCTGGTCTTCGGCTTCAAGCAGATGCTCTTGAGCGGGACACCCTTGCTGGGGGGCTACCTGATGCTCCTGCTCTTGGGGTTGGCTTTGCTGCGCGGGCCCCTGGATCGCCTGTTGGCTCCGATCCACCGCCTGCTGGCCTGGACTCCGCCGATGCTGCGGGTGGTTGCAGGGGTCGCGCTGCCCTTGTTTTGGGTCCTGGTTGACAGCCGCGACATGGGGCATGGGTTCCTGCACGCGGGGGTCACGGTGACCCTTGCGACCGGGATCGGTCACGTCCTGTTCAGCTCGCTGCGGACTCCCCGGCCTGCCCCGAAGCCTGTGGCGGCAAGCCCGTCGGGGAGGGTGCCTCCCGGGCGGGGGGCTTCGGGTCCGATCCCGGCTCCGCCGGGGGCTTCGGGCCCTTCTTCCAGGGCAGGGGGCGGCTGACCAGCTTGGCCAGTTTGTCGGCGATCTTCCGATGGACGGGGGCCAGCCGACGGGTCAGGGGGCGGGTGGCCCGATCCAGTTTCTCCAGACCGCGTTGCAGTCGCGGCTCGACCTTGTCCAGGGTGCGGTCGATCCTCTTGCGCGAGCCTTTGTGGAACTGGTAGAGCGCCTTCACCGTCGAGCAGACGACCGTCAGCGCGATCCCCGGGATCGTCCCGACCCCGGTCAGGGCCAGGGTGGTTCCCAGGGCCACGCCCAGATCGGCCAGGCCGTTGAGCTCCTTCTTGTTGTCGGACTTCTGAAGGCCCACCTTCAGGTCGTGGAGCCCTCGCCCTGCCTGGATGGCCCCGGCGACGGGGGCCACGACGGCTGCCACCACCGCCAGGGGGCCCAAGACCGCCGACCCCAGCGAGCACAGGGTGCCCACCGAACGGGTCCCGTCCAGGATGCCCTGAATCTCCTTGCGGCGCTCCCCTTTTGCGTAGCCAGCCAGGGCATTGGAGGTTCCGCGGGCGATGCCGAACCCCGCCGCCAGGGGGGCCAGGACCGCGCGCAGCGGTCCCAGTCCGGCCACCGAGGCCGCGATGCTGGCCCCGGCCGCCAGGTTGGCCAGCCCATCCATGAAGCGGGCGCGGTCGCTTCGCCGCAGGCCCGAGCGCAGCTTGACGAATCCCGCCAGGCCCATGACACCCGAAGCGGTGAAGCCCGCTCCGTAGGCCACCGTCTCGGCCACTCGGGTCAGCGTTTCGCGCGTGGACTCCGAGATGTTCTCGCGAACCACCTCGATTCCCAGGGCTCCGGCCACGCCGCTCTTGATGCTGGACCAGGCTCCCTTCAGGGAGTTGCCCGCGTCCCGGGCCGCCTGGGCCAGGGTGTCGACGTCATCCTTGCGCCAACGGGTGGAAAGCTCCAGCAACTCAGCCCCCACGGCTTCCCGCCAGGAGTGGTCCTCCTTGGCGGCAGGCGGGGCGGGGGGGCGACCCGGAGAGGGGGTCTTGGGTTGAAGGGCGTGACCCTGAGGGCGAGACACCTGCATGACTGTGTGAAGTTTAGACCCTCTCGGGGGGTGGAGGCCAGAGCCAGAATGTTAATACCTGGAAACGGTCGACCATCCCGAAGCCTTGCGTGGATGTCCTTCGGCAGGTCGGGACCTGACTTCCGCGCGGCGGTTGTCTCGGGCCCCGGGTTCCTGGTATCATCCACGCAGTCTTCTTGGAGGTGGACGATGGATCGTCGTTCCCTGCCCCTGATGGGGCTGCTTGTCTTGTTTCTGGCCGCCGCAGTCCTGCCGGGGTTGGCCCGGGCCGGAGAGGTCCACAACAACCTGGGCAAGTACGATGGCCTGTACCAGGCCACGGTGATGAATCGAACCAAGGATCAGGTCTTCGAGCAGGTCGAAGTGGAGTTGGATGGCCGCTTTATCGAGGTCCGCCTGCCCGACGCTCCTGTGAGGATGAGGATCATCGAGATGTGGGACCGCCGCTATCAGATGGAGATCACCGCTCGAGACTCGGAGTCCGGGGACCTCTTCATCGTGCAGATCAAGACCTGACGTCTCGAGCCTCGGCCTGTTTGGACCACGGCCACGGCGGCTGCGGGCGGGCCAGGGGGACCCGAATCTCCCGTTTGGGGTTGACCTGCTCCCCAGAACAGGATATATCTCTTCTTGAGGGCCAGCCTGGGTCCACCTTCCCCCACCACCGGGCCGGTCCTCACTTCCTTTTCTACGACAAGTCGGGTTGGGGCTCTGCCGACCCTCGCGAAGCCCTCCCCGCGATGCCAGGATGACTCGGATGAACCCCGATTCCGCCGCTTCCGGATGCCGCCCTGGCCCGGCCATCCAGGCCCTCTTGGGAATCCTGGTCCTGGTCGTGGGTCTTCTGGGTCTGCCCGCCGAACAGTATATCGGTGACCCTCAGGCGGTCCGCATGGTGGCCTGGAGCCTTCTGGAGCGCGGTCGTCTGGACGTGCCGACCGACCTGGCCCAGGACGCCGGCGAGCGCGGCCAGTATTTCGTGCAGAATCCGGACAACGGGCTTTTCTACTCCAAGTATGGCGAGCTGAACAGCCTGGGCTACCTGCCCGCCATGGCCCTGGAACGCTCGCTCTTGGGGCGTCTGGAGCCCTTCAACGACCTGGCCACGCGAACCGTCCTTCTCAACCTCAACAACCTGGCCCTCTCCTTGGTCCTGGCCGGGCTCCTGCTGGCCCTGGCGTGTCTCTTTACCCGGCAACCCGCGCTGGCCCTGGTCTGGGTGCTGGCCACCCTCTATGCCTCCTTCGGCTGGAACTATCTGCGAGCCCAGACCACCGAGCTTTTGCAGTGGACCTTGTGCACGGGCTTCTTCTGGGCCTTGTTCCAGCTCTGGAGGAGCCGTGGACACAGCCGCTGGCTGGGCGCGGTGCACCTCTTCCTGGTCGGCCTGCTCCTGACCAAGGCGGTCTACGTGCTTCTGGTTCCGTGTCTGTTGCTGGTGGGCATCCTGGTGCTGCCCTCTCAGACCTCACGGCCTCGGGCCCTGCTCGGCCTGTTGGGGCCCCTGGTGCTCATGGCCCTGCTGGTGTTGGGGCTCAACGAGTTGAAGTTCGGCAGCCCTTGGAGCACGGGCTACACCCAATGGGTCCGCGAGCGGGACCTGTTCCGAGGGGATCTGTGGGCGGGCCTGCTGGGGTTCCTGGCCGACCCCCAGCGCAGCATCTTCCTGTACCAAGCCCTCCTGCTGCCGGCCCTTCTGGCGCTGCCCGCGTTCTTCCGGCGTTGGCGCGTGGAAGCGGTCCTGGCCTGGGGGACGCTGGCGCTCTTCCTGCTCTTCCACGCCCAGACGGCCAACTGGGCTGGGCACTGGTCCTACGGCCCGCGTTACCTGCTGGCCGTGCTGGCGCCGGCCACCCTGCCGGCGCTGCTGGCCCTGGAGTGGCTTTCGGTCCGTCTGCGCACGCCTTCTGGCGCCTCGCTGGCCGCGCTTCTGGGCCTCATCCTGGCAGGCTCGATCTGGTTGCAGGTCCAGGTCAACTCCTTGGGCTTCTTCACCTACTACCAGGTGGAGGCCGCCGTGCGCAGCTTTCCGGCTCCTCGGGCCCTGGCGGTTCTGCAGGCGCAGCCCTTCGGAGTGCTGAACGGTCAGCTTCGTTGCTTCGTCCGGACGGGGGCCTTCCCGGTCTTCCTGAAAGAGGCGGCGCGCGAGCTCTCTCCCGAACAGACTGCCACCCTGGCCGGCGCGGTGCGTCAGAGGACGCGGGGCAACCGGATGTTCTTTCCCGGGACTTGAGCCTGGCGGGGGGAGCTTCGTGCAGCCCCCCCCCGCTGCAGAAGCGTTCGCGGTGCCCGGGCTTCAGCCCGTCGCCGGTCGGCTCACTTCAGGAAGCCCTTCAGGATCGTCTCTTCAGCCTGGGCTTCGGTCTGACCCATGGACATCAGCTTGATCAACTGCTCGGCGGCGATCTTGCCGATGGCGGCCTCGTGAATCAGGTTGGCGTCCGGATGGAAGGCGCTGATCTCCGGGATCGAGGAGACCTGGGCCTGCCCCATGAGGATCGAGTCGCACTGGATGTGGCCGCGGCATCTGGCATGACCCCGCAGGTTCAGGTGGAAGATCTGCCGGGAGCGGTCCTGGGCCACGCTCCGGGAGATGACCTGGGCGGTGGAATCCTCACCCAGGAATTCGACGGTAATGTCGGATCGGGCTTCCTGGTCCCGGTGGGTCAGCAGCCGTTCGGTCACGATCAGGCGGGCGTTCTTGTGCAGGCGGACCAGCGTGTCCCGGCGCGTGCGGTCGACCCCCTTGAGCTGGATCATCTCCAACTCGGCAACCGCGTTGGCCTCCACCTCGATGACGGTCCGGGGGTTGAAGATCCGCTCGCCCTGCCCGTCGCCCTCGCCATGATGTTTCTCGACGTACTTCATTCGAGAGCCTTCGCGGACGAAGAACTCGTGAATGCCCTCGTGCTGGGCCTTCTGGCTGCCCGGGTTGTGGATGCCACAGCCGGCCACGATGAACACGTCGGAGCCTGCACCGATCTCGAAGGTGTTGTAGACCAGGTCTTCCATCCCCTCGGACAGCAGGACCGGGATGTGGACGCTCTCGCCCCGGGTGCCCGGTCGGATCAGGACGTCCAGGCCCGGCTTGTCCGTCTTGGTGACGATCTCGATGTTGGCCGTGCTGTGGCGCTGGATGCCCTGGCCATTCTTCCGGATGTTGAAGGCTCCCTGGGGGATCGCGTGCAGGTCCGCGACCTCCTTCAGAAGTCTCTTATCGATGACATTCAGCATCTGCTCGTCCCTCTCGGTTGCACCCTTGCCGGCACAGACAGTCGGAGTCGATCCGGCGGATGTCGCCCAGGATCTTCTCGTGGCTTGTGATTTCCGCGATCCGGCCGCCAGAGACCAGGATCACCTCGTCGGCGAGTCGGAGGATCCTCTCCTGGTGGGAGATGATGACCAGGGTCGTCTCCCGTTTCTGGTGCAGGTCCCGGAAGGTCTCGGTGAGCTTCTGGAAACTCCACAGGTCGATTCCGGCCTCGGGTTCGTCGAAGACGGCCACCTTCAGGCGGCGCGCCAGGATGCTGGCGATCTCCACCCGCTTGAGTTCACCCCCCGAGAAGCTGGCATCCATCTCCCGGTCCAGATAGTCCTGGGCACAGAGTCCGACGTCGACCAGGAGGTTGCAGGGACTGACCCGGGTATCTGGACCGCCGGCGAGTTTGAGGAAGTCCCGCACCTGGATCCCCTTGAAGCGGGGAGGCTGCTGGAAGGCGTATCCGATCCCCAGGCGGGCCCTCTCGTGGATCTCCAGGGCGGTGATGTCCTGGCCGTCCAGCAGGATTTGTCCTTGGGAGGCCGGGTAGATCCCCATGATCGCCTTGGCGATGGAGGACTTCCCCCCCCCGTTCGGGCCGGTCATCACGTAGATCTTGTTTCGCTTCAGGGACAGGGAGATGTCGCGCAGGACTTCCACCGGCTCCTTGCCGTTGTCCAGCGTGACGCTCAGGTTGCGCAGTTCCAGCATGGCCTGTATCCCCTTTCGGGATCGAGTTGCAGGCGACCCCGGTCTGGGAAGGGCTTGTCGTCTGGCAGACGACAAGCCGGCGTGTCTTCTGGAGGACCGGTGCGGGTTGCATCGGGTGGCCTCCGGGGGCAGATCGAGGTCGCGGGGGGGTTCCCGCCCCGACCCGGGAGTCCTCTCGCAGGACGGGACCTCGGTGAGGGGGCGGAGACCTCTTTCTGTGCGAGGAATCTGGACCTTCGCGGCCCCTTCGGGTAAGATGCTGCCTATGGACCCGATTCGTCTTTCCAGCCCGCCCTCCTTGGCTTTTCACGGTTTTTGGCCGCACCTTCCGGGGACCATCGAGCGCGACGGGGAGCACGTCAGGATTGGCGGAATCAAGCTGGACGTCCGCCGCAAATAGCGGGTTTGAGTCCGTGCCCGAGATGCCTCCGGCCCGTCGGGATCCTTCCTCGGCGGGCCGGACCCTCCCCGCGGCCAGGCTCACCCACCTTCAGGATGGAGCCAAGAGAATGACCACACAGACCCCCACGAAAAGCCCCTTGATCGCTCAGCCCTACGCCTACCCGCCCCGCCGCGAGTTCGTCGAGCCGGATTGGACCCGCTGGCCGGGCTACCGCTCGGTGACCCGGCAGGACTGGGAAAGCGCCCTGTGGCAGCGCAAGAATTCGGTGAAGAACCTGCGCGAGCTGGCCGAGGTGTGGGGCGACCGGGCTCCTGAAGGGTTGCTGGACAGCCTCGCCGCGGACATCCAGGGGCAGGGGACCATGTCGATGCTGGTCCCGCCGCAGATGATCAACTGCATGGACGCCGACAACCTGTGGAAGGATCCGGTCCGCCTGTACATGCTGCCCGCCCAGGCCGACCGGCATCCGGTCTGGCCCAACCATCCCAAGGCCGAGCGGGACAGCCTGCACGAAGCGGACATGTGGGCCGTCGAAGGGCTGACGCACCGGTACCCCACCAAGGTGCTGGCCGAACTGTTGACCACGTGCCCCCAGTACTGCGGGCACTGCACCCGGATGGACCTGGTCGGCAACGACATGCCCAACGTCAAGAAGGGTCGCTTCCATCTCAAGCAGGGCGAGCGGCTGGAGTTGATCCTCGAGCACCTTCGCCGGACCCCGGTGATCCGGGACGTGGTGGTCTCGGGCGGGGACATCGCCAATCTGCCGATCACGGCTTTGGAAGACTTCCTGATGAAGCTGTTGGACATCCCGAACATCCGGGACGTCCGCCTGGCCTCCAAGGCGCTGCAGGCGCTGCCTCAGCACTTCCTTCAGGACAGCGTGCTGCAAGCCCTGGAGCGGATTGCCCGGCGGGCTCGGGAGCGCGACGTGGACATCGCCGTGCACACCCACGTCAACCACGCCAGCCAGGTCACGCCCCTGGTGGGCAAGGCCGTCCGCAAGCTTCTGGACATGGGCTATCGCGACGTGCGCAACCAGGGCGTCCTGCTGCGTGGCATCAACTCCGACGCGCACGAGATGCTCGACCTGTGCTTCATGCTGCTGGATCACGCCAAGATCATGCCCTACTACTTCTACATGTGCGACATGATCCCGAACTCCGAGCACTGGCGCCTGGCGGTCCACGAGGCTCAGCAACTCCAGCATGACATCATGGGTTACCTGCCCGGGTACGCCACGCCGCGGGTCGTCTGCGACGTGCCCTTCGTCGGCAAGCGCTGGATCCACCAGTTGGTGGACTATGATCGCGAGCGCGGCATCTCCTACTGGACCAAGAACTACCGGACCTCGGTGGAGATGAATGATCCCGAGGCCCTGGCCCGCCGCTACGAGTATTTCGATCCCATCTACACCCTGCCCGAGTCCGGGCAGAAGTGGTGGCGGGAGCACCCCGAGGGCTGAGGCCCTCCGGGTCAGTCTCCGGCTTCGACGGCTCGGTAGGTCGAGCCGTCGAAGCGGAATACCACGAAGTTTCCGCTGGCCGAAGCGAAGACGATCCGGATGTCGGGCCAACGCCCGGACCCCTTCACCACGTGGATTCCCGCACGGTTCGCGGGGTGGTCGGCCAGGTGATCCAGGTCCAGCAGGAAGGGCTCGGTGAAGTCGTCGGTCTGGAACAGGGTCTTCCCCGCGTCATCCACCACCCGGAAGCGCCGGGGGGTGGACGAGGTCGGGTCGCCGTTGCCGTCGCTGGACACGATCTGTACCTGCTCCACGCGCCCGTCTCCGTTGACATCTCCCTGATCCACGAAGAGGATGACGGGGATCTCGGCCTGGGGGCCCCACTCGACCTCGTCGGGGTCCCGCGCTGGGGGTTCGGGGGGCGGAGGGGGCGCGGCAGGGGTGTCGAGGGGAGGAGGCGGCTCGGAGGGAGCCTCCGAAGCGGGGGAGGCGGGATCGTCTGGAGAGGTGGAGGCGACAGACTCCGGGGCACCCGTGCTGGGAGAGGGGCTCGGAGGTCCGGTCAGGGTCGGGAGCTCGAACCCGCCGGCCCGGTCCAGCCACCACCACGATCCAAATGCCCCGGCCAGAACCAGCAGCAGGAGGCATCCGCAGCCCGCCACCGCCAATGGAATCAGGAGGCGATTGCGACCGGGTTGAGGGGCCGGGGGGGCAGGCTGGGGTGGTTCAACCCGGACCCTTGCAGGCACCGGCGGGGCAGGTGAGGGGGCAGGCGGCTGAACCGGAGGAGGCGGGGGCGCAGGCGGCTGAACCGGGGAGGGCGGGGACGCCGCCACGGGCGCTCCGCAACCTTCGCAGAAGCGAGAGTCGGCATCCAGGGCTCGTCCGCAGCGGGTGCAGTTCATCTGATGGGGCTCCTAACGGGGAGGGTCGATCCAGCGGACCACGTGGAAGCCCTTGGGATCCGGAGCGACCCGGGCCGTCCCCAGTCGGACGCCAGAGCCGATGGTGTCGTAGATCCGGGCCACGCAACTGCCGTCCCGGGCGGTGGATTCGAACGAGCCGATCCAGCGGAATCCCTGGAATCGATCCGAGGGCACGGTCCAGCGGTAGCGCCCCGAGTTCCTGGGCTCTTCCAGCAGGCAGCGGGCGAAGACCTTCTGAAAGGCCTTTCCGTTCCAACGCAGGACGCGGAAGGTGGCGGGGCGCACATCCGATTGGGGTAGGGCTCCCAGGATCTCGATCCGGCCATCCCGGTCCAGGTCTCCGACGACCTCCAGTCCGGCGATTCCCCAATCCCATGCTCCGAAGATCAAGGGATCCGCCGGGTCGGTCGGACGGGGGCCCTTCCACAGGACGCTTCCGTTGGAGCGGGTCACCACCAGTTGCCCCAGGTAGCTGGATTCCCCGACGTCGTAGGCGACCAGGGAGAGCGTCTCGGGTCGGCCGTCACGATTCAGGTCGACCTGGAAGCGCTGGTAGGCCTGACCTTCGGTCGGCCAGTCGAAATCCTGGGCCAGGGCCCCTGCGCTCAGCAACGCCAGGGCCAGGACGGACATCAGAAGACGACGCATCGGGAGCACCTCCTGAAGACTTCTTCGGGATCGAGCAGCGCAGACCTATCTTGTCTCGGATAGGACAACATGACCGGTCTGGATCGAACGTCTGTTGGCTTGTGTGAGGGGGTCGTGGATAGTATATTCGTCTATGCAGGACCTTTGACGAATGGAGGGACCAGGCCGCCAGACCCAGGATCGGTTGGCCGACCTGGGTTGCATCTTCAAAACCGAATCTCGGATGCGCGGCCTGCGAGGGTCGCGCGCAGGAGCGAGTCGGGCAGACCAGCCGCTCCGGGCCGTGAGGGCAGCTTCACGGATCGGGGGCAGGCCGGCAGGACCCCGGGGATGGAGCCCTCTTGACCGGGCTGTCTCCACCTCTTTGGGGCCCAAGACGCCACGGTCCGCGCCCACCACGAGGGAGGGCGCAGGCCGACGCAGGACGCCAGGTTCCTCCGCTGTCCTCGGTGTGCAGGGTCTGGGCAGCCTTCTCAGGGCGGCAGACTCGAGGACGCTGGCGCGGGCCAGCCGACTCCGGGACCAACTCCCGGGCCGCCTTGAGCGCGGTGTGAACCAGGCCAAGAGCAAGAGCGCCAGAGGCGGGTGTCGCCGGAACAGGTCGGTCTGCTCCCGGGTTTCGCGAGGGCGGGTCCATTGCAGGGCCCTTCCCCGTGAACGTTCCTTCCCCGCCAGGCCTGAAAAGGGGGCGCCTTTTCAGGCCGGGCCACTGAGCCTGGCTCGGTGACCCCGTGCGGGTTTGCGGATCCCCGGTGGGGTCGCAGGCCGGTTCGCCGGCTTTCCGACACCGTGGGGAAGGTCGGCTGGGTGTCCTGTCCTGTGGGGCAGCAAGCGCCTGGTCGAAGGCGGGTCCGCAAGAGGGGGACGCACCCTGGTCCTGGGTCATCCGGTGGCCTCCAGGCCGCCAGAACAGGCCCCGCTTCGATCCGGACATTCCCAGGGGCCCACCAGGCCCTCGTGGACCCGGAGCCGAGAGGATGCCGAGGTCGTCGGGTTTCGGCAGGTCCGAAGAGGTGCTCTTCGCGTCCGCGGCGCTGAGAATCGGGAGTCCTCCCGAACGGTGGCTTGGAGACGGAAGTTCGAAAGAGGTCTTGCGCCATTTCTCTCCCGGGGCGTCTCCCGGGACGTGGCCTGCTTCAGGGCCTGCCGACTGATTTGAGGGCACTTCCTGTCTCGGTGGACTCGTCGAGTTCAACCCCGGAAGATGGCCGCGCGCCCTGGCCGAAGGATTGGTCGGCGGTGTCGGGAATATCTTTGCATCCTCAGGACACCGGGACCCGAAGTGTCGGTCCTGGTATTGGAGAAGGACCATGGACATCCGTCGGCTCGAAGGCTTTCGGGGATACCCGCAGACGGCACAGGGCCTGGAATCGGCGACGCCCCCGCCGACCGGGTCTCAGGGGGATCAGGTGCTGCTCGGAGCCCGTCCCGACCAGGACGGCCACGGGTTGAAACCCCACGGCGCACCGACCGCGGAAGCCTCCCCGCCTTCCTCTGCACCGGTCTCGCCGCCGAGGGCATCGAGCGAGGGTGTGCTGGGTCGTGCGGAAGAACTGGCTCACCAGGTCCTTCGCAGGGATACGCACCTGACTCAACAGCCCGGGGAATCCCGGAAGCTCTCGGTCCTGGCCGCGGGAAGCACCCATTTTGAGGCCCTGTGGACTCGGGATGCTTGTTGGGGTTGTCTGGGACTTCTGGCCTCCGGGCGGGACTCGGGCACGGTCCGCGACACTCTGCAGGCCATCCTGAATCGTCAGAGACCGACCGGAGAGATGCCCCGGCGTCAGGGAAACCACAAGAACGCCACCGCCATGATCGGGGACTTCCTCAAGCTGCCTTTGCAGAACATGAAGGAGCTGGACCAGGTCGAATTCCGCAACGAGCGGGACGCGTTCCAGTATGACGGGAATGCCCTGCCCCTGATCGCCGCAGCGGAGTATGCCACGCGGACCGGCGACGTGACCTTCTTGAAGGAGAACTACCTGGAGCTCACCCGAGGGGCCGACTGGCTTCAGAGGCAGGATGAGCAGTTCCTGAAGCCCCCGGAGCGGCGTCTCGATCTGATCGATCAGGATCCCAGCAGCGACTGGAAGGATGTCGTGGGCCGGGAGGGAGTGGTGGCCTACACCAACGCCGTCACCTACCAGGCCCATCTGAGCATGGCCACCATCGACCGTCTGCTCGGTCATCCCGAGACGGCGGAGAAGAGAGAGGCCTTTGCGGCCACCCTGAAGGACGACTTCAACCAGCGTCTCTGGGATGAGAAGGCCGGCTACTACCGGGACTCCGAGTTGGATGCGCGCTTCAGCCCGGATGGGAACATCCTGGCCGTGATCTACGGCCTGGCGGACGGCTCCAGGGCCGACCGGGTCCTGGAGTCCCTGGATCGGGTGGCGGATTCTGGTCCCCTGCCCTTCCAGGCCGCGGCCGAGAACTACCCCAAGAGTTTCGTGCCGGTCTGGTTGCGGGCCGCGGGGCTGCGACACTATCACGATGCCTTCGTGTGGCCCTGGCAGGGAGCCGCCTTCGCCGTGGCGGCCGCGCGCCAGGGGCGCACCGACATGGCTCGTGAGGCCCTGGAGAAGGTGGCAGCCGCCGCGGACCGGGATGGAACCTTCTACGAGATCTACACGCCTGGAAACCAACCTCGCCCCGTGCGCACCTGGGCCTATGAGTCCGAACGCGACTTTCTGTGGGGCGCCGGCACGTACCTTTGGGCCCTGCAGGAACTGCGGGAGGCCGAGGGCGGCCAGGCCCCTTCCAGGTAAGAACCCCCGGAAGGGTCGACGCCTCCGGAAGGGGAGGCCCGGAGGAGTGACGCCGTGGCTCGGGTCCGTTCCGTCTATATCTGCCAGCAGTGCGGGGGACAGTCGGCCCGATGGCAGGGCAAGTGCCCCGAGTGCGGGGCCTGGAACTCGCTGCAGGAGGAGCTTCTCGAGCGCAAGACCTTGGGAATGGCCCTCTCCGCCGGGGCGGGAGCCCCTCCCGTGGCCATGGACAGCGTGGATTCCATGGCCGAAGAGCGCTTCTCGTCAGGCCTGGAGGAGCTGGACCGGGTCCTGGGCGGTGGCTTCGTCCAGGGCTCGCTGGTTCTCTTGGGGGGGCCTCCCGGCATCGGCAAGTCCACCCTCCTGCTGCAGGTGGCCCGGCACCTGGCCTCCCAACGCCCTCCGGTCCTGTACGTCAGCGGGGAGGAGTCGCCCCGTCAGATCCGACTGCGCGCCGAGCGCCTGGGCCCCGTCCCCGGGGGCGTCCTGCTCCTGCCCGAGACCAACCTGGAGGCCATCGAGGCCCGAATCCAGGAGGTCGGTCCGGGTCTGGTGATCGTCGACTCGATCCAGACGCTCTTCCGCTCCGACCTGGCCCCGGCGCCGGGAAGCGTGACGCAGGTTCGCGAGTGTGCCGCCAGCCTGATGCGCCTGGCCAAGACCCGCGGGGTCCCGGTCATCCTGGTGGGACACGTCACCAAGGGAGGAGAGATCGCGGGCCCTCGGGTTCTCGAGCACCTGGTCGACACCGTCCTGCACTTTGAAGGCCACGGGGTGCACAGCGTCCGCGCCCTGCGCTCGGTCAAGAACCGCTTCGGCGGAACCCACGAGGTGGGGCTCTTCCAGATGGGAACCCGAGGGTTGGATCCCATCCCGGACGCTTCCAGTTTCTTCCTCTCCCAGCGGGCTCAAGGGGCTCCTGGGACGGTCGTGTTTCCCTCCATGGAGGGGTCCAGGCCCGTGTTGGTCGAGGTCCAGGCCCTGGTGGCCGAGAGCTTCCTGGCGGCCCAGGGGGTCCCGCCCACCCGACGGGCGGTCGGGTTGGATGGCAACCGCTTGAGCCTGCTCCTGGCCGTCCTGCAGAAGCGGACCGGAGGCCTGGGCCTGCATCAGTGCGACGTGTACGCCAACGTGGCGGGGGGGATGCGCCTGCTGGAGCCGGCCCTGGATCTGCCTCTGGTCCTGGCCATCGCCTCCAGCCGGGCCAACCTGCCGCTGGACCCAGGGGTGGCTGCCTGTGGGGAGGTGGGCCTGGGAGGCGAGATCCGGGCCGTCTCGGGGCTGGAGGCGCGCCTTCGGGAATTGGCCAAGCTGGGCTTTGAGCGTTGCCTGATTCCCGCGCGTTCCCTTCCCGGGGAGGTTCTGGAGGGGCTGGGGAGGCTGAAGGTGCAGCCCGTCACGACCCTGGCAGAGGCCCTTCGGGCCTTGGGACTGCCCGCTTCGGTCGAGCGCTCGGAGGCGGCGAGCCGGACCGTGCGCAAGCTCCGCCCCAAGGACCCACCGCCGGCCCCCGGCGCCTGGCCCCCCCGAGCCGATCCCTTCTGAAGGAGATCCGCTGCGGGGAGGAAAGACCCGGGCAGGCGAAACTCTCTTCGGTTCGCGCGCCAGGCCGGTCCGGGGAGGTTTGGGCATTTCTCGCCGGGCTGGCGGAGAGGGGCAGGTGACCAGGTTTGGCCAGGTGGATGCGGGGGATGTTCTACATCATCTTCGCGATCTTCGGCGGGCTTTCGGGCTACAGTCTGGCGCAGCATACCTGGCAGGTCTTTGCCAACAGCCTGCCCCCAGGCGCCCTGTACGCCAACTTCGGTGCGCTGATCCTGTTGGGCATCCTGCTCGGGGTCACCGTCGCCCCCTGGCTCGCCAACCTGATGGTTGGGCTGGTCGATCGGGTCGCGGTGGCGCTCCAGGCGTTGCCCATCCAGGAGGTCCTGATGGGCTCGATCGGTCTGCTCTTCGGGCTGATCATCGCCTTCCTGGTCAACCTGGCCTTGCAGCAGATCAAATTCGAGGTGATCCCCATCATCGGGGAGTACCTTGGGCCCTTGGCCATCGTGGTCTCCACGCTCTTCCTGGGAACCCTGGGGGCCTACTTTGGGGGGCGGATGGTCTTCATCCACAGCCTGAAGCAGTTGTTGGAGACCGGGGCCACCGGCCGCGGCCAGCAGCGCCTGGTCCTGCTGGATACCAGCGTCGTGGTGGACGGGCGCATCATCGACCTGCGCGAGACTGGCTTCCTGGACGGGATGTTGGTGGTCCCTCGCTTCGTGCTTGGTGAGCTCCAGCAACTGGCCGATTCCGAGGACGCCTCCAAGCGCAATCGGGGTCGCCGCGGACTGGATCTGCTCAACGACCTGCGCAAGTCCCACAGCATCCAGGTCAACGACCGCAACTACGACGAACGCGGGGTGGACGCCAAGCTGATCCGCCTGGCCCAGGACCTGCGCGCCTATCTGTGCACGACCGACTACAACCTGGCCAAGGTGGCGGCCGTTCAGGGCGTGAAGGTCCTCAACATCAACGAGCTGGCCAACGCGCTCAAGCCCGTGGTCCTGCCTGGGGAGCTCCTGGAGGTGAAGATCCTCCGCGAGGGCAAGGAATCCGGCCAGGGCATCGCCTACCTGGATGATGGCACCATGATCGTGGTGGAGGAGGGGCGGCGCCGCATCGGCGAGCAGGCCTTCGTCGAGATCACGTCGGTCGTGCAGACGGCGGCGGGTCGCATGTTCTTCTCTCGCTATCGGGGGGCTTCCGGTCGGTCGGGCGCCCCCTCCGAGGAATCCGGGCCGGAGGAGGCCTCCGCCGATTCGGAAGGCGACTCCTCGACGGCCAATGCAGAGTCTTCCGCCCAGGTCGGCGGGGAACGACGGCGCCGACCTGCCCGCTCGGAGGGCCGGCGAGGTCCCGACAGGGGTCGGAGGGCGCTTTGAGCCTGCGGGTCGTGGTGACGGCGGCCGGTCAGGGCCGGAGGATGGGCGGGGGGAACAAGATGTTGGTCCCCCTGGGGGGTGAGCCCATCCTCGTGCGCACCCTGCGGGTCTTCCAGGACCATCCGCGGGTGGCTGAGGTGGCCGTGTCGGCCCCTGCCGGGCAGGAAGAGGACTATCGCTCGCTCTTCCGCCGTCACGGCCTGGATCGGGTCCGCCGCGTGGTCACCGGAGGAGCCGAGCGCCAGGATTCCATCTTTCAGGCCCTGCAGGCCCTGGACCTGAAGGATGGGGATCGGGTGGCCGTGCACGATGGGGCTCGGCCCCTGGTCTCGGCAGAGCTCCTCGATCGGCTGTGCGAGGCCCTGGAGGGTTGGGACGGGGTGGTCCCCGGCGTTCCCGTCAAGGACACCATCAAGCAGGTGGACGAGCACGGAAGGGTCCTCAAGACCCTGGTGCGCTCCGAGCTCATGGCCGTGCAGACCCCCCAGGTCTTCCGCGCAGAAGTGTTGCTGGAGGCCTACCGGCAGGCCTTGAGCCAGGGGCACGTGGGCACCGACGACGCCTCGCTGGTCGAGTGGTTTCAGGGCCGGGTCCGGGTCATCCCTGGAGACTATCGCAACCTGAAGATCACCACCGCCGAGGATCTCGCCCTGGCCGAGAGCCTGTTGGAGGAAGGGGCCGTGGCGGCGCCATGACCGACAAGCCCGCCAAGCCACTGGACGCCGAGGTCAAGGAGCTCTTGGACTACCTGGACGAGGTGCTGCGCGACTACGAGCGCTACGTCGGGGAGATCGGGCGGCTGGGCTACGCCGCCCCGCAACTCCTCTACTATCGCGACGAGGTCCAGGACTTGATGGAGGCCCTGGCTCCGGAGGCCGGGGTGGACCTCAAGCCCCGCTGGAAGAAGATCCGCGACCTGGATCTGACGGTTCGAGGCAAGGCCGTCGAGCTGGTCCGGGAGGTCGGGCACGCCAATTTCAAGCAATACCAGATCGTCAACAGTCCACCCCAGACCCGCTGGTGGTGGTATCTCAATCGCACCACCGCCAACCCCGAGCCTGCCAATGTTCCGAGCTGGCAGTGGTGGCGCCGATAGGTGTCGGGAAGACCATGCGCCGTGACGGGGGGACCGGAAGGGCGCCGGAGCTGGGAGGTTCAGGTCGATGGAAGTGAGCCGTCGCGATTTTCAGGTTCTTCAGGAGCGGGTCGGCCGCCTGGAGAGCAAGATCCATGCCATCGAGCAGCGCCTGACCGCGCTGGACAACCTGCTCAAGCCTGAGAATCTGGTGCGCAGGGTGCGTCAGGGAGAGGAGGAGGAGAAGCGTCGGGTCGAGCGCGAGGACTTCTTCCTGCCTCCCCAGTAGAACGTGAAATGGGGGGACTTCCTCGGCCCGTCCTGGACCGGGGAGTTTGTCTGTGTTCGTGGCACCATCGGAGGTTCTCGTGGATTTGTCTGGTCATGTTTTCGGGCCTGTGCCCTCGCGCCGCCTGGGGCAATCACTCGGGGTCGACCCGATCCCTTTCAAGACCTGCAACTGGAACTGCGTGTATTGTCAGTTGGGGCGAACCTTCCCGTTCAGCCTGGCTCGTGCTGAGTACGCTCCGGCCGAGGAGATCGTGGCGGAGACCCACCGGGCTTTGGAGACATGCACGCCGGATTTCATCACCTTCATCGGCTCGGGAGAACCGACCCTGCACTCTCGGTTTGGCTGGATGATTCGGCAGGTGCGCCGGGCGCAAGGTCCACCGGTGGCCGTCGTCACCAACGGCTCTCTCTTGCGGATGCCCGAAGTCCGCGAAGAACTTCTGGCCGCGGACGTGGTCCTTCCTTCCCTCGACGCCGGTTCGGAGAGGCTCTATCGCCAGATCAACCGCCCCCATCGGGACCTTGATTTTGAGGGGTTCCTGGGCGGAATGGAGGCCTTCAGGAGCGAGTATTCGGGGCAGATCTGGATGGAGGTCATGTTGATCGGGGGCCTCAATGATCACGAGGAGGCCCTGCAGGATCTGGCGTCGGCGCTGGCTCGGGTCCGGCCGGATGAGGTCCACCTCAACGTTCCGGTTCGTCCTCCGGATGAGTCGTGGGTGCAGCCTCCCACTCCGGAGCGCCTCGAGCGGGCCGAGAAGGTCCTGGGGGCGACGGTCTCGTCGTTCTTCCCAAAGGTGGGGGAGGAAGGGACCTTCCAGGCGTTGACGACCCAGGAAGCGGTCGTCTCGATTGTCCAACGCCACCCCATGACGCTATCCCAGATCCAGGCCGTCCTGCATGGACGCCCTCAGGAAGAAGTGCGCCGGGCCGTGGAGGACTTGCGGGTCTCGGGCAGGGTGGCCACGGTGGAGCGCTTCGGCCAGAGCTTCCTGGTGGTCGCCGAGGCGCGTTTCTCGTAGGACTGGCTGGATCCTCAGCGGCCGGCGTTCATCCCGGTTCGGGGAAGTCCAGGCGCATCCCGGCAAATCCTGGCAGGACACGCGGCCCCAGGGCCTGCTGCAGGGCTTTGGTGGCGGCCTCGCCCGTGCAGTGGCAGGGGATCACCAGGTCGACCTCCAGTTCCCGCAAGGCCTGCACCGTGCGCGTCATGCGTTCAGGGCTTGCCTGGCTCAGGTGGAAGCCCCCCAGCACGGCGTGGACCCTGGACTCACCGCTCTGGAGCAGGGCCTCTTCCAGGGTGTTGATCAGCCCCGCGTGGCCGCATCCCGTCAGGACGACCAGCCCTTGTCCGCTGCGAAACCAGGCCGCCTGGTCGTCCGGGATGGAGTCCGTCTCAATCCCCTGGGTCTCCAGGAAGAAGGGCCCGCCGGTGTCTTCAAATCCGGTCCGACGGGGGATCTCTCCGGTGAGGCCCGCTCCCGGCCCCAGAGGGACGGGCAGGGAGTCCCGCTTCACTGATTCTTGGGGCCAGGCCTTCAGCGCGGATTTCGCAGCCGGCGGCATGCCGATGGAGCGCGCGACCTCATTCCGGACCGAATAGCGCGTCCGGGTAGCCTCCGGGTGCAGGTGGACCTGCACGCGGGGGACCAGGCCCAGGACGAAGGGCAGGCCTCCCGTGTGGTCGTAGTGCCCGTGGCTCAGGACCAACCTGTCCGCCGCCCTCAGGTCCACCCCCAGCCTGGAGGCATTCCCTGGAAGCGCAGGGCCCTGCCCCGTGTCGAAGAGCATCCGGAGCCCATCGGACTCGACCCAGGCCGAGAACCCGTGCTCGCAGGCCAGGTCCTTCTCGGCGTTGTTGTCCACCAGGATCGTGATCCGCATGGTCCTTCCCCCCTCCTAGACGCTGGTGATCCGGCGCAGGCGAGCCACGGTGTCGGTCAGGGCCTTCACGGTGAGGTCCAGGTCTTCCTGGCGGGTGCCCCGTCCCAAGGACAGTCGGATCGAGCCCTGGGCGTCGCGTCGGGAGACCCCCATCTCGCGCAGCACATGGGAGGGCTCCGGCTCTCCGGTGGAGCACGCCGAGCCCGTCGAGACGCAGATCCCCGCGAGGTCCAGACCGAGGATGATCGACTCACCGTCCACCCCGGGGAAGGTCACGTTCGAGGTATTCGGCACGCGGCGGGCCTGGGCTCCGTTGATCCGTATTTCGGGGATGGAGGAAAGCAGTCGGGCCTCCAGGTCGTCGCGCAGTGCGGTCAGGCGCCGACCCTCCTCGGAAGCATCCTGGACGGCCAGTTCCAAGGCCTTGGCCAGGCCCACCAGGCCGGCCAGGTTCTCGGTGCCGGCGCGCTGGCCGTGCTCGTGGCTGCCTCCGGTCAGGATCGGCCGCAGCGGCGTCCCTTCGCGGACGATCAACGCGGCTGCTCCGCGGGGTCCGTAGAACTTGTGCGCCGAGAGGCTGACCAGCCCGGCACGCAAATCTGGGAGGCGGAAGGGCAGCTTGCCCACCGTCTGCACCGCGTCGACGTGGAAGGGGATTTCCCGGCGGGCCGCCATTTCGGCGATCTCCTCCACGGGTTGAAGCACGCCGGTTTCGTTGTTGGCGTGCATCACGCTGATCAGGATGGTCTGGTCGGTCAGGCTTTGATTCAGGGCCTTGAGGTCCACGACGCCCTGTGGGTCGACCGGAACGCGGGTGACCCGGAAGCCTTCTTCCTGGAGGGCGTCGCAGGTGTGCAGCACGGCATGGTGCTCGATGGCCGTGGTCACGATGTGGTTGCCTCGTGCGCGCAGGGCCCGAGCCACGCCGCGCAGGGCCAGGTTGTCCGCCTCGGTTCCGCTGGAACAGAAGACCACTTCGGATGGCTCGCACCCCACGCTTTCGGCAATCCGCGCGCGGGCCTCCTGCATGACCATGCGGGCCTGGTTCCCCAGGCTGTGGGGGCTGGACGGGTTCCCCCAGTGCTCCTGCAGGCAGGTCACCATGGCTTCGAGGACCTGCGGATGCAGGGGCGTGGTGGCGTTGTGGTCCAGGTAGATCATGGCTGGGTGGCCTTCTGCTGGAGGCGCTGCTCCCTGTCCTCCAAGGCGGCCTGCAGGGCCCGGACCCCCAGCAGCGAGCAGTGCCTCTTGTGCCCGGGGATGCCCCCGAGAAGCTCGATCACGTCGTCGTCGGTGATCCTCCGGGCCTCCTCCAGGGTCCTCCCCTCGGCCAGTGTGGTCAGCGCGCTGCTGGTGGCGATGGCCCCAGGGCAGCCGAAGGACTTGAAGGCGATCTTCTCGATGCGCTCGTCGCTCACCGAGATCCACAGTTTCATCTGGTCCCCGCACGAGGGATCCCCGACCAGCCCGAAGCCGTCGGTCTCCTCTTCCGAGAGCTCGCCGACGTTGCGCGGGTTGACGAAGTGTTCCAGCAGGGTCTTGGTGTAGGGCAGCGTGGGACCGTGGCCCGGATTCTCTTCAGTTCTGGTCTCCCTCTCCATGACGGTCTTCGGGTCTCTCTTTCTGCAGGACGACCATCTCGTGATGGTGCCCCTTGGTCTTCATCAAGCAGCGCAGCCCGGCCCGGGTCAGGATTTCCCCGGCCAGGGTGACGGTGGCGGCGCTGCGCAGGTGCTCGCGACCCTCCTGACGGCTGAGGCGCGCCACCATCTCGAATCCGGCCTCGTCGAAATCCGCCACCAGGAGGCGCCCACCCGGCCGGACGAGGCGGACCATCTCGGACAGGACCGGCCCCGGCTCTTCCAGGTGGTGCAGGACGTCCATCATGGCCGCGCAGCCGAAGTGGCCGTCGGGGTAGGGGAGCCGGGCGGCGTCCGCCTGAGCGAAGACGATGCGCTCCGCCACGTCGGACTCCCGGGCCAGCAGGCACGCCAGTTCGCGTTCGTCGAGGCTGATGTCCACCGAGACCACGTCCATCTCCAGGCAGGCCAGCTCACGGGCCAGCAGGCCCTTGCCCGTGCCCACGTCCAGGGCCGGACCCTCCAGCGGGCCCGCCTGGCGGACCAGGCCGCGGAAGGCGGCCTCCCGGTCGTAGCCCAGCTCCAGGTATTGTCGGTTCCTGGCGCGGAAGGCGCGCAGGCGCTCCGAGGCCGTGTCCTTCACCGGATACCTCCCAGGCAGTGCCTTCGCGAGGACCAGGGCGCGCCGGGGGGCGCGGGCGGGTCTGATGTACGGGGTCGGCGAAGGCCTGCCCGCAGCGGGTATACCAGCAGGACACGGCTCTTCCTGCAACCCGGAGGGGGGGACGGTCTGGCCACCGTCGTCCCGGGTATTCTGGAAAACCTGAAAAAAGGCCTTGACAGTCTGGGCAGGCTTTCCTATAATCGACCTCGTCGCCAGCGACAAGAAACATCGCGGGGTGGAGCAGTCCGGTAGNNAGCTCGTCGGGCTCATAACCCGGAGGTCGCAGGTTCAAATCCTGCCCCCGCAACCAAAGAGAAGACCCGTCCAAAGCGGGTCTTCTTGCTTTGTGTGGGGTTCCTCAGGTGGGCGGGCGTCTCCGTCATGTTTCCCAGGAACTTCCTGCGAAGGATTGCGGAGAGCCGCAACGCCGAGCCGGGCCACGCGGCCCAAGGTCTGGACCGAGGCGAAGACCAGGTCCGCCTCGAGGTCCTTCGCCGTGCCGGTGTAGAGGCCCATGCGCGCCTCGGGTCGCCCCACCCTGCGTGGCGTCCGGAAATTGAGTGCCCACCCCGCCGTATCTGGGAATCATGTGCAGGTGCAGATGGCCGCTGCCGGATGGCGCGGGCGCAGTGGACTGGCCTGAAAGGCCGTGAACCGGGGAGGGTTCTCCGGGGGATTTGAAGGTTCTTTGAGGCTCTTGACGGAACGTCGCACCATGGACCCCGTGCAGATCCTGGAAGGCCGCTTGTTGCTGGCCCGCACCGACCGGGACTTCGTTTTCACCCCGGGGCGGGTGGAGCCGCTCCTGCAACAGATCGAGGACCGCGTGGGCGCTGGCCGCGTCCCCGACGAGGTGCTGCGCCCCGTCGTGCACCTCGCCCAGGTCCTTCGCGAGCGGGCGAAGGCGCAACCTCCCGGGCCCGCCCGGGGCCGCGAGCCCGGAGAGGTGGACGCCCAGCTCTCTGGTCGGGTGCTCGACACCCTTCGCCGTTGGGGGGATTCCGGCCAGGTCGCCCGCTTCGAGGACGCCTGGCTGCAGGGCGCCCCGGTCATCGTGCAGGACGGGCAAGTGCGACCCAACGATCCGGTGCCCCCGTCGGGCGACGTCGCCCGACTCCGCGACCAGGCGCGGGTCGACCCCGCCGCCATGGCGGAGCTCGTCCGGCAGGCCGACCCGGCCTTTGGCTGGGAGCCGGTGAGCGCCCTGGCGGAGCTCGCCGCCACCGCCCGCCAGGAGCCCGACCTGAAGGAGACCCTCCGGCCCCACCTGCCCCGACTCACCACCGTCGCCTCGCGGGCGGAGGCCCGGGGCCTCCTGGATCGCAGCGCGGGAACGGTGTTGGAGCTCTCGCGCAACCTCCTCACGCTCTTCCCGGAGGTGGGCGGGCGGGACTTCTTTCTGCGCGAGATGCGCCCCCTGCTGCTGTCGCCTGATCGGACCCTGAGCGAGGCAGCGATGGATTCAGGGGTGCAGCGGTGGGGGCCCGGCGCCACGTTCGAGCTGCTGCTGGAGGGCAGCCGGCCCCTGACGGGCGGCCAGGTCCGCGCGATGGAGGGTGCCGTCGGACGGGGGGAGTGGCTCCCCGACGGCCAGGAGGTAGAGTCCCTGGTTGCGCGCCTCTCCGTCCCCGACGACCAGAGCCTCTTCGAGCCACCAGGACAGGAGTGCCGCCTGGTCGCGCGCTTGCTGGAACGGGTCCAGGAGCGGCGACCCGAGTTGCTCGGAGACTTCGACTTCCGCCAGCCCCTCCTGGACCGCGTGTGTCGCGATCCCAAGCTCGACCGGGCCTTGCAGGAGCTGTGCGACCAGCCATCTCCGTGGTCCGACGGCTTCGGCGTGAACCTCGCGTCCCTGGTCTTCTCGGAGCCCGGGCTGGTCGACCGGACCCTCGACCGCCTTGCGGACGCCCCGCCCCGGACTCCGCTGGCCCCTCAGGACCGGGTTCGCCTCGGCGTCCTGGCCCACCAGCCCCTGTCCTCGGACCAACAGGCGCGCCTCGACGCCGTCCTGGAGGCCGACGTGGTGGCAGACTTTCCATACTCGAAGCGTCTTCTGGCCACCTGCCGCCTCTGGCGGCTCTCGGACGCCCTCTCGCGCTTGAGCCCCCGCGACTGCGTCGAGCATCCTGAACTGTGGGAGCCGCTCACGGCCGGGTTGGGGATGACCCAGGGGGAGATCCAGTGCCAGCTCCAGCAGGCCTGGCTCGCGCCCGGGGTTGACGAGCACCCCCGACTGGCACGCGCGGCCCAGGTGCCCGAGCAGGCCGCGCCGCTCCGCCCCTTCCTGGAAGAGGGGGCCCGGCAGGGTCGCTTCCCGGAGGTGGTCCAGGGCCTGGAGGCCAGCCTGGAGGCGGTGGGGCGCCAGTTCACGGACAACGTGGCGGAGGAGGCGACCACCTTCTACGCCGCCGCCAGGAACCGCCTTCCCGAGGCGTTGGCGGAGCTGGATCGGGTTCGTCCGGTGGTCTTCCTCCACGAGGAACCCCGATTCCTCGTCGCGGCCTGGCAGGCCGTGACCGGCCCCGACTTCGAAGCTCGGCTGCAGAGTTTCCAGCAGACCTGGGAAGCGCTTGCCAAATACGCCGACGCGCCAGAGGTGGTCAGACTGTTCCCAAGCCTGCTGGAGGGCGAGGCGGAGCGCTTGCAGCGCCTGGTGCCCGCGCTGGGTGACCTTGAGCACGGCCTCGCCGCGCTCCCCCTGACCCGGGATCCTGCGCACCTGACGACGTTGCTGGACCTGCAGGAGGTCCTCCACGACGCGGATCAGGCCCTCTTCCTCCTGCCTGCGGTCGAACCCGTCGGCGTCGAGCGGGGCCTGGCGGTGCTCGACCGGGTCCGCGAGCGGCTCGGCGATCGACACCATCCCCAGGCGGACCGGGTCACGGCGGAGGTGCTGCGCGGCCTCGCCGCTGGCAAGGCCGAGGAGGACTGCTTCCAGGAGGCCTTGCGCTCGTGGGTCCTGGGCGACTCCGCACCCCCGACGCCCGGGGGCGGGACGGTTCAGCAGCAGGATGGCGCTGTGTGGCTGGGCTCCGTGCGCCTCGACGTCCGGAAGTAGCCCGGAAGACCGCGCCTCTGAATCGCCAGAAGCCCAGAGACGTGAAAGGGCCCCCCTCCGAGGCCGGAAGGGAGCCCTCTCGGGAATCGCTCCCGATTCCTAACCCTGGGTCGGGAAGCCCCGGGCCTCCAGGAGCGGGGCGATCTCGGGATCGCGGCCGCGGAAGTTCCGGTAGGCCTGGGCCGGGTCCAGGGTGTTGCCCACCGACAGGACGTGCTTGCGGAAGCGCTCGGCGACCTGCTTGTCGAGGGGCCCTCCGGCCTCTTTGAAGGCGCGCCAGGCGTCCTGGTCCAGGACCTCCGCCCACAGGTAGCTGTAGTAGCCGGCCGAGTAGCTGTCGCTGTGGAAGAGGTGCCCGAACTGGGGCAGGCGATGGCGCATCACGATCTGGGGCGGCATGCCGATTTCGGCAAGGATCCTGGGCTCGTACTCGCGGGTGTCGATCTCGCGGTCGCCCTCCAGGTGGATTCGCATGTCCACGATGGCCGAGGCCAGGAACTCCACCGTCGAGAAGCCCTGGTTGAAGGTCGAGGCCTTGCGGATCCGCTCGACCAGCTCGGCGGGCATGGGCTCGCCGGTCTGGTAGTGCAGGGCAAAGCGGTTGAGGATCTCGGGGGTGCCCAGCCAGTGCTCGTGGATCTGCGAGGGCAGTTCCACGAAGTCGCGGGCCACGCTGGTGCCGGCCAGGCTGGGGTAGTTGACGTTCGAACACAGGCCGTGCAGGGCGTGCCCGAACTCGTGGAACATGGTCTCGGCGTCGTCCCAGGAGAGCAGGACCGGCTGGCCGGGCTGGCTCTTGAGGTTGTTGCAGTTGTTGGAGACGATCGGGGGGATCTCGCCGGCGAACTTCTCCTGCATGCGGTACTGGCTCATCCAGGCCCCCGACCTCTTGCCCTCGCGAGCGAAGGGATCGAAGTAGAAGTAGCCGACGTGCCGGCTTTGCGGGCCGGTGACCCGGAAGACCTGGACGTCCGGGTGGTAGACCGGGACTCCGGAGACGGGCTTGAAGTCCAGGTTGTAGAGCTGGCCGGCCATCCAGAACAGGCCGTCGCGGATCTTCTCCATCTGCAGGTAGGGCTTGATCTCGGCTTCGGCCAGATCGTAGCGCGACTTGCGGACCTTCTCGGCGTAGAACCGATAGTCCCAGGGCTCGATGGGGTGACCGGCCAAGGCCTCCATGTCGGCGACTTCCTGGTGGACCCGAGCCACGGCGGGCTTCCAGACCTTCTCCAGCAGCTCCGTGGCTCGCTCGGGAGTCTTGGCCATCGAGTCCTCCACCCGCCAGTGGGCGTGGGTGGGGTAGCCCAGCAGGCGCGCGCGTCGGGCCCGCAAGCGCAGGATCTCGGCGGCGATGGGGTGATTGGTCGTCTCACCTCGCGAGACCCACATGCGCCAGACCTTCTCGCGCAGGTCGCGTCGCTCGGAGAAGGCCAGGAAGGGTTCGGCCGACGACCGGGTGTTGCGAATCACCGTGGGCCCATCGGGGTTCACCATCGAGGCGGGCAGGCCGGCCACCTCCTCCGGACGGGACAGGGTGACGGTCTGGTTCTCTTCGTCGGCCAGCAGGTTCTGTCCGAACAGGGTGAACAGTTCAGCCAGCCTCTGGTTGTAGGCCGAGAGCTTCTTCTTGCTGGCCGGGTCCAGGGCCGCTCCGGAGCGGACGAAGTCGGTGTGGTACCACCAGGCCAGCCTCTTCTGCTCGAAGTCAAGGCCCTTCGGGGACTCGTAGACCTTCTTGATCCGTTGGAAGAGGCGAGGGTTGAGGACCACCTCGTCGCGCAGGGCCGCGAACTTCGGCGACCACTCCCGTTCCACGGCCTGGATCTCAGGGGTGCTCATCGAGGAGGCGAAGAGGCTGAAGAGCCTGCGGGCCCGGGTCAGCGGGCGACCCGAATTCTCCAGGGCTTCCAGCGTATTGGCGAAGGTGGCCGGAGCGGGGTTGTCGGCGATGGCGGAGATCTCGCGCCGGTAGGCGGCGATGCCCTCCTCGAAGGCAGGCCCGAAGAGTTCGGGACGGACCTTGTCCAGCGGGGGAACCCCGCCATGGGCCCCCTCCCAGGGAGCCACCAGGACGTTGGAGCCGGCCCGCCCCCAAGCGGGCAGGCCCAGGGAACCAAGGAAGAGGGCGGCGCCAGCGGCGCCCAGGAAGGTGCGTCGTTTCATGAGGGTTGTCTTAGGCCTGAGGCGGGAGATTCCTTCAGGAAGACCTCAGAGTCCGCCTCCTCTCGGCTCTTGACGATCTCGGGTCGGCCGGGAAGAAACCCCTCGCGACCGCGACAGGGGAAGGCAGCCGCCGGGAAGTCGGGCGCCGACCCCGGTGAAGCCGCGACACTTCAGGAGGACGAAATGACCCCCAGGACAACCCCTCTCTTCAGGACAGCTCTGGCCTTGCTGGCCTTGTTCGGCGTGCTGGCAGGCGCTCCGGCCCTGGCCTGCTGGGAGGAGGAGACCGGGACCTGCCGTGTCTGCGCCGGAACCGGCTATCAGGCGTGCCAGTCGTGTTCGGATGGAACCCGCGCCTGCGGGATGTGCGGCGGGAGCGCCGTCGTGGAGGTCCGCTGCCAGGGCTGCGGGGGCAGCGGCGAGCGCGGGGGGGAGGTCTGCCCCTCGTGCGGCGGAGAGGGACGCTCCGAGCAGGTTTGCGAGCACTGCCAGGGCTCCGGGCGGCTGGTGTGCGGATCATGCGGGGGAAGCGCCCAGCGAACCTGCTTCTTCTGTTCGGGGACCGGGGAGACGGTGGTCCGCCGCACCTGGAACCCCGACTGCGGCGTGGACCATTCGAAGAAGCGTTGAGGAGGCCTCAGGGTGGCCCGGGGCGCAGACCAGCGACCTGACCGGCTCAGCGCCCCAGGCCCTCTTCGCGGGGAACCTCCATCAACAAGGCTGCGGAGTTCCGGGGAAGGGACAGGACGCGGCGGTCGCTCCAACTCAGCGCCGAACGGCCGGCCGTGTCCAGCAGCAGGCTCCACTCGGCCCAGGTGTGGATCTGGGGGAGGCGGAACTCGACGGAGGCCGGGCCGCTGTTCATCAGCAGCAGGAAGGAGCTGTCCAGGATGGGACGACCCTGCTGGTCGGTCCCCTCCAGGCAGTCCCCGGCCAGGTACATCCCCAGGCTGTGTCCGTCGGGGTTGTTCCAGTCGGCTTCGCTCATCTCCCGGCCTTGTTCGGAAAGCCACAGGACGTCCTTCAATGGGCGGGCGCTCTCCAGGAAGCGGCCCCGGAAGAAGCTGGTCCGGCGGAAGGAGGGGTGGGTGCGGCGCAAAGCCACCACCTGGCGGGTGAAGTCCAGAAGCTTCCGGCGTTCAGCCGACAGGTTCCAGTCGACCCACGAGACCTCGTTGTCCTGGCAGTAGGAGTTGTTGTTGCCCGACTGGGTGCGGCCCATCTCGTCGCCCGCCACCAGCATGGGAACACCTTGGGACAAGAACAAGGTCAGCAGGAAGTTGCGCTGCTGACGCGCGCGCAGGGCGAGGACCTCGGGGTCTGCGCTGACCCCCTCCGCGCCGCAGTTCCAGCTCAGGTTGTCGTTGTTGCCGTCCCGGTTCTCCTCCATGTTGGCCAGGTTGTGCTTGGACTGGTAGCTGACCAGGTCGGCCAGGGTGAATCCGTCGTGCGCGGTGACGAAGTTGATGCTGGCCTGGGGGCTGCGGTTCCAGTACAGGTCGCTCGAACCGCTGACCTTGAAGGCCATCTGCCCCAGGACTCCCGAGTCCCCCCTCCAGAACCTCCGCACCACGTCGCGATAGGCCCCGTTCCACTCGCTCCAACCTCGCGGGAATCCTCCGACCTGGTAGCCCCCGGGGCCCACGTCCCAGGGCTCGGAGATCAGCTTGACGCGCGATAGCACGGGGTCCTGGCGCAGGATGTCCAGCAGGCCGGCGCCGGGGTCATAGGAGTGATCGTGGCCCTCCCGGGCCAGGGTCGAGGCCAGATCGAAGCGGAAGCCATCGACGTGCATCTCTTCGACCCAGTAGCGCAGGCTGTCGGCGATCATCTGCAGGACCCGGGGATGGCGGGTGTCCAGGCTGTTCCCGCAGCCCGTGAAGTCCAGATACCGGGAGGGGTCGGCGGGGTTGACCCGGTACCAGGTGGTGTTGTCCAGGCCCCGGAAGCTCAAGGTGGGGCCGTCTGGCCCCTGCTCGGCGGTGTGGTTGTAGACCACGTCCAACAGGACCTCCAGGCCGGCATCGTGCAGGTCAGCCACCATGGCCCGGAATTCGCGAACCGGGTTGCCCGTGGCCGCATAGCGCGGCTCGGGGGCGAAGAAGGCCAGGCTGTTGTAGCCCCAGTAGTTGGTCAGACCCAGTTTGACCAGGCGAGGCTCGTCCAGGAACCCGTGGATCGGCAACAACTCCAGGGCAGTCACGCCCAGCCTCTTGAAGTGCTCGATCACCGGGGGCGTGGCCAGGCCCGCGTAGGTTCCCCTCAAGGCCGGGGGGACTTCGGGGTGGCGCATGGTGAAGCCCCGGACGTGCAACTCGTACAGGACCGAGTCCTTCAGCGGAATCCGCAGCGGGCGGTCCTGGCCCCAGTCGAAGGCAGGGTCGACCACCCGGGCCTTGGGGACGTGCCTGGCGCTGTCCCGCGTGTCCATGGTCTCGGGAGCCCGGGACCCGACGCGGTGGCCGTACAGGGCATCCGTCCAGTGGATCGTGCCCACCAGGTCCCGGGCATAGGGATCCAGCAGGAGCTTGTTGGGGTTGAAGCGGTGCCCCCGGGCCGGCTCGTAGGGGCCGTGGACGCGGAATCCGTAGACCAGGCCCGGGCGGGCTTCGGGCAGGTAGCAGTGCCAGACTCCCTCGGTATTCCAGCGGAGGTCGACCCGGTGGACCTCCTTGCGGCCCTGGTCGTCGAAGAGGCACAATTCGACTCGGGTGGCGTTCTCGGAGTAGACGGCGAAGTTGACGCCGTGACCGTCCCAGGTGGCCCCCAGGGGAGAGTCCGATCCGGGCCAGATGGAGGAGGGAACTAGCATGAACCGACTTTTCGCAGCCGACTCGCCAGGGCCTGCCGACCTGGGATCTCGCCGGCGTCGTCCCCTCCTCGGGGGCAGTCGGGACCGAACCGACCGGGTTGCTTGCCCTGGAAACCGACGCCCGCGGCCTGGCACGGTCACGAATGGGCCGGGGGGGCCAGGCTTCTCAATCTGACGGAAGGGAGGCTCCCCTCATGCCGCAGGAGCGAGGCTGGCGTCCGCAAGGAAGCGACGCGGAGGAGATCTGGGACTTCGTGGCCGGACGGGTGGCCGACGTCCTGGAGGTCCCCCAGGAGGTGGAGGCGGGACGGCCGGAAGCGCCGGAAGTGAACTCTTCGGTGCCCGGGCGTGAAGAGCCGGAGGGCGAGGCCCTCAGGTCTCCTGCGACCGGCCTGCCGGAGTCGGCACACCCTGATTCCTGGCCCAGGGCCAGACGATCCGATCGATGAACTTCTCGATCACGTCGTCGATGGTGGTCTCGCGCACCATGGCCTCGATTTCCCGCAGTCTCTCGGGCGTCGAGGCGTAGTTGTCGGCGTAGGCCAGCATCCGCCTCATCAGGTCTTCGCGGTGCAGCTCGGGATGGAACTGCAGCCCGTAGAAGGGTTGGCTGCGGTGGCGCAGTGCCTGGCAGGCACAGCGCCGGCTTCGGGCCAGGACCAGGAACTCGTCGGGCAACGACAGGATCACGTCGTTGTGGCCCTGCTGGGCCAGGAAGCGGTCCGGAAGGTGGCCGAGGATCGCGTCAGCGCGCCCCTCGGGGGTCAACTCCATCTCAAAGGTCCCGGTCTCGCCCATGTCCGGTCGGGTTCGGACCTCTCCGCCCACGGCGTGGCCCATCAGGTGGTGCCCGTAGCACAGGCCCAGGGTGGGCATCCCGATCTCCAGCAGGTACCGCGTCAGGTCGACCAGGGGCTGGAAGAAGGCGGGCCGGTCATGGGCCACCGAGTAGTCTCCGGTGCCGCCGATCACCACGGCGTGGTGACCTCGCAGGATGGAGCGTTCGCACGGTTCTTCAAGCAGGTTGTGGACCACGATCTGCTGGGGTTGGAGGACTCCGGCACGAAGCAGGCAGCTCCGCTCGTGATCGATCATGGCCGGGTTGTGACGGGTCTCCAGGAGGAGGAGGGAGAGGTCGCTGCGCTTCAACATCGCAGCATTGTAACATGCGTCCCGAAGGCGGGGAAGTCTGGCTCGGATTTCGGGGAGACCGTCTGGATTCCTGGCGAGGGGTCGCGGAGAGGACGGTCCTCGGGTGGAGTCGCCGGCGGGCGCCGGAAGGAGGCGCTCATGGTGCAGAGAAGTCCGCTCGTCCGCAGGGGATTCGGGTCGGGCTTGATGGAATTTCACGCGCCGGCCGGGCCCTCTGCAGGAACAGGAGGGGGCCCGCGCAAAGTGCGGACATCGTATGAAGTGTCCTCGATGTGACCACGAGAGCCTGGCCGGTTCGAGCTTCTGCGAGAAATGCGGGACCAGCCTGAAGGTCGGCTCGCGCCGCCGGGGCGGAGGGTCTGCTCCTCGTCCGGCTCCAGCCCCGCCGCCCCAACCCGCGGGGGGACCTGTCGGACCGCGTCCGGCCCCCTCTCCCCGGCCCTCGGTGGAGGCCGCCGTGCCCCGTCCGGCCCCACCGCCTCAACCCACGCCTCCGGCACGCGTCGTCCCACCGATCCCGGCTCCAGCCAAGGCGCCAACCCCGGCCCCCGCCCTCCAGGGGCCGGACCCATTGGAGGACTTGAAGGCACGTGCCTACGCGGCGTTGGAGGGGGTGTCCGGCGAGTCGGTGTTCTACATCGACAAGGACATCGTCCTGGTCGGACGGGCCAGCCCTGCCGATGGCATCGTGCCCGAGGTGGACCTGGGTTCCCTGCCCTTGGCCGGTTCGATCTCCCGTCGCCATGCCCGTTTGGTCAGAGGAGGCGAGGAGGTCCTCCTGGAGGATCTGGGCAGCGCCAACGGCACCTTCGTCAACGGAGAGCGGCTCGTGCAGGGCGTCCAGAAACCGGTCTTCGAGAACGATGAGGTCCGATTCGGGGCCGAACGCTTTCTCTTCCACTGGCGCAGGAGGTCCAAGCTGACATGACGCTTGTTGCCGAGCAGTCCGTCCCCGCCGCCCTGCGGGAGTGGGCGGAGGGTGCCGAAGCCAGGACCCTGCCGGAGGTCTTCCGTCGCTCGGTGGCCCGGGTCGGCTCCCGACCCTACCTGGGCCAGAAGGTGGACGGGGTCTATCGCTTCCAGATCTACGGCGAAGTCCAGGTCAAGGTCCATCAACTGGCCTGCGCCTTGATCGAATTGGGCCTGCAGCCCGGGGACCGGGTGGCCAACTTCTCGAACAACCGCCCCGAGTGGCCCATGACTGACCTGGGGGCCGTCCACGCGGCTTGCGTCCACGTGCCGATGTACTCCACCCTGAACCCCTCCGACCTGGGCTACATCCTGCGGGACTCCCGAGCCCGGGTCGTCATCACGGCCACGCCCGAGCACCTGCGCAAGGTCCTGGCCATCGAGAGGGACTGCCCTCACCTCGAGCACGTGGTGGCCATCGAGCCGGCGGAGGGGAGCTCTTCGAAGCGTCTGTGGATCTGGCGGGATCTGCTGGAGATGGGAGCCGCCAGGCTCTCTGAGCACGGACCCGAGATGGAACGGAGGGTGGCTGGCCTCAAGGCGTGGGACGTCTGCAGCCTGGTGTACACTTCTGGCACCACCGGGCATCCCAAAGGCGCCATGCTGATGCACGGGAACTTCGTCTCCAACGCCAGTTCCCTGGTCCCCTGGATCCAGGCCACCTGCGAGGATGTGGAGCTCTCGTTCCTGCCTCTCTCCCACGTCTTTGAACGAATCGGCTACTACGTCATGACCGTTGCCGGTGGGGCCATCGGATACGCCACCAGCATCGACACCGTGGCCGACGACCTTCTGAGCCTCCGCCCCACCATCGTCCCCAGCGTTCCACGCCTCTTCGAGAAGATCCACGCCAGGGTCTTCCAGCAGGCCCTGGGTCTGAAAGGCTCGGTCCTGCGCTGGGCGGTCGGGGTCGGCAAGGCTTGTCGCGAGGCGGCCCTGACAGGCCCGCTCTCCGTGGGCCTGCGGGCGAAGCGGGCCCTGGCGCACAAGCTGGTCTTCGGCAAGATCCACGCCCGGACGGGTGGTCGGGTTCGCTGCTTCTTCTCGGGTGGCGCGCCCCTGCGCCGGGACGTGGGCGAGTTCTTCCTGAACGCCGGGTTCTCGATCGTCGAGGGCTATGGCCTGACCGAGACCAGTCCGGTGTTGACCGTCAACCCGATGTCCGAACCCCGGATCGGCACGGTGGGCAAGGTCCTTCCCGGGGTCGAGGTGCGGATCGCCGACGACGGGGAGATCCTGGCCCGAGGTCCCAACGTCATGCTCGGGTACTTCAACCGACCCGAGGCCACCGCCGAGGCCCTGGATCCGGAAGGTTGGTTCCACACGGGGGACGTGGGCCGCTTCGACGCCGACGACTATCTGGTGATCACCGACCGCAAGAAGGAGCTGCTGGTCCTTTCCAACGGGAAGAACGTGGCGCCGCAGCCCCTCGAACAGCAGATCAAGGCCAGCCCCTGGATCGAGCAGGCGGTCGTGGTGGGGGATGGTCGCAACTTCGTCGGCGCCCTGGTCGTGCCGGCCTTTGCCCGACTGCAAGAGTGGGCCGCCGAGCAGGGCCTGCCGACCGAGCCGGCCGCCCTGGTCCAGGAGCCGAGGGCCCGCGCCCACCTGTTCGCCGAGGTGCAGTCGGCATGTCAGGACTTCTCCAATTACGAGAAGGTCAAGAAGATCACCGTGTTGAGCCGCGAGCTCACGATGGATCAGGGAGAGCTGACGCCGACCCTGAAGGTCAAGCGGCGCGTGGTCGATCAGCATTTCAGCCAGGAGATCGAGGAGATCTACGCCTGAACCGCCTGCACCCGTGCTGATGAGTTTCCTTTCGGCCGACGCGGAAACTGTGGTATAGTGTCGCC
Organism: Candidatus Xenobium occultum; assembly: GCA_002423485.1. Taxonomy (GTDB): domain Bacteria; phylum Vulcanimicrobiota; class Xenobia; order Xenobiales; family Xenobiaceae; genus Xenobium; species Xenobium occultum. The sequence continues at coordinate 94,254 of DIWH01000070.1, read as the reverse complement.
TGCGCGTCCCCAAGGGATGCCCAGGAGGTGAACCCATGGATGGCATGGATCAGGCTGCACTGAAAAGCCAGAAGTTGGACCCGTCTTTGCGCTCCATCCTCGAAGAGGGAACCGATCAGCCGATCTCGGTGATCGTCCAGACCATCGACGGCCTGAAGGACGAGGATCGTCGGACGATGGGCAGCCTGGGAGGCAAGATCAAGGACGATCTGTACATCATCAATGCCTTCTCGGCCGAGATCTCGGCGAAGTCGCTGGAGATGCTGATCCTCTCGCCCCGGGTGACCCGGATCTACCACGACGCCGAAGTGCACGCCAACCACGAAGCCCGCCAGGAACCTGCGTGAAGACCGCGTCGGTCGCCTCGCCGGGCCTCTCCCACCCCCGCCGGGTCGCAAGAAGTCTCATTTGCCTCAAGCAAACCACGACTTTTCGCTTCTTCCGGGGAGCACAAGATCCCTCGGCGATGTTCGGTCGAGGTTTCCGACCGGGCCCCTAGGAACCCAGACGGAAACCCCTCGGTCGCCTCGCCGGGTCTTTTCCGCCCCCGCTGTGTCGCAAAAAGTCTCATTTGCCTCAAGCAAACCGCAACTTTTTGCTCCTGGCGGGGACAAAAAATCCCTCGGCGATGCTCGGTCGAGGTTTCCGACCGGGCCCCTAGGGCCTTCCGAATCCGATCACACCAACCCAGAGGAGTCGTCACCATGAAGACCGCCGTCCAGGAAGACCTGTTCGACAAGATCGTGTCGCTCTGCAAGCGACGCGGCTTCGTCTATCCCGGCTCGGAGATCTACGGAGGCCTGGCCAACTGTTGGGACTACGGCCCCCTGGGTTCGCAGTTCAAGAAGAATGTCAAGGACCTGTGGTGGCGGACGGTCGTCCAGGAACGCGACGACATGGTGGGACTGGACGCGGCCATCCTGATGCACCCTCGCACCTGGGTGGCTTCCGGACACGCCGAGGCTTTCTCGGATCCCCTGGTGGACTGCCGCAAGTGCAAGCAGCGCTACCGCGCCGATGACCTCGAGCCGGGGGCCCAGTGCCCTCAAGGGGGCTCTCACGACCTGACCGAGGTGCGTCAGTTCAACTTGATGTTCGAGACCCAGATGGGGGTGGTCCAGGACGAGACCTCCCGGGTCTGGCTGCGCCCCGAGACGGCCCAGGGCATCTTCGTGAACTTCAAGAACGTCCAGACCACCTCGCGCAAGAAGCTCCCCTTCGGCATCGCCCAGATCGGCAAGTCCTTCCGCAACGAGATCACCCCACGACGCTTCACGTTCCGGACCCGTGAGTTCGAGCAGATGGAGGTCGAGTATTTCGTTCATCCCGAGCAGGCCGAGAAGGCCTTCGAAGAGTGGGTCCAGGCCCGGCACTCGTGGTATCTCGACCACGGCATCCGGCCCGAGAACCTGCGCTTGCGCCCCCACGACCCGGATGAGCTGGCCCACTATGCCCGGGGCTGCTACGACATCGAGTACCTCTTCCCGTGGGGCTGGTCGGAGCTGGAGGGGATTGCCAATCGGACCGACTTCGACCTGCGCCGTCACGCCGAGTATTCGGGCAAGGACCTGGACTACTTCGATCCCGACACCAACGAGCACGTGGTGCCCTGGGTGATCGAGCCCTCGGGCGGCGTGGATCGGGCAGCCCTGGCCTTCCTGGTGGACTCTTATCGCGAGGACACGGCGGTCTCGGCCAAGGGCCAGGAGGAGACCCGAGTGGTCCTGCGCCTGCACCCCCGACTGGCACCCGTCCAGGTGGCCGTGCTTCCGCTGCTCAAGAACAAGCCCGAGCTGGTCGGCATGGCCCGCAAGATTCAGCAGGATCTGCGCCGGCACTACCTGACCGATTACGATGATCGGGGGCAGATCGGCAAACGCTACCGTCGACAGGACGAGGCTGGGACTCCGCTGTGCCTGACCGTGGACTTTACCACCCTGGACGATGAGACGGCCACCGTCCGCGATCGCGACTCCATGCAGCAGGAGCGGATCGGCCTGGGCAGCCTGCGGGCGTATCTGGACGAGAAGCTTCAGATGTAGCCTGGAGGCAGGTATCGAACAAGAGTTTCCTGCCCCTGAAATGCAGGAATTGCCGGGTGGCTCCAGTATCCCCGCGAAGCCACCTGACCGGCTCGCCTCGTTCCCTTGACTCAAGGTGGAACGAGGCCGTGCTGTTCCCCGGGTGCGGACTCCGGTGAGGAGATCCGGCTCTTCGGGACCCTCCAGGCGTAAGACGCCTGGACGAGTCGGGGAGAAAGATGCGAAGGTGATCTGATGACGACTGCGACCCAGAACTGGCGTGAAAAGTTGACCAACGGCAAGGCGACCTTCCGGTTTGAAGAGGGCGGCGCCGCGATGAAGGGCCTGCTGGGCGGCAAGGGGGCCAACCTGGCCGAGATGACCCGCCTGGGCTTCCCGGTGCCTCCCGGCTTCACCGTGACCACCGAAGTCTGCAACATGTACTACGAGCTGGGCAAAACCATGCCCGCCGACCTGGATGTCGAGATCCGCGAGCAGATGATCGAGCTGGCCCGCAAGATGGGCAAGGGCTTCGGCGATCCCAAGAACCCCCTGCTGGTGTCGGTCCGCTCGGGTGCCAAGTTCTCGATGCCCGGCATGATGGACACGATCCTCAACCTGGGCCTCAACGACGTGACGGTCCAGGGCTTGATCGAGCAGTCGAAGAACCCGCGCTTCGCCTACGACGCCTACCGTCGCTTCATCATGATGTTCTCGGACGTGGTCATGGATGTGCCCAAGTCCGAGTTCGAGAAGCTCTTCCACGCCAAGAAGCAGTCGGAAGGCGTCACCGAGGACTCCAAGCTCTCCGCCGAGGCCCTCAAGGATGTCGTCGAGATCTTCAAAGCCAAGTACCGGGCCGAGAAAGGCGTCGACTTCCCGCAGGACGTGTATGAGCAGCTTCGCGAGGCGGTCCTGGCGGTGTTCCGCTCCTGGATGAACGAGCGCGCCATCGTCTACCGCAACCGCGAGAAGATCGCCCACGACCTGGGCACCGCGGTCAACGTCCAGGCGATGTGCTTCGGGAACATGGGCGACGACTCCGGGACCGGCGTGGCCTTCACCCGCGACTACAACAACGGCGAGAAGCGCCTGGTGGGCGACTTCCTGCTGAACGCCCAGGGCGAGGACGTGGTGGCCGGGATCCGCAAGGTTGAGCCCATCGAGGCTCTGGAGCGGATCATGCCCGAGTCCTACAAGCAGCTCTCCGAGATCGCGACCAAGCTGGAGACCCACTACAAGGACCTCCAGGACATGGAGTTCACCATCGAAAAGGGTCGGCTGTTCATGCTGCAGACCCGCAACGGCAAGCGCACGGCCAACGCGGCGGTCAAGATCGCCGTCGATCTGGTCGCCGAGGGCCTGATCACCGAGGAAGAGGCGGTCATGCGCCTGGCGCCCGACCAGCTCGATCGGCTGCTGCACCCCTTCATCCCCGAGAACGCCAAGAAGCAGGCCGTCGCCGAGAAGCGCATGCTGGCCAAGGGAACGGCCGCCTCTCCGGGCGCCGCCACCGGGCGCGTGGTCTTCGAGAAGGGCGACGCCATCCGGCTCTCCACCGAGGGTCCGGTCATCCTGGTCCGCCCCGAGACGACTCCGGACGATGCCGGCGGGATGCTGGTCTCCAAGGGCATCCTGACCTCCACCGGAGGCCCTTCCTCGCACGCCGCCCTGGTGGCGCGTGGTTGGGGCATCCCCTGCGTGGTGGGTTGTGAGGCCCTGCGCATCGACCTGGACCGCAAAAAGGTCACCGTGGGTGAGCAGACCTTCGGCGAAGGCGACTTCTTGACCATCGACGGCAGCACGGGCGAGGTGATCCTGGGCCAGATGCCCCTGGAAGAGCCCACCGAACTGTCCCCCGAGACCAAGACCCTGCTGAGCTGGGCCGATCGCTTCCGCAAGCTGGGCGTCTACGCCAACGCCGACAACCCTCGCGACGCGGCTCGTGCCCGCGGTTTTGGGGCCACCGGCATCGGCCTGTGCCGCACCGAGCACATGTTCATGGAGCCCGAGAGGCTGCCCTACGTGCAGGAGATGATCCTGCTGGCCGGGCGGGCCGAGAACGGCAACCGCCTGCTGGCCACCCTGGAGCGCGAGGTGGGGGATTCCACCGGACGCCAGAAGGAAGCCGCCCAGGAGCGTCTGGCCGATCACCAGGCCAAGCATCAGCCCGTCTGGGCCCGCTACAAGGAACTGCTGGCCCAGTTGCTGGAGTTCCAGCGCGGCGACTTCCGCGGCATCCTGGAGGCCATGAAGGGCCACTGGGTGATCATCCGCCTGCTGGATCCGCCTCTGCACGAGTTCCTGCCCAAGCACGAGGATCTGCTGGAGGACGTCGTCCGCCTGAAGACCCTCCAGGGCGTCTCGCAGGAGGCCTACAACAAGACCCTGGCCGAGATCCGCAAGGACCGCGGCGCCGAGGTCACCCTGGAGTCCTTGGAGGGCCTGCTGGCGCAGGTCGAGTCGATGCGCGAGTTCAATCCCATGCTGGGGCTGCGCGTCTGCCGTCTGGGCATCGTGTTCNNCGGAGATCTACAAGATGCAGGTCCGCGGCATCTTCGAGGCGGCCTGTGAACTGGTCAAGGCCGGCGTGGATGCCCGGCCCGAGATCATGATCCCGGGTGTGGGCACGGTCGAGGAGATGCGCTGGAACCGCCAGATGGTCGAGGCCGTGGGCGAGCAGGTCATGACCGAGACCGGCATCCGTCCGAAGTACAAGGTCGGCACGATGGTGGAGATCCCGCGCGCGGCCCTCACCGCAGGGGACCTGGCCGAAGTGGCGGAGTTCTTCAGCTTCGGCACCNNCCTTCGGCTACTCCCGCGACGACGCCGCCGGCACCTTCGTGCCGGTCTACCTCGAGGAGAAGATCCTCAAGGTCGATCCCTTCCAGGTGGTGGACCGCGTGGGTGTCGGCCGCCTGATGCGGATGGCTGTCCAGGAAGGCCGCCAGGTCCGCGGCGCGGACATGGAGATCGGCATCTGCGGCGAGCACGGCGGTGAGCCCGAGTCGGTGGCCTTCTGCCACGAGTTGGGCCTGACCTACGTGTCCTGCTCGCCTTTCCGGGTCCCCATCGCGCGTCTGGCTGCCGCCCAGGCCGCCATCTGCGAGAAGCGCGACGGCCAGGGTGCCAGCGTCGATCTGCGCTAGTTCCTGAGGCCTGATGGTCACGACGCAGGGCCCCGTTCCGGTTCGCCGGGGCGGGGCTCCTGCACGCCTGGGGGTCGGCTCGAAATCTCCGGGGCATGCTAGGAACCCAGACGGAAATCCCTCGGTCGCCTCGCCGGGTCTTTTCCGCCCCCGCTGTGTCGCAAAAAGTCTCATTTGCCTCAAGCAAACCGCAACTTTTTGCTCCTGGCGGGGACAAAAAATCCCTCGGCGATGCTCGGTCGAGGTTTCCGACCGGGCCCCTAGAATATCTGGGCCTGTGAACAGACTGGACGACTCCTGGAAGATCTGCGCCCTGTGTCGACACCTCGAGATGGTGGAGGAGGGGGAGGAGTTCCCCGGGATCCTGGACACCGGTTATCTCGTCTTCCGCTGCCGGATCCTGGGTTGGAAGAGTCGCGAGGATTATCTGATGGAACCGGTTTCCCAGACCCTGGAGCCCCCGCCGGCCCGAAGGTGCCCGTTCTGGGAACCCTGGGAGAGCCCCTCGTGAGCCTGCCATCGGCAGACCTGCCCGGCACACCCGGAGCCATCCCCCTGGGCCCTCGCACCTGGAGGCGGGCGGATGGTCGGGTCCAGCGCGAGCTGATCGGGGTGTCTGCAGAGGAGGCCCGAGCCCGGCTGGCCTCCCTGCGCGTGCTCCAGCCCGACGGGGTCGTCCTGCCGGAGGAGATGCTCGAGGAGGAGGGCCGCCTCTTTGCGGTGCGCCCCTGGATCGAAGGTCAACCCCTCCAGCCCCGGATTGACCCGGCCACCCTGGCCGAGATCCTGGAACTGGCGTCGCGTTGGTCGGAAGAGCTGGTCTTGTTGGATCTGCGCCCCGAGCATCTGGTGCGCACCACCCAAGGCCTGGTGTTGTGCGACCCGGGGTGGGCCTTGGAGGGCACTCCCCCCTACGCGGCTCCCGAACAGCACGGCCGAGGCCAGGTGGGGCCCGCCGTGGGTCGCTACCAACTGGGCGCCACCTGCCTGCACCTGTGGGGAGGCCAGCCGCCGGCGGATGCCCTGACCTTGCTGATCCCGGGCAGCGAGCCGTCGCCGCCGGAGGGCCTGCCGGATTCGCTGGGGCGTTCGCTGGTCCGCCTTCTCGAAGCCGATCCCGAGCAACGCCCGTCCTTTCAAGAGCTTCATCAGCAGGTGCAGTCCTGGATCGCCTTTCGGCGTCGGGCCTCCCTGAGGTCTTCCCAGCCTGCGCCGGCGCCTGCGCCGCTGGGCGGCCGGCCTCGCCCGGCCCGGCCTTGGTGGCTTGGAGGAGTTGTGGGATTGTGCGGCCTGGCGCTGGTCGGGGGCCTTCTGGCCGGGGCTCGGGTTGGTGGTCCGCCTCCCGCCGAGGCGCCCCCGGCTCCCGAGCCGAGACCTTCGCCTCGCGTCCAGAGGCCCTCAGGTCGTCTTCTTCCGGTTTCCTGGGTCCACCGCAAGGACGGTTCGCGCATGATCCTGGTGCCTGCCGGATCCTTCCTGGAGGGCCCACACCCTGAGGCTGGTCCCGGCGTGGAGCCGCAACGGCTGGAGGTGGAGGCGTTCTACATCGATCGCTTCGAAGTGACCAATCGGCAGTTCCGCCGGTTCGTCGAAGCCACCGGGTACCGGGCTCAAGGGCACTGGGAGCGCCATGCCACCCCCGACAGGAGGGATCACCCCGTGATCTCCGTGTCGTGGTATGACGCCGAGGCCTATGCCTTGTGGGCGGACAAGCGCCTGCCGACCGAGGAGGAGTGGGAGAAGGCTGCTCGGGGGGGAGACGGTCGACTCTATCCCTGGGGCAACACCTGGGACGCCCGGCGTCTGAACTGCTTTGAATCCGCGGTCGGCAACACCTCTCCGGTGGGTTCCTTCCCCCGGGGAGCCTCGCCCTATGGAGTGGAGGACCTGGCGGGCAACGTCTGGGAGTGGGTGGATGCCTGGTACATCCCCCTGGGCTCGAGTGCCGAGGACCTGCCGTTGCTGCGCGTGGCCCGGGGAGGTTCTCGCAACGATCCGGTCGCCGAGTGCACCACCGTCTCGCGCAAAGGGGTCTTCCCCGAGAACGGGACCCTGGTCAACTCGGGGTTCCGCTGCGTCCTGGATCCGGAGGGCTCAGCCCGCGTCGAGGGTTCCGGGCCGGTGTCTACTTCGACCAGTCCGGCTGGATCCGGGCGCTGAGGGTCAGGTTGGCCGATTCCCAGGAACTGCCCGAGCCCCCAGCCATGATCAGCCCGAAGACCCGGCGCGAGGGCTCGGTCTGGAAGCTGGTGCCGGCCAACTCCACGGTCTGTCCGTCGGGGACGCGGAGGGTGGTGGCCGCCTCGGTGAAGCGCACGTCTCCGGGGCCGTCCGGTCCCAGGTAGGAAAACCAGGGGACCACCTCCACGGTGATCTGCTCGCCCACGGCGCGGGGGCGGACCACGAAACCCGTGCTGACCTGGCGGAAGACCACGCCCGGAGGGATCAGGCCGCGGTCTCGCGCCAGGGTCCAGTAGGGACGGACCTCCACCAGGTCACGGGCCAGGACCAGCCGAGCCTCTTCACCGCTCATCACCAGCAGATCCTGACGACCAGTGGTCAGAACCCCGGCCTGACGAGCTCCAGCTCCAGCCAGCAGCCGGTCTCGGGCCGGGTCCCAGGCGACTCCGGCCCCCTGGCCGCTCTGCCCCGTCGAGCCGTTGAAGCCGACGGTGACGCGGATCAGGGGAGCGGGAACGTCCAGATGTCGCAGCAGGTCTCCAACCCGCAGCAAGGCCTCTGAATCGTCCCGGACGATCAGGGTCTGGGTGCGCGGGTCCGGAACCACCGTGCCCGCAGGGCTCAGGACCATGCGCACGGGTTCGACGGTGGCTTCCGCGGGTCGGTTGAAGAGCTGGAAGACCCGGACCTCCAACTCCTGGGCGCCGAGGGGAAGGACCATCACCACGGCCCAGACCAGGACCAGCCACACCCGTCTCATGCTCCGTCCCTCCTTGCAGGCTTTCCTTCCATGATACCCGATCCTCATCCATGGCAGGAGTCGGTGGCCAGCGTCTAGAAAGATACGGGAGCGCCCGAAGGCGGCGCGCCGCGGTGGCTCACGGCCGCCCCGAGTCGAGGGACCGGAGGCTTCCGGATGCTCGCCCTTCTCGATTCTGCGACCCTTGTGGGGGTCGAGTCCCACCCCGTCCGCGTCGAGGTGGACGTCACGGCCGGAGTTCCCAACTACACCCTGGTCGGCCTGCCCGACGCCAGCGCCGCTGAGTCCCGCGAGCGGGTCCAGGGGGCCTTGCGCAATTCGGGCTATGCGCCGTCCTCCCGACGGGTCACCGTCAACCTGGCTCCCGGGGAGATTCGCAAGGAAGGGCCTCGTTTCGACCTGGCCATCGCCTTGGGGATCCTGGCTTCGGAAACCGGGAGACCCGTGGTTCGTCCAGCCCAGCTCAAAGAACTCATGGTTCTGGGGGAGCTGGCCCTGGACGGGGCGGTCCGCCCCATCCGGGGAGTCCTCTCCTCGGTCCTCCTGGCGCGTCGGATGGGCCTTTCGCGCGTGATGGTCCCCTTGGCCAACGGGCCGGAAGCAGCCCTGGTCTCGGGGCTGAGGGTGTTGGCCGTGCGGGACCTGCGAGAGGCCGTCGAGGTCGCCTCGGGTCGCGAGTCGCCGGCGCCGGTCCTTCCCGAACCGGCCGGTCTGGAGCCTGAAGGTGTGGACCTGGAGGTCGTCCGCGGTCAGCATCTGGCCCGGCGTGCCCTGGAGATCTGCGCCGCCGGAGGACACCATCTGCTTCTCGTGGGGCCACCGGGCTCGGGCAAGACCCTGCTGGCTCGCTGCCTGCCTTCGGTCCTGCCGTCCCTGTCGCAGGAGGAGGCCCTGGAGGTGACCCGCATCCACAGCACGCAGCGACGTCTCAGCAACTTGCGGGGGCTTCCGCGCACTCCTCCCTTCCGCGCCCCCGCCCAGAGCGTCTCGCTGGCCGGCTTGATCGGCAGCTTCACTCCAGGAGAGATCAGTCTGGCTCACCGGGGGGTCCTGTTCATGGACGAGTTCCCCGAGTTCCGAAGGGATTGCCTGGAGGCGCTGCGCGCCCCCCTGGAGGATGGACAGGTCCTGGTGGCCCGGGCCGGATTCCACACCGGTTATCCTTGTCGCTTCACCCTGGTCGCCGCCATGAATCCCTGCCCCTGCGGCTACCACGGGGACCCGGTCCGGGAGTGCACCTGCTCGCCCACCCAGAGGGAGCGTTACTTCCATCGCCTGTCCGGTCCCCTGGTCGACCGGATCGACCTTCAGGTCCGGGTCCCGCGCCCGGAACCCGAGGAGTTGATGTCCAGGCAGTCCGGAGAACCTTCTGCGACGGTGCGCGAGCGGGTGGTGCGCGCCGTCGCGATCCAGCAGGAACGCGGCTGCCGGAACGCCGATCTGGGGCCGGCCCAGACCCGTCGCTTCTGCGTCCTGGACGCCGAGACCCGGGGCTTCCTGTTGCAGGCCTTCCGTCGTCTGTCCTTGTCCGCTCGGGTGCACGACCGCGTCCTTCGCCTGGGGCGGACCCTGGCGGATCTGGCCGGGCGAGAGAGGATCGGCCTTCAGGATCTTTGCGAGGCTTTGGAATATCGGGCGCTGGAACGGGAAGACTCCTGATCAGCGGGACGACTCGGCCAGGTCTGTTGTCGGGACCAGGCCGGACACCTATAATCGGTCTCGCAGGATCGGCCCTCGGACTCTTCGAGGCCAGGGGTGCGTTCCAGATGTCAGGAGGAAATCAAGCGATGATCACCGCGACCGAATCCGCTGTTCGCGAAGTCAAGAGACTGATGGAAGACCACAAACTGAAGGATGCCGTCCTCAGGATGGGAGTCCAGGGGATGACCTGCTCGGGACCGGGGTATGCCCTGGGCTTCGACCAGGAGGTCCGCGAGGACGACCACGTCTTCGAGTCGGACGGCCTGCGCATCGTGGTCGATGGGCAGAGCTACGCCTATCTGCAAGGGACCGAATTGGACTTCACCACCGACGTCCACGGGGGAGGCTTTCAGTTCAACAACCCCAACGCCGTCCGCTCCTGCGGCGGTTGTTCGGGATCCTGCGGCGGCTAGGAGTCTGTGTGAGTCTCCGGACCGAGCATCGCCGAGGGATCTTGTGCACCCCGCAAGGCGCAAAAAGTCGTGGTTTGCTGGAGGCAAATGAGACTTTTTGCAACACAGCGGGGGTGCAAGAGACCCGGCGAGGCGACCGACGCGATATTCACACAGGCTCCTAGGAGCCTAAGACTCTCGAGCGGGGGGGGAAGCCCCCCCCGGCACTTTCCCCGCGCTCGTGGGGGCGTTCACTCCGCCCCAAGGAGGACCCGATGATCTACCTCGACCATGCAGCGACCACACCGGTCGCCCCCGAGGTCCTGGAGGCCATGCTGCCTTACTTCACTCGGGTCTACGCCAACCCGTCCAACGTCCACCGACCGTCCCTGGAGGCCCGCCGGGCCCTGGACCAAGCCCGCCAGGGCGTGGCCGGGCAACTGGGCGCACGCCAGGCTTCCGAGATCCTCTTCACTGCCGGCGGCACGGAGGCTGACAACCTGGCGATTTTGGGGCTGGCCCGGGCCCATCGCGAGCGGGGCGACCACGTGATCACCACGCGGGTCGAGCACCACGCGGTCCTGCACGCCTGCGACCATCTCCAGCGTGAAGGCTTCCGGATCACGCGCCTTCCGGTGGACGAGTGGGGGCGGGTCGATCCCCAGGCCGTGTTGGAGGCTTGCGGGCCGGGGACCATCCTGGTCTCGGTCATGCTGGCCAACAACGAGATCGGGACGCTGCAGCCCGTGGCCGAGATCGCGGAACTGCTCCGAGGCAGGGAAATCCTTCTTCACACGGACGCCGTCCAGGCAGTGGGCCACATCCCGGTCGACGTGGGGCAACTCGGGGTCGACGCCTTGAGCCTCTCGGCTCACAAGTTCCACGGGCCCAAGGGCGTGGGAGCCCTGTATCTGAAGACGGGAACCCGGATCGAGCCTCTGGTGTTCGGGGGAGGCCAGGAACGCGGACTGCGCTCCGGCACCGAGAATGTCCCCGGGGTCGTGGGCCTGGCCCGGGCCTTGGAACTGGCCTGCACCGGTCGCGAGGAGCGGGCCGAGCACCTTCGGGCACTCCGGAACCGCCTGGTGAAGCGGGTTCTGGGTGAGCTTCCCGGAGCGCACTTGACCGGGCATCCCGAGTTGCGGCTTCCGGGAACGGCCAGTTTCGTCTTTGAAGGAGCGGAGGGCGAGTCGCTGCTGCTGCAATTGGACCGCAAGGGGATCTGCGTCTCCACCGCTTCGGCCTGCTCCAACGCGACCCTGGAGCCCTCCCACGTGCTCAAGGCCCTGGGGCTCCCCCTGCAACTGGCCCACGGTAGTCTGCGTCTGACCCTGGGCAGGGAGAATACCGTCGAAGAGATGGATCAGGCGGCCCTGGCCCTGGTGGAGGCCGTGCGGCGGTTGCGCTCCCTGGCCCCCAGGTCCCGAAACTGATGTATGGCCCGATCGTTCTGGACCACTTCCACCATCCTCGTCATGTCGGCGAGGTGTCCGCGGCGACCGGTCACGCCCGTCTGGAGAATCCGGTCTGTGGAGATGTGGTCGAGTTCTGGACCCGGGTGGTCGAGGACCGCCTGGAGGAGGTGGGCTTCCGTGCCTTCGGATGCGCGGCCGCCATCGCCTCGGCCAGCATGCTCGCCGAGTCGGTCCGAGGCCTTCCTTTGACCGAGATCCTGGCTCTGGAGGCTGGGGACCTCGTCGAGGCCCTGGGCGGGTTGCCGGCCTCCAAGACCCACGGCGCGGCCCTGGCCTTGGAGACATTGACAGCAGCTTTGGGGGGAGTCGTCGGTTCCTGAGCCAAGAAGCATCCACCCAGGAAGGTCGATGTTCCTGGTCGGCTGTCCGGATCTGCCCCCTGGTTCGCCCCTTCGATTGTGGGGCCCGATTCGGATCTGTATAATGGCAAGGTCGGGCGCCCCCGGAGGGCGTCAACGTTCGAGGAGGCCAGTCCCCTGCAACACGTGAGGGCGGGCAAGTCGCGCCAGGTTGCCCAGGCGCTGCGTCAGAAGGCCCTGGAACCCCAGGTCAAGCATTGCTATCTGCTGGACATGGACGTCACGGTCCTGGTGGAATTCCCCGACTACAAGGGCCCTCACCACAAAGGGCCCGAGGGGGCCATCTACTGCGAGAACATCGTGCCTTGCTATCAGGCGGACCGGCGTTGTCGCTATAGTGGGATCTCGCCGCTTTTTCCGGACCCCTTCCTTCCCCGCGACCCGAAACCGACCGAGGCGGAGGCCGAGGAGGATCCGGGGGAGGGTCCCCGGGCCTTGCCTGAAGACTGATTCGGCGGTCGGCCCCTGAAGGCAGGTTTGCCGCCCGGTCCTGCGAACCTCGCCATGTTTGCGGGAGGTAGGCGCGTGGAGACCATCCGAGATGCCGTCGAGGGGTTGAACCTGACCCTGGTCTATGGGGGCTTCGTGCTGGCGGGCCTGCTTTTCTGCGGGGTCGCCTTCGTCTTTGGAGGCGACGGGGGAGATGGCGGGACGGACGTGGGAGGCGACGATGGCGGAGGCTGTTTCCTCAGCCCCATCAGCCTGGCTTTCTTCACCACCAGCCTGGGGGCTTTCGGCCTGATCCTCATGCATGGGCTCGGGGTTTCGCCCATGCGCAGCATCCTGTATTCCATCCTGGCCGCTGCGGTCAGCATGACCGTGCTGTCCTACTTCTTCTACCGCCTCTTCGTGCGCGGCGGGGCCGTGGTGCGGTCGGAGAAGGTGGACGGCCTCGCGGCCGAGGTCTTCACGGCGATCCCCGAAGGCGGCGTGGGGGAGGTGCTATATCGGGACGGTCGCGGTCAGCAGAAGGCCCTGGCCCGTTCAGCCGATGGGGTCGCGATCCCCGCGGGCATTCCCGTCCGGATCGACAGAAGTGTGGGGCCGACCCTGGTCGTCAGCAGGGTCGATCGTCAAGTCTAGGAGGCACCCGGTTTATGGATATTTCGACAGTTCCCGGTGGAACGGCAGGTCTGATCCTTTTCGGCGTGGTCGGTTTCTTTGCGGTCGTCCTCGTCGTGGTGATGATCTACGCCCGGATGTACCAGAAGGCCAGTCCCAACGAGGTGCTGGTCATCTCCGGCCGCGGCAGCGAGCCGCGCCTGGTGATCGGCTCGGGTCAGTTGGTCATCCCCCTCTTCGAGCGGGTGGATCGCTTCTCCCTGGAGACCATGACCATCGAGTTGTTGACTCCCGAGGTCTATACGGCCCAGGGGGTTCCGGTGATTATAGATGCGGTGGCGCAGGTCAAGGTCCGCAACGAGCCGGACATGGTCCGACTGGCCCTGGAACGCTTCCTTTCCAAGAGTCCGATGGAGATCAAGGAGATCGTCAAGCAGACCCTGGAGGGTCACACTCGCGCGATCATCGGCCAGATGAACGTGGAGGGGATCATCACCGCTCGAGACGAGTTTGCCCAGAAGGTGGCCGAAGTCTCTAGTCGAGACCTGGCCAACATGGGTCTGACCATCGACTCCTTCTCGATCAAGGACGTCAAGGACAATCAAGGCTACCTGGCTGCCCTGGGCAAGCCGCGCACCGCGGAGGTCAAGCGCGACGCCGCCATCGCGGAAGCCAATGCCGCCCGTGACGCCCAGAAGGCCGCCGCCGGAGCCAGCCAGGAGGCCGAGGTCGCCAAGATCGAGGCCAAGACCCGGATTGCCGAGAAGGACCGGGACTTCCGCATCCAGCAGGCGGAATTCAACATCGCCTCCAAGCAGCGCGAAGCCGAAGCCGACCTGTCCTACGACTTGCAGAAGAACATCTCGGCCCAGAAGGTCAAGGAGCAGGAAGTCCAGATCCAGGTGGTCGAGAAGCAGAAGCAGATCCAGGTCCAGAAGAGCGAGGCCGAACGTCGCGAAGTGGAACTGGTGGCCACCGTGCGCAAGCCGGCTGAGGCCAAGCAGTATGAGATCCAGACGCTGGCCACCGCCGAGCAGTTCAAGCTGAAGACCACCGCCGAAGGTCAGGCCGAGGCCAATCGTCTGACCGGTTTCGCCAGCGCCGAGATTCGCCAGAAGCAGGGCGAAGCGGAGGCCGCTGCCGACAAGGCCCAGGGTCTGGCGCACGCCGAAGTGGGTCGGGCCCAGGGTCTGGCCGAGGCCGAGGTCATTCGGGCCAAGGGTCTTTCGGAAGCGGAAGCGATGGTCAAGAAGGCGTCGGCCTGGAGCACCTACAACCAGGCGGCCATCATGCAGATGCTGATCGATCGCATGCCGGAGATTGCCTCCGCCATCTCGGCGCCTCTGGCCAAGACCGAGAAGATCGTGATGATCAACTCGGGCGAGGGCGGTGGTGGGGCTTCCCGCCTGACTCGGGACGTCACCGACGTGGTGGCCCAGATGCCTGCGGTTCTGGAAGCCCTGACGGGCATCGACCTCGGCGTCCTGGCCGCTCAATTGCCCGGCTTGGGCCAGAAGGTCAAGGACACCCCTCAGCCTTCGAAGGCGGCCGCTCCCGTCGCGAAGAAAGAGGCCGAACCCCCCATCGCCCTGGAGGGTCCCGACGCGGTCTCCTGATCGCTGATTCCCGCTGCACGCAAAGGTCTCCCGGCTCCGGGCCGGGGGGCCTTTGTCCTTTCTTGCCTGGACTGGGGCTTCTCAGAGCGTGCAGGTGAGGAAAAATTTTCACGATGTTCGAGGGGAAACCACCCCCTGAATCTGGACGAAACGCTGCCATTCATCGATTTGGCGGCGTTGAAACCCAATCTTGTGTTCGGGCTGACCCGGTCTATTGTCTGTGCTAAAATCTTTCAATAAGGGTCTTCTGGCGGCCTGTTTGTGGGCCAGGAGCCTCGGTTCATCGCCTCGCTCGGGAGGAACGATTGAAAGCCATCGTCTTCGAGTTGCCCCATCCCGAGGATCTGGAGGAGGGTCGTCTCGACCGCATCCTGTCCAACCTGCGTGAAGTCCTCGCGGAACTGCCCCGCGACCGTGTACGTCAGGTGTTGTCCTATCGGGGACGGCCTGGTCTGCTGCTGCAACTGGCCAAGGAGGAATTGACTCCCGCCTGTGCCCGCGTCCGCAGCCTGCTCCAGACGGAGCAAATCGAATACGTCGAGCACCTGTACTATGGTGCCCCACGATCCATGCCGATTCCTCCGGGGGGGATTCCTTCAGAGCCTCGGCCAGAACTGAGTCCGAACCGGCGCCGCCGAATCGTGCGGCGCTGCCTCCGAGCCGGGCATGCCTTCTGCCGCATGGACCTCATTTCGGATGCCCGGGCCCAGTTCCAGAACGCGCACACCCTGGATCCAACCTGTGCCGAAGCCCTGTATGGCTTGGGGCTGGTCGAGGCTCGCGAGGGCCATGACGAAACCGCCGAGCGTCTGCTGCGTCGCGCCATTTCCTTGGACTCGCAGAAGGCGGCCTATCACCTCGCCTTGGGCCGGCTGCTGTATCGTTGCAGCCGCCTGGAGGCCGCCGAGGAGGTGGCCCGCCAGGCCATCGCCCTGGACCCCACCGACGCCTCGTGCTTTGACGCCCTGGGGTGGACGTGCCTGGACCTGGGGCGGACCGAACAGGCCCTGGCGGCATTCCGGGAAGCCCTGGATCTGTCACCGGGCCTGGCCAGCTCCATGAGCGGCATGGGGTCGGCTCTCTTTGCGGAGGGACGTCTGGAGGAGAGCACGGCGCTTCTCGAGCAGACGCTGCTGGAGGACCCTGGCTACCTGACCGCCCGCCTGCAGTTGGGATGGTGCCGCTTCCACACGGGGAATTCCGATCAGGCCGAAGAGGATTTCCTGCAGGTTCTGCACGGGCAGGTCCAGGAGTTGCGGGACCCGGCCGCCTTTGGCCTGGGGCGTCTGTACCTGCAACGGGGCAGCCTGGCCCTGGCCATCGAGAGCCTTCAGCGCTGTGCCGGCTCCTGGGGCCAGGCCCGCTGGCTTCTGGGGGAGGCCCTCTTCCAGGCCGGTCGGTTGCCCGAGGCCGAGGTCGAGCTGCTCCGCGCGCTGGAGCTCGATCCCGGGCTGCAGGAGGAGGTCGAAACCCGTCTGGCCTTGTGTTGCCTGCGCCAGGGGCGTCTGGACGAGGCCCAGGCCTGGGTCTGCAAGGCTTTGGAACATCAGGGAGCCCAGGCCCCGCTGCTCGAGCTCCTGGCCGCCGTCCACGGAAGCCGTGGCGAGTGGTCGAGGGCCCGGCAGGTCCTGGAGGAGGCGTGTCGGCTGGAGCCCGACTCGGCACCGGCCTGCTTCCAGTTGGGTTGGGTGGACGAGAACCTGGAAGAACCTGAGCGGGCTCGTGAGTCCTACAAGCGTGCCCTTCGCCTGGACCCGGGGTTCGCCGAGGCGGCCCTGAACCTGGGGTGGATCTTCTTCGACGAGGGGCGCCTTGGCGAGGCGGCCGTGCTTTTCGAGAGCGCTCTGCAGCAGAATCCCCTGGACGGCGAGCTGCTGTATGCCTTGGGGAGGGTCCTGTGTCGTGAAGGTCGGTTCGACCCGGCCATCGCCAGGTTTGAGCAGGCCCTGCTCCAGCAGCCCGAGCGCGCCGACACCCGCGCCTGGCTGGGGGCGGCGCTCTGCTCTGCGGGGCGTGCGGAGGAGGGACGCAAGGAACTCCGCCAGGCCCTTCGCGAGGGGCCTGACGAGGAAACCGCCACCTTCATCCGGCGTCAGTTGCGTCAGCGGATCCCGCGCAGCACGACGCGCCCCGAGGTCTTGGGCGCGCGGACGCGGAAGAAGGCGCAGCGTCTGCCTAGCGCGTCCTGATCCTGCAGGGCAGGACGGCTCCCCGGGGGGGCGAATCGGGGGCGATGCCCGATTCGACGGAAATCCTCCCCTGGCCCGATCGCCTCACCGAACGCCTGGAGGAGGAGCTGGCGCGCCTCCCTGCCGAGGCTGCGGTGGCCCTGGAACCCCTGGATGGAAGCCGTGGCTGGGTGCACCGGCCCGGCGAGGTGTTCCCCGCAGCCAGCGTCGTCAAGGTTCCGATCCTCCTGGAACTTTTCCGCCGTTTTCAGGAGGGAGAGGAGGACCCTGGGACCCTGGTGCCCCTGCGCGCTCGGGATCAGGTTCGAGGCGCCGGGATTCTCTTCGAGCTGCATCCGGGCTTGCGATTGACCTTGCGCGATCTGGCGCGCTTGATGATCGTGGTCAGCGACAACACCGCGTCCAATCTGCTTCTGGATCGGCTCGGATTCGACTCGGTCAACCGTCTCCTGGGCCGGCTTGGGGCCAGGAACACGGCGCTCAACCGCAAGTTCATGCACCCGCCCGGGCCAGCAGGCGACAACCTGACCAGCGCGGCAGATTGCGTCCGGATCCTGCGCGCCCTGTGGGAAGGCGACGTGCTCCAGGGAGTCTGGCGCGAGGAGGCCCTGGAAATCCTGTCCCGCCAGCAGTATCGCGAGAAGATTCCGGCCAGGCTTCCTTACAGTGCGCGGATCTACAACAAGACCGGGGAACTGGAAGGGGTCCGCCACGACGTGGGTCTCGTGGAGGACCGTGGGAAGGTCTGGGTTCTGGCGGTCTTGACCCGAAAAGGCAGAGAACCCTGGGAAGTGGACAACCGCATCGCCCGGATTTCGCGTTGGTGCTACGACCAGGTCGTGGAAGGGAGCCTCGAACCGTCATGAGCCAGTCTGAATTTCGCAGTGGCTTCATCGCCCTGATAGGAAAGCCCAACGTGGGCAAGTCCACCCTGCTCAATCGTCTGGTGGGCACCAAGGTGGCCATCACCTCGCCCAAGCCCCAGACCACCCGAAGGCGCATCCTGGGGGTCCGCCACGGTCCAGGGCACCAGATGGTCTTCGTCGATACCCCGGGCTTCTGTCTCGCGGAGCACGTGCTGGGCAAGCGCATGCTGGAGTCCGCCCAGACGGAGGGGAGGGAGGCCGACGTCGTGGTGCTGGTGACCGATGGCACCCACATGCCGACGGACGAGGATCGCCGGGTCGGCGAATTCCTGGCCGGGGTCCAGGCCAGCAAGCTGCTGGTCGTCAACAAGGTGGACCTGGTCAAGCCCAAGGAGGCCCTGTTGCCTCGCATCGTGGCCTATCAGGGGCTGGCCGATTTCGAGGAGGTCTTTCCCCTGTCGGCGCTCGAGGGCCAGAATCTGGATCCCTTGGTTCACGGCCTGCTGTCCCGGCTTCAACTGGGGGACCCCTATTTCCCACCCGACCAGGTCTCCGACCAGAACCAGGAACTCCTGGCGGAGGAGATCATCCGTGAGAAGGTGTTGCTGACCACGCGCCAGGAGGTTCCCCACTCGGTGGCCGTCCGGCTGGAAGAGTTCCGTCCAGGCGACAATCCCTCCACCTGGTTCATTCGTGCTCTGGTCTACGTCGAGCGCGAGGGGCAGAAGGCCATCCTGGTCGGCAAGAACGGAGCCACGCTCAAGAAGATCGGGAGTCTGGCCCGCGTCGAGTTGGAGACTCTTCTGGGCAAGAAGGTCTTCCTGGATCTGTGGGTCAAGGTCAAGCCCGACTGGCGCGATCGCACGGACTGGCTGAGGGCCCTGGGTTACGAGTGAGTCCTCTGCGGGCTGGAGGAACCCGAATCACCCCGTCGAACGCAGAGCGCGTCCCTGTGGCCGGAATGTCGGGTCACAGGCCAGAAAAGTCTTGTTTCCCTCGCTGACGCAGCGACGGGAGAACGTCCTGAAAGGCGGTAGGCACAGAGTTGATCACCACCTACGAAGCACTCGGAATGATCGAGACCAAGGGCCTGGTGGCCATGGTCGAGGCCTCGGATGCCATGGTCAAGGCAGCCAACGTGAAGCTGATCGGGTATGAGAAGATCGGCGCCGGCTACGTGACGGCCCTGGTCCGCGGCGACGTGGCTGCGGTCCGCGCTGCGGTCGACGCCGGAGCCGCCGCCGCCCGCAAGGTGGGCGAGCTCGTGTCGGTGCACGTCATTCCTCGCCCGCATCGCGACCTGGACGATGTCCTGCCCATTGCCCCGCCTCGCGAGAAGGCCAGCCAGAAGTAGCCGGCGCCTGAGCGATGGACCACGACTCCCTGATCGCCCTGATCACGGAGCGGGTGGTCGAAGTGCTGGCCCAATCTGCGGTCGGGGGGGCACAACCTGCACCCACGCCATCGATCCAAACCCAGGCCCTGGTTTCGCCTGGCCGTCGGATCTTGTTGTGCGGGGCTCCCGGTGCGGCTGCGGAGACCCCTGCCTGGCAGGCCCTGCGTTCCGTCGCAGGAGTCCGCTGGGTGGGGGTGGACTGGCCCGGCTATCCCGTAGACCGGATCACCAAAGGGCTCGGTCGCTGCCCGGATGAGGTCGTCCCTCCGCCTGAGGTGTGGGACGATCTGGTCCGGTCGGTTGAGGCCGTGGTGCTGCCTTGTGCCCCGCTGGACGTGCTGGCTCGCACCGCCCTGTTGTTGGTGGATTCGCCCCCAACGGCGGCCGTTGTGGCAGGTCTGATTCAAGGGGTTCCCGTCCTGGCGGGAGGGGACGACGCCGAGCGCTTGACCCGGCACTCCTCCCGCATCCCTGGCGGGATCCTGGCGGTGGTCCAGGGGCACGTCCGCACGGTCCAGGGCATGGGATTGCGCCTGGAGCCTCCAGCGCGGATCGCCACCCACCTCTCTCAGGGAGTGTCTCGCCTGGCGGGTTCGGCCTCAGGGGGAAGGGATGTGGTCACCAACGAGGATGTCCTGGCTGCCGCAAAGGCCGGCCAGAAGGTCCTGGAGGTCGCCACCGGCAGCATCGTCACCGCGCTGGCTCGGGAGACCGCCAGCCGCAACGGGATCGAGGTGCGTTTCCGATGATCGTGGCACGGGTCCTGGGCACCGTGGTGTGCACCCAGAAGGACCACAAACTCGAAGGGGCCAAGCTGCACCTGGTCCAGGCCGTGGACTACCTGACCCTGAAAGGGGAGGGCAAGCCCCTGGTGGCCGTGGACTCGGTGGGGGCCGGGCAGGGCGAGATCGTCCTGGTCGTGGCCGGAAGCTCCGCGCGTCAGACCTCGCAGACCCAGAACACCCCGGTGGATGCGGTGATCATGGCCATCGTCGATACCATCGACATGGAAGGTCAAACCGTCTACCGCAAGGACGCCCACTAGCGCCCCTTCAGGAGGAAGACCATGGACGTGGATCGAGCCCAGATCGCCCGGATCGTTGAAGAGGTCGTGCGTCGCTGCACGGCGGGAGCCACCCTGGCGGCCGCGCCGCCGCCGCCAACCTCGTTCGGGGCCCCCCCTCCGGATCCGCGCGCCGGTGTCTTCGCGACCCTGGATGAGGCCGTGACCGCCGCTCGGCAGGCCCAGCAGCGCTGGATGGAACTGCCTCTGGAGAAGCGGGCTGCGTGCGTCCGGGCCATGCGCGAGGTTGCCCTGGAGAACGCGCGGGCCATGGCGGAGCTGGCCTGCGCCGAGACCGGGATGGGCCGCGTCGAGGACAAGTATCAGAAGAACCTGGTGGCCATCCACAAGACCCCGGGTTTGGAGGACATCGAGCCCACCGTCTACACGGGGGACCATGGCCTGACCTTGATGGAGCTGGCGCCCTTCGGAGTGATCGGGGCGATCACCCCGACCACCAACCCCGTGGCCTCGATCATCAACAACTCGATCAGCATGGTGTGCGCCGGCAACGCCGTGGTCTTCAATCCCCACCCCCGTGCCAAGGGCTGCTGCCTGAAGATGATGGTCCTGCTCAATGGGGCAATCGCGCGCTCGGGTGGACCGGAAAGCCTGTTGAACAGTGTGGCCGAGCCCACCCAGCAGACCAGCCAGGCCCTGATGAAGCACCCCGGCATCGACTGTCTGGTGGTGACCGGCGGCCCTGGGGTGGTCCACGAGGCCATGCGGTCGGGCAAGAAGTGCATCGCCGCCGGGCCTGGGAATCCACCGGTGGTGGTGGATGAGACCGCCGATCTGGCCCAGGCAGCCCGGGACACGGTGGCTGGCGCCTCCTTCGACAACAACGTGATGTGCTCTTGCGAGAAGGTGGTCTTCGTCGTCGAGTCGGTGTATCGCGAGTTCCTCCAGAAGGCTCTGGGGGAGGGCTGTCATCTGCTGAACCCCCGTCAGCTCGAGGAATTGTCCCGGCTCATCTTCCAGCCTCCGGCCGTCGGCCGCACCGGGGTGGTCCTGAATCGCGACCTGGTCGGTCAGCACGCTTCCGACATCGCCAAGATGATCGGCCTGGACCTGCCCCGCGAGACGCGGCTGTTGCTGGCCGAGACTCCGGCAGACCATCCCCTGGTGCGGGAGGAGCAGTTGATGCCCGTGCTTCCCGTGGTCCGGGTTCGCGACGTCAACGAAGCGATTTCCCTGGCTGTCGAAGCCGAAGGGCGTTGCTACCATACGGCCGTCATGCACTCACGCAATGTCGACAACCTGTCGCGCATGGCGCGTCTGGTCAACACCAACATCTTCGTCAAGAACGGCCCGAGCTACGCCGGGCTGGGCTTTGGTGGGGAGGGCCACACCACCTTGACCATCGCCGGGACCACCGGGGACGGGATGACCTCGGCGCGCTCCTTCACCAGGCAGCGTCGCTGCGTCCTGGTCGATCGTTTCCGGATCGTCTGAGCGTGACTGCCCCGGCCCGAGGCGGCCCCCACCCGGTGGGAGGCCGCCTCTCGCTTTCCTGGACCCTGGTCGCCCTGGTGGCCGTTGCCGGGAGCCTGCGCCTGGTCGAGTTGGGCGCCGCCAGCCTGACCGTGGACGAGGGCATCGGGGTCTTCATCGCGTTCCTGGCCGGTCGCGAGCCCGCCGGGATCCCGGGGCTGATGCGCGAGATTCACGAGGTCCACCCGCCCGGGTGGTTCCTGGCTCTCCACCTCTGGGCCTGGCTGGGCCACTCCGAAGCCTGGCTGCGGGCCAGTTCAGCCCTGGCCGGGCTCCTGGCAATCCCCGCCACCGTCTGGTTGGGGACCGAGCTTCGAGGGGGGCGGCGGGCCCTGGGACCGGGAGTGGTGATGGCCGGTCTGCTCCTGGCCACTTCGGCCTGGCACATCCAGTACAGCCGCGAGTTGCGCATGTACCCGCTGCTGGGGTTGCTGGTCCTGGGACATCTGGCAGCCTTCGTGCGCTTCGCCCGAACCGGGGGGCGGAGCTGGCTGGCCCTTTCGGCCCTTTCCGCCGGCGCCGCCTTCTGGGTCCACTTCTTCGGCTTGTTCGCGCCCGTGTTGAGTGGGCTGTGGATGCTGCGACATCGCCGCGACCGGAGGGTCGCCTGGATGGGCGCCACCGCGGTCGCCATGCTGCTCTTCATCCCCTGGATCCCTTCCTTGTTGGGACAACTGGGTGCCCAGGACCTCGAGCTTCGGGGCCGGCCTGGGTGGTTGGCTCTTCCCGAACTGGCCGGGCGGATGGCCTCGGCAGATCTGCTGGAGGCCGGAGCCTCGGTCTACCTGGCCCTGGCAGCCATCCCTCTGGCCTTCGTGCTGGCGGCGCTGCGCCTGAACCGAGGGCTCGATCCGCTCACGTGGCTGGTTGTTCCCCCGCTTCTGGCGTGGTTGGTCTCGCAGCTCACTCCGCTGAAGGTCTTCGAGTTCAAGTATTTCGTCTGGTGCGCTCCCTTTCTGGCTTTGCTCCAAGGAGAGATCCTGGACCCTCCAGGTCGCTGGACCCGGTCCATCCTCTGGGGACTCGTGCTCGTTCATCTGGTCGCCTGGGGCCTCCTGGTCTTCCACCCGGCCGCGGTGAACCAGGACTGGCGAGCCGTCGCCACGGAGATTCGGCGCGACGCACCGGTCGACGCGGTCATCCTGGTCCAACCCTCCATGATGGCTGCTCCCTTGCTGTACTATGGGGTGCCCCCCGACTGGTTGACGCCCCTGGACATCCCGGATCAGGAGAACCTGAAGGCGCTGCTGGGGCGCAAGGTCGTCTGGCTGGTGACCACGCCCAATCACCCCCTGGTGGTCCGCACCGGCCTGGAATCGGCTCTGGACCAGGTGCTGTGGCGCGAGCGGGGCCGCCAGCGTCCTGATGGGAGGGCCTGGCTGCCTTCGGCCTGCACGCGGGTGGTCCGCTACAGAGGAGAACGCCCCCCGAGGGCGGAAGTCTGGCCCCGCCCGGCGTCTTCCTGGCGCCTGCACGGAGGAATGGAAGTTGCGAGTCATCATCGGCAGTGATCACGGGGGCTTTGCCCTGAAGACGGACCTGATCGGCTTTGTCCGGGAGCTCGGCCACGAGGTCGTGGACTACGGGACCCACAGCGTCGATCCGGTGGACTATCCGGACATCGCCCTGCTGGTGGCCAGCGCGGTCGCCGCGGATCCGGAGCGCACCCTGGGTATCATGGTGGATGGCGCCGGGATTGGTTCGGCCATGACCGCCAACAAGGTGCCCGGCGTCCGAGCAGCCCCCTGCTACGACACCTTCACGGCCAAGAACTCCCGCGAGCACAACGACGCCAACGTCC
Organism: Candidatus Xenobium occultum; assembly: GCA_002423485.1. Lineage (GTDB taxonomy): Bacteria > Vulcanimicrobiota > Xenobia > Xenobiales > Xenobiaceae > Xenobium > Xenobium occultum. The sequence goes on along the minus strand of DIWH01000070.1, from coordinate 70,729 downwards.
TGACCCTGGGCGGTCGGGTCACCGGGGTGGGCCTGGCCCGGGACATCGTCAAGACCTGGCTCTGCACCCCCTTTGGCGGACAGCGGCACGCCCGCCGCATCGAGAAGATGCTGCAGATCGAGCGTCGCTTCCTGGCTGGTCCGGTCTAGATGTTCCTGGGCGTGGTCCGCGGGAATCTGGTGGCCACCCGAAAGGTCCCGGACCTGGAGGGCGCCGTCCTGCGTGTGGTGCAACCGGTGAACCATGACGGAGCCCACCAGGGTGGGTTGATCGTCGCCGTGGACACGGTGGCCTGTCGTGAAGGCGACCTGGTCTATCTGGTCAAGGGGCGGGAGGCGACCATTCCCTGGCCCCAGCCCTTGGCTCCCATCGATGCCGCCATCGTCGGGCTGGTGGACGGGATGGACCTGCGATGATCCTGGGGCGCGTGGTCGGCAGCCTCTGGGCCACGGCCCAGCATCCCTCCTTTGATTCGGTTCGCCTGGTCCTGGTGGTCCCGGAGGATCCCCTCACCGGGGAGGTGGGCGGTCCAACCGTGCTGGCCGTGGATTCGGTCGGCAGTGGTTCGGGAGACACGGTCCTGGTTGTCTACGAGGGCAGCTCCTCCCGGCAGGTCCTGGCCGATCCCCGGACTCCAGCCGAGGCCGTGGTGGTGGGCATCGTGGACCGTCTGGACATCCAGTCGCCCGACACTCCCGTCCTGGCTTCGGCCCCAGGCGCGCAGGACGAAGGCCCCTCTGCGGCGAAGGCGGCCAGCCGCCGCGCCCGTCGGGCTTCGAAGGCGGCAGGGTGAGGTTCTGGAGGGGAGCTCGGATGGCACCCTGCCAGCCAGCAGAACCTTTTCACACAGGGGTCTTTGACCCCACAAGTCGGGGGACTTGAATCCCGGAAGTACGGTCATGTGGAGGTGAACCCGGTGGACATTGAAGCCTTGGTGGCTCGGATCACCGAGGAGGTCATGCACGAGCTGCGCGGGGCGAATGCCCCGGCGCCGGTCCCGGCAGTTGCCCCCTCGCCTCCACAGTGGACTCCCACCCCGCCGCCTTCCATGACCCTGCCCAACGCTCCAACCGCTTTCAGCGTCGGCTGTGGGCAGGGGTGTCCGGCTCAGTTGACCGGGGAATGCCTGGGCCTGGGGCACTGCGCCACCTTGATCCCCCAGAAGGTGCAGGCCGTCATCGAGGCCGGCGCCGACCGCGTGGGCAGTGGGCTGGGCAACCGGATCACCGGACGCGAGGTGGGGGCCATGATCGACCACACCCTCCTCAAGCCCGATGCGACCCGCGAAGAGGTCCTTCACCTGTGTGAGGAAGCGCGCACCCACAGCTTTGCGTCGGTCTGCATCAACCCCGCCTGGGTGCGGACGGCTGCCGAGGCCCTGCGGGGCAGCGGGGTCAAGGTCTGTACGGTGGTGGGCTTTCCTTTGGGGGCCACGACGACCATCACCAAGGTCATGGAAACCCGGGATGCCGTTGCCAACGGCGCCGATGAGATCGACATGGTGATCAACATCGGGGCTTTGAAGAACGGTCAGGATGATTTGGTCGAAAGCGATATCCGCGAAGTGGTGCTCTCGGCTGGTGGGCGCCTGGTCAAGACCATCCTGGAGACGGCACTGCTCTCCGATGACGAGGTGGTCCGGGCCTGTCATCTGGCACGGCGGGCCGGAGTGGACTTCGTGAAGACCTCCACGGGTTTCGGGCCGGGTGGCGCCACCGCCCACCACGTCGCCCTCATGCGTCGGACGGTCGGCCGCAATATCGGGGTCAAGGCGTCTGGAGGAATCCGCGATTTCGAGACCGCCCAGAAGATGATCGAGGCGGGGGCCACCCGCATCGGAGCCAGTGCCTCGGTGAAGATCGTGAAGGGTGAGTCGGCCGGCGCCGGGACCTACTGACCCGGAACTCCGCCCCCGGTTGAGGCGAACTCCAGGACCTGATGAGCAGACTCTATAAAGCGTTGGTCCTGGTCTTGAAGCGTCGCCCTCTGGGCGAGGCTGACGAGATCGTCTCGCTCCTTTCGCCGGACCGGGGGCGTTTCGAGGCGGCCGTGCGCGGGTCCAGGAGGTCGTCCAGTCCCCTGGTCGGGCGGATTGAACCTTTCACCGAGCTGTCCGGTCTCTTCGCCCAGGGACGCTCGCTGGACCATTTGACCCAGGCGGAGGTCCACTGCGCCCGCCCTGATCTGCATCGGGACTTGGAGCGATTGCTGCTGGCCAGCTACCTGGTGGACCTGGTCGGCGGGGCCTCGGCTCCGGGCGAGCCCTGCCCGCAGTTGTATGGACTGCTGGTCCAGGCCCTGGACAACCTTCAGGCTGCTCAAACCCCGCTCCTGTGCCGCTGGGTTGAGCTGCGCCTGGCCGATCTCCTGGGCTACGCACCTCAACTCGAAGCATGTGCGCTGTGCGGCGCCCCCGACCCGGGTTGGTTCTCGGCCGAAAGCGGGGGGACCGTCTGCCGGAGTTGTCGCTGCGCGCAGAGTCCGGCGGGCACGGTCCTATCGCCCCCCGCCCGTGCCGCCTTGCGCCACCTGCGAGATTGTCGCCTGGAATCGGCACTCCGGGTGCGCCTTCCCGTCCAGGCCACGCGGGAGGTCGAGCGCGCGCTCTTCGAGCACCTGCAGTACCATCATCCACAGGCTTTGCGCTCGCGCGATGTGCTGCGAAGCCTGCTGGGGGGCTCGTGAGGATCCTGGGAATCGATCTGGGCAAGCGCCGGGTCGGTCTCGCCCTCTCTGACCCTTCCGGGATCCTGGCAACCTCTCTTGAGACCCTGGATGGCAGGGATCGCGACGGCCTGGTCGCACAGTTGCGTTCCAGGGTCCGTGATCTGGGCGTCGAGGAGGTGGTTGTGGGCCTTCCCCGACGCACCGATGGCACCTTGGGCCCGGAGGCTCAGGCGGCCCAGCATTTCGCCGAGCGACTGGCACGGGCCCTGGGATTGCCCGTTCACCTGGAGGACGAGCGCCTCACGACCGTCCAGGCTCACCGCTCGATGCAGCAGGCCGGGGCCCGAGGCGCCGAGCGCCGGATGGCCGTGGACCGGGTTGCCGCCGTCCTGATCCTGCAGGCTTTCCTGGACCGTCGCCAACCGCGTCCGGAGGATCCGTGGTGAGCCCCAGGAGGGGCTGCCGCCCGCAGTCCAGAATGCAGGCTGCGTGAAGTTGCTGTTGCGGCTGTTCCGCCTGGGCTGCCTGGCCTTCTTGATCTGCGCAGGGTTCGCGTTCTACTTCCTTCACACGGCGCTGACGCCCGCAGACCCCGATGGGGTTCGCAAGTCCATGGTCGTCGAGATTCCCGAGGGGGCCTCCGCGGCCGGAATCGCCCAGAGCCTGGAGACGAAGGGCTTGATCCGCTCGGCCCTGGCCTTCCGCATCCTGGTGCGTTTTGGCGGACAGGAGGGGGCCATCCGCGCGGGGCACTACACCTTGATCGCCTCGGAAAGCCCCGTGAAGATCCTGGACCATCTGGTGAAAGGCGATACCCTGCAGCGCCGGGTGACCTTTCCTGAAGGGCTCACCCTGGTGCAGGTGGCAGAGATCCTGGAAAAGAGTGAGGTCTGCCCCGCCGAGGATTTCCTCGAGCTGGCTCGGACCCGAGGGAAGGATTTCGGGCCTGGATTTCCTGAGAACCTGGAAGGTTATCTCTTCCCGGATACCTACGACCTGCCTTGGGAATGCCCGCCCTCCGAGGTTCTCCGCATTCTGACCTCGCGGTTCGACGAGGTCTTCACCCCATTGTGGTCCGAGAAGTCTCCGTTGGGCCGCGCCGAGACGGTGGTCCTGGCCTCCCTGGTGGAGCGCGAGGCCCAGGTCCACTCCGAGAGACCCGTCATTGCCGGGGTCTACCTCAACCGCCTGGCTGAGGGCATGCTCTTGCAGTGCGACGCCACGGTCCAATACGCCCTGGGTCGTCAGAAGTCGGTCTTGATGCACCAGGACCTGGAGATCGATTCGCCCTACAATACCTACCGCCATCCCGGGTTGCCCCCCGGGCCGATCTGTAACCCCGGACGAGCGGCCTTGGAGGCCGCCGTGCGACCCCAACGGACGGAGTATCTCTTCTACGTCCGCAACGATGTGAAAGGGGACGGCAGCCACGTCTTCTCAAGAAACTACACCGAACACCAGCAAGCCATCGACCGCTACCAGCGCTGAGGGCCAGGGGGGGCCGGAGCCTTCCTACGGACGGGGAGTCCCCGGCAGAGGCGAGCGACTGATCATCGGCGTCGCCGGAGGCACCGGGTCTGGCAAGACCACGGTGGCCCGGAAGCTGCGTCAGAGCTTTCCACCCGACGTCGTGCAGTTGATCCCCCAGGATTCCTACTATCGCGATCAGACGCACATCCCTTTCGAGGAGCGTCTCAAGACCAACTACGACCACCCCCTGGCCTTCGACAATGACCTGCTGATCAAGCACCTGGATTCCCTGATGCAGGGAGAGGCGGTCGAGCAGCCCGTCTACTCGTTCATCACGCACACCCGCGCCCAGGAGACCCGCCGTCTGATGCCCAGCCAGATTCTGGTCGTAGAGGGCATCCTGGTCCTGGAGGATGCCCGGCTTCGAGAACGGATGGACATCAAGATCTATGTCCAGACCGATGCAGATGTCCGGTTCGTCCGCCGCCTGCGCCGCGATCTGGTCGAGCGCGGGCGTTCGGTCGACGCGGTCATCGAGCAGTACCTCGGAGTGGTCCGGCCGATGCACATGCAGTTCATCGAGCCGACCAAGCGCTATGCCGACCTGATCGTGCCGGAAGGAGGGGACAACGTGGTGGCCATCGACCTCCTGTGCTCCAAGATCCACTCGATCCTGGAACACCCCGGGGCCCACCAGCCCTCGTCCATGCCGGCTGGCACCGGGATGGAGTGACCCGCGCGAACTCTCCCTCGTGCCGATTCGGTCGCGGATTCTGAACCCTGTTCGCTGGGAGGTGCGTCGGTCTGAAGTGAAGGAATGTTCCGGAGGGGGTTGAAAAATGCCGGCGCCAGTGTCTTGCCTGGTTGATCGGGCGTTCTTCGCCGGCTGGATCCTGACCCTCGGCAAGGGGCTCGAAAGTCCGTTGACGCAGGTTGTGAACATCATGTTATACTTGTTAACGGTCTGTAACAAGATGCAGTCCGGGACGGAGATTTGTCGATGATTACGCGGTCCAACGAAGACCTTGGCCGGTTGCTGGTCGAGGAAGGCTTCATCACCGAGCGCCAACTGGAGAAGGCCAAGGCAGACGCCGAGCGCCGGGGGGAACCTCTTCAGAAGACCCTGGTTTCGATGGGGTTCGTGTCCGACAAGGACATCGTCGAGTCCATGGGCAAACAGATGGGGGTCGCCTTCGTCGACCTGGACCGCATCGACCTGGACGTCGACCTGGCCAAGTCGATTCCCGAGCACCTGGCTCAGCGCTACAAGGTGATCCCCGTGGCCCAGAAGGACAACCGTCTGACCCTGGCCATGGTCGACCCGCTGAACGTCCTGGCCATCGATGACATTCGCCTGATCACGGGTTTTGACATCGAGCCGGTCATCGCCACCGAAGAGGAGATTCTCAAGGCCATCGCCCGCCTCTTCGGCGTGACCGACATGGTCGCGGTGGAGGATACGGTCAAGGAGATTTCGGCCACCGAGTTCGGCGCCATGGAGGTCGAGGACGAGATCGAGGAAGAGATCGCCCTGGACAAGCTGAAGGAGCTCGTGGATGAGGCGCCTATCGTCCGTGTGGTCAACCTGATCATCTCCCAGGCCATCAACGACAAGGCCTCGGACATCCACATCGAGCCCGAAGCCCGCTCCGTTCGCGTCCGCTATCGGGTGGACGGCGTGCTCCACGACGTGATGAGCCCCCCCAAGCACATCCAGGCGCCCATGGTCAGCCGAATCAAGATCATGGCCACCATGGACATCGCCGAACGCCGGATCCCCCAGGATGGCAAGATCCACTTGCGCCACGACGGTCGCGAGTTCGACCTTCGCGTCTCGACGGTTCCCACCATCCACGGTGAGAAGGTCGTCATGCGAATCCTGGACAAGGGCTCGGTCATGCTCGGCCTCAACAAGTTGGGCTTCTCGGAAGAGAACCAGCGGCTCTTTGAGGATGTCGTTGAGAAGCCCTATGGAATGATCCTGGTGACGGGACCGACGGGATCGGGGAAGTCCACCACCCTCTATTCCTGTCTGAACAAGCTCAACACCGGCACCACCAACATCCTGACCATTGAGGACCCCGTGGAATACCAGTTGCCGGGGGTCAACCAGGTCCAGGTGAACACCAAGGCCAATCTGACGTTTGCCTCGGCCCTGCGCTCGTTTCTGCGGCAGGACCCCGACATCATCATGGTCGGTGAGATTCGCGACCAGGAGACCGCCCGCATCGCCGTCGAGGCGGCCCTGACGGGCCACCTGGTCCTCTCGACCCTGCACACCAACGACGCCGCCGGCGCCGTCTCGCGACTGATCGAAATGGGGGTGGAGCCCTTCCTGGTGGCCTCGTCGGTCATCGGGGTCCTGGGGCAGCGCCTGGCCCGCACGATCTGTCCGAACTGCAAGGAATCGTATTCTCCGACTCCAGAGGCCGTCAAGCGCTTCGGCCTGGCCATGTATTCGGATTCCGAATTGAGCTTCTATCGTGGCCGTGGTTGTGACCACTGCAAGATGACGGGTTACCGCGGAAGGACGGGCATTCACGAAATCATGCCCATGACCGACCGGGTTCGAGGCCTGGTCCTCCACCGGAGTTCGACGGCGGAGATCAAGCAGGCGGCGACCGAGGATGGCATGCGCGTCATGCAGGAGGATGGCATCAACAAGGTCCTGGCTGGAGTCACCTCCATGGAGGAATGTCTCCGCGTGGTCTACGTCGAAAGTACCGGCGAGTGGTAGTTCTTCTCAAGTCCGCTTTGCGGACCGATTCCGATTGACCCAGCCGTTCGGTCGTCCGCCTCAAGCGGAGGGCTGGGTGGTTGGGTTCCACGCTGTTTGGAGGATATAAGATGGCTCTGCCTCAACCGCTTCGCTACACCATGGACGACCTGCTCAAGAGCACGGTCGAACGCGGCGCATCAGACCTGCACCTGGCGGTGGGTCTGTCGCCGATCTTGCGGATCAGCGGGAGGTTGACGCCCACCGAGTATCCCCGGCTTGGTCCGGACGACACCAAGCGCCTGATCTACAGCATCCTCAACGACAAGCAGAAGGAGAGGTTCGAGAAGACCTGGGAGTTGGACTGTTCGCACGGCGTGCGTGGTTTCGGCCGCTTCCGGGTAAACGTCTTCCGTCAGCGTGGAGTGGTCGGGGCAACGTTGCGAGCCATCCCCAGTTCCATTCCCACGCGCCAGGAGCTCAACCTTCCCCAGGTCATCGAGGAGATGGTGTATCGGCCGCATGGCTTGATCCTCGTCACCGGGGCGACGGGTCAGGGTAAGTCGACCTCCCTGGCCTGCATGCTCGACCTGATCAACTCCGAGAAGACCTACCACATCCTCACGATTGAGGACCCCATCGAGTATATCCATCCTCACAAGAAGTCGATGGTCAACCAGCGGGAGTTGGGTCAGGACACCCAAGGATGGCTGCACGCTTTGCGTTCGGCTCTCCGCGAGGACCCCGACGTCATCCTGGTCGGTGAGATGCGGGACCTGGAGACCATCTCGGGCACGCTGACGGCGGCCGAGACGGGTCATCTGGTCTTCTCGACCCTGCACACCTCGGATGCCTCCCAGACCGTCGACCGCATCGTCGACGTCTTCCCGCCCCATCAGCAGCAGCAGATTCGCATTCAGTTGGCGGCGGTGCTCGAGGCGGTCTTCTCGCAGCAGTTGATTCCGCATTCCTCCGGCGTGGGTCGGGTCCCCGCGATCGAGGTGATGATCGCCACGTCTGCCGTGCGCAACTTGATCCGTGAAGGCAAGAGCCACCAGATCTACAACGCCATCCAGACGGGCTCCAAGCACGGGATGCAGACCATGGAACAGTCGCTTCTGGATCTGTACACCAACAAGCAGATCACCTTGGAGGATGCCTTGAACCATACCATGCATCCAGAGGATCTTCGGCGCATGATCGAGGGTCAGGGGCGGAAGTAGACTGATTGTCTTGAAGTTCCCCGGGGTAGGAAGAGGAGGAACGGCCTTCCTCCTGGAAGACCCTGCTGGAAGTCCAAGACCGCGCGGGTGCCCTGCCGGTCAAGGTGTGGCGCCCTTGGGCTGCGGGCCACGGTCTCGCGGCCGAAAAGTTCAATAGGAGGTGGTTTCAATGAGCGTTCTGTGGTGGCTCCTGCCCATGGCAATCATCATTGTCGGCACCCTGTCCAAGATCTGAGATCTCGGTCGGGTCTAGCCGCGAAGGAGGTTGGGGTCGGATGCCCGTCTTTGTCTACGAAGCCCGCGATGCTGCCGGGCAATTGAAGAAGGACAAGATCGACGCTCCGAACATGCGGATGGCGACTCAACGTCTGCAAGAGCAGAAGATGACCGTCATCAACATCAAGGAACAGTCTGGCGGCGTGGCTCAGGCAGATGTCCTGGGCTGGTATCAGAAATTCAAGAAGGTCGACGAGCAGTCGTTGACCGTCTTCAGTCGTCAGTTCGCGACGATGATCAACGCCGGTTTGGCAATGGTCCGCTGTCTGGACATCTTGTCGGAACAGACTGAGGACAAGAAACTTCAGCAGACACTGATCCAGGTCCGCCGAGACGTCGAGGGTGGCTCGACCCTTTCGAACGCCCTTTCCAAGCACCCCACCGTCTTCTCGACCTTGTATACCAGCATGGTCAAAGCGGGGGAAATGGGCGGTGTCCTGGACGAGGTCCTGGAGCGCCTGGCCGGCTTCATGGAAAAGGACTATGCCCTCAAGAAGAAGGTCAAGTCCGCGCTCACCTACCCTGTCGTCATCCTGGTCATGGCGCTGGGTATCGTCTTCTTCCTGGTGACCTACATCCTGCCCACCTTTGTCACCCTCTTTGAGGGGATGAACCTCGAGCTGCCGCTGCCGACCCGGATCCTGATGGGCACCACGAAGGCAGTTCGGAACCCCGTGATCCTGATTCCCCTGATCGTTCTCGTGGTGATCGGAGGAATCATCGTCAACCGCTACATCAGCACCCCGCTTGGCAAGAAGCAGTATGACCTCTTGAAGTTGAACGTTCCGGTTTTTGGTCTGTTGAACAAGAAGGTCGCCATCTCGCGCTTCTGCCGGACATTGGGGACCCTTCTCTCCTCGGGCGTGCCCATCATGCAGGCCCTGGAGATCGTGGGCAAGGCCTCCGGGAACGAGATCATCGCCATGACCGTTGGCAAGATCCGTGAGAGCATCCGGGAAGGCGAGAGCATCGCCTCGCCACTTGGAGCCTCGGGCATGTTCCCCCCCATGGTCACCCAGATGGTGGCTGTGGGTGAGGAGACCGGAAACCTCGACGCGATGCTTTCCAAGATCTCTGACTTCTACGACACCGAGGTGGAGTATCTGCTCAGCTCGTTGACGTCGATGCTGGAGCCCATCATGATCGTTGGGATGGGTGCCATCGTCGGTTTCATCGTGGTCTCGGTGTTCCTCCCGCTCTACCAGTTGATCGGGAACATGGCCTGAACGCCAGGCCGGTCGAACCAGAGAGCCCTCCCCGTCGGGGGGGGCTTTTCTGGTTTCTTGGAGATTTGGAAGCCTTCTCCCGGAGGTGGCTTCGCCTCGGTCGAACGGGCGAGGCGATGCCACCCCTGCTCGCACTCAACAGCCGTGAGGCCCGTGAAATCTGAGAGATCTGCCTGCATAGCCTGTATTGGCTAGTGTGGTTCATTGTCGGAGAATAGTTCGCTCGGACGGTATCCCCTGAAGGTTCCCGGGAACTAGAATGACGTAGCAGGAACATGTGGGAACCCGCAGAACCTGACTCCACCCAAGTCCAGGAAGGAGACGAAGCAAGAATGATGACTCGTCTGGTCCGCCGCAAGAAGTCTGGTGGCTTCACCCTGATCGAGCTGATGATTGTGATCGCCATCATCGCGATCCTCGCCGCAATCCTCGTTCCCAACTTCATCCGCGCTCGCGCACAGGGTCAGTTCACCGCCTGCAAGTCCAACCTGAAGAACATCGCCACCGCTTTGGAGATGTATTCGACGGACGCCCAGGGCCGCTATCCGACCGCTCTGACCAAACTGTCTGACGACCAGAAGTACCTGCGCACCATCCCGACCTGCGCATCGTCTGGCACCGACACCTACACCACGGACTTCAGCTCCGATTCCAACCCCGACCGCTACACCGTTTTCTGCGCTGGTGACAACCACTCTGCAGTGGATGCCGGTGCCGGTTATCCTCAGTACAACTCGATTGCCGGTCTGCTCGAGAAGAGCTAGATTCTCGACAGTCTGGTTCCCGTGAAGGGGCGCTCCGGCGCCCCTTTTTTGCATGTCTGGAGCCCGCCCGTGGTCGGCAGACTGCCTCGGCAGGGCTTCCTGGATGTCTTCGGGAATCGCCCACTCCACCATGTCCCCCGAAACCTGTCGCAAGACCACTCATCTGGCCAGCCTCGCCACCGCCGTCGCGGGGGTTGCAGCCCTGGGCCTGCCTCGGATCCCGGCGGCCGATACCTGGTGGCATCTGGCGGCAGGTCGATACCTTGTGAAGTCTGGTCAGATGTCAGCGGCGGACCCCTTCAGTTTCGGACCGGGCCGCGGGGACTGGTTGAACCACGAGTGGCTGACGGAGATTCTCTTCTACCTGGTGCATCAGGCGGTGGGACTTGACGGGCTCTTCCTGTGTCGCACCCTGGTCGTCGTCCTGGCTTTTGCGGCGCTTCCTTTGTGGAGCGCACGCCGAGCCGGGGTGTTGACTCCGTGGGCGTGCGCGTTGGTCCTGGGATGTGCGGCTGCCGCAGAAGGTTGGGCCTTCTTCGACGCCCGGGCCTATCTGATGACCTATCTGGGGCTGGCGGGAACCCTGTTCCTGACAAGTGAAACCCTCCGCACCCGGGATTGGCGCTTCCTTCTGCCCCTGCCGGTCTTGACGGTCTTCTGGGCGAATGGCCACGGTGGCTTCATCCTGGGACCGACGGTTCTGTTCCTCGCAGCGCTGGGTTGCCTGATCCCGCCGCGCTCGACCCGTCTGGCCTGCGTCCTGGCCGGGGTGGCGCTTGGGACCCTGGCCCTTTGCGCCGTCGCCACGCCCTTTGGCCCTGAGATTCTTGGTTTTCCGTTCAGCCTGATCGGTCCAAGCGCCTTCACCTTGGGCCTCAACGAGTGGGCACGGCCGGACCTTTTCCGGCAACTCCCCTTCCTGGGGCTCTTGCTGGTGGCGGTCACCCTGAGCCCCCGGGTGGACTGGCCACACCGCTTGTATCTGGCCTCCTTCCTGGCGGCAGGGCTTCTTGCCTGGCGCCACGCCCCTCTCGGCGCCCTGGTGGCGGCTTTCGTTCTTCCCGGAGCGATGCCCCGATGGGAGGCACGGTCCGCCTGGGCCGTCCGGTTGTGGTTGCTCGTGTGGGTCCTGGCTCTGCTGGGAATGGGCTGGGTGATGTCCGTCCGGTTGAGGGGTGGAGCCGCGGAGTGGACCATGCTGAGAACGCATTTCCCGGGGGCAGCCGTCCGTTTCCTCCTGGCCAACCCGCAGTTGCCGCGGGATCTGGTCAATCCCTATGAGTGGGGAGGGTATCTGGAGTGGACGGTCTGGCCCAAGCATCGCGTCTTCATCGACGGGAGGGCCAACACGGTCTATTCTCAGCAGCGATACGCCGAGGCGCTGGCAGTGCAGTTCGGCCAGCCATGGATTCGTTCCCTGGAGCGCGCCGGGCTCGGCGCGCTGCTGGCCGGGAATGGGCAATGGGAGGACATCCTCGATCGTCACGGCATCCGGCTGGTGCTGTGCACTCGTCTCCAGGGAGACCTGGTGGACCGGATCAGCCGTTCCCCGCGGTGGTTTGAGGTCTACCGCGATCCTCTGGCCGTGATCTTCTTGAAGACGGACCCTGAGCTCGTCCGTCTGGGACAGGACCTGGTCCGTCCGGAGTCCCAGTGGACTCTCTTCGAACAGGCGCAAATCCGGCTTCGCGAGGGCCGAGAACTTGACGCTCTGGCACTGGTCTCGCGGGCTCTGTCCCTCGACCCTCGCTGGCCACAGGCCCTGGTCTTCCGGGGGACCCTGCACCTGCGCGCTGGTCGTCATTTCGAGGGGGAGAATGACTTGCGGGAGGCCTTGACCTGGGACTCCAGCGTCCCGGAGGCGCATTTCAACCTGGCGGTTCTGGCCTGGACACGAGGAGAGCCGGACAGGGCGCTCCGCGAGTTGCGACGCGAGCTTTCTTTGAATCCCAGGCACGCTCCAGCCCGGTCCCTGATGAGGCAAATTCAGGGCCGCTGAAGGCTTCCGAGCTCTGTCTGGTCTCCTGCTCCGGCAGGGTCTGGGATCGTCTCGTCGAACCGCGGCCCGGTGTTCGACGACCTGCTGACCACCACGCCCCTGAGCCTGACCATCGTTTTCCTCTATGGAAGCCTGTTCGGCAGCTTCCTGAACGTCGTGATCTATCGGATGCCCTTGGAGCGGTCCATCGTGGCGCCCGGTTCAGCATGCGGCACCTGCGGGACTCCGCTGGTCTGGTGGCAGAACATCCCCGTTCTCTCCTACCTTCTGCTGGGAGGTCGTTGCCACACCTGCGGCGCAGGTTTCTCGGTCCGGTATGCCGGCATCGAGGCTTTGACGGGCTTGGCGGCGGCCTTGCTGTTATGGCATCACGGGGAGCTTGGTTTCCCGTTCTTCTATCATTTTGTCTTCTTCTGCCTTCTGGTCGCGGTCTTCTTCATGGACCTGGACCACTGGATCATCCTGGACCAGGTCTCTTTGACCGGATTGGTCGTCGGCCTGCTGGGCTCGGCCTTCATGCCCTTTCGCGAGGATCTGATGGTGGCGGGGTTGGCGCCTCCTCTTCTCAACGTCGCCTCTTCCTTGATGGGGGCCGTGCTTGGGGCCGGGTTCTTCTGGAGCGTCCAGGTGATCGGGACCATCTTGGCCCGACAGGAGGCTCTGGGGACTGGGGACATCAAACTGGCCGCCATGATTGGCGCCTTCCTGGGTTGGAAGATGGGCATGATTGCCTACCTCTTGAGTTTCATCCTGGGGGCGGTGGTGGCCTTGCCGATGATGCTGCTTCACCGCAGGCGAGGGAAGGATCCGGTTCCGTTGGGCACCTTCATGGCGGTTGCAGCATTCCTGACCGCTCTTTGGGGACACCGGATTCTCGACTTCCTCCTGGTGTGGCCCGAGCACCTCGACGCACTGCTGTGAATTCGGGGCCTGGAGGGCCGCCAGGATCTTGCCAGGCCAGGAGGCATGCCCGCTGGACCTCGCGAAGGCTCATTCATTCTTGGGGGACCGTTCAGGTCGGAGAGTGGGGTGAGAGACATGCGCAGACTCAAACAGTCCGGTTTTACATTGATCGAAATGATGGTCGTCATCGTCATCATCGGGATTCTTTTGGCCCTCCTTATTCCCAATCTGGTGCGCTCCAAGCATCAGGGTCAACTGGCTGCCTGCGAGCATTCGTTGCGAGCCCTGGCCTCGGCGATGGAGAACTACAACGCCCAGAACAAGATCTATCCGGATTCCCTCGACAGGCTGACACAGGCAAATTACATCCAGCAGGTCGTTTGCCCGACCAACCGAGCGGATTATGGGCTCGATGTCACCGACGATGGGAGGGACTATACTCTGTTCTGCAATGGCATCCATCATCTGGTCCTCGGGGAACTGGTCGGCGAGGGTTTTCCCCAGTACTCCGGAGCAGCGGGCCTGTTCCGAAATTAGCGCCACCGAGAAGGGCAGGACTTCGCCACCGGTCGCGAGTCATCGATTCTTGCCCCGGGGGGGCGCGAGCGAACATCTTTTCCTCTGGACGTCGCTAGAAGTCCGTGTTTCCAGGGAACCTGCTGTTCGAGCGGGCCCGTCGGCAGTCGAAAGGGTTTTCAAACAGGGGCTCGAAAGACCGGATCTCGTAAGGCACCGTGAGATTTTTCAAGTCCTGGCGTTGTAGGAGGTCTGACATCAGGGTGGTGGCCTGAAGCGGCTCGGCTGGGGTCGTTCCGAGACACCGGCAGGTCGCTGGGGGCGGTTTTCGAACGGACGGGCTGCAGGCGGCTGCAGGGCCTGTCCAGTCGCAGGAGAGGAGGTGAACCCAGGTAGATGAATATCCTGAAACGTTGGTTCGGGCACAAGGAAGAGGTTGCCGGTCTTGATATCGGGAGCAGTACGATCAAGATTGCACAGGTCACCAAGACGCCCAGTGGGTATGCCTATTCCCGATTCGCCTCGTGTCCGACCCCTCCCATGACGATCAAGGACGGTTCCATCGTCGACGCCCGGGTCCTGGGCGAGACGATTCATCAGTTGATGCAGAGTCAGGGGATCACGGCAACTCGCCTGGTCAGCGCAGTGTCAGGGCAATCGGTGGTCATTCGTCCCATCAGCATGACGCAGATGACGGAACGGGAGCTGCAGCACGCCATCAAATTCGAGGCGGAGCGATATCTGCCTTACTCGGTGGCCGAGGCGCAGATCACAGGTCGAATCCTTCCTGGGAGCTCGGAGGGGGAGGACAAGATGATGGAGGTTCTCCTCGTCGCAGCCCCCAACGAGATGGTCAAGAATACCCGCGAGGTCGTCACCCTGGCCCAGGCCACGGCCGATTCCATCGACCTCGAGCCTTTCGCACTCCTGCGGGCCCTGAATCGCGGGGTGGATCCCGAGGCGCGGCGCCAGACCATCGCCCTCATCAACCTGGGGGCTTCCTCCAGCAGCATCAACATCTTCCACGATGGGACCCTGCGGCACAACCGCACCATCACCGTTGCCGGGAACAACTTTACCAAGGCGATCGGGCAATCCCTGAACCTCTCCTTCGAAGAGGCTGAGAAGATCAAGAAGGAGAAGGGTGTCATCCGTGTCGAGAAGGATGCAACTCCCGTTGCTCCCACCACGATGCGGATTTTCAATGTCATCATTCCCGTCCTGACTGAACTGGTCACAGAGATTCAGCGGTCTTTCGATTACTACCGCAATCGTTTCAAGGGCGAGTCGGTGGATCTGGTTGTCCTGTCCGGCGGGACGGCCAAGTTCAAGAACATTGATGTCTTCATCTCGAGTGAGTTGAGCATCGACTGTCAGATCGCCAACCCGTTCCGCAACATCTCGATCCAGAATGTTCAGGGAATCTCGCCTGACGATCTTGAGGCTCTGGCGCCGATGGCCATGGTGGTGACCGGGCTGGCGCTTCGAAGTGAATAAGGAGGTTCCGTGCGCATCCTGAATAGATTGAACCACCCCACGGTCCAGGAGGAGGTGCCATGACCATCAAGGTCGACCTGCTGCCTACCGAACGCAAGAGGTTCACCTTTGACCCCATGATGGGGTTCCTGTTGGTGATCATCATCATCTGCACGGTAGGCTTCGTCATCTACGGGTCCAAGCTCCAGGGCAACATCGAGATGGAGAAGGCCGAGGTCGTCAAGATCGAGGCCGAGATCAAAGACATCGAGAACAGCCTGCCCCAGATCGAGGACCTCAAAGCGGATATTGCCAAGATCAAGTCCGAGATCAAGGTGATCGAAGGCCTGGTTTACGACCCCGTTCGTTATGGCAATCTCCTCGCCGAGGTGGGGCGCGTGTTGCCCGCCAACGTGTGGGTCGAGAGCCTGGCCATCGAGCCTGGCACCCGCTCCATCACGATGAGCGGGACCGCTGCCCAGATGGGGGCGAACCATCCGCTGGCCACCATCTCCTCGCTCTTGGAGAGGATTCACCAGTCCAAGATCTTCAACGACGCATCCCTCGGGTCGACCGGCCAGGTCAAGCTTCTGGATGGCAACCTGATTGGTTTCACCTTCCAGATCGAGGCTCGATACGACCCGGACCAGGCCGCCGGCTTGGCAGAAGCAGTGCCTGCGGGTGGCGAGTCGTCCGCAGAGGCGGACGGGGTTCCAGCAGGAGGAGGAGCTGAGGCTCCGCCCGCCGCTGGTGAGCCTGCCGCTCCGGGAACCTAGGAGGAAAGATGACGCTCACCACCCCGATGAAGATCATCCTGGCCCTGCTGGTCATCGCCTTGATCGCAGTTGGCTTCTGGCTTCTGGACTGGCAGCACAAGCACACGGAACTGGCCGGCGTCAAGCAGCAGAAGGCAGACCTGCAGGCCAAGCTGGAGCAGAATCGTGAACTGGTCAAGGCCCTGCCGGTCTTGACACGCGAGAAGGCGGACCTGGAGGAGAAGCTTCGCCAGGTCGTCCAGACGGATCTGGTGGCCGAGAAGCCGGAGCTTTTCGTCGCCAACTACCTCAAGCAGATCGAAAGGGTGATGCTGGAGGAGCGGGTTCGCATGTCGGACCCCACCTTCGACATCGTCAACATCCAGCCAGGGGCGCTCACTTCGTCCGCGCCGGCCGGATCTGCACCCGAGGAAGGTGCTGAAGGGGCCGACGCCACGCCGGATGCCTTGAAGTCCTTCCCAACCCGCGTCTTCAACATGAGCATGCGGGGAAAATACGCAACCCTGATCGACTTCCTGTATCAGTTGGGGGCTTTGAAGCTGGAGCGCCTGGTCACGATCGACAAGATCGCCCTGAGCCCCACCGAGAAGAACCCGGCCGGCAGCCCGACCCTGACGATCACGATTCCCATCACCGCCTATATGCGGCAGGGAGGTTAGACGATGATGAACCTGCCCGAGATTGCTTCCAGGTTGCGTCGGGGCAGTGCGGCCCTGGCGCTGGCGGGAACCCTGACACTGTGTGCAGCTTGCGGAGGAGGGGGTGGCACCGAAGAGTCCGGGACCACCGACTCCGGAACGCCGCCCGCGGTGAGCGGGGAGGTCCAGGTCACCGAGGAGGAGATGTCTCAGCAGACAGAGACCACTGAAGTGGCCCCCACTCCCGAGCGGCGTGCGCCCGAGGTCCGGTCGGTGGGTCGGGTCCGCGACCCGTTCATCAACCCGTTGCAGGCCAGTGTGGTTCCAACGGAACCCCAGGTCAGCGCTCCGGTCTCTGAGGCGGGGACCGCGGGTGCTGCGGTACCGATGACCGGGGCCTCCTTCGGTGCTTTGAAGAAGCCCAAGGCGCCAGTCATGCCAACTCCAGACGTCACGGTGACCGGGCTGGTCCGTTCCGGCTCCGGATATCGCGCCATCCTGACCGGGCCCGACGGTTCCTTGATCGTCGCCACCGGTCAGAAGGTCGGTCCCTTCCAGATTGCATCGATCAGCCCGAAGGGCGTGGTGCTGACCTGGAAGGGTCAGAAGGTGACCCTGCCCTTGGAACGCGAGCAGTTCGGACCGGACGGTCTGCCTCGCCAGACAGAGGGTCGCCGGCCCTAGAGAACGTCATCACAGACCCTGCCGGGTGGACGTCGGTGCCATTGGCCGGTCCGAACAACCACACGGCAGGAACCAGTGCCCCGTCAGGACGGTGTCCGGCGCCGGGCAGAACAGGTGAAACGCACGGTCGGGCTGCGAGGGTGCCCGTCCGAGCGAGGCGACAGCGGCCAGCCAGGCCTCGAGGCCCGGGGAATCCCTGGGACGGTCCCGGAACGGGGCCTCCGCGCGGCCGGCCCCTTCGACGGCGGAAGGTGGTGATCAGTGCTACGGACGGTAGACCCTCGTGGAATCAGAGGCAGTCGGCAGCTTGGAAGCGCAAGACGCGCAGACGGGTCGCTGGCTCCTCACCCAGAATGATGGCCAATAGGAGGTGGGTAAAAACCAATGCTCTTGTCGAAGCCTAGAAGCTGGAAGCTTCTGCTCGCGTGCCTTCTGGCCGTAGGACTGTTGCTGCCTGCGACCACGACGGCCCAGGCTGCCAGCGCGACCGTGAGTGGAGTCAAGATTACCGACGGCACTGGAACGCTGAAGGTGGACGTCCAGGCCACGGCCCCGGTGAGCTTCCGTTCCAAGCGGCTCGCCGAGCCGCGGCAGATGGTAGTCATCGACGTGTGGCCGGCGGTTCTCGGAAGCGGAGCCCGTGCCCAGACGGATGTCAACCGGGGCCTGGTGGAGAAGGTTCGCTTGGCCCAGTACACGCCGGACACGGTTCGCGTCTACCTGGACGTGATCTCGCAGCCGCAACTTCAGGTCAGCCCGGCGCCCGAGCGGCGTGGCTTGACGGTGGCCGTTTCCACATCTCAGATTGCCGAGGCGAAAGTCACGAAAGCCCCGGCAGTTCCCAGTGTGGAAGCCACTCGTCCGGTTCCCGTTCACAAGCCGGTCGCTCAGACCGCTCCCGCTCCGAAGCCTGCACCCCAGGCCAAGGCGCAGTCTCGTCCTGCGACCCCCGCGTCCGTGACCCGGACGCCGACTTCATCGGCCTCGGCCCTGAGGGCCCAGGCGCCTCGTCCCCGGCCTGCGCCGGCTCCCAAGACCGTCTCCATCGATTTCGTCAATGCAGACCTGGTCTTTGTCATCAAGGCTCTGGCCCAGGAGATGGGCCGGAACGTCTTCGTTGCTCCCAACGTGATGGGGACGGTCACCGTCACCCTGAACAAGGTCCAGCCTGAAGGCGCCCTGGCGTTGATCCTGAAGATGCAGGAGAACGACTACAGCTACAAGATCGTGGACGGGACCATCGTGGTGGCCAGTCCCGAGAAGTTGGCCCAGGTTGCCGATGACATCCTCACCCCGCGGACCAAGTCGGCCGCCTCGCGTCGCGACCTGATTTCTCAGGAATTCTTGCTGGAAGTGGCTCCGGCCGCCAAGGTGACGGAGTTCCTGAAGCTTCAGTACCCCGACGTCGAGTTCACCCAGCACCCGACGCTGAACGGCTTCTTTGCCAAGGCGACTCGGGACGAACTGCGCCAGATCAAGGCCTCCATTCCCGGCCTGGATCAGGTTCCTGAACCCCCGCCCGCGGCCCGGCGTGAGTTCATCCCCGTCAAATACGGCGAACTGCGTGACGTTCAGGCCCTGGCCAAGACCTTGGTTCCGGACCTGGAATACAACGCGGACGAGCGGCTCAACCTGCTGATCGTCGAGGGCTCGGATGCCTCGATCGAAGCGTTGCAGGAACTGCTCGCGACCATCGACCGGCCCCAGGATCAGGTCATGCTGGATGTCAAGGTCGTCGACCTGACAGAGAGCGGTGGAAAGAACCTCGGCGTCACTTGGGGCGCTCCCAACGCACCGGGTTCCTTCCAGACCACGTTTGGCGAGATCGTTCCGGCCCTGGTTCCAGCGGCCGGCTCGATCACCAACGACCAGATCGACCTGGCCGAAATGGCCGGCCTGGCCATCGGACCTTTCGGGCGCACGCCCTTTGTGGTCCAGACGACCCTGGCCTTCTTGATCACCAACGGCGAAGCCAAGATCCTGGCTTCACCCAGGGTTGCCACCCAGTCTGGTGGCGAGGCGAGGATTCACGTGGGCGACAAGTTCCCCATCGTGTTCTTTGACCCGCGCGCCGGTCAGTTCCAGGTCACCTACGTCAACATCGGTGTGACCCTGGAGGTCAAGCCCCAGGTGAAGGCGGACGGCTACATCGTGGCCGAGGTCAAGCCAGAGGTCTCCAACCTGGTGGACCTCGTGAACAACCAGTACCCACGGACGACGGTCCGCACCGTCACTTCGACGATGCGCGTCAAGGATGGCGACACGATCGTGCTGGGCGGCCTCATTTCGGAGAGCCAGCGTCACAGTGTCAGCAAGATCCCGCTTCTGGGCGACCTCCCGATTTTCGGTCCATTGTTCCGTTCGGTGACCGATTCGGCGGATCGCAACGAAGTGATCTTGATGATGACCCCGCACATCATGAAGTAGGCCTCGAGTCAGGCCGCTTCCCAGGAGGGCGGTGCTTCGGCACCGCCCTCCTGCGTTCTTCAGAGCCGCAAGAGATCCGTTGGAACTCTGCTTCCCGGTCACTCCTCGCAGGGGAGGAGGTCGGTCCTGGGGAACCGAACAGTCTGAAAGTCAAAGCCTGTCTTCTCGGCGCAGGGGCAGATCTGTCCCCGGTCGACGGGGCCCGGGACGTGGATTGTGGCCTGATGGAACCCGGCGGGGCGGGGCACGGGTTCCAGGGTTCTTGGTTCCTGGGACCTTCCCGGTTTGTCGAAAGGGCAGGTTTTCTCAGGCCCCTCCGAATTGGAGCGGGCAGTCGGGGATTTGTTTTGTGACCCTGTGGCAGCGACGTGCTACCGGGCCCCAGAAAGTGGTGTGAACGCAAGTGGCCGATGACGTCCGGGATTTGATGCGGGAGGCCGAGTCGCTGATCGAGGAGCGCGACTGGGATGCCGCCCTGGAGAAGCTCAAGAGGGTCCTGGAACTTGATCCTGAGAACGCGAAGGCATGCGAGAAGCGAGCGCATGCTTACGCGGTCCGAGGGATGATCAAGTCGGTCGTTCAGACCTACTTCCGTCTGATGGACATCCTTGAGGCGCGGTCGGAGCTGGACCCCGCGATTGAGGTCGCCGGCTGGATCCAGCGGCTGGACCCGGAGTCTGACGCCGCGCGGATGCGGGTCATCCAGATTCTTCGCAAGAAGGGGGATCATGCCGAGGTCGTCCGCCGCTCGCGTGAATTGGCTCGCCTTTACATCGAACTGGGCCAGGGCGACCAGTCCATTTCGCTGCTGAAGAGTGCTCAGGAATCCGATCCAGACAACCTCGAGATCGGGCTTGAACTCGCCGAGATGTTCGTGAGCCACGGCCACATCGAGGAAGGCGCAGCACAGTACCGCCGGGTCGCGTCGGCCTTCCAGCAGAAGGGGCAGGTCGAGAAGGCTGCGGAGGCCTATCGGCGGATGAAGGTGATCGTCCCTGACGATCCTGGCGTCTTCTTCACTCTTGGCAAGCTCTTCGTCACCTTGGGCCGCTTCAACGAGGCGGAACAGGAATTCCGTGCGATCCTTCGGCACGACCTCAATCATGAGGAGGCCTTGCTGGCCTTGGGCGATGTCTGCCAGAAGAAGGGTCAGTTCCGCGATGCCATCCTCGCCTTCAACAAGATTCTGACCATCAATCCTCATGAGAACTCCGCCAAGGAGCGTCTTGGGGAACTCTACCAGGCTCAAGGAATTTCGGCCGAAGCCGTCAAGCACTATCTGGCCGCGGCACACGCCTGGCAGCAGTTGGAAGACCATCCCCGTGCCGTCAAGCTCTACCAGCGCGTTCTGGCGCTGGACCCCACCAATCCCACGGCTTGCCGCGAGTTGACCAATCTCGGTGCGCCCCTCACGCCGGATCCCGGGGACTTTGCCGTTGCAGCGCAACCGGCGCCGGCCCCCGAACCGGCCCGTTCCAAACGCTCGGGGCAGACCGCCAGGTCTGGCTCTGGAGAGTCCATCCAGGTCGGGAAGAAGCGTCGCAAGGGGCTGGAATCGCCGGATGCCGCACCGGAGACCGACGAACGCGTCCGGAAGGGCCTGGTCCGCAAGGAGGGGGCCGGTTCTCGGGGGTTGACGCGCAAGGTCGGCGGCAAGGCCGGGCTGGTCGCTGCTGGGACGGAGAAGCCGGTTCTTGGTCGAGGCGGGGCGGGCCCCAGGCCAGGGCTGATGAAGCCGGGGCTGGGGTTGCCTGGAGCCGAGAAGCCTGTTCTGGGCGGCAAGAGGACGCTGCGCCGGCGTCAGCCCGCGGAAGAGGTGGCCGAGGAGCTTCCAGAGGAGGTCCTCGAGGAGACGGCGGCCGCCGTTCCCGAAATCGCACAGGAGGCGCCGCCAGTGGCGGACCCTGTCGTGGAGTTTCCGGCTGAAGAGCCGCCCCCGCTCGAGGAACCGCCCCCCGAAATTGAGCCCCAGTCCTTGGAGCCCGTTCCCACCCCAGAGGAGGGGCCCGAGTCCTCGGTTCCACGACTTGATTCAGACTCTTTGGAGGCCGAGCCGCTGTCGGAGCAGGCCGCCGCGGTTTCCGCGCCGCCGCGTGTCACCGTTGTTCGCCCGGTCGTGGTGGTCCAGGCAGAGCCTGGAGAACTCCAGGTGCCTCCGCCAGTGCTTTTCCTGGCCCAACCGGACCGATTGGAGCAGATCCGCGAGCAGGTCGTGCAGGCCCCGGACCCCGAGGTTCTTCCCTGGACCCCCCTGCTGGAGGTGGACGGCGAGAAGGTCCGTCAGGTCCGCCAGAAGAAGGTCGAAGCTCGGGTCCCCGAGGCGCCCGCCGAGAAGAAGTCTGGCCCCATCGCTTCCCGGTTTGCAGGTGCCAAAGGAGGTCTGAACTTCTCTGGCGGGTCGCTGCTTCAAGGAATGCGCTCGGCGGCTGGTCAGAAATCCCGGCGACCCAGCGCCCGGGCGGAGGAGCCACCGGAGCCTTCCCAGGAGTCGGTCAGCGCGGCCAGCGCTCGTCCGCCTTCGGCCGCCGGGACCCTGGCCGACCGGATCGCCCGGATGCGGGCCGAGAAGGAGGCTTTGGAGCGAGACCAGTCGACCCGGCCTTCTGCAGCGGAGGCCCCACCCAAACCCCCGACCCCGGCGAAGGTCCGCCCAGGTACACCGCCTCCGGTGGCGCGTGGACGAAAGGCTTTGCTGGGGGCGTCCCAGGCGGCGCCGCCTGCCGTGACGCCTGCGCCAGAGAGGATTCCTGCGCCCCAGGTGACTCCGGCACCCGAGAAGATTTCCGCTCCGCAGGTTGCAGAGCCCACCGGGCCAGTCGTTCATGGGGGGCGGCCCGGCCAGGCGAGGACCGCAGCCACGAAGGGGGGACGTCCGGCGGTTGAGAAGCCGATGGCCTCGCCGGTTGCCGAAGAGACGCCCATCCCGGACTCCCCCGCCCCGGTGGCCGTTCAGCCGGAAGAGGAACAGGCGACGGCGCTGGTCGAGGCGCCAACCGCAGGGTCTGCGGCTCCGGCCGAGCCCTCCGAGCCGGCCCCGTCGCCCTCTGACCCCTTGCTGGAGGCGCCGGCTTCAGAGGTCGAACCTCTGGCCGTCGCTGAGGATGCGGACCTCTTCGCGGGTCCGGAGGCCTCGGAGGAGGATCTCTTCGCGGGACCGGCCTCCCAGGAGCCTTTGCCTGCCGGATCGCTCGAGGATGAACTCTTCGCAGGCCCAGCTTCCGAGGAGGACCTGTTCGCGGGTCCGGCTTTGGACGAAACGCTGTCCGGCGAGTCCGGCCAGGAGGAGCTCCTGGCCGGCCCGGCTCCAGAAGACCATCCGGAGCCAGTCACCGAACAGGCGGCGGCACCTGAGCCAGGGACCCCACCGCAGACTGCCAGTTCTGAGGTCGAGGCCACCGTAGGTGGCCCAGGGGAGCAGGCCCCATCCGTTCCGGAGGGCGTCCCGGACCAGGCTCAACCGGCAGTGTCTGAGAAGGAGGCGGCTGCCGAGCCCGTCGAGGAACCAGCCGAGGCCACGGCGCCGACCTCCGCCTCGGAGCCGGAGGAGGTTGAGCCTGCGGCCGAGGAGGCACTTGTTCCGGAATCCCTGTGTTCGCTGGCCGTGGAGTCGGAGTTCCCGCACGAGCAGATTCAGGAGGCCCGAAAGATCCGGGAGAAGCTCGGGGGAGCAGATGTCACCACAGCGATCAGCGCCTATCGCCGCGCGGTCGAGGAGTCGCCGGACAACCTGATGCTCCGGACCGATCTGGCTGACATTCATCTTCGCTATGGTCTGTTGGACGATGCGGTGATGCAGTACCGTCAGATCCTGATGCGCAAGCCGGAGTCCATCGCCTTGAGGCATCGGCTGGCAGATGCCTACCTGTGGAATGCAGAGTATGAGGAGGCCGCTTCGACCTTCCTGGAACTGGCCGAGCTTCATGTCCGGAAGGATCGTGAGGCCGACGCCGTCGACATCCTTCAATCGATATTGAGCCTGGATCCCAACCACTTCCTGGCACGCCGTCGCCTGGTCGACCGCTTCTCGGTGTTGGGGCAGAAGAACCTGGCTGTCCATCACCTCCGCCAGCTTGCCGAGATCGCCCTGGCACGGGGGACCGTGGAGGAGGCGATCGGGGCATTCCAGCAGTTGATGACCCTCTCCGAGGACCCGACCTTCCAGGAACGCCTGGCCCAGGTCTATGAGACCCAGGGCGAGGTGGCCCAGGCGTTGGTCAATTATCGCGCTTTGGCCCACAGATACCGGGAAACCCAGATGTGGAACGAGGCCACGGGGGTCACCGAGAAGCTGGTGGCCCTGGACCCGGACAACCTGGCTGACCGCCACGCCTTGATCGAGCTCTACGAGAGACTGGAACGCTCGGACCGGGTCCTGGAGGGCCGCTTCGAGTTGGGTTGCCGTCACGAGGATCAGGGGGCCATCTCGGAGGCGGCCGCTCTCTTCGAGCAGGTGTTGGAGAAGGATCCGACTCATCACGAGGCTCGTCGTCGCTTGGTGGACTGCCATCTGCGCAGTGGCGATCTGGCTGCCGCGTTGAGGGATTCCCAGCCTTTGACCGAACTCTATCTCGAGACCAAGGACACGGGCCCTGCCATCGATCTGTATCGGCGCCTCACGCAAGCCGATCCCAGGTCCCTGGACCTGCGGCGACGCCTGTTGGAGTTCTACGAGATGGCCGGGCGGCACGAGGATGTGCTCGAGCAACTGCTGGTGCTGGCCGACCTTCACGAAGCTTCAGGGCGTGAGCGTGAAGCCGTCCAGGTCTTGCAGCGGGCGCTGGAGGTTGCCCCGACCCGGGACGATCTGCACTATCGCCTGGCTCGTCTGTATGACGAAAAATTGGGCAGCCTGCCCGGGGCGTTGAACGAGTTCCGAAGGGTCTTCGAGCTGAATCCCGGGCATTCCGAGGCCATGGACCGCTACGCCCGGCTCCTCATGGAACAGAGAAAGGCTCGGGAAGCCGCGGAGGTCCTCAATCGACTGGTCGAGGTTCAGCCCGAGGCGGGGGAGGCCTCTCGGGAGCGGATCCTCAGCGAGTACAAGGAGCGGATCGCGGCTGAACCGACGGACTGGGCAACCCGATTCGTCTACGGCGAGGTCTGCTACTTCCTCAATCGCGTCGAGGATGCCGTCGAACAGTTCCAGAAGACTCGTTCCGACCGGGATCACGAATTGCGTTCCTACAACATGTTGGGGCTGGCCTTCGCCCGGAACCCCCGCTTCGGTCTGGACCTGGCCGTCCGCCAGTTCCGCCGGGGCCTGGAGACCAAAGGACACGCCGAGCAGGACTACCTTGAGTTGCGTTACAACCTGGCGATGCTCCTGTACCAGAACCATCGCATCCAGGAGGCCCTGACTGAGCTCAAGGACATCCTGGCGGTCGATGTCGCCTACCGCGACGTCGACGAGTGGGTGAGGCTGCTCCAGGAGGAGATCGCTGGGGGAGGCAGCGGGAAGACCCCCCGTATGCCACCCCGACGGGGAGTCTGAGGCCCGTCTCCTTTCACCCCAACTGAGCGCAGACCGGAGAAGACATGGCAGACCGCAAGAAGATCGACACGCTGATCCAGCAAGGGGACCAGTTGGCCGCCCAAGGCCGTTGGGATCAGGCCATGGGGGCCTATGGCCAGGCCCTGGAGCTGGCTCCGGAGGATGTTCAGCTTCGAGACCACATCCTGGAGGCGGCCACCCGTCGGGGGGACTACGGCGAGGTCATCAGCCAGTGCATGGCCCTGGCCGAGCTCTTTGCGGCTCAAGGCGAGGTCGACCAGGCGATCGAACGCTACAAGATCATCGTCAACCTTGAGCAGAGCGTGCGCAAGAAGGGCTTCGGCGGCGAAGAGGCTTCTGAAATCCAGAATCGGGTGGCGCAGGTCAAGCCCGAGATTTTTTCTCGGATCGGCCGCTTCTATCTGGACAAAGGCGACCACGACGAATCCGTAGGCTGGCTCCGGTCCAGCCTGGACATCGACCCCGGTCGATGGGACACCCACATGGCCTTGGGGCGGGCCCTCATGGCTCAGAGCAAGGACAAGGAGGCCATCGGCGAGTTCCAGGAGGTCGTCCGCCTGGCTCCCAATGAGGCCGCCCAGGCCTACGAGATGCTGGGCGAGGTGTTCATCCGTGCCGGACGGCAACCCCAGACGACGGTGGTCTGGTTCCGCAACGCGGGCGAGCTCTACATGCAGCGCAAGCAGATGGTGGATGCCATCCGGACCTACGAGCGCATCTTGGAATACGAGTCCCGCAACAAGGACATCCTGGTCAAGCTCGCCGAGATCTACGCCTCGGAAGGGCGAACCGAGCAGGCGGTCGAGACCTATCGTACCCTCGCCGGGATTTATCAGGAAGAGGGCCTGCTCGACAAGGTGATCGGCTTCTATGAGAAGCTGCTGGATTGCGACCCGCAGAACGAGGAGGCCCGCAACCAGGTCATCGACATCTACCGCAACATCCTGGCCCGGGACCCGTCGAACACCTCGGTTCGGCTGCGCCTGGTCGAGAATCTCTTGCGCCGTGGCATGACCGCAGAGGCCGGCGAACAGCAGTTGGCTCTGGCCCGGTCGCATCTGGAACGGGGCATGATCGAAGAGGCACTGCCGGTTGCCCGCAAGCTCCTGGAACTGGACCCCGGGAACATCGAAGCTCGCAAGCTGATGGGGGAGGTCTACCGGAAGAAGGACATGAACTCGGAGGCCCTGACCGAGTTCCAGCAGGTGGTGCGGCTGTATCAGGACGCCGGGGACGAGAGCGCCGCGATGGACTTTCAGCATCGGCTGGTCGAACTTTTCCCCGAGGCCTCCGACCTGCAGTATCAGGTGGGCCTGACCCTGCGGGGACAGGGGGACCACGACGGTGCCGTTCGCGAGTTGTTGCGCTTGCTGGGGGAGCGTCCGGACGACTTGCTGGCCCGGGTCTACCTGGCAGAGGAATACTCCGCGTTGGATCGTTGGGATGAGGCGGTCGAGACGTATCGCACGGTGCTGGCCCAGGAGCCTGGACGGCTGGATGTGCGCAAGCGTCTGGTCAAGTATTGCCTGGAGTCCGGCCGACTGGAGGAGGCTCTTCAAGAGATCCAGGCCCTGCCCGAAGAGGATTTCGAGCGGGGGAACCTCCTCTGTCGCCTGATCGAGAAGGAACTGGCGGACGGCCACCTGGAGGAGGTGGAGGGCCACCTGGACCGCCTGCTCGACGACGACGAGCGCAAGGTCGGGTTCCGCAAGGACCTGATCAAACGCTACCTGGATGCCAATGATCTGGAGAAGGCCGACGCGGCCATGCCCCTGGTGCCCCGCTCGGACAAGGAGCGCAACCGGCTGGTCACCCGCCTGATGGAGATGTACCTCAACTCGGGGAACCTCGAGACGGCGGCGGAGTTGATCAACCGGCTTCCCGCCGAGGACCCCCTCCGACTCTCCTTTCAGAGGCGCCTGATCGGCTCCTATCAGGATACCGGTCGACTGGAAGAAGCGGCCGCTGAGCTGGCCCGACTTCCCGAGGGCGACGAGTCGCGTCCGGATTTCCTGGCTCGGCAGATTTCCGGCCTGCTGACGGCAAACCGTCTCTCCGAGGCAATTCGTGAGATCGAGCGTCTGCCCGAGGCGGACCCGGCTCGAAACTCGTTCATGGGCCAGTTGATCGAGGCCTATCTGCAAAGCGGAGACATCGATCGGGCCGCCGAGGAGGTTGGCCGTCTCTCGTTGGAGGACGAAATCCGTCCCCGCTATCGGCGCCGAATCATTCAGGCCTACCTCAACGCCAACCGCCTGGAGGACGCCGAGCGCGACATCCATGCCCTGGACCCCGGTGATCCCGAGAAGCGGTCCTTCTTGCGCCTGCTCCTGCAGAAGTTTGAGGCTACCGGGCAGATGGACCGTCTGCGGGAGATGGTCCTGCACCTTCCCGACGACATGGACGAAAAGCAGCAGTACCTGGATGGGATCGTCCACAACTACCTGATGTCGGGAGACCTGGCTCAGGCGCGCCAGGAGGTCTACCAGATGGCGGAGTCTGTTTCCGCCACGGGAAACCATCAGGAGGCGGAGCGTCTCTACCGCGAGCTGCTGGCCTACCATCCCGCGGACGTCGAGATCCGGCTGCGGCTCTCCCACGAGGTGGCTTGCCAGGGCAAGCTGGAGCGCGCCCGAGAGGGCATGCTGGTCCTGGCCGGCCGTTTCCATAGCGAGGGGAATGCCACGTCGGCTGCGGATATCTACAGCCGTCTGCTGGAGATCGACCCGGAAAACCTGAATGCCCGTTACCGTCTGGGCCACATCTGGGCCGAACATGGTCAGACCGCCCAGGCCCTCGAGCAGTTCTCGCAACTGGCCAAGGTCTACCTGCTGCAGAATCTTCCTGAGGTGGCCCAGCGGGTCCTCCATCGGATTCTCGAGCTCGAGCCCAAGGACATCCCCCACCGGCGTCAGTTGATTCAGTTGCTGACCAGGAACCTCCGGTTCGACGAGGCCACCGAACATTATCGGATGTTGCTCGGCATTCACCTGGATCGGGGCGAGATCGACGAAGCCCGCCTGTGCGTGCGCGAAATTGTCAACTTGCAGCCTCTGAACCTGGAGCTTCGCCAGCGCCTGGGTGAGATGTTCCTGAAGACCGGCTTCCTGGAAGAGGGCCAGAAGCTGATGGAGGAGCTGGCCTCGACCTACAAGGGCCGGGGCGACCATGAGCACGTGATCCAGGTTTTCTGGACCCTCTCGCGGACCTTTGAAGACAACCAGCAGTGGGAGACCGCCCTGGAGTATCGCGAGCGCGTGGCCGACGAGCTGGTGGAGGCGGAGGACTGGAAGGAAGCCCAGGAGCAGTATCTGCACACTTTGGAGCAGTATCTGGTCCGAGGACGCAAGGAACGGACCGATCCGCTCTTCGTCAAGCTGATCGACGGATTCTTCCGGCACAAGAACGTGCCCGAGGGCATCTCTCGCATCGAGCGCCTGGAAGAGTCCTTCCTGGACCAGGGGCGCAAGGGCATCTCCTTGATCGTCAAAGACCGTCTGGCCGGGATCATGGAGAGGATGGAGGAGTGGGACCGCGCGCTGGAGCTGGTCGAAGCCATCTCCACCCGATACCTGGAGCTGGGCGAGCACGAGCAGGCCATCGCCTATTCTCGTCGCGCCGCCGACCTGGCCTTGAACCATCAGCGGGTCGAGCACGGCCTGGGTCTGCTGTTCCGCCTGGCCGAACTGGTCCTGGCCTATCGCGGCGTGGAGGCGGCACATCCGGTCCTGGAGGAAATCGGCCGTCGTTCGGGCGAGGAACCCCGGGTCCTGGAGCAGATTGGGGACCTGCTCTTCAATGCCGAGCATTTTGAGGAGGCTCGTCCCTACTACGACGAGGTCCTGCGGAGGGAACCCGGTTGTGCCGGGGCGCTCTCGCGGGTGGCCATCATCTACGCCCGGCAGGAGCGACTGGAAGAGGCGGCCGGCGTGGCCCGTCAGATCTTCGCTAAAGGCCTGGTGGGTCGGATCGTCAGCGAGTATCGGCAGGCCGTCGGTTATTCGCCCGAGGATGCTGGATCCCAGATCAAGATGGGTGAGTTCTATCGGCAGATGGGCTTCCTGGAGGAAGCCATCCAGGAGTTCTATCGGGCCTCTCGGGACCCAGGCAAGATGCTGCTGGCGGTCAACCACCTGGCAATGGCCTTCAAGGAAAAGGGCTACCGGGATCTGGCCATCCGTCAGTTCCTCAAGGCTCTGGACCAGCCCGGGTTCATGGACGACGATCTGCTGGACCTGCGCTACAACCTCGGCCAGGTCCTGGAGGAGGAGGGGCGCTTCAACGAGGCGCTCCAGGCCTATCAGGAGTGTTACGCGGTGGACATCCGCTTCCGCGATGTCTCGGAGCGCATCGAGGTCCTCTTCGAGCGCCTCCAGTCCGATTCGGATGGCGGGAACCTCGGAGAGTATGGGGAACCTGCTGACAACTGGGGCAGAGAGGTCTAGAAGAGTCGTGAACAGCGAGTCTCACGTGGATGTCTGGGCAGGCCCCTCGGTCAGGCCGCGCGCTCTGGGAGGGGGAACCTTGCTTCTTGCGTTCCTGGCTTTGTCGGGGACTGGTCTGGCCCAAGAGCCGGAAGGGGGCCTGGGGGCGCACACCGGCACCCTGCTGGGAGCTTTCTGGGTGCTTGCCGCTCTGCTGGTCGCACTGGTCGTCTGGGAAGTGCTGGCCCGCAGGTCTGCGGCAGGCCCTCCCTTGCTGACACCGGCCACGGAGGAACCTCCCGCAGGTGGGCCTGAGGCTCCGGCCTCCTTGGAGGACGAAGACCCCTTCAAAGCCCTGCTCAGGAAGACCGCCGCACCTGAGAAGGAACCCGCCGAGCAGAAGGTCCCGGGCTCCTTGGAGGAGGTCTCCATGACCCGGCCTGCCGGTTCGACCCCTCCCCCCCGCTCCGAGGAGCCGGTCGCGCCCGTTCGTCCGGATGACGTCGAGGAGCTC
Source organism: Candidatus Xenobium occultum (assembly GCA_002423485.1). Classification (GTDB taxonomy): domain Bacteria; phylum Vulcanimicrobiota; class Xenobia; order Xenobiales; family Xenobiaceae; genus Xenobium; species Xenobium occultum. Next base: position 40,518 of record DIWH01000070.1, on the reverse strand, counting down.
AGCCCGTTCCAGCGTCTGGCCCAGATCGGCTCGGAGGAGACCGGTTCGGTTCTGTCGGTCCCGTCCGAGGGCCGCCTCGAGGTCCCCTCGCCGGTGACGGCTCCGTCGTCTGGCGGGGACTGGGCGGCTTTGTTGAGCAAGGTGCAGGCAGAGGATGAGCCGCCAGCACCTCCGTCTCCTGTGTCGCTGAAGGCTCCCGAGGAGGACCCCTGGAAGAAGCTCCTGGGGCAGACGGCTCCGGCGGAGGCCACGGGGGCGCCCAAGTCTGAGGTGGACGAGGACCCCTGGAAGTCCCTGTTGACCAAAGCCTCAGCCGAGTCCCAGCCTCCGGTGGCTTCCGAGACTCCAACCGCGCTCCCCTCCGGGCCTCCGGCTCCGCCTTCCCGGATTCAGTTGGGCCCGAGCCCGCCCTCTTCGCCCCCCGTGGCGGTTCCAACCTCACCGGGGCCCGCAGAGTCGGAGACCGGGCGCCCACGCACCATCTCCCTCGACCTCAAACGTGAGGAGGGGCGGCCCAAGCCTCCCCCCCCTCAAACTGAAGAAGAGTAGGCCCACAGTCTATCCAGGAGGATTCGGAACTTGCAGGTCCCCAAAGGCAACATCCTGATCGAGGACGAGACGCTCCCGTACTCGGATATCAACACGATGCTCACCAACCTGGTGGAGGATGCCTTCACGGGTTACGTGAAGCTGGACCTCCAGGATTCCTCGGGGCTTGTCTTCTACTCCGAGGGGAACCTGGTCCGGGCCATGGAGGTCGATCCAGCCAGCGGAAGCGCCTCGGTCCACCTGCTGCCCCGCCTTCTGAACCGGATCAAGAATCGCGATCTGGCGGTCTCCACCTACGTGGCTTCGGGTCCCATCGTCAACGTCTTGGGTGGGCTCTTTGCCTTTCAGCCCTTGTATCTGGACTATGAGGTCAAGCGTCGTGAACTCAAAAAGGTCCTGACCAACCTCGAATCCGGGGAGTACAGTGGGATCATCAAGATGGCCAGCCGGGAGGGGACCCACTTCCTCCTGATGAACCGGGGGGAGCTGGTCACCGACCGCTTCAGCCGCGAGTATGGTCAGGTTCTCTGTGGCACCGACGCCGTGAGCGAACTTCTGGACTATGTCCACAAGAACGGCGCCACCCTCAACGTCTACGCCGAGAAGGCTTCGGAGATCGAGAACCGCCGCCGTCAGAAGGAGGAGGAGCTTGAGAAGATCAAGCAACTCATCGCGCGGCAGGATGGCACCTTCTTCCGAGCCGGAGACATCGTGAAGGTGGACGAGTACATCGTACGCGAGTGGGGCCTGGATGCCAAGACCACCTTCAACGTCGAGCTGGAAACCTCCGACGGCGATCTGTACGAGTACAAGTGCCAGGCCGCGCGCAAGATGGGTGGCTATGCCGGCCTGGCCCCGGCGATGATCAAGAAGATGGGCATCAAGGAAGGGGACCTGATCACCATCCGGCCCGTCTAGCGTGAGTTTCGGATAGGCGCCCAAACCTGGGCCGCCGCAGGAGCCCCGGAAGCCCCATTTGACGGGCGTTTCCGGGGCTCTTCTCTTGCCGAAAAGTGTATACACAAACAGGTCTATGCCAGCAAACCCCGATGAAATCGGAAGTTTGACTGGTTTTCAAATATATGGTATACACAATGTATGGCCAGCCTCCAGAAGCACCGCGTCGGTGGCAGGACCTACTGGCGCATCGTCGAGTCTCGCCGCGTGAACGGGAAGCCGCGCCCTGTTCCAGTTGCGTATCTCGGAACGGCCGATGCCCTTTTGGCTCGCCTTCAAGATCCGGGCCGGGCACCGGGCCCCATCCGTTTGAGCTCGAAGCAGCACGGCAACGTTGCCGCGCTCAAAGCCATGGCTGACAGGCTCGGCGTAGCCGAGATCATCGACCGTCACGTCGGTCCAGGTCGCCGCTCGCCATCAGTCGGCACCACATTGCTGCTGGCAGCTCTCAACCGGGCCGTGCAACCTCGATCCAAGCGGGGGTGGGCAGAGTGGGCGGCAGACACCACGATCTCGCACCTGTTCGGTCTGACGCGGCCTGACCGACTGACCAGCCAGTTCTTCTGGGACCAGATGAACCGCGTTTCCCCAGAGGCTCTCGAGGCGATCGAGGGTGAATTGGTCCGCAAGGTCGTCGACGAGTTCCAACTGAAGCTCGAGACCCTGCTGTACGACACCACGAACTTCTTCACCTATATCGCAAGCACCAACACCCGGCCCAAGCTCCCGCAGCGCGGCCACTCCAAGCAGAAGCGCGTGGACCTGCGCCTGATTTCCTGGTCGGTGTTGTGCGCCCGAGAGAGCCAGATCCCCCTGTGCACGCATGTCTACGATGGCAACGTCCCAGATGTCGTCCAGTTCTCACAGGCGCTCGGGTGCATCCAGGCCCGGCTCGAAGCGCTCCTGGGAGAGAAGGTCAAGGAGACGACCATCGTCTACGATATGGGCAACAACTCCCGGAGCAACCAGGCCCAGGTGGACGAGGCTCCCTTTCATTACGTCGGCGCCCTGCCGCCCAGCCGATACCGCGCCCTTCGAGAGATCCCCCTGGAGGAATATGCGGCATTGGAGGATGGTCGACTGGCGGGACTGCCGGTGTACCGCTGCAAGCGCGTGATCTGGGGCGCGGAGCGAACTCTGGTCCTCTACCGAAGCGAGATGCTCCGGGAGGGCCAGATGAGGGGCCTGAACCAGCATCTTCAGAAGCGCATTCGAGCGCTGACGAGGTGGCAGGACCAGTTGGAAAAGCCGCGCTCCCGGCCACGCAACGCGGAGAGTGCCCAGAAGAAGATCGCTTCGCTCACCTCAGGCCAATACGTGCGCGATGTGCTCCGGGTCGAGTTCAATCCAGAGCGGTCGGGGCGGGAAAGACTGACCTGGTCGATCGACCAGGATGCCGTGGAGCGCTTGGATCAGGACGTCTTCGGCAAGCGCATCCTCATGACCGACCGGCATGACTGGACCAGCGAGGAGATCGTTCTCGCCTACCGCGGCCAATACGAATTGGAGGCAGCCTTCCGTCAGGTGAAGGACCCGACGCACCTCGCGGTGCGACCCCAGTTCCACTGGACAGACCAGAAGCTCCGGGTCCACATCTTCATCTGCTTGATCGCCTACATCCTCGCTCGACTGGTGCATCACGAGGCTCGGACCCGCTGCGGCTGGACGGGAAGCCTGTCCGGACTCTTGAACCATCTTGGCCGGACAAGGCTCGCCATGGTCATGCACACCGCAACCCAACGGAGCAAGCAGAAGATCACATGCAACTGGGTCCTGGAGGAGGGCGACGGCGATCCCCCGGTGTTCGAGCACCTGGTCCCACAGGCGCCCCCCTTTGTGTATACTCATGACGTGAGCTGAAACCGCAGTGGCTACGGGCTTTCACTGGCCGAGGTCGCCCTGCCCCCCGAAACTCACGCTAGAAGAAGCTCTGAATCGACCCCATGAAGGCCTGTTTATTACCGCTCGATCTGGATGACCAGGAGCGTGGGGGTGGATCAGAGGTCGGATGGCCGGAGGCCTGTCCGTCTGCCGATGCGCGCCAACATCGCTCCGCCGATCTCCTCCCGGTCGTGGAACGCGAACAGGAAGTCCGGGGAACCAGAGCGCTCGAGGACTCGATGGGAACCGCTCTGTCTCTTGAGCCGCCAACCCATGCGGAGGAGCGCGGCATAGACCCGCCGAGCCTTGGTGTTGGGCCAGATGCTCAAGCAGCCAGCGTGGCTTCTTCGAACTCGATCAGGTTGTCGAGCTCGAGTTCACCGTGGGCGAGCATGTCCGCGACGCGGCTGAGCGCGAGCGACTTGATGCGGGTGGAGGCTTCGGCGCGGCTGGCCCCGTAGACCAGCACACCCGGAAGTTCCAGGACCTCGGCGATCCAGCGGGTCTCCCCTTCGCGCTCGAACTCGATCGTCAACTTCACTGTCTCGGCTCCCTCCCGGCAGGATCCCGACGTTCCTCTGCCATCATATCACGCACGCAGCCCGGGGTGGCCGCCCCTCTGTGCCAGGATGAGGCGAGACAGGTCGCCCCGTTGAATCTTGTCGGCGTTCCAACCTCACGGGGAGCGGGGGAAAAAAGCCTCCGCCTCGAAGACTGCCCGTTGGCAGGGGGCTTTCGGGGAGACCTCTCCTGCTGAAAGGAGCCAACCCTTGCGAGGCATTGCCCTGAAGGACCCCGTGAGCGCTTTGACGCACCTTCTGGGAGCGCTGCTCTCCCTGGTCGGGTTGGTGCTGCTTGTCCAGCGAAGCCTGGCGTCAGGCCAGACCTGGCCGAAGATCGCCTTCCCGATCTTCGGGATCAGCCTTGTGTTGCTCTACACGGCCAGTACCCTGTACCACGCGCTGCGCCTGTCTCCCCAGGGCGAGCGGGCCTTGCGGAAGTTCGACCACACGATGATTTTCGTGCTGATCGCGGGGACCTACACGCCCTTCTGCGCCGGGCCGCTGTGGGGACCGTGGGGCTGGTCCCTTCTGGCGGCGGTGTGGACCATCGCCGTCCTGGGGTGCACCTTGAAGCTGCTGTGGCTGGAGGCTCCCCAGTGGCTCTCCCTGACCCTGTATCTGGGGATGGGATGGCTGGTGGTCCTGGCCATCCAACCCCTGTCCCGTCATCTGTCGACGACCTCCCTGGCCTGGATGCTTGCGGGTGGCCTCGCCTACACGATCGGCGCGGTCTTCTATGGGGCCCGCTGGCCGAACCCATGGCCAAGGGTCTTCGGCCACCACGAGATCTGGCACCTCTTCGTCCTCATGGGCAGTTCGGCCCACTTTCTGGCCGTGATGGCTTTGGTGTAGGTCGATTCGCCGGGGGCGGCCGGGGGGGGCTGCCGCGCGATTCCGGGGGAGCCGCCGGTCACGGACCGGAGAGGTTGGCTCCGACCTGGTCGGCAGGACGCCACCTCTTCAGCCGGGGGAACATGTCCTCCATGAGCTTGCGCGCTTCCGCGGGCGACATCTCCGGCCGGGCTCGGACCAGGTGGGGGATGCAGAACTCGATCATCTGGTCCATGGTCATCTGGGCCCGGAACTCGCCCCGGTCATAGCAGTGCTTGCAGTAGTCCGGGCTGAGACTGCCGTCCCGCTCGCGGCCCAGCCACTCCTCGGTGTCTCCCAGGGGCATCCCACAACTCTGACAGTGGTTCATCGCTTCCTCCGGAGGGCTCGATTCCAAGACGGGTCCTGGACTCCTCTTGAGTCAAACTGGGGCCCGGCCAGACACGGGCGAAGGCCGCCGGGCCTGAACCTGGCGGCCTTCGTTCGTCGGCGGGGCAGTGTTCTAGGCGACGGCCCGGTTGGCGTTGCCGGCGATGGTGTTGTAGTGGGAGGCGACCTTGGTGTGCCAGCTCTGGTCGGTGGCCCACCCGGCCTTGTTCACGGCCGAGAGCTGGTTGCCCAGCGAGTCCTGGGCGGTGGAGCCGCCCTTGGACCGGAGGTTGGCGAAGGTCTTGGCGCCCGAGTAGATCTGGTTGACCGCGCCGTCAAAGGGGGTCTTGCCGTCGGGGTTGGAGTCATAGGCCCCGACCCCCAGCATCTTGGTCAGGCCCACGCCCAGTTCGCCGTAGCCCGTCTCGTGCTTGGCGATGGCCAGCAGGGCCAGGGGGTCGACCTCATTCTGCCGTCCGGCGGCCACGAAGTGGGAGCCCAGGCCCTGACCGGCGGCGGGGCTGCCCTCCAACTGGGTCTCGATGAACTGGGCCAGCTTCTGGTCATCCTCGGAGAGCTCGGGGGGGACCACCTGGGTCTCGGAGGCCGGGGCCGCTTCCCCTGCGGCTGCGGCTGGGGCGTCGCCCCCCACCGGGGCCGCGCCTCCCATGGGCGCTCCACCGCCGGCGGGCGCACCGCCTCCCATCGGAGCTCCGCCACCGGCCGGAGCCGCCATGGCGCCGCCCGCATCCACCGGAGCCGCTGCTCCGCCCGCGTCGGCCGCGGCGGGCTGGACACCCACATCCGGGGCCGAGGTGCTCTTGTCGCCCATCAGGCGCTGGAGATCCGAGACCAGGGTGGACAGCCTGCCCGCCGCGGCGTTGGCGGCCGCCTCGTCGCCCTTGTCCAGGGCCGCCTGCAGCTCGGTCTCGGTCTGGCGGATCTCTTCCTGGAGCTTCTTGATCTCTTCCTGTTTCTTCTCGGCGTCGGTCTTGGAAGGATCCTCTGCCTTCTCCTTCTCCCCGGTCTCGTCGGCCTTGGGAGTGGTTCCATCCTCGGCCTTCTCGGAGTCTTCAGTCCCCTCAGGGTCCTTCAGGGCCGCCAGGAGTGGACTGTCTTCTCCCTCCTCGGCGGCCCCGGCGGTGGCCTCGTCCGAGAGAACCGCTCCGTCAGCCGGTCCCTTGGCTGGTTTCTCCGTGGACTGGCTGGCCGTCACAGCGCTGGCGGTCGGGGTCGACTGGGCGGCGTGGACGGTCCGGTTGGTCTGCTGGTTGCTGATGGCGCGAATCGGTTCGGACATCGGAGCCTCCTGGACGAGTGGTTCCCCCTGGCCTGAGGATGCTCCAATCTTTCAGGCGGATTGTTGCTGGGATGTTACAGGATTCGGCCATTGTGAATAGCCTGTAAACGAAATGTTACGGTCTTGTGTGCGGAGTGTTCGTCTCCTGTCGCCCCCCTTCCGGGCGGGAGCCGCGCGACGGTGTGAGAGGGCTTCACAGGAGGCCACCGCAGGGTTTGCGAAGCGGGGGAGTCCAAACGCCGAGTTGGAGGCTGCCGTGACCCATCCGCTGTGGTTCCCCGATCCCCTCATCGGGCGTTACCTCGAGTCCGAAGGATTGCTGGAACCGGCTTCCCGCCTGGTCTCCGAGGCCGCCCTGTACCTGGACCACTGCCTGAAGGTCGAGCTGGCCCTCCTGAAGGTCCTGGCCCGCCGGGGATTCCTGCCGGAGACCCTGATCCCGGAGGCGGTCGAGGCGGCCGGCCGGGTCCGTCTGGAGGACTTCTGTCAGGAAGAGTCGCGGGTCCACCACGACCTCAAGGCCCTGGTCAACGTCTTCACGTCTGAGTGCCCCGAGGCCATCCGGCCCTTTGTCCACCTGGGCGCCACCTCCTATGACATCCTGTCCAACGCGCACCTGACGCGGTTGCGCGCCGGAGTCGAGGGCCTGGTCCTCCCGGCCCTGCGCCGGTGCTGTCGGGAACTGGCGCGCCTGGCGCGCCGGGAGGCGGGAACCTTGCAGATCGGGCGCACCCACGGTCAGCACGCCGAACCGCTGACCTTCGGACTGGTCTGCGCGGTGCACCTGGACCGACTGGGAGGGGAGGTCCTCCAGATCCAGAGGGCCCTGGCTGGCCTGCGCGGGAAGTTCTCGGGGGCGGTGGGCGCCTTCGTCGCCCAGGGCCTGCTCTTCGACGACCCCGAGGACTTCGAGCGGGAGGTCCTGGCGGAGGTGGGCCTGGAGCCCGCCCGGGCCTCCACCCAGATCGCCCCTCCCGAGCCGGCCCTGGCGGTCCTGCACCACCTGACCGCGGCCTTCGGCGTGCTGGCCAACCTGGCCGACGACATGCGCCACCTGCAGCGCACCGAGATCGACGAGGTGGCCGAATTCTACGACGAGGAGGGACAGGTCGGCTCTTCGGCGATGCCTCACAAGCGCAACCCCATCACCTGGGAGAACGTCAAGAGCCTCTGGAAGACTTTCGCCCCCCAGGTGATGACCTGGTATCTGGATCAGGTGTCGGAGCACCAGAGGGACCTCTCCAACTCGGCCTCGGCGCGATTCCAGCCTCGCCTGGTGCTGGGCCTGGCCGTCGCCGGCTCGCGGACAGCTCGGGCCCTGCGCGACCTGGAGGTGCTGCGCGACACCATGGAGGCCAGGGTTGTGCAGGAGACGGCATGGCTTTCCGGCCCTCTCCAGGTCCTGCTCTCGGCCGCGGGGGTGCCGGAGGCCCACGAGGGTGTGAGGCGGGCAGCCATCCAGGCTCGGCGCACCGGCCGGGACCTGCTGGAGGTCGTCGCCGAGGACCCCCGACTCGGGCCGGCCCTGGCAGCCCTCCCGGCCCGGCAGCGGGCCGCCCTGAAGGATCCCAGAAGCCTGACCGGACCCGCCCGAAGGCGCGCGCTTTCCCTGGCAGATCATTGGGATGGAGTCCTCTTCGGAGAGCATTGAACTCGGGGCTTCGGGCCACGGTGGTGGGGCGGCAGGTCTTCACCGCCGCGGTGCGCACCCAGGACCGGGAAGAGACCTGGAACCGTCTGTGCTATCCTCACGGCATGTCCTCTCTGCCCAATGTCCCTGAGACCGGATCCCTCCTGGCTCCACCTGCCCCTGGGACGCCTCTGTTCCGCCTGGTCTGGAACCAGGAGAGGATTCTGTTGCATCGGGGCCGAGACGAGATGTGCGCCTTCGACCTGGCAGGGCGTCCGGTCTCCTGGGTCCGGCACGGGGTCGTTCATCGCCGGGGGCTGGACGGTTCGGTCCTGGAGCTGGTGCGGGCGCCGGGTCGGGAGGGGTGGGAGCAGGGGGTCCGTCGGCTCGCTCCGGAGGAGCAGGCCTCCCAGTTGGGGCACGTGCGCGTGCTCCTGGAGGAAGGTTGGCGGCTCCTGGGACACCCGGAGCCCTTGCGCCGGGCCGTGGAACTGGATCCGAATCAGGACGCCGCGCGATTCAAAAGCATCTGGCGCCCGATCATGATCCTGCCCCCGGATCAGTACCGATCCCTGGTCCTGCAGTTGACGGAGGGCTGCAGCTACAATCGCTGCTCATTCTGCACCTTCTACAAGGAGCGCCCCTACCGCGTGCTCTCCCGTGAGGAGTTCACCCGGCACGTCGAGGAGGCCCTGGCCTTCATGGGGGCAGGGCTTTCCTGGCGCCGCGGCGTCTTCCTGGCGGATGCCAACGCAGCCAGCCTCCCGGACGCTCACTTGCTGGCGGCCCTGGGTTGGCTGCACCGTCGCCTGGAGGCGCCGCGCCCGGCAGACCCCGTCTTCCAGCCGGGGCACCTGTCGGGATTCTCGTCCTTCCTGGACACCTTCAGCACACTCCGGCGCACCCTGGAGGTCTGGCGCGAGCTGGCCGGATTGGGACTGGATTCCCTGCACCTGGGGATCGAGACGGGGAGCGACCGGGTCCTGCGAGTGCTGCGCAAGCCTGGCAGCGCCGCCCAGGCGGAGGAGTTGGTAGGCCTCCTCAAAGCAGCCGGGATCCGGGTCGGGGTGATCGTCATGACCGGGGTGGGCGGGCCGGCCCTGGCCGAGGAGCACGTCGAGAAGACGGCAGAGCTGCTCAACCGGCTTCCCCTGGACGCGGGCGATCGGATCAGCCTCTCGGAGTTCGAACCCGATCCGCGCTCGCCCTACGTTCTGGAGGGGATGGCCGACCTGCTGGATCGCCGTGCTTGCCGCGAGCAGAGCCGGGACTTGCGCTCCCGACTGCGATTCCGCGCTCATCCCCAGGGTCCGGTGGTCAGCCACTACGACGTCCGGCAGTTCGTCTACTGAGCCGACTTCCGCCAGGTCCCCCGCAGCATTGGAGGGGTCCTGAGAGCAGGCGGAGAACGGGGGCGGTCTACATCATTCCAGTTGGCATACGCCAGCCGGGCTTCCAGGAGAGTGCTTATCGCCATGGCTGAAACCATGACCCAGGACAAAGTGCAGCAGTTGATCGCTGCCCTCGAACAGACCCCGACCAATCTGCACAATGGCAGTTTCCTGATCACCTGGCGCAACCCCGCCGAGCACATCCGCGCCGTCCTGCTGGTGGCTGAGGCCCTGCAGCGCCTGAACCGTGCAGGCAAGTCCGTTCGCCTCTTCGACACCGGGCTGGGAATCTCGATCTTCCGCGACAAGTCCACCCGGACCCGCTACTCGTTCCGTTCCGCCTGCAACATGCTGGGCCTCATGACCGAGGAACTCGACGAGTCCACCTCGCAGGTCTCCCACGGCGAGACCGTCCGCGAGACCGCCAGCATGATTTCCTTCTTGAGTGAAGTGATCGGCATCCGGGACGACATGTTCCTGGGTGAGGGGAACCGCTACCAGGCCGAAGTGGCCGAGTCGGTGCAGGAGAGCTTTGAAGCCGGAGTGCTGGCCCAGCGCCCCTCGGTGGTCAACCTGCAGTGCGACCTGGACCACCCCACCCAGGCCCTGGCCGACCTCCGTCACCTGATCGACCACTACGGTGGCGTCGAGAACCTTCGAGGCAAGAGGATCGCCATGACCTGGGCCTACTCGCCCTCCTATGGCAAGCCGCTCTCGGTTCCCCAGGGCATCATCGGCCTGATGAGCCGCTTCGGGATGGACGTCAGCCTGGCGTACCCTGAGGGCTACGACCTGGTGGACGAGCCGGTCGAGGCCGCACGTCGCTTCGCCACCGAGTCGGGCGGGAAGTTTGAGGTCGTGCACTCCATGGCCGAGGCCTTCAAGGGCGCCGACATCGTCTACCCCAAGAGCTGGGCTCCGATGCACGTGATGCAGAAGCGGACGGAGCTGCTGCGCGGTGGCCGCGCGGCCGAGCTCAAGGAGCTTGAACTGGCTGCCCTGGCCGAGAACGCGCGTCACAAGGACTGGGAGTGCACCGAGGAGATGATGAAGCACACTCGGGACGGCAAAGCGCTGTACTGCCACTGCCTGCCTGCCGACATCACGGACGTAAGCTGCAAGGAAGGCGAGGTCTCGGCCTCGGTCTTCGAGCGCTACCGCCTCGATACGTACCGCGAGGCCGGCCACAAGCCCTTCGTGATCGCCGCCATGATCCTCTTGACCCGCTTCGCCGACCCGGCCGGAACCCTGCGCCACCTGGCCACGCGCGACATGCCGCGTCGACTGGCCTGAGGAGGTTTCGCGGCTGGTCCTTCCGGGCCGGCCGCGGGCTTCGGACGCCAGCCCCAGCGGTTTACGCCGGGGCTGGCGTCTCCGTTTCGAGACGGGCGAGGGCGGAGGGGAGGCCCAGAGTGAAGATCCAGTCCATCCTCCTTGTCTGGATTCTGCTCCTGGGGGCGAGCCGGGTGCTGGCCCCTGAAGCTTGCGCGCAGCGTGCGTCAGTGCCGCCTGCCGTCCTGGAGACCATGCTGCGCTATGGCGTGGGGGGGCAGGAGCGAAGACCTGATTTTCGCACCCGCGATGCCCCCGACCAGACCCTGGTCAACGCGATCTTCCTGGACTATTCGGCCTCGGGTCCAACCCTGAGAGGGGAGACCCTCGCGGGTGAACCCCTGGAATGCTTCCTGGACCCCCAGCGCAGCCGCATCCTGAGCGTGGAGGGTTCACTCCTCTCGGCGCGGGAACTCGTTCCTGGAACCAGGCTGGTCCTGCTTCTCTCGGGACGTGAGCGGATGCAGGTTGCCTCCAGGGTCTTCATGCTGGGTGATCCGCCAACTCCTTCGCCTGTCCTCCCGGCGCTTGACCCGGTCCCGGTTCGCGAACGCAGGACCGGCCTGGTCCTGCGTCCCCCGCGAGGATGGCGGGGGACGCCCTCGGCCAGAGGTCCCGAGCTGGTCTGTTTCGAACCGCGAACGGGTCAGGGGCGAATCCTGCCTCGACTGATCCTGACCCTGCCGATGGCGGCCAGCCCGGGCCCCCCGGCTCGCCCCCCGAGCTACCGGATCCTGGCCGAGGCAACCCGAGGGTCAGGAGATGTGGTCATCCGGGAGAGGCTGGCGGTCGTGCTGATCCAGGATCAGGCTTTGCTGCTTCACGAACAGCAGATCCCGGGAAGGCCTGAAGGTCCCCTGCACCTGGTCGGCTGGGCCCTGGCCGAGGACCTTCCTCCGCTCCTGGACGGCTTTCGGGCGGTTGCCGACCAGATTCTGGGGGGCCGGGCTCAGCGGCTCCACCCCGAGTTCTTCCAGTCCTGCAGCACCTTCTCCAGGAGCTGAAGCCGGGTCGGAAGGGGTGGATGACTCTCGCTCCCTTCCAGATCCGACCGCAGCGAGAGTTCTCCGAATTTCTGATAGCCAGCCTGGCTGACTTTCAGCAGTCCCCGCCGCAGCCCCTCCGCCGAGAAGCCCGCCTCGACGGCCAGGCGCATCCCCTGGACGTCGGCGTCCAGCTCCCTGGCATTCTTCCAGAAGGGGCTGTTGATCTGATTCTCGTTGTGGCGCCAGTCCTGGGCATTCTGGACCCGGCGGGCCTGGACCGTCTTGAGTCGCGACAGCCATCGGCGCAATTCGTCCTGGCAGGCGCTCAGTTGGCTGGAGAATGAGAAGTACGCACCCGAGTCGCCATACTGTCGTGCCAGCCGGCATCGTGCAATCAGGGCCTGCTCGCTGGTTTGAAGGGCGCGAATCCGGTTCAGGAGTCTGGATTCTGCCTCCTTCAAATCACCGGCCTCGCCTTCCAGGATCTGCATGTTCTCTTGACGGTGGAGTCGCTTCTCATGGTCGCGCAGGGTCCCGTGGGCGATCTCATGGGCCAGGATGCCCGCCAGCTCGTCGTCGTCGAGGTCCAGATCCAGCAGGCCTCGGGTGACCAGGACGAATCCCGGTCCCGTGGTGGCTGCGTTCGGACTGGAGTCCGCCAGCACGTGGAAGTGCCAGAACAGGCTGGGCATCCGCGAGACCGCCACCAGATCGTTGCCGATGCGGGTGACCCGTGCAGCCTGCTCGGAGTCTCCATCCCGTCCCCCCTCGGCGAGGAGCCTGGCCATATGCGCCTTGGCGATCTGGTAGTCCCGCCCCCCTTCGCGGGTCTGGGGGATCCGCTGCTTGCCCTTCAATGCCTGTGGGGAGAGAAGGTCGACGGTCCCCAGATCGGGGTTGGACTTCCGCGTGAATCCCAGGGCCCGGGCCACCGCCACCAGGGGGAGGCGGGCTGGTTCCCCGGCCAGGATGGTCTCGGCCAGGGGTTCTCCGTCCACGCGGATCGCCCCGCTTTCCAGGTCGAGCTCCAGGCGCTCGATTTCGGAGGCGTTGAGGTACCTCTCGATGTCCTCCAGGGGCACAAAGTGCTCCTGACCGCGGATCACCGCGTCCCGCACCGGGCGATTCCGGATATACAGGTCTTGGGCCGTGGCGGGACCGGCTCCGGTCGTCAGGAGCAGGCCGACCAGTCCCCACAGGATGGCGCGGACCCATCTGGTTTCCATGCTGAACCTCCCTGGAACTCCCCGCCCTGGGCCCATGATGACCTGCGCCCCTGTCAGGAAGTGTCAGGGCGCGGAGGACCGACTGAATTTCCCTTTCTTCGGAGGGGGGGAAAGCCTTCCCGGCGAACCTTCACCCCTATTCGTTCTTTCGGGGAGGACGGCTCATGGTCCGGCGTTTCTCGCTCTGGTGCACTGCGTTCATTCTGCTGACAGCCCTGGCTTCGCTGGGGATCGCCGGGTGCGGAGGGGGATCCGCCGGCTCGGGAGTCTCCTCCCAGGACCTCTTCGGGAACCTGACGGTCCGGGTCACCCGCGAGGAGGGGCCGACCCGGGTCCAGGTCCAGGGGGAGACCATCCTGCTGGCCACTTCCTCCAGCGCCCAGCGCCTGCTGGTCGAGCTCTTTCCCTTGCCGCTGCAGACTCCGCCGACGCCTCTGATGGCCCGCAGCTTCGATCTGGTCGACGGGCGGGGGCAGGTGGTCCTCGACCAGATCCCCGCCCCGGCGCGCTATCAGGTTCGCGGCTACCTCTACGAGGGGGCCAATCCTCAGTACACGGCCTCCTTCCTGGTCGAGGACATCGAGATCCTTCCCGGAGTGGTGGCCTCGGCCTCCACCTGGCTCACCCCGCGCCCCAGCGTCTCGCCGACGGTGTCGCCCTCGCCCTCGCCGACCGTCTCGCCTTCGCCCTCGCCCGGCGCTGTCTTCCCGGTGGGCTCTTCGGCGCTGCCCGGTCTCCAGCCACACGTGGCCATGCGAGGCGACGGGCACTTCGTGGTCTCCTGGCGCCACACGGATGGAGTCTTCGCTCAGGGGTTCAGCCCGGACGCTTCTCCCAGTCCATTGTGGGCCGAGCAGAGGGTTTCCAGCACCGCCACCTCTTATGCGGATCCGGCTCCGGCCATCAACTCCTCGGGCCTCTTTGGAGTGGCCTGGGTGCATTTCTTGAGCAGCATGCCCGAGATGCGGGCTGCCTATCGGAACCTGGGGGATGGGAGTTGGGCTGGGCCCGAGGCCATCTTTGGTTCCACCAGCACCGAGACCTTGTCCTCGACGGGATTCGGGATGCCCGAGAACCTGGGCGGTCCGACCCCATTGCCCGTGGTGAACTATCAACAGGCCTCCACTGGATCCAACACCATCCAGTCCTACCTCGTCCCCAGTGACGATCCCACTGCGGCCATTTCTCGTGGGGGAATCCCCTTTGCCAGAACACCTGTCCTGGACGTCGATGCCAATGGAGATTGTGCCGAGGTCTTCCAGGATTCGGACGGGCAATTAATCTGCCAGGTCAGTAACAACAACAGGACAAACTCCTCTCCGCCGTTGGTTGTGGCCTCCAATGTGTCTGGTATGGAGCGCCCTTCGGTGGCCATTCGCAACGGGCGCATCGCCGTGGCTTGGTTCGAATACACGGAGAGTGGCATGACCATTTTTGTCCAGCGTTTCCAATATACGCCGGGCGCCTCCACACTGACTTTGGTTCCCCTGGATTCGGGACCGATCGACCTGCGCAGTGAGTGGCCTGGAGGCTCCCACCTGGGCCCGGATGTGGCCATGGACGGCGAGGGGAACTGCGTGGTCGTCTGGCGCTACTGGGAAGGCGATTCGCTTTGTCGGATCGTCGGTCGGCCCGTCAATTCGGATGGTTCGCTTCAGCCCCGCTTCCAGGCCAGCATCGACAATTCGGTCGAGAATGACTGGCCCTCGGTGGGCATGGACTCGGCCGGCAACTTCGTGGTGTGCTGGGGAGTCTCCAACGGCGGCCCCGTCTACGGCTGTCGCTACCCTTCCAGTTTCGCTCCGGGTTCAGGAGAATAGGAGGCTTTGGCCCCGGTTTGTGTGGACGGGGCCAGAGCCTCGTCCCGGGGGGCCACAGGTGCGGGCCCCTTGGTCGGTGGACCTGCCCAGGTCCACCTTGCGGTTGGTCCAGAATGGAGAGGTGAATCATGAGACACTTCGGACTCGATGATCTCAAAGAAGTCCTGCAGCCTCGCGAGGGGCCGGCGGTGACCCTCCTGGTGCCCACCCTCTCGGGGGGAACCGATTTTCGACAGAACTCCGTGCGCTTCAAGAACCAGATCCGCTCGGCCGAGGAGGCCCTCTCCGCTCGGGGCCTCTCGGCGGCCCGCATCAAGGAGTTGATGACCCCGGCCACCGAGATGCTTGGAAATACCCCTTTCTGGGAGAAGCAGAGCCGCGGCCTGGTGATGTTCCTGGCTCCCCGCTTCAGCCGCTACTATCGGGTTTCGCTGGCCGTGCCAGAGATGGCGGTGGTCTCGGATCGCGACTTCCATGTCAAGCCCCTGGTGCCCCTGGTCGCCGAGACGGGGCGCTTCTTCCTGCTGACCCTCAGTCAGAATCGGGTCGCGCTGTTTGAGGCTTTTCGGGAAGGCATGACCGAGATCGAGCCGGTCGGCCTGCCCCCCAGCCTGCGGGAGTACCTCGAACAGCAGGGGGTGGAGGGGGGAAGACAGTTCCAGACGCGCTCGCTGGGGCCGACGGATCGCAGTGGAGTCTCGCACGGCCACAACCCGGCCGACCAGGACAAGGAGCGCCTGGCCGAGTACTTCCGCGAGGTCGAGAACGCCGTCTGGGAGGTCCTGCGCCAGGAGCGGGTCCCCTTGCTGCTGGCCGGCGTCGAGTACCTGCATCCCATCTACCGCGAGGCCAATCGCTATCCCCACCTGTTCGAGCAGGGTCTGCACGGCAACGTCGAGGCCATGAGCGAGGCCGACCTCTTCAACCGGGCCTGGGAGGTGATGGAGGCCCGTCTGCAGCAGCAACGCGCCGAGGCCTTGTCCCGCTTTCAGAGCAAGACGGGGACGGGCTTGACCTCGACCGAGACCACCCAGGTGGTGCCCGCAGCCTGCCAGGGTCGCGTGGACACCCTCTTCGTTCCGGTCGGGGTTCAGGTCTGGGGGCGTTACCTCCCTGAGACCTCGGAGATCGAGGTGTCCGCGACTCGGGCCAACGGGCAGGTCGACCTGTTGAACCTGGCGGCGGTCGAGACCTTGTCCGCCGGTGGGAGGGTCCTGGTCCTGGAACCCTCCGAGGTGCCGGGTGCCGGGAAGGCGGCGGCGATCTTCCGTTACTGAAGTCCGGAACCGCTCCTGAATCGGGGCCGCCTCTGATCGGGCGGCCCCGATCTCCATTTCCTGGCCCGCAGTTGCGAGGGCGGACGGCCGAGAGGAGGCCCGCCACGGCGGGCGAAGGCCCTGCCGCCCCGGGCCGCCAGGCCGGGCTTGTCTTCCGAGGTTCTTGATGCGCATCGCCATGTTCGTGTTCAACCCGTGCACCCGGGATCCCCGGGTGGACAGGGAGGCCTGGATCCTGGCCCGGGCGGGACACCAGGTGCGGGTGCACGCTTTTCTCGAGCCGGGTCTTCCTGCCTTCGAGACCCGGAACGGCTACGAGGTGGTCCGAGCCGACCAGCGCCCGGCCTGGAAGCGCATGGTCGACGACCGGATTCTGGCCCCGCTGAAGAAGCGCTCCAGGCGTCCGACCTCGGAGGAGGCGCCCCCGCCTCGCAACGCCGAGGCCCTTCAGGACCCTCCGGATCGGGACCCATCGGTCGGGGGGTGTCCACCTCCTCCTCCGCGCAGACTGCCTCTGAAGGCCTCGCCCGAGGTGCTCCGGCACCAGGCCTATATCGCGCGGATCAACCGGATCTGGGCCGCGATGGCGGCCTCCTGGAAACCCCATGTCTGCCACGCCCACGACCTGGACACCCTGCAGGCCGCGGCGGAGGCAGCGGAGCGTTGCGGGGCCCGGTTGGTCTACGACGCCCACGAGCTGTGGAGCGAGCAGCACTACTTCGCCTCCCAGGAGGAGGTGGAGGGGTGGGAGGCCTTGGAGGCCCGCTTGGCGCCCCAGGCCGACCGGGTCCTGACGGTGAATGAATCGATCGCGGGCGAGCTCGAGCGTCGCTACGGTCTTTCCGGGGTCCTTCCCCTCTTGAACTGTCCCCGGCTGGTGACCCCTGGAGACGAACGGCGCGGACGGCTTCGTCAGTCGTCGGCGGGTCGGCCCGTGGCTCTCTTCCAGGGGGGATACATGGCCGACCGGGGCCTGGAGGAACTGGTGGTGGCCGCCAGCCTGCAGGACCGGGTCGTGGTGGCCCTGAGGGGTTACGGGGAGCGTGAGGGGGACCTGCGCGAACTGGCCGCCCGGCACGGGAATCGGGTCCTCTTCCTGCCTCCGGTCCCGGCTTCCGAGATGGTGGAGGGGTCGGCCGAGGCCGACATCGGGGTGATCCCCTACCTGCCCACCTGCCTGAACAACTACCTGTGCACCCCCAACAAGCTCTTCGAATACATGATGGCCGGAGTGGCCGTGGCAGGGGCGGACGTCCCCGAACTGCGCCGCTTCATCGCAGGAGGGGATTTGGGCAGCCTCTTCGACCCTCGCAGCCCCCGGGACCTGGCTCGAGCCCTGGAGGAGCTGGCGGATCCCGACCGGCTGGCGGGTTGCGCGGCGCGCGCCCGTCGTGCGGCCGAAGAGCGCTTCAACTGGGAGCGGGAGGGCGAGAAACTGGTGGCGCTCTACCGCGACCTGGAAGCCCGCCCCTGAGTGGGGCCTGGGGCGCTTCTCAGGGGCGCGGTTCGTCGCCCAGGCCGAAGACCACCACTCGGGCCGGGGTGCCGGCCACCACCACCGTGAGCCGGGCGGGGGCATACCGGTAGACGACGGTCTTCCCCTGGCCCGGCTGGCGGGCTGAAGGATCACCCAGGGCCGCCTTCAATTCCGGCAGGCCGGACCCTCGGCGCAGGATCTGCTGGCCTTCGCGCTCCAGGCGGCTGCCGGTGACGAAACCGACCCGCCCGGACGGGTCGAAGTAGACGGCCGGGTCGTCCTGTCCGCGGACTCCCTGGTGCTCGCGGCGATAGGCCCAGACCGCTGGCTTCTTCTGTTGGACCTGGGGAGTCCCCAGGGTCTTTCGGACCTGCTCGGAGCTCATGCCGGGGCGGACCCTGTAGACGCTGAGGTTGCCCTCCGCGAGGCCGGGAGGGGAGGTCAGGTTGAGGGCCAGGAGCAGCAGGGCGAGGGTCAGCAGGATTCGTCGGAGCATGGCGGACGGGTTCTTCACGACCCGCCTCGGGGCCTCCAGCTTTCGCTCAGGACCCGCACCCAGTTGCCGTGGCACACGGCGGCGAGGTCTTCGCCGGCGAACCCGGCCTGCTCCAGGGCCCGGACCACCCGGGGGAGTCCCCTCGCATCCCCGATTTCCCGGGGGATCAGGGCTCCATCGAAGTCTGAGCCCAGGGCCACATGCCGGGGGCCCATCCGCTCGGCCAGGTAGGCCGCGTGCCGGCCCAGGATCTCCAGGGGGGTCTCGGGATCCCGCCTTCCATCGGGCCGCAGGTCGCTGACGCAGAAGTTCAGGCCGACCACCCCGTCGCTGTCCCGGATGGCGTCCAGTTGCCGGTCGGTCAGGTTTCTGCAGGACGGGCACAGGGCGTGGGCTGCCGCGTGGCTCACGACCAGGGGGGCCTGGGAGATCTGGGCCACGTCCCAGAAGCCCCGCTCGTTCAGGTGGGCCAGGTCCAGCATCAAGCCCAGTCGGTTGCACTCCCGGACCAGGCGCCGGCCGGCCAGGGTCAGGCCCGGGCCCGTATCGGGCGACCCCGGGAAGCCGAAGGGCACACCCGTTCCGAAGGCGTTGGGGCGGCTCCAGACCAGGCCCAGCGAGCGCAGGCCCGCTCCGTGCAGGAACTCCAAGCGGCGCAGGCCGGGGTCCAGGGCCTCGGCACCCTCCAGGTGCATCACCGCGGCAAAGACCTCGTGCTTCAGGCACCACTCCAACTCGCGGGCCGCACGGACCAGGCGGACCGCTCCCTCCGACTCCCGCTCGATCGCGAAGAGTCGCCCGGCCACCTCCAGGGTGCCCTCCAGGGCTCGGGTGGGGTCCAGAGGAGGGTCCATCAGGGGGAAGCGGTCCGAACGGCTCTGAAGGAAGGCCTGCTCGTCGCCCTCGTGGCGCAACTCCTCGATGAAGATCGCGAAGAGTCCGCCTCCCAGGCCTCCTTCGCGGGCCCGGGGAAGGTCCAGGTGCCCTTCCTCACTGCGCTCCAGGAAGCTGCCACAGGGTGGGCCTCCAGGGGGGTAGAGCCGGGTCAGGCAGTCGTTGTGTCCGTCGAAGATCGTGGGCATGGGCGAAGGTATACGCAGCCGCCGGGGCGGTTCCTACCTGGAAGGGGACCCTCCTTGCCCAGGGAAATTGATCGGGATGGAGTCCATCCTCGCCGAAATCCGCCGCCGCCTGCAGGGGTGTCCCCCTCGCCTGCTGGAACCCCGGTCTCCCTCCTGGAGGCCGGCGGGGGTCCTGGTCCCCTTGCTGCTCCGCCCCGAGGGCCTCCACCTGGTCCTGATCCGTCGGGGTCTGCGGCTGGCCCATCATCAAGGCCAGATCGCCTTTCCGGGTGGGTGTCGCGAGCCTCAGGATCGGGACCTTCAGCAGACGGCCCTGCGCGAGGCCGTCGAGGAGATCGCCTTGGCCCCCCAAGGCGTCGAGGTCCTGGGACGGCTGGATGATGTCTGGACCCCGACAGGCTTCGTCATGAGCGCGTTCGTGGCGGCCGTGCCCCATCCCCAGGATTTCCGGCCTCAGGCCGTGGAGGTGGAGGAGATCCTGGAGATCCCCCTGGTCCACCTGACCCGGGATGGGGTCTATCGGGAAGAGGTCTGGATCCGGGCAGGCCAGGAGATTCCGGTCTCCTTCTTCGATCTGGGGGAGGTGACCGTCTGGGGGGCCACCGGGCGCTTGCTGGCCCGGTTGCTGGAGGTGGGGTTCGGCTGGCGGAATCCCGGGCGCCCCTGGCAGCCCGGACCCTTGCCTTCCTGACAGGGACTGGCGGGTCGGCCTGGAATCTGCCTTCCATCCCTGCTTCGAGGAGGTCCCCTTGGTCGAGGAGTGCGCGCTTGCGCCTGTCGGTTGCCCGTCAGACGAGCCACGTTTTCGCCAGATCCAGGCGCGACTCCCCGAGATCTGGAGGAGCCTGACCGAGGACCCGCAGCGCGAGCGGACCGTGGTGGTGCTGCCCTCCATGTCGCTGGACGCCTCCGAACTGGCCCGCCTGGGAGGCTCGGTCCACTACGAGGAGCGCCTGCTCTTCTTCTTGACCCTGCTCAGCCTTCCCCGGACCCGGCTGGTCTACCTCAGTTCCT
Source organism: Candidatus Xenobium occultum (assembly GCA_002423485.1). Taxonomy (GTDB): domain Bacteria; phylum Vulcanimicrobiota; class Xenobia; order Xenobiales; family Xenobiaceae; genus Xenobium; species Xenobium occultum. The sequence continues at coordinate 20,337 of DIWH01000070.1, read as the reverse complement.
GCCCCATCCCCGACGAGGTCGTCTCCTACTACCTGCAGTTCCTGCCTGGAGTGCCCTTCTCGCACGCGCGGGCCCGCCTTCGCATGCTCTCGGTGATGGACCGTTCGGACCGCCCCCTGTCCTGGAAGATCCTCGAGCGTCCCGCTTTCCTGGAGCGCCTGCGGCGCAGCGTGGTGAATGCCCCCGCCTCCCACATGGAGGTCTATCGCTGCACCTCGCTTGAGCGTGAACTGGCGGTGGCCCTGGACCTGCCGATCCTGGGCGCGGATCCCGGGCATCTCGACCGGGGGACCAAGAGCGGTTCGCGGAAGACCTTCGCCGAGGCCGGAGTCCGACACGCCGACGGCTTTGCCGACCTTCACGACGAGCAGGACATCGCCCAGGCCGTGGTCCACCTGGCTCGGCGCAACCCTCGGTTGAGACGGGTCATCCTGAAGCTCAACGAGGGGTTCGCGGGTGCCGGGAACGCGGTTCTCTCGCTGGGCGCCGTGAAGATCCAGGAGACAACCGGTCAGGCTGAGGCCGTCCGCAGGGTCCTGGAGGCCCTGCACCGGCGGCTGAGGGTCCCCGGAGGAGGGGACCCGGGGCAATACCTGCAGACCTTCCGCCGCCAGGGGGGTGTGGTGGAGGCCTACCTGGAGGGGAGACGCCGCGAGGCTCCGACCGTCCAGCTCTACCTGACGCCCCATGGCGAGGTCCTCCTGGATGCCACCCACGACCAGATCATGGGCGGCCCCGAGCAGATGAACTACCTGGGCTGCCGGTTCCCCGCTCGGCAGGAGGTGCGGGCTCAACTGCACCAGGCGGGCCTGACCCTGGGTCGCCACCTGGCGGGCCTGGGCGTCATCGGCCCCCTCTCGATCGACTTCCTGGCCGTCCCGGCCCGTGGGGGGCGCTGGAACCTCCATGCCCTGGAGATCAACCTGCGCCGTGGGGGCACGTCCCACTCCTTGCAGGCGCTTCGCTTCCTGACGGGCGGGATCTATCATCCCGCGGAGGGTGTCTTCTACCTGGCCACCGGAGAGAAGCGGTTCTACATCGCCACCGACTCGGTGGCTCCGCCGTCGGCCCGAGGCCTGGCTCCCCAGGATCTGATCGACGTCAGCACCGATGCCGGACTGCACTACAATTCTTCGGCCCACCGGGGCGTGGTCTTCCACATGATCAGTTCCCTGTCTCAGTATGGGCGGGTGGGGGCGACCTGCATCGGGGCCACGCCTGCCGATGCCCAGGCCCTCTTCGAGTTGACCCGCCGCACCTTGGATGAGGAATCGAGGTCGACCCGGTGGATCGGTTAGAGGACTCCATGCCCATGCCGCCCGAGCCGACGGCTTTCGAGGGGGTGACCCGCGAGGACCGGGATCGCTTGCTGACCGACATCCTGCGCGAGGTGTCACGTGCCTTCTACCTGACCCTGCGCGCTCTGCCCGGTGGGGTTCGCGAACCGGTGGCCCTGGCTTATCTTCTGGCCCGGGCCGCCGATACGGTGGCGGATACCCCGACGCTGGAACCCAAGGTCCGACTTCGCTGCCTTCTGGAGTTCCGCGACCAGGTCGAAGGCCCCCCGTCACCAGCGGTTCTCCAGCGCCTTCAACGCGAGGCCCAGGCCGAAACCTCCGGGGAGGAAGCCTTGCTGTCGGCGCTTCCGGCTGCCTTCGCCCTGCTGGAGGATCTCGAGACCTCCGACCGGGTCGAGGTGCGTCGGATCGTGCGAGTCCTGATCCGTGGCATGGAGATGGACCTGGTCACCTTCCCCGGGGCCCTGGCCGAGGCGGCGGACCTGGATGAGTACACCTGGCTTGTGGCGGGGTGCGTCGGCGAGTTCTGGACGCGGGAGACCATGGCTCATATCCGGGCCTTGCGCGATTGGGATGTCCAGAGGATGGTGGCCCTGGGGTGTCGATTCGGGAAAGCCTTGCAGTTGACCAACATCCTTCGCGACCTGCCCCGGGACCTGCGTGCGGGGCGCTGCTATCTGCCTGCCGGGGAGCTTCTTGCCTGTGGCCTGGCGCCCCATGAACTGGTCAGCGAGAACCTGGCCAGGGCCTGGCCGGTCCTGGAACGCTGGGTGCGCGTGGCCCTGGGCCACTTCCAGGCAGCCGAGGACTATGCGCGGGCCATCCCGCTGCGTTGCCTGCGGCTGCGCCTGGCCGTCCTGTGGCCCATCCTGATCGGATTGCAGACCCTGGTCCTTCTGGTCCGCAGCCCTCGGTGGCTGGACCCGGCCTGTCGCGTGAAGGTGCGGCGGCCCTGGATCTACCGGATGCTGGTCTTCTCGGTGCCGGCGGCCTTGTGCCCGCCGCTTCTGGGTCTTTGGCTGCGGCGGCTCCATCGTCGGATTGAAGAAGGCCTGCATCGAGGGCCTCCCTGAGAAGGAACCCCGCCAGATCCGGGGGGAGCAGGGCAGGAGGCCTCGAGAATAGAGAAGGGCCCCAGGAAGCCCGGGCCCCTCCTGAAGAGACGAAAGCCCCGGGGAAGCCCGGGGCCTTCATCGCATGGGAGCCTTCAACCCCTAGGAGCGGATGTACTCATCCCACTTGTTGAACATCTTGTCCTGGGTCTTGGCCTTGTTGACGGTGACGTCCTGCTGGATCTCGAAGATCTTGGTCTGGGTGTCCTGGAGGATCTTCCAGCGCTCCATCTGCTGCTTCTGGGCGTCGGCCCCGATCTGGGTCTGGATGGTCTGGGCCTGCTGGAAGTCCGACATGAACATCTGGAACTGGGCAACCGAATTGGCCTGTCCGATCATCGGGCGATATCCTCCTGGACTTGTTGTCTTGTGCGCCCGGGGGGAGGGCACACTCGCTTATCACGGAGATTGGCCGTTTCGTCAAGATTCCCTGCCCCCCAGACCGGATCTTTCTCAGAACCGGCGTGGTCGCCCGGCACCCAGGTCCCGGTAGAGGTCCACCAGCTTGTGGGTGTAGGTCTCCAGCGAGTAGTTCTCGGCCGTCTGGCGGGCGGCCTGGCCCAGTCGTCTGCGCAGCCCGGCGTCCGCGACGGCGGTCTGCAGGATGGCCGTGTAGGCCTCTCGGTCGCACTCGCACAGAAGACCGTCGTGTCCGGAGGTGACGGTGTCCCCCGTTCCGCAGGCATCGACCGCCACCACGGGCAGACCCGTGGCCATGCCCTCCAGGACCGCCAGGGGCTTGACCTCGGTGGTGCTGGTCATCACGAAGAGGTCGGAGGCGGCGTAGTAGGAGGGGATGCGCGAGTAGGGGACCCGCCCGGGGAAGAAGACGTGGTCGGTCAGGTCCAGATCCCTGGCCTTCTGGCGCAGGTCCTCCAGAAGCGGACCGTCGCCGACCAGAAGCAGGGCGGCTTCGGGGTGCTGGAGGTGGACCTTCTGGAAGGACTCCAGCATGAAGTCCAGGTTTTTCTCGGCACCCATCCGTCCGGTGTAGATGCCCAGCACGCGGTTCGGGCTCAGGCCCAGTTCACGGCGCACGGCGGTCCCGTCGGCCTGGCGATAGGCCTTCAGGTCGATGGCGTTCTGAAGCACCTCGACCCGACAGGTGACACCGTATTCGTCCAGCAGTCCGCGGATGCTGGGCGAGGGGCAGATGATGCAATCGCACTTGCGCGCGTAGGCGGCCACGTAGTCGCGGGCGGCCTTGCGGACCAGGTCCTGGGGCAGGGGGATGTAGTGGGAGTATTTTTCGAGCTGGGTGTGAAAGGTGTACACCAGCGGAAGGCCCAGGCTGCGGGCGAAATGGGCGCCCACTTCGCCCAACAGGAAGGGGTGGTGGGTGTGGATCACGTCCAGGTTCAGCTTGGGGATCAGGGGGAAGATTCGAGTCGAGTAGGGGACGGGCAAAGGGAACTCGACCTTGCGGGACAGGCTGATCGAGAGGAAGCGCCAGACCCCCGAGTGCTGCTCGCGGAACCCCCCGACCTGAGGGGCGAAGACGAAGGCCTTGTGCCCCTGGCGAAGCAGCCCCTTGCGGATCAGGTCGACCGAGTTGACCACTCCGCTCACCAAGGGTCGATAGGCGTTGGTGAAGATCGCAACCCTCAAGGCAGGTGCTCCTTCCGGGTGGGAATCCGGCCCTCCTCAGCCGCCTGCTCGACCAGTTCGCACAGGATGTGTCCCAGGGTGATGTGGCATTCCTGGATTCGGCAGGTTCGCTGCGAGGGGACCACCAGGCAGCGATCGCACAGGCCGGCCATCGAGCCTCCGTCCCGACCGGTCAGGCCCACGACGCGGGCTCCCTGCAGTCGGGCCTGGCGGACCGCCGCCAGGATGCTGGCCGAGTTGCCCGACGTGGACAGGGCGACCAGGGCGTCCCCCGAGCGGACCAGAGCCTGGACCTGCCGCGAGAAGACCTCCTCGAAGCGGAAGTCGTTGGCCAGGGCCGTGAGGATCGAGGTGTCGGTGGTCAAGGCCAGGGCTGGCAGATGATTCACCCGCTTCTCGAAGCGGCCGACCAGCTCCGCCGCCAGATGCTGACAGTCCGCGGCGCTGCCGCCGTTGCCGACGAAGAAGACCGTGCCTCCCCCGGCCAGGGCCTCGATCAGCAACTCACCGACCGCCACGACCTCGTCGGCCATCTCGAGCAGGCCGGCCTTGGCCTGCATGCTCTCCTGGATCGACTGACGGACCAGGCTTGACTCGGAACGGGACATGGCAATGGCTCCTCCAGGCCTGGGGCGTTCTCGGGAGGCTGCCGAAGATCCTGGCAGCCAGGGGTTTCCGGGGCGAGGTGGGAGCCGGCCTGAAGGCCGGTTCGGTCGGGTGGCCTCAGCGCCAGGCTTCCCAGGCGGCGCGGGCGATCTTCGCGATCAGCTCGGAGGCCGCCTCCTCCCGGCCCTGCTGCACTTCCCGGATGAAGACGACCACCACGACGGCCTCCCGGCGACCTTCCCGGGTCTGGACCTCAAGGACTCCGGCGTCGTTCACGATGCCGGCCAGGGTCCCGGTCTTGTGCCACACCCGGGTTCCCGCAGGCAGCAGTCGGGGAATTCGGGTGCGATACTTCTGCCGGGAGAGTACGCCCAGGCAGTAGGCGGTCCATTTCCTGTCCAGGATCTGTCCTTTCCACAACCGTTCCAGCAGCCCGGAGAAGTCGGACGGTGAACCCAGGTTCTCCACCGCGGCCGCCACCTCGACGTTCTCGGCGTGGCTGTTGCGTTCGGCCGAGGCATCCTCGGCGGCCTGGAATCGGGCCAGGGAGAGCGAGGCATTCTCGGCCTCCACCTGTCGGGCGGCCTGATGGCGCTCTTCGGGGCTCAACTTCGACCAGGTGGAGGCGATCTGCCGGGGGGACATTCCACGGAACCGGGAGCCCATCCCCAGACTGATCAGCCAGGCCGGGCGGTTTTTCAGGAAGACATCCGACTGGCGCAGGCCCAGACCGGCCAGGAGGCGGTTGACGCTGGTGGTTCCGATCTTCTCGAAGACCATGTCGGTGGCGGTGTTGTCGGACACGGTCATCATCAGTTCCACGGCTTCGCGCACCGGGATCCGGGTGCCGGTCGGCCGATGCTGCAACGAGCCGCTGCCCAGGCAGCGGTCCTGGTTGCGAAGGACGAGGACATGATCCAGGCTCAAGCCCGCCTGACCCTCCTGGATCTGCCGCGCCAGTTCGATCATGACGGGAACCTTGAAGACGCTGGCCAGGGGATGGGGGCGATGGGCCTGGACTTCGACCCTCTCGCCCGAGGGGAGGTGCACGATGGAAATCCCCGCCTTGAGCCCTGGAGTCCGGATCAGCAGGGCCTCGACGCGGGCCTGCAGGGCCTGGGCGCGAGCCGGAGGGGTCTGGGCCGTGGCGGTGGAGGAGAGGGCGCCCAGCAGAGCCAGGCAGAGCAGCGAGGAGAAGACCTTTCTCATGGCCTGGAGGGCCTTCGCAGAGCCCCGAGGACCTCCCTCCTGCGAGGAGTCTCCCGGCGTCGCGAGATTGACATTCCGGCCGGGCTTGTGTTAGATCTCTTTGTCATCCGACCTGGATCCGTGGCGGATCCTGCCCTGGACGCAGGATCGCCTGAGGGAGGTTTTTTCGTTGTACGCCGTTGTTGAGACCGGAGGCAAGCAATACCGCGTGGCCCCGGGACAAAAAGTCCGTGTGGATCGTCTTGAGGGAGAGATTGGCAGTGAGGTCCGTCTGGACCGAGTCCTTCTCCTGGTGGACGACCAGAACCAGTTGACTGCCGGGAACCCGGTGGTGGAGGGTGTCTCCGTCACCGCCCGGATCGTCGAGCAACACCGCACCCGCAAGGTGCTGGTCTTCAAGTACGCCAAGCGCAAGCGCCGCCGCGTGAAGACCGGGCACCGGCAGTACTATACCGCCCTGCATATCGGCGACATCCAGAAGTAGCCTCCGGTGATTCAGGTCGGGGTCCGGCGCGACCTTCGCGGCCGGATCCGGCATCTGTCCTGTTCGGGGCACGCCCGCTTCGACCCCGAGGGCGGAGTGGATGTCGTGTGCGCTGGAGTCTCGGCCCTTCTGGGCGCCCTGGCCATCGGCTTGACGCAGGTGGTTGGGGCGCCTGTATCCTTGCAGGCCGCTGAAGGTCGCCTGCTGGTGCGGGTTCCCGCTCGGCTGCGAGAGGATCTGGCCGGTCCGGTCCAGGTCCTCTTGGAGACGACCGTCCTGGCCCTTCAGCAGATCCAGGAGAACTACCAGGGTTTCCTGAAGATCCGTTGGCTCCGTCCGCGCTGAGCGTCGAAGGCTCCGACAGGCCCTGGAGGGGCCGATGCCGCCAGGAGGGCCGAGTCAGTCACACTCGGGGAGGTCGCAAAGAAGATGTCGGATTTAGTAGAGCAGGTCCATGTCGACGAGATCATCCTGGACGACGAGCCCGGATGCTGCGAGGACCCCTTCTCTCCCGTCAAGCTGCTGGGCGTGGCCCTGGCTGGCGCTCTTGGAGCGGTGGCCGCCTGGTATGCCTGGAACCAGTTGGAGCCCGACAGGCGGGCGGCCTTGAAGGAGTCCCTGGTCACGGCGGCCCGTTCCCAGGTGCGCCACTGGGGCGAGGACGACCTCGCCGATGGATAGCCTGACAAAGGCCCGCCGTGCCTTCTGGAGTCTCCTGCTGCAGGTGGACTTGGGCTTGTGAGGTGGATCTTCGGTCTTGGGGCCGTGCTCATCCTGGTCTCGGACCAGCTCACCAAGGCGGCGATCATGGAGGCGATGGTCCGCGGCCAGAGCGTGGATCTTCCCGGTGGGCTGGTGGCTTTGACCTACATCCACAACTCGGGCGGTGCCTTCGGGCTCTTCCCGCAAGGCGGGCCCTTCTTCCTGGCCACCGGCTTGGCCGTGGCTTTGGGAATCCTTTGGGCCCTGCCCAGGCTGGAGCATTGGGGGAGCTGGACCTCCATCGCCTGCGCCCTGATCCTGGGAGGGACCGTCGGAAACCTGATCGACCGCCTGCGCTTCGGCTCGGTCGTGGATTTCATCGATCTGGGCTGGTGGCCCATCTTCAACGTGGCGGATTCCGGGATCTCCGTCGGAATCTGCATGCTCTTGGTGCAGGCCCTTTTCGTCGGCTCTCCTGAGGATGGCGCCCGCGCCGTGCCCCCCGAGCCCCTGGCCACCTCGCCGCCCGCCCAGGCCGGGCCTGAGGCCTGAATCCCATGCATCCCGTCCTTTTCCGGTTGGGCGATTTCCCGCTGTACACCTATGGCCTGGTGCTGGCCATCTCCTTCGTGATCGGTGGTCTGCTGGCCATCCACCTGGGACGTCGGCGAGGCTTCGAGCCGGTCTTCACCTCCGACGTGGTCCTCTGGAGCATCCTGATCGGTCTTCTGGGCGCGCGCGTGGCCTTTGCGGTCCAGAATCTGGACGACTACCTTCAGGACCCCCTCCTCTTCCTGAACTTCCGGCGCGGGGGCATCGCGATTCAGGGAGGCATGCTGGCCGGCTTCGGCACGGCCGCCTGGCTTTTCGCCCGAAGGGCCGGTTCGGCGCGCGACGGATTGGACATCCTGGCGGCACCGACCCTGCTGGGGATGGCCCTGGGGCGGGTGGGCTGCGTCCTGCACGGCTGCTGCTATGGGAAGGTCTGCCAGGTCCCTTGGGGCCTGGTCTACCCCGAGACGACAGGTCTGGGCAGCCTGCCCCGCCACCCGGTGCCGTTCTATGAGATGGGCCTGGATCTGCTCTTGATGGCCTTCGTCCTGGGGGTCTTCTCGCGGGCTCGCTTCGCCGGGCAGGCCTTCTGGCTGGCCTTTGGCGGCTATGGGCTGATCCGCTTGTTCACCGAGTACTTCCGCGAGGGGGGGACGGCGGGCCCCCTGACCCCGGCCCAGTGGCTCTCGGTGCTGTTCCTTGCCTTGGGCGCGGCGGGGGTGATGGGCCTCTGGGGCCGTCCCGAAGTGCGCCGGGGAGGGGAGGACGGTCCTCCTGAACCGGGCTCCCGTCGCGTTTGACAGTCCGCTTCAGACCTGCTACCGTACACCCGGTTTCAACACCTCCACGTAGCTCAGAGGATAGAGCGTCCGCCTCCTAAGCGGAAGGTCGACGGTTCGAGTCCGTCCGTGGAGGCCATCTCTTTTTCCGGGGGTTGGAGGGCCGCACCGCGAGATGGTTCGCAACCTCTCCACGCCGAAACCCTCGGTCTCACCGGGTCGCCCGCCGGGCTCCTCGGAAGAGCAGTCGCCTGGCCCGGCGCCGCCCGTCGTCTGGAAGGTCCGTTCTTTTGACCTTCGAGACGCTCTGCTGCTGGTGCTGGTCACCCTCTTCGCCTTCGGCTTGCGCGCCTGGCACCTGGAACTGCCCACCGAGAAGTACTTCGACGAGATCTACTACGTGAAGGCGGCCCAGGACTATCTGTCGGCACGGTCGGACTCGAACACGGTCCACCCTCCGCTGGGCAAGATCCAGATCGCGGCCGGAATGCTGCTGGCCGACCGGTTGGACGCCTGGCTGGGGCCTGCCGATCAGATCCCCGACCCGGCCGAGTGGCGGATCGCCAGTCTTCTGAGCGGAACGCTGGTGGTTCCGTTGACCTTCATGCTGGGCTTCCGCATGACCCGAGGCAACCGCTCGCTGGCCTTGTGCGCGGCCTTCCTCGTGGCGGTCGATTTCATGTCCGTGGCCCTCTCCCGGATCTCCATGTTGGATATGGTCCTGGCCTTCTGGATGATGGCCGGATGGTACTGCGCCTGGAGGTTCCTGGAGGAGTCCTGGAACCAGACGCCGCTGCGCTGGCACTGGGCAACCATGTCCGCCCTGGCCTTCGGCGTGGCCACGGCCTGCAAGTGGAATGGCCTGTTCGGGGCCTTGGGAGCCTGCCTGGCGATGCAGGTCTTCTCTGGCCCGGCGGGGCCCGGATCCCGGGAACGCCTGGCACGCTGGTTGGTCCCTCCGCTCTTGATGGCCCTGACCATCCCGGTGGTCTACCTGTTGTCCTACGGACCCTTCTTCCATCTGGAAGGGTCGCTGGGCTTCGCTGCCTGGCAGAAGGTCCTGGGCTTCCACCGGGTGATGATCGAGTTCCGCTACGATGCCAGCCAGTTCCAGCATCGCTACCTGTCCTACTTCTGGGAGTGGCCCCTGGTGCTGCGGCCGATCTGGTTCCACTATCAGGTCGAGAACGGAGCGGTGTCGGGCATCGTGGCCTTCGGATCGATCGTCTTCTGGTGGACCTCGTTGCTGTACCTGCTGGAGGTCGGCCTCAACGCCGTCAACCGGCGGGATCGGGCTGCGGGTTTCCTGGTGCTGGCCTGGCTATGCCAATGGGCTTTGTGGGCCTCCTCCACGACCGGGGGCTTCATCTACTACGTCCTTCCTGGAGTGCCGCTGTTGGCGCTGGCGACCGGCCTGGTCCTGGACGACTGGCTGGGCTCGCGAGGTCGCTGGCTGGCGGCGGTCTATCTGGTCGTCCTCTCCGCGCTCTTCGTGGCCTACTACCCCTTCCTCACGGGACTGCCCGCCTCGGAGGACCTCTTCAATGTCCTCTTTCCGCCGTGGGCGGGTCGTTGGCGATGATCGTGAAGGGAAATGGGCCTGGGGTCCCTAACTCCGGACCGTGCAGGATGAAGAAGTGAGCCCCGAGAGCCTCCTGGCTCCGGATGTTGAAGAATTCCAGGTCGACGAGGCCGCCGCGGGAGTCCGCCTGGACCTCTTCCTGGCCTCCAGAACGGGTCGCTCCCGCTCGCAGGTGCAGGACTGGATCCAGCAGGGGCGGGTCCACCTGCAAGGGCGACCGGCCCGGGCCTCCGAGAAGGTCCGGCCAGGGCAGGCGGTCCTCCTGGAGAGGCCGCCCCTGGCTCCGGCGATTCCCCAGCCCGAGGAAGGTCTGCCGCTGGACATCGTCTACGAGGATGCCCATCTGCTGGTGGTCAACAAGCGCCGGGGCGTGACCATCCATCCCGGTTCCGGAGCCCACTCGGGAACCCTGGTCAACGCCCTCCTGGCGCACTGCTCCGATCTCTCCGGGATCCGGGGGGTGGAGAGACCCGGAATCGTGCATCGACTGGACAAGGACACCTCGGGGTTGATCGTCGTGGCCAAGGAGGACCAGGCCCACGTGGGCCTGTCGGTGCAGTTTGCCGAGCGCTCCATCCTGAAGATCTACCAGGCCCTGGTCCACGGCGTCCCGCCGCCCCGGGGGGTGATCGAGCAATCCATCGCTCGTCACCGGATTCATCGGCAGAGGATGGCCATCCGGCCCAACGGGCGGTCGGCCCGCACCGACTACGAGGTCCTGGAGGCCTTCGGCCAGGACTACGCCCTGGTGGAGATGCACCTGCACACGGGACGGACCCACCAGATTCGGGTCCACATGACCTGGCTTGGCCACCCTCTGGTCGGCGACCCGGTCTACGGGCGCCGAGCCAATCCCTGGGATCTGCGCGGCCAGGCCCTGCATTGTCGTCGCCTGGGCTTCTTCCACCCGGTCCTGAACCGTCCGATGGAGTTCGAGGCCCCCTTGCCCGAGGTCCTGGCCCGGATCCTGGAAGACCTCCGAAGGGGAGTGGACCTGCACCCGGAGGAGCCTCCTCGGTAGGACCCCTCGGTTGTCCGAAGAAGGTCCAGGCAGTCTGGACCCACCATCGGGCGGGTTCCGGTCAAGCCCAGGGAAGAATGGTGGCGACATGGTGCGGATGTTGGGAGTCTTCTGTGTCCTGACGGTCCTGGAGGTGGCGGTCGTCCTGGCCTTGGGCCAGGCACCCGCCGAGCGCCCGGGATGGTATGGCTTCGCCCTGACGGCCATCGCGGCTTTGATGTGCGTTGGAGGCGTCGAGTCGGCACGTTGGCTGCTGCGTCGATCCCCGGCGGCCACGGCCCCCGGACCCGCTTCGGATTGGACCCGGTTGTGGTTGTGGACCGGGGTTCCTGGAGGCCTCTTCCTGGTCCTGGGCCTGATGTCGGCCTGGGCGTTGTCCCCCTTCCTGGGCCCCAAAGCCAGCATGTTGTGGATGGGGCACTTCGTGACGGGGGCCATGGTCTGGCTGGGCGTTGCCTTCTGGCCCATCCGGGATGTGCTGGGATCTCGCGATTCCAGCGGGCTCTCGCAGCGCTTGATGCAGGTCGGGCTGGGCCTTCATGGCTTGGGCGTCGCCCTCTACCTTTGGGGCTACCCCGCCCTGCTCCGCGGCCCCTGGAAGGTGGACCTCGGCCTGCTCTTCAGCCTGGCGGGCCACTACTACTTCGTCTTCTATGACGTCCTGCTGGCCGGCCTGCTCTGGGGCGTGGTGTTCCGCTTCTGGCAGCCCCCGGTCCGGGCGCCTCAGTCCTCGCCGGATGCGATCGGCCAGGAAGCCGAGAAGATGGAAGAGCCCCCCGAATAGTCGCGGGAGGCCCCTGGAATTCCAGAACCGGGGGAGGGGCTACTCCTGTTCGACGGGGATCTCCTCGGTCTGGATCCGCACCCGGCCGCTGGCCGGTTCGTACTCGGTCCGCACCCGATATTCCCGCGAACCCGGTTGCAGAGGGACAGGGATTGTGACTTCCTGTTGGCCCTTGTAGTTGTTGGGCACGGTCTGCATCGAGCGTCCGTCCACCGTCATGAGCAGGCCCCCGGGAAGCTGGTCCCCCAGGTTTGCCCACAGCTTGGGATCGCCCCAGGCCGCCCCGTGGGTCGAGTCGTAGCGCTGGGGGACGATGCGCAGGGTCAGCATCTTGCGCCCCTTCAGGGGTACCCGCATGAGCTCGGGCGGCCCTCCGGAGATCAGCGGGCCCATCTTCTGCAGCAGCGTCCCGTCGGCCCAGACCTCGAAGACGGCGGAGCGGTTGGAGGGCGCCGAGTCCAGGTAGCCCACCAGGGTTTCGAGCATGTCGAACTTCCCGCTGAGATCGTAGACGATGGTGGAGTCGTTGGCGCCACCCAGGCCGACCAGGGAGCCGAGGACTTCCTGGCCTCCCAAGCGGGCGTGGTCGGTGGACCAGTCGGTGTTGGTGAAGTAGTGGCGGCGCATCTGCACCAGTTCAAAGGCCTGGGGATCTCCCAGGGCAGGGATCGCCAGGAGCCCCAGAAGGGCGCAGGTCAGGATGAGTCGTCGTGTGTTCAAAGGGCCTCCGTTGAGGGTTGCGCTCCGAAGAGCCAGCATTCGGGGTGGGGAGGGTCTGGAGGAGGAAGCGGTTTACACGGAGGTGGGGCCGGGTCCTGCCTTGCGAGGCTTGCGGGGTGTGGATTGCCAGGCCTGAACCGCTCGTTCCTGCCGGTGGAGCTGCTCGGAGTCCGGCAGCCCCTCCAGGTGCAGGCTTCGGGCCAGATCCTTGAGCAGGCGGGCCAGGGCCGGGCGATCCTCCGGAGGACGCTCGGGGTCCCCGGACTGGCTCCACAGGGCCTGGCTGGCCCCCTCGCCGACCTGTCTGCAATAGACTCCCTTGCGCCCACGATGGATGGATTCCTCTCCTCCGGGAGGCGCGGGAAGCTTCAGGTAGGAGGGGAGGGAGCGCAGGTGTCCCCCCGCCAGCCGACATAAGCCGAAGCGGGCCCTGGTGGCCAGAGCCTCGTTCCCCAGGGCCACCGCCAGGCTCACGCAGGCCCGGAAATGGACTCGAGCGGCCTCGGGCAGGCCGGCGACGCGATAGGATTCGGCGCGGGCCAGGTGGTAGCGGGCCAGACCCGTCCCATAGTCGTGTTCCCTTCGAATTTCCAGGGCCCGCTGAAGTTCTGGCCAGGCTTCGGCGGGCAGCCCGCCCTGCAGGGCCAGCCATCCCAGGCGGTAGCGGATGCTGCTCTCCTGCCGGCGGTTCTTCAGCCCTCCATAGCCCTCGGCGGCCATCTGGTAACACTCGACGGCCTGCTCCAGGTTACCCTGGGCCTCGTGGGAATTGGCCATCTGCAGGGCGATGTGGGCCTCCATGTCCAGGTGGCCCGCGCCCCCTTCCTCCAGTGCCTCGCGACAGGCCCGCAAGGAGGGGCCCACGCGACCCAGGTCATAGAGCACCGAGGCGGCGTTGAACAGGGCCGCTGCCCGGTTGTAGGGCTGGCCCATCCTGCGATAGCGCGCCGCGGCGTTGCGGAAGAGCTTCAGCGATTCCGCCTTGCGCCCCGAACGGTCCAGGAGGATTCCCAACTCCATGGCCAGTTCGGCCCCGCGCTCCGGGGTCGAACGGCGGCGGCGATGGGCCTCGTACAGCCGGGTCATGGCGGCCAGGGCGTCTTCGCTCAGACCCTCCTGTTCCAGCCAGCGGATCCGGGTTCGCTCGACTCCGAATTGAAGGTCTTGAGAGTCTCCGGCCACTTCGGAAGAGATCCCCAGCAACACGCGTGCCGCCAGACGGTGCCCTTGGGCCAGGTGGACCTCCACGTGGGCCTGCAGTTGGCGCAGAAGGGCCCGCCGGTCCTCGGTCTTGAGGTTCTCGAGCAGTTTCTGCCGCCTTTCGGGACAGGAAACCAGGGCTTCGAGTCCTCGGTTCGCCGGGTCGTTGGTTGATGCCATTCCCTCTTCCATCCGTCCAGGCCGGTCCGGAGTGCGGGCGCGCGCACCCCAATCTCGGATGTTCCATTATAGCATGGGCAGCAGGAGTCCATTCGAAGAGCCCGAACAGCGCCAGCGCGATTGCCCGGAGAATCCGGACGGCCACCGCCCCAATGGCGGATGGTCGTCGGTCTTTTTGCATCCCCGAGACCCGACCGTCGCTGGACCGAGGAGCTCAGAGTCGTGAACAAAAACCAGATCTTGATCAACCTGGCGATCATCGCCGCCATCACAGCAGCCATCCTGCTGGGCTTCTTCGGGGTTTCTCCCGAGAACAGCCTGAAGCTGAAGCTGGGCCTGGACCTCCGGTCCGGGACCCACATCACCTTGCGCCTGCTGGAAGTCAAGGACCCCGAGACCGGTGAGGTCGTGCGGATCAACGAAGAGATCCGCAACCGCAGCATCCAGGTCTTCACCCGTCGCCTGAACGCCATCGGGACCTCCGAGATCCTGATCGCCCCCGCGGGCCTGGACCGGATCATCGTCGAGATTCCCGAGATGACGGATCTCGAGAAGGCCAAGGACCTGGTCAAGAAGGCCGGTCGGCTGGAGTTCAAAGAGAAGCGTCTGGTGGACGGGGCCGTCGAGTGGCGCACCCGGATGGACGGGCGCTACATCGCCAAGGCCTCGGTGGCCAAGCAGGGGATGGGCGATGACTCGTGGGCCATCGAGTTCCAGATGACCAGCAAGGGAACCCGGGTCTTCGGGGATCTGACCACCGAACTGGTCAACCAGCCCCTGGGCATCTTCTTCGACAACTCCATGGTCAGCGAGCCGGTGGTCCGCGAGCCGATCACTGGAGGCAGCGGGCAGATCAGCGGCGCGTTCACCTTGCAGGAGGCCAATGACCTGGCCAACATCCTCAACGCCGGGGCCCTGCCCGTGGACGTCGAGATCCTCGAGGCCTACACCGTCAGCCCGACGCTGGGTGAGGACTCCCTGCGGCGCAGCCAGATCGCCTCGCTGCTGGGGATCGGCATCGTGATGCTCTACATGCTCTTCTACTACCGGATGCCCGGACTGGTGGCGGCAGTGGCCCTGGTCGTCTACAGCATCTGGGTCCTGGGCTGCATGGTCATCCCCGGCCTGGAGTTCGTGCTGACCCTGCCCGGCATCGCCGGTTTCGTCCTATCGATCGGGATGGCGGTGGACGCCAACGTCCTTCAGTTCGAACGGGTCAAGGAGGAGTTGTGGAATGGCCGCTCGGTCCGGGCGGCCCTGGATCACGGCTTCGACCGGGCCTTCTCCTCAATCCTGGATGGCCACGTCACCACCTTCTTGGGCGCCATGGTCCTGTTCTGGTTCGGAGCCAGCAGCGTGAAGGGATTCGGCATCACCTTGATGCTGGGCACCGCCCTGAGCATGGTCACCGCCGTGTGGGTGACCCGCCAGCTCCTCTACTTCCTGACTGATTTCCTCAAGATCGACGACCAGTCGATGTACGGCGCGTAGGAGGCCCGGGACGTGAACTTCAATCTCAGCACCCCTGAAATCATCTCCCTGGCCCTCTGGGCCGTGGCGCTTGTCGCCCTGGTCCTGTGGGGGCAGTCCTGCCGCAAGAAGCATCGCAACTTCGTCGGCAACCGGAAGATCTACTACACCATCAGCGCGATCGTCCTGGCAGTGGCCCTGGGTGGGCTTCTGGTCAAGGGCCTGAAGTTCGGCCTGGACTTCACCGGCGGCACCATCGTCGAGGTGGGAGCGCCCCAGAAGGTCTCCGCCACGACCGGCGAGCTGGCCAACTGGCTCAACCAGAGGTTCCCCGACATCCAGGACGTGCAGGTCCAGTTGGGGCAGACCATGGAGGTCGCCCCGAACGGCAAGTCCTACCAGAAGATCCTGTTCCGAGCCAAGGGCCAGGGCGATCGGGTCGAGCTGGAACCTGAGGAGTGCACGGCCCTGACCCAGGCCCTGCAAGAGCATCTCAACGTCGGGGAGCTGGTGCCGCTTTCGATCACCAGCATCGGCCCTACCGTGACCGGAGAGCTCAAGCGCGGGGCCATCCTGGCCCTGATGGTGGCCCTGATCCTGCAGTTGCTGTACATCACCCTGCGTTTCGGCAACCAGATGCGCTATGGCCTGGCGGCGGACCTGGCCCTGGTTCATGACGTGGTGATCATGACCGGTCTGTATGCCCTGGCAGGTTTGCAGGTCGATTCGCCCTGGGTGGCAGCCCTGCTGACCGTGGCGGGGTATTCGGTGATGGATTCAGTGGTGATCTTCGACCGGATCCGCGAGCAGATCAAGTCCCAGAAGGGGACCTTCGAGAAGGTGGTCAACGACTCGCTGAACCAGACCATGACCCGCTCGGTCAACACGACCCTGACCACCGTCATCGTCTGCGTGGCCCTCTACTTCTTCGGGGGCGTCACCCTGAAGAGCTTCGCCTTCGCCCTTCTGGTCGGCATCATCTCGGGGGCCTACTCCTCGATCTTCGTGGCCGGGCCCATCCTGGTCGAGATCGACGGCTGGGCGCGTCGACGGGACGCGACGCGGGCCCAGGAGCGCCGGGCGGCCGCCGAGGAGCGGGCTCGCGAGCGGGGAGTGTCCTCCACGACGCCCCAGGACGAGCACGACTATCCCACCCCGGGCGAACTGCCCGAGACCTCCGGGGGCGCCTCCATGGGGGCTCCTGCTCCCCGGGCCCGGCGTCGCGCCAAAGGCACCCGTCGGCGCGCCTGAAGCTCCCAGAACCCGCCAAGGGCGCCGGACCTCATGAGGACCGGCGCTCCTTTGCTGTACGGGCCTGCCCGAACATCCATAGGAAGACAGGCTTCGCCTGAAGAAGGGGACATGAGCCCATGACGACGCCCGCACCTCCTCCGAACCCGGGGGCCGAGCCACCGGACGCTTCGCCCGCTGCCCCGGAGGTCAAGACCTCCGGGAAGAAGCCCTTGGCGCCTGCCGTCCAGTCGGCCTCGAAGGTCTGGAGGAAGGTCGTGGGAGGGATCGGCTTCTCGCTGGCCTTCGGGGCGGCCACGGCCGGATCGATCCTGTTGTTTCGGATGCTGAACCGCACCCGGGTGCACGGCCTGAGGAACATCCCCACCCGGCACGACAACGTCCTGTATTGCCTGAACCACAACTCCATCCTGGACAACTTCGCCTTCGAGGTGGCCGCCTACATCCCCAAGATCCTCTTCCGGCCCCGCTACCTGCCCATCAGCCTGGCCGACCGCAAGAACTTCTTCGGGGATCCCGATTCGCGAAAATTCAAGGACCAGGTCCTGCGTCTGCTGGGCCGCCATTTCTTCCGCCACCTCAAGGCCCATCCGGTGGACCGCCGGTCGGGGGACCTCGAGCAGGTCGAGCAGTGGATCGAGTTGCTCAAGGAGAACATCGTCATCGTCTTCCCCGAGGGCACCCGCACCCGGACCGGGGAGATCGGCCCCGGTAAGCCCGGGGTGGGGAAGCTGATCTATGATGCGCGGCCCACCGTGATCCCCGTGCACATGACCGGCACGGGGGAGGTCCTTGGGGTGGGGATGCGCATCCCCGACGTCTTCAAGACCATCGAGGTCTTCATCGGCGAGCCGATGGACCTCGAGACGCTTCTGCACCATCCGCTTCCCGAGGACCGCAAGGAACAACTGGCCTACTATGCCGAGATCTCCGACGCGGTCCTGGACGTCATCCGCGAGCTGAATCCCGCCTTCAAGAAGGGACCTTCTGAGTCGGCGGGCTCTTTGGGAGGAGAGTCCTGAACGGCCTGGCGACGCCGCCCTCTGGAGCGGGGGAGCCCCCGCGCACCTTCCGCCACGCGGTCCTGGATGCCCTGGCTGGTCGCCCCCCTTCCCTTCCCGCGCGTCGGGACCCCGGGTTGGAGACCCTCTGCCTCTTGATCCTGACGGCCCTGGCCCTGGGGGCGGCGGCCTGGTGGCTGCGAGAGGTCCTGGTCCCCTTCGTCTTCGCCGTCTTCCTGAACTTCGCGCTGCGTCCCCTGATCGACCTGATGCACCTGCGGCTGGGCCTGCCCCGCCCCCTGGCCACGGCGATCACCCTCCTGGTTGGGGTCCTGGTGTTGGTCTCGCTGGCGGCGGTGGTCTCGGCTTCGGTCATGCAGTTGACCCAGAGCGGTGAGGACTATCAGGCCTGGGTCAGCCAGTTGCTGGAGAGGGTCCTGGCCTGGCCCCTGATGAGCCGCTTCGGTCTGGACCCTCAGAGGCTCTTGAGTTCCCTGGTGGACTCGGCCGCCGCCTCCTTCACACAGATCCTGGGGGGCCTCTTCAACGCCCTCTTCAGCCTGGTGTCTCACGGCGTCGTGGTCTTCATCTACCTGGTCTTCCTGCTCTTTGGATCGACCTCTGCTTCTCGGACGGAGGGGGTCTGGGGGGACATCCGCTCCAGCATCGAGCACTACCTCTCGGCCAAGGCCGGGCTCTCGCTGTTCGTGGGGACCTTGACCTGGCTGGTGCTGTACCTCATGGGGGTCCCCCTGGCACTGGTCTTCGGACTGCTGGCCTTCGCCTTGAACTTCATCCCGAACGTTGGACCCATCGTCGCCACCCTTCTGCCCCTTCCGGTGGTCTTGTTGAGCCCCGAGTTCGGCTTGTGGATTGCGGCGCTGGCGATCGTCGTGCCCGGAACGGTGCATTTCGTGGTGGGGCACCTGGTGGAGCCCCGGGTCATGGGCCATCGCCTGGACCTGGATCCGGTGGTGGTCCTGTTGGCCCTGATGCTGGCCAGCGTGGTCTGGGGCCCCGTGGGCATGCTCCTGGCCACCCCCATGACCGCGGTGGCCCGGATCCTGCTGGCCCGGATGCCCCTGACGGCGCCCGTGGCGGTGGTGCTGGCTGGGCGCGCGCATCGCCCGGTGGATGCCGAGGAGAACGCTGAGACGGCCCAGAACGGGGAGGAGTCGCCGGCGTCGCAGGCGTAAAGCCTTCTTCCTGACCACACCAAGGAGGTTTCCATGCGCATCCTGCACACGATGATCCGGGTCGGCAACCTGGAGCGCTCCATCGACTTCTACACCCGCGCTTTGGGAATGAAGCTGCTGCGCAAGACGGACTATCCCGAAGGGAAGTTCACCCTGGCCTTCCTGGGCTACGCCCCCGAGTCGGAGGCCGCGGTCCTGGAGTTGACCTGGAACCACGGCGTCGAGAACTACGATCTGGGCAACGGCTACGGGCATCTGGCTTTGGGGACCGACGACATCCATGCGGCCTGCCGTCACATTGAGGAGCAGGGCGGACGGATCACCCGCGCTCCGGGTCCTATGAAGCACGGCACCACGGTCATCGCCTTCGCCGAGGATCCCGATGGCTACAAGGTCGAGCTGATCCAGGAAGGCCGTCACTGACCCGAGTCGGGCCGGCGGCCCGATCTCCTGGAGGGGACGAGGAGCTCAGGGGGCGTTGAAGCCGCCGGGCGGCTCGGCTCCGAAGGCGGGGTAGGCCTTGACCGAAGCCTGCCCGTCCGAGCCCAGGGCCATCTTGACGTGGTTGAGCGAGCACCAGGCTCCGCCGCTTGGGGCCCGGTGCTCGGCCAGGCGCACCAGGGCCCGGGCCCGGTCGGGCAGGCACAGGCCCATGCGGACCAGACGCACCGCCAGCTCGCCCCAGGCCTCGGCGCGCCAAAGGTAGGCTTCGATGCTGACCGTGGACTCGGAGTCGGGGTGGATCGCGGCGGCCGCCACGAGTCGTTCCGCCAGGCCTCCGAAGAGGGCCTCCACCTGCTTGTGGCGTCGGCCCAGCCAGCCCGACAGCGAGCCCGCTCCGGGGACGGCCAGCATCAGTCGGGCAGGTGAGCCCGCTCGAGGATACAGGAAACCGAGACCGGCCAGGGTTCCCTCCGGACAACGGCGGAGCAGGTCCTTCAGGGCCGCTCGGTCCTCCGGGCCCAGGGCCTGGCCTCTTGAGCCCTCCCACAGGTGTTGCAGGATTCGCCAGGGCCCCTGGCCTCCCTCGGCGGCCCCGAAGGTGACGAAGCTGGAGGGAAGGGGCAACGGCTCGTCGACGTTCAGGTCGAACTCCAGGGTCCAGGCGCCGTGGCTGGTGGGCCAGGGCGGGCCATGTTGCTCCAGGTGCCGGGCCAGGGGATGCAGGGGTTCCCAAGGTTGGCCGGCCAGCCAGGTCCCCGCCCGCTGCAGCGGTTCGGGGTCCAGCGCCGGACAGACCCACAGGTCCACCGGCTGTCCTCGACCCACCAGGCGGCACTCCAACCCGGCCAGGAAGCATTCCGGCAGGCGCTCGGCCGCCTTCTCGACTCGCCGCAGCCGATCGGGCGGAATCAGGGCCGGGGGAAGGCGCGAAGCCACCGTCCTGAGCAGGGCGGCCAGAGTCCCGACGGGGGCAGATCCTTGGGCCAGGGGCGCCTCCTAATCGTGATGGATCTTGCGGAATCGGTGGGGCTGGAAGGCCTTGTCTCCCATCCTCCGCACGCGGTCTTCCTCATACTCGCTGTAGTTGCCGTGGTAGAAGTGCACGCGACCCTGGCCTTCGAAGGCCAGGATGTGGGTG
>DIWH01000063.1:15541-69024 GCA_002423485.1 Candidatus Xenobium occultum | reverse complement strand
AAGCACGCTTGCCGGAAACTCACGATGCAGGTCCTGCAGGAGCCGGACGGCATCTTCACGGTCCTGTTCAGGCCGGTTGGCCAGGATGGGGGCAAAGGTCTTCCAACCGTCCCAGTTTTCCAGCCTCAGGAACTGGTTGCGGAAGACCGAGATGGAGGGATGCTGTGCAGGAATCATCCAGCCTGCCAGGGCTGGAATCCCGTACACAAGCACCACAAGGGTGACAAGAATCGGAGTCTTCCTCGGCATGCGGCTTGAAAAGGCCCAGCCGGTGGCGACCAGGGCGGCGCAACCCATGAGGTTCAGAAGGTAGTACTCACGATTGGCTGTCCCCAGGTGGATGAGCAGGAAGCTCCACAGCAGCATGCTCGTGACCAGGCGTCTTTGAAGGCTTCCAGACCCCTGGAAGAGCAGGCCGAGGACCAGGAGCAGCATGTGACCCGCCCCGAGGCTCTTGAAGGTCATGAAGTGGAGCCAGGTCCAAGGCCTCCAGCCGAATTCGGGATCCTGCATGGCACAGGTCAGGGCGTAGAGCCTGCCTTCGAGGACGGACTGGGGGCCCACCATGAGCAGGAACGGCAGGCAGAGCAAGGTGGCCACCGCACCGGCCAGCAGCAGGTGACGGAACATGCTTCGTCGGGCCTCGGGCGTCTGGACGGTCTTGAGGACTCCCGCCACGTACCAGGCCAGGGGAAGAAGCCACAGCACCAGGACCTCTTGTTTGGTCATCGCCATCAGCCCCAGGGTGGCTCCAAACAGAATCGCTCCGCGTCGATTCTCCAAAGCCTTCCCGCAGATCAGGAGGGCCAGGCCCGTCAGGACGAGAGCCTGGGATTGAATCTCGAGAAGATAGGCTGTGGACAGGCGCGAGAAGAGCGGTGTCGTGAAAAGGTACAGGCACGCCAGGAATCCCGCTCCGGGGCCGTACAGTCGGCGCCCCAGCGCCGTAAGGGCGAGGCCGTAGACCGGCAGGCACAAGAGTTGGGCCAGAGGCAGGAGCCGGAGGTCTGGACCGAAGGCCCAGAACAACCCCGCCGCCGGCAGATACCCGACGGGTCCGTAGGTCGAGCTGGTCAGGGCCTGTCCGGGGCGCTGCTGGAGGAGGGCTTCCCAGATGTCGAAGGCCATGGCGGCGTGGATTGGAAAATCCGGTGTGTCGAACTGCACGGCGCTGCGCTGGATCCAGGCATATTGGAGCCCGGCAACAAGCAGGACCAAGGCCGCCACAGACCAGAGTTCACGCCGGCGACTCCATCGGCAGGCCGGTTGGAGGCCTCGGGATTCGGTTTCGGAGGCTGTGGAGGTCTTCAATTCAAGAACCGGTATTCTTCGCCCGAGTTCTCAACCTTTGTTCCCGTGACAAGGCGGGCCTGCGGTTTGTCGGATCTGCTCCGCGACGGAGGAGAGCCCGGCAGAGCGCGGTCGGGGAGAGGAAGCAGACGTGAACCCCTCTGGCCGGTTCCCGGGCGCTTCGGGAACACGGCTCGCAGCCTGGCCAGGTCCCAGGGCTTCGCGGCCACCTCGCGAAGCGCTCCGGCCATGGACCGGACCTTCTGCCTCGCCCCCATGCTGGATTGGACGGACCGCCACCAGCGCTTCCTGGCCCGCCTGATGACGCATCGGGCCTTGTTGTACACCGAGATGGTCAACCCGGCCGCCGTGGTGCTGGGGGATCGCCGGGAGCACCTGGATTACAACCCTTGCGAGCATCCGCTCGCCCTGCAGTTGGGCGGAAGCGACCCCGACCTGATGGCCCGGGCCGCCAGCATGGCGGCGGACTGGGGCTACGACGAGATCAACATGAACGTCGGATGCCCCAGCGAGAGGGGCCTGTCCAACCGGTTCGGAGCCTGCCTGATGGCCGAACCCGAGGTGGTGGCGGCCTGCGTCCAGGCCATGGTCGAAGCGGTGTCCATTCCGGTGACCGTCAAGTGCCGTCTGGGGATCGACGGGCAGGACTCGTACGAGTGGCTGGTTGGCTTCGTCGGGCGGCTGGTCCGGGCCGGTTGTCGGACCTTCGTGATCCACGCCCGCCATGCTCGCCTGGATGGGCTGAGTCCCAAGCAGAACCGCTCGGTTCCCCCCCTGCGCCCCGGCGACGTCCATCGCCTGAAGCGCGAGCATCCCGACCTGGAGATCGTCCTGAACGGAGGCCTTCGGACGCTGGAAGAGGCCCGGACCCACCTGGCGGACGTGGATGGCGTGATGCTGGGGCGCGAGGCCTACGTCAATCCCTACCTGCTGGCGCGGGTGGATCAGGAGATCTTCGGTGAGGGGCGCCCGGTCCTGTCGCGGCGTGAGGTTCTGCAGGCCTTCTTCCCCTACGCGGAGCAGCAGGTCCGTCGGGGAGTCGGCCTTCCCGTGCTGGTCAGGCCCCTGCTGGGCTTCTATCTGGGCAGGCCTCGATCCAGGGCCTGGAGGCGCTTCCTGAACAAGGCGATCTTGCGCTCTGGTGCCGGGACCGAGGCTCTGTGGGAGGCCCTGGAGATCGCCGAGGGGACCATCCGTGCGGAGGGGAACGCCTGAAAGCGGAGCCTTGCAGGGTGCGGAGGAACCGCCGCGACATCGGGAGAAGGTAGGTGTGTGACTACCACGTTCCCCCCTCTCGACGAAACGTTCCCCATCCTGGTCCCCTCCCTGCGCGGCCTGGTCGAGGTCCTGACCCAGTGCCAGCAGACCAGGACTCCCTTTGATTGCGCCCAGAAGGAGCTTCAGGAAGTGGACCTGGCCCTGGGGGCACTTTACGAGGGGTTCAAAAGTTCGCTTCCCGGTCAGGATTTTCCGGTCGAGGACGAGGAGGTCGTGGCGGATGCCCTGGAGGCCTTCGAAGGGCTTCGAGGGATGATGGCCAGCCTGCATATCTCGGTCTCCGAGAACGATGCCGAGGCCGTGGCTCGAGATGCGACGGCCATGGTCGGCCAGGTTCGGGTCCTGGAGGTCTGCCAGGCCAGACTCCGCGAGACCGAGGCGGCGCGTCCGGTGTTGTCGCCGGTCCCTGCGGTGAACTCCATCCTGCGCGCAGGCAGGGCCATCCTGGAAGGGCGCCGGAACTGGAACCTCCTGGTCAACTGCCTGGAGTCGCTTCAACCGGCCTGGAATGCCCTGCTGTCGGCGCCCGAGGTTCCCCCGGAGGTGGAGGCCCACGGGCAGGCCCTGGAAGGGTTGGTGCGGGTCGTCAATGCCGAAGACCTCGAAGCCCTGGAGGCCGCCTTGGAGGCGGTCCGCACCACCGGGGAAGCCCTGGTCGACCTGAAGGCGCGGCTGGATGCGCCGCCTGTGCCCCCTCCCGAGAGTGCGCTCTTCCTGTGCCCTCGCTGCGGCGCGGAGGTGGGCGAGTGGGACCGAACGTGCCCCTCCTGCAGCGCGCGCATGCCCGAGCGGGTTCCGGAGGCTCCAGTCGGGATGCCCCTGGGTCAGACGGAGAACCTTCCCGACTATCTGCAGAGGCTATTCAACGAGGCTGAGAAGCTGCGCTCGGGGAATGGCGATTGGGATGCCTTCCAGGCGACCGTGGCGGAGCTGCGCCGTCGCTCGGAGCAGTCGCTGGAGGTGTTGGATCGCGTGCCCGCACCCGTCCCGAATACTCCTGCCGATGAGTTGGAGGCCTGGCACGCCTCGCAAGAGTCGGTGGAGAACGGGTTGGAGAAGTTTTTCGAGGGCCTGGGACATCTGGAGTCCCTGACTCCTGAACTGGACGAGCAGGTCCTGGACCGAGCTCTGGAGGCTCTGGTGGCGGCCGTGCGCGAGACCCGCCAGGTCGCCGTCTTCCTTCAGCGTCTGGTGGAGGGCCGTCTGGCGGCTCGGGCGGCGGAAGACTGAGAGGGTGGGATCCTGTGGACAGATCTTGACCTGAGGTCGGGTTGTCGTGAAGGAAGGGTAGAGAATTCACGCCAGCGAGGTGGACCGTGCTTGGTCAAGTCAACCCGATGCAGTTTGGAATGTCTGGGATGGCGGGCATGACTGCGATGCCCGGCATGACCGCAATGTCCGGCATGATGGGGACGTCTGGAATGGGGCAGTCCGGGATGATGGGGACTCCCGGGATGGGCATGCCTGGCATGGGCATGATGGGTGGCAGCCCCTTGACCGGCATGGCCGACGTGGGGGCGCTGAACCAGTTGCTCGTCATGAGTGAGATGATGAACAACATGGCCATGCAGATGCTGCACGTGGTCATGCAGATGACGGCCTCCCAGGCTCAGTCCACGATGCAGTCCTTCCTGGCCCAGATGCAGACCCAGCAGCAGAACATGTCTCAGACCCTCAACTCCTACATGAATGGAGCGGCCGGGGGCGGAGCTGCGGGCGCCTTGACGGGTGGAGGGGTGACCAACGCGGGCCCCGTGGCCCAGGGAACTGCCGGGATGCTGGCTCACGCCAACCAGATGGTGGGTCTGCACGAAAACCGGAACACGGCGGCCATCAACCAGGTCACCAAGAAGTCCGGGATCAACTGCGCCACCACTCCCTGGTGCGCCGCCTGGGCGATGAACCTGCTCAAGGATCACGGTGTCTTGAACCTGGACGGCCTGTCCAATCGGAACTACTGCCCGACCATCAAGAGCTGGGGTCAGAAGAAGGGCATCTGGGCCAACAGCGGCCAGTACACCCCCAAGGCCGGAGACGCCATCCTCTTCGATTACAACCACGATGGGACGGTCGACCATATCGGCATCGTCGAGAAGGTGGCTGGCGGCAAGATCTACACCATCGAGGGCAACGCGTCGGATTCGGTCAAGAAGAAGAACTACGCAATGAACTCCAACTCCATCAACGGCTACCTGCGCACCTGAGGCTTCCCGCTCAGGTCCAAGAGTCCCGAGAGGCCCGCGTGACGCGGGCCTCTTCGGCCTCTCCCAGCAGCCTCCCCAGAGCAGAGGTCCAACCGGACGAACTTTTCTGCCCTCCCCATTGACGCCTGCCGGACGTGTCGTGATGGTTGGGTGAGGGTTCTTTCAAATCCAGAAACCATGTGAGGTCGCCATGTTGGGTGGTTCCTTCCCGATGCAATACGGAATGGGGATGCCGGCTATGAACGGCATGAACGCCATGAACGGTATGAACGGCATGTTCAGCATGACCGGGACGTCGGGAATGGGAATGATGCCAGGCACGACCGGCATGACCGGCATGACCGGTATGTCCGGCATGACCGGTATGCCGGGAATGGGCGTGATGGGCATGCCGGTCATGGACAACAGCATGGCCATGCTCAACCAGATGATGATGGTGCTGCAGCTTCAGATGATGCAGCAGATGACGGAGTTCCTGGCCGCTTTCTCCAAGCAGAACGCTTCGACGACGGCCGATATGTCCAAGTTGATGGCCGGCTTCATGAACGGGGGGACCAACCCCGCCAGCGCCTTCACTGCGGCTGCGGGGGGCGCCCCCTTGAGCACCTCTTCGGTGGCCACCCCGCAGACCGGTCCGACGGCCAAGGTGCAGAACTTCATCGACATCGCCTGCGCTCAGCAGGGCAAGCCCTACGTCTTCGGAGCCGAGGGCCCCAACTCTTTCGACTGCTCGGGACTGGTGGCCTACGCTCTGCAGAAGGCGGGAGTCAACGCTGGTCGGACCACGGCCCGAGGGTACCAGTCGATGTTCAAGAGCTCGGCGGTCTCTCGCGACCAGTTGCAGCCCGGCGACCTGATCTTCTATCACTACAAGAATGACCGGGGGATCCCCACGGGTCAGGCCAGTCACATCGAGATCTATCTGGGCAACGGCATGTCCATGGGGACCGATAATCCCAAGGAAGGTGCCAAGATCGAGAAGGTTGACTGGAACGCCTTCATCGGCGGGGCACGGGTTCCCGAGCTCTACAAATAGTTCTCGGCGCTGCCCTGCGCCCGAACAGGCCCGCCCCAGCGGCGGGTCTGTTCCATTCGGGGGGGCGTGGGTCTCGCCTCGGAGCATTGACTTCAGGCCGGGATGTCGTGAAAAGGAGCTCAAGGCAAGTTCATACAACCGCGAGGTGGGATATGCTCCCTGGAATGAATTCAATCCAGATGTTTGGTGGGACCGGGATGTCCGGGATGTCCGGAATGACCGGAATGACCGGGATGTCCGGAATGACCGGGACGAACGGGATGACCGGCGCCTTCGGGATGCCCGCAGATTTCGGTGCCTCCAGCGCCATCTCGATGCTGAATGCCGGATCGGCCCTGAACGCGATGCTGATGCAGGCGCTGCAGATTATTTCTGCCAACCAGATGCAGCAGATGCAGCAGGTCATGCAGACCATGGCGGCCCAGATTCAGTCCCAGGGAGCCAACGCCCAGGCCAGCATGTCCCAAATCCTGGGCAATTATACGGGGGGGAACACGGCGGGCGCTGCTGGGAACCAGGCGGCCCCAGCCCAGGGGAACACGCAGATCCCCAGCTACGGGGCCAACCCCAGCAAGCCCCAGATCGGCCAGCAGTTGTCGGCAGCCGCCAAGAAGTATGGGATCCCCGAGAACATCCTCAAGGCTGTGGCCTGGCAGGAGAGCACCTGGAACGCCAAGGCTTTGTCCTTCGACGGACAGCACGGCAAGGGTGTCATGCAGATCGACGACCGCTACCACGCCTTCGCCAAGACTCCCGAGGTCTTCGACTCGGCCAAGAACATCGACTACGGGGCCAAGTATCTGGCAGACCTGTACAAGAAGACTGGTTCCTGGAGTGCTGCCCTGAAGCGCTACAACGGCGGCTCGAGCTACCCCCCGAAGATTCTGGCGCTGGCGGACAAGCAGCCCTGGAAGCAGTACGGCGGCTAGTCTTCTCTCCTCCCCAAGCGACGGTCGGTGGCGCCAGGCGCCCGCCGGCCGTCTGGTCTGTACGGGCCCGATGGCGCTCCGACTGCTGTTCCACCTGGGCTGGAAACTCCGGAATCGCCCAGCCCGGCGGGAGCGAGCTCTCGTGCCGCCGAAACCTTCCTCCCCATGCGCTTGTGCTCCAACTTCGAAGGTCCGTTGCCCCCAGCCGCCCTGGCTGGCGCCTTCCTGGCCTGGTTGGCGGCCGTCTGCCTGGGGGCTGGATTGCACCTCTCGGGGGCGCTGACTGGCGCGGAGGCAACCCTCCTGGACGTCTGGATGGGACTGCGCCGACCCGTCCCGGTCGATGACCGCATCTTGCTGGTCGAGGTGGATGCCGGCGTGGGGGCTCGGCTGGGGAAGCCCACCGTTCTTTGGACGGGGGACTACGCTCGAGCCGTCCGGGCTCTTCTGGAGCGCGGGGCAACCGCGGTTGGCCTGGACTTGATCCTGCACGCGCGTCGGGAAGGATTGCCCCAGGACAGCCCCATCCTGGCAGCCTTGGAAGAAGGCGAACTGGCTTTGGGTCTGGAGGTCCTGGGGGGGCGGGTGGTCCTGGGGGAGTTCTTCGGCCCTCCGGTCTCGGGAGGGCCGGACGCCTCGGCGGAGCGACGCTCGGTGCCGACCCTTCATTATGCCGCCGAGCCCCTGGGCAACACCGCTTTCCTGAACGTGGCCACGGATCCCGACGGAACCGTGCGCTGCGTCCCCTTGTTCTGGTCGAGCGGGTCGGCCCCCAGGACGCGCACCTTGGCGGGACGCCTGGCGGAGTTGACTGTGGGGGGTGAGATGTCCCTGCGGCAGGGGCGGGTCACCTTGGCCGGGACCCAGGTGGTGACGGAGGGGCAAGGCACGCTCTTGCGCTTCCAGGACCCGGGACCGCGCTTCGCCCGGCTCCCACTCAGCCAGATTCTCGACAGACTGGACCGCGCGGAGGATCTGCCGGACCTGCGGGGGCGGGTGTGTCTGCTGGGACCCGGGTTCGACGACGCCTCCGACCTTCACCGGACGCCCCGTGACTGGCGGGGCGGTCCCTTGAGCCTGACCCCCGGTCTGCAGATTCACGCCGCCGCTCTCAACACGCTGTTGACCGGTCGCTTCCTGCGACAGTCCGGGCCCGGGTTGACCGTCTTGCTGTTGGCCGTGGTCTCGGGTCTGGGTTTGGCGGTGGCCCTGGGCCTGCGGCCCATGGCGGCCCTCCTCGTGACCGTCCTGTCACTCCCCCTGGGCTTCACGGTCGGCCTGACTGCCCTTCAGGAATTGGATTTGTGGGTTCCGGGGATGGTCCTGGCCCTGGCCGGAGCAGCCGCCTTCGGGGCGGGCTGGGGTCTTCGATATTGGACATTGGACCGGGCCCGCCGGCAGATCCGCAGCCTCTTCGGTCGCTACGTCTCAGAGCCGGTGATGCGCGAGCTGACGCGAAATCCCGCCAGCCTGGCTCTGGGGGGCACCCGTCGGCGGGTGACGGTCCTGTTTTCGGACATCAACGACTTCACGCCGATCTGCGAGCGCCATACCCCCGAAGAGGTCCTGGCCATGCTGAACGTCTACTTTGAGGAGATGGTGGAGATCGTCTTCCGTCACCAGGGGACGGTCAAGCAGTTCGTCGGCGATGAGATCATGGTCATCTTCGGCGCACCCGACGTCCAATCCGACCACGCCGCGCGCGCCGTGCGGACCGCCATCGAGATGACCCGACGCCTGGAAGAGATGGCCCGGAACAGCCAGGGCCACCCCGGGTTCTACCAGGTGAAGATCGGGATTCACACGGGGGACGTGGTGGTGGGGAACGTCGGGGCCAGGACCAGGACGGAGTACGCCGCCGTGGGGGATGATGTGAACCTGGCTGCCCGGATCGAAGGGCTGGCGGGGCGGCTGGAAGTGCCGATCCTGGTGAGCGAGGTCACCCGAGCCGAGTGCCAGGCTGATCTGCCGAGCCTGAAGTGGGTTTCGAGAGGGGTCCACCCCTTCAAGGGCAAGACCGCTCGGATCGAGGTCTTCGAGGTTCGTCCTCGGGGCGAAGGGAGTGAACCATGAAGAGAGCGTTCTTGACCGCGTTCTTCTTGCTGCTGGCGGGATTGGGGACGCTGGCGGCAGACCGGGTGGCCATGTTCACCGAGGTCGTGGGCCCGGTCCGGGTCGGGGCCGCCCCGGCTCGGACCCTTCTGGCGGTGTTCTCGGGGGCCGAGGTCCAGGTGCCGGCTGGTGCCCGGGCGACGCTGACCTTCTTCGGGGACGGGCACCGCGAGCGATTGCAGGGGCCTTGCCGGATCCGTGTTGGCATCTCGGCCGCCACGGTGCTGGAGGGGGCCGCAGGCTGTCGGGTTCGCTCGGACGGGGCTCCGGCCAGCGTCCTGGCCCCGACCGGGCAGAACCTTCGGCGTATGGGAGGTGGACTGCAGGCCCTGGCCGAGCCGGCCAGCGCTGAGCGGGCCGAAGTTCAGGCCCTGGCCGTCCTCTTCTCGGTTGGGGATGTGATGGAGCCTGCCCCTCCGGCTCCCATGCCTCGGGTCGCTCCGCCCCCCGCAGCCGCGTCACCCCTGGGTGCACCGCCCCCGCCTCCCGCGCCTGCGCCGCCCATGGAGCCGGCCGGGCCGCCCCTGGCTGCGCCCGCTCCGGCGGCAACGCGTCCCACCGCCCCCAAGATTCAACCCCCTCCGACCCCGGGCGCCGGGCCCGGTGGACCTCCAGGCGCACCGGTGCTGCCCCCTCCGGTCTCGACGCTGCGCTTGACCGCACAGCGTCTGTATGCCCTTCCGCCTCGCCTGTCCTGGACCGCCGCCGGGCCGGTTCACATGATCCTGGCCCGGGAGGGCCAGGAGGTCTGGTCTGCTTGGTGCGAGGGGACTGTGCTGCAGCTTCCGGAGGCGATCCCACCGGGGCGCTATCAGTGGACGGTCCAGCCGAAGGGCCCCGCCGGACCAGCACAGGCCGAGATTCAGATCTTGCCGGGTGCGGAACGCGTTCGGGTGCGACGGGCCTTCCGAGAAGCAGCCCAGATGCAGGACTCTTCGGCATGGGTCTTGTTGATGGCCAATCTGGCCGACCAGGGGCTCTTGAACGAGGCTCTTCTGGCCAACCGCGAAGCCCTGCGCCGGCAGCCTGAGGACGCCACCTTGCACCTGGCGGCGGCGCGTCTGTTCTGGCAGATGGGCCTGGAGGACCAGGCGCGTGAGCACGCCCTGCGGGGCGCCGTGTTGGATTCGACCGAGGAATAGTCCATTGGACCGCGTCAGGGGGACGGGGGGGGCGGGCGAGAGCGGCCGGCCCAGAGGGTGTCCAGGTTGAAGGTCCGCAGCATCCATTCCCTCCAGAATCTCCACAAGGGAGCCGAGTTGCTCTTGGGAACGCGTTCGACATGCTGGGAGAGTTCGAAGAGGGGGCCTTCCAGGGCGCGCGTGGTCCCGGCCGGAACCGGGGGCAATTGGTACAAGGCAGCCTCCAGCTCCAGTCTCAGATCGGTCGCTGAGGTGTGTCGATCCTGAGGCCGCAGTTGCAGGCAGCGCCCCAAGGTCTCTTCCAGGATGGGAGGCACGGATTGGAACTGCGAAACCTTGGGGAAATTGAAGCCGAAGGACTGGGGGTCCTGAAGGGTCAGAGTGAAGAAGAGGGTGACCCCCAACGAGTAGAGGTCGCTCTGGAGGGTGCTCTGCCCGTGATACTGTTCGGGGGCGCAGAAGCCTGGCGTCCCAAGCTCTTGGGTGTCCTTGGCCGAGGGGGAGTGGTGGTAGCGGGCGATGCCGAAGTCGATGAAGCGCACTCGACCCAGGGGGGAGACCATCAGGTTGGAGGGTTTGAGGTCCCGAAAGACCACGGGCGGGTCGTGCTGGTGCAGGTACTCCAGGACATGGGTCGCCTGAAGGCCGATGGGCAGGGCCTCGTGGGGGAGGAGCGGGCGGAGGCGACCGGACAGTAGTTGCTCGAGGGGCACGCCGTGGACTCGTTCCATGACCAGATAGTGACGTCCTCCGGGCTGGGAGAAGCGCCATAGCACTCGAGGCAAGCCGGGGTGGCTCAGGGAGGCCTGGATCTCTCCCTCACGCTGGAAGAGGCGCAGCGCCATGTCGCGATCCCGGTCGGGAACCGACGATTCCAGGAACTCCTTGACGGCCCAGCGGGCCCCGGGAAGGTGGAGATCCTCCACCAGGAAGACGGCACTCATGGCCCCCTCTCCCAGGGGCTCCAGGATTCGGAGCCGACCCGCCAGGATTTCGCCGATGCGTTGGTTTTTCACGGAGGGGGGCGTATCAGTCTGCTGCCTTCTGGACGGCCACCAGTTTCTGACCTCCGCGCAGGATGCGACGGGTTCCGGCTCGATAGAAGTCCTGGCCCAGGCCGCGGGTCCAGGAGGTGAGTTCTTCCAGGCCCGTCTGGATCTCGTTGATCCCCTCTCGGGTCTGCTCGGCCAGGGCGCGTGCCTCGTCGTTCTGCATGGTCTCCGGCGGGATTCGGTCCAGGGCCTCGCGCCCACGCTGGGCCAACTCGAAGCCCCAGCGCAGGTAGCCGGCAAACTGTTCGGAGGAGATCGCACCCGTGGCGGCCTTCTCGGCGGCCTGTGCGATCTCGAACATGTTCTGGGAGTGCAGGTCCTGGCTGGTCGGCAGCTCGGTGGGGGCCGGGGTCAGCTCCAGCCGGGGCAACTGGGCGGCGCAGGCCGAGCATACGCGGGAACCGGGCAGGTTGAGCTGGCCGCAGCGGGGGCAGGGGAACTGCCCCGCCTGGGACTCGGTCTCATCAAAGAACCTCTGGGCTTCATGCAGGGCGCGCCCGATCTCTTCGAGGGAGTCGAGCAGCCGAGGCAGGTCGGCGCAGGTCTGCAGGTCGGCCCGGATGGCCTCGAGGATCTCGTTGAGCCGCGCGAAGAGATCCCGGCTCCGGGTGACCTCCTCTTGGACGCGTTGCCCCGAGGTGGCGTTCTCCAGAACGGCGTTTTCGAATTCCTGGTAGGCGACGACCAGGCGATCTTCCAGGGCATCCAGGGCCTCGGTGACCATCTCTTCGGGCATCTCGCCTTCAGAATAGGCCCTTCCCGAGATCAGCACGGCCTCCAGCCAGGAGGAGGGAGGCGGAGCAGCGGCCGGTTCTTCCAGAAGGGCGGTCTCCAACTGCGAACAGGCTCCGACGATTTCCGGGAACAGGTTGGTTCCCCCCGCTTCCAGGGCCTGGACTGCCCGTTCGAAAGCCGCCGCCAGGGGGGCCAGGCGGGCGTCTGAGGCCGTGGTCCGAGTCGCCTGTTCCAGGACGGGGCGGCTCCAGGCCACCATCTCCTGGGCACGGGGGTGTCCCGGCTGGCCCAGCGTGTCGCGCAGGCGTCGCAGGAGGTTGAGGAGGGGGTAAGGGGTTTCACCGGAGGTCATGTCGGCCCAGTCGAAGGCCCGGAGGGCACGGTCCACCTCGCAAGCCGTCTCGGCCAACTGCCGTGCAGCCTGCTCGACGCGCGGCCTTTCGGGAAGGGCGAGGGCCTCGGCGACCTGCTCCAAGGCAGCAAAGTGCGCCTCGAAGGCCGCCTCCACCTGCTGGGTTTCGTGGGGGGCCTGGCCCTGGCTGCGTCGGCGGAAGTCTTGGAGGATGAGCTCCACCCGGGCTCTGCGAGCCGAACGGACCTCCTCAACCTCGGCCGCCATCCGCCGGCCTTCGGCCACATCGGCCAGAAGTTGGAACAACTCGTTGGTGGGCTGGGACGGGGTGGGGCCTTGGGGTTGCATGGCTCGTCTCCTTCGGGTTAAAAAGACGACGCGCTCCGCACGGACGGAAAGTCGTCACGGGCGGGGCGCGCGCCGGTCACTGGCTCAAGCGCGCCGTGGCCGGGTTTCGTGACCCCCTGGCGGGGATCCTACTTTGAAGGCGGGAGAAGCCGCTGGGAATGTCGACCTAGAAGCCCATCCCCATCTGGGGCATCATCATCTGCATGCCACCCATCTGGGGCATCATCGTTCCCTGCATCTGCAACCCGCCCATGCTGGACATCATCATGGACTGCATGTACTGCTGCAGCTCCTGCTGGCGGACCTGCGAGTAATCGCCCATCTGTTGGTTGTACATGTTGGACTTCTTGGCGTCGTCACCCATCTTGAACAGGGAGCCGATGCCGCCGCCGAGGCTGCCACCGAGGCCAGCGCCGATCATGGTGCCCACACCCGGGCAGATGATGGTGCCGATCACGGCGCCGGCGATGCCGCCGAGGATTCCGCCGATTCCAGGGGCCGCCTGGGCGAGTTTGCTGCGCTCCGGGGGCATCGGCGGGGGGGTGGACTGCATGCCGTACATGTTCATTGCGGTATCTCCTTCACCGGTATCTTCAGTTTCATGTTCACGCTCTTCGTGTCGAGCGACTAGGGCGGCTTTGTTAAATTCTTGTGATCACCTTCCAGGCAGACCGGTCCGCACCCGGCACTCGGGTCCAGGGGTCGGGGGCCAGGCTCAAGAAGCATGGTCCCTGTGTCTGAATCTCTTCATCTGGACCTGTTCGATTCAGTCCGTCGTCGAGAGGTGCCCGTCAGCTTCCATCCTCCACGGACCGGAACTCCGCCGCCGTGGCCGCTGGTGGTCTTCTCGACCGGATTCGGGGGAAGCCGGGATGGATACGGGGGCCTGGCTCGGGCCTGGTCCGAGGCTGGCCTGGCGGTGGCTGTCCTGGAACATCCCGGCAGCGGTCCGGAAGCCTTGGCTCGACTCAATCGCCTGCCTCGCCCGCGGCGCAGCGCGGCCTTGCAGGTCATGGTTCGCGACCCCGCCGAGCTTCAGGCCCGTCCGCTGGACGTTTCCTTCGTCTTGGACCAACTGGCCCGGGACTCTCGCCTGGACTTGGGGAGGGTTGGATTGGGGGGACATTCCTTGGGGGCGGTCACCACCATGGCGGTGGGGGGGATTCCCCTGGCTCTGTCCCCAGGCTCGCGTCATTCCCTGCGGGATCCGCGTCCGCGCGCCTTGCTGGCCATGTCACCTCCCACGCCGGGGCAGTTCTTTGCGCTCGAGGATCACATTCGGTTGGATCGGCCCATCTTGCTGGTCACGGGCACCCGGGATCACGGTCCCTTCCTGGAAGGCCCCCCTGAGGATCGCGCTGGAGTCTTCCCCCTTCTGACGTCAGGACGAGCCTGGCAGGCGGTCTTTGAAGGAGCCGACCACATGACCTTTGCGGAGATGGGCCTGAACCATCGTCCCTTCATGGCGCCTCTGCGCTCGCTCAGCGTTGCCTTCTGGCGGTGGGCCCTGGCGGAGGGGCCTCCCCTGGAGGCAGGGTTCGTGGCGCGGGAGGTGGCAGGCCCCGAGAGGTTGCGGTGGGAGTCTTCAAACGAGGTCGAAGAGTCCTCCGGTCAGCTCAACTCTCGCGCCTTCTGAATCTCTTCGCGGTTGAGCCGGGCCAACAGGATCTCCTTGAGAAGCTCCAGCAGCTCCCGGTCGTCCCTCTTGCGGGCGCCTTTGGTGACCTGGAGGAAACGCACATCGAAGCTCTTGGGGATCGTTTCGAAGCCCGCCCCGTGCTGGCGCAGGACATGCGCCAGCAGCACCCGGGCCGTGCGGCTGTTGCCGTCCTCGAAGGGGTGGATGTGGATGAACTCGTTGTAGACGAAGGCCGCCAGGGCCAGCACCTCGGGCAGGTTGGAGACGGTGCGGCTGCGTTGGGCATACTCCCTCACCAGGCTCTCGAGAAGCCCGGGGATCCGACGGGGCGGCGCCGTCTTGAAGTAGGGGTTGTTCTGCACCTGGACCGCCGCGGTTCGCAGGGTTCCGGCGAACTCGGCCCCGCGCATCAGCACACCGTGATACTCGCGCAGGATCTCCAGGTCCAGTGGGGCCCGTTCCTGCACCCGCTGGTGCATCCGCTGCACGGCCTCCTGGAACCTCTGTTCCACCTGGGGGTCGAAGAGGTCGGGGTTTTCGGGCACCAGGTCATAGCGGATGATCTTCTGGACCTGGGAGGGGCTGAAGTTCGGCTCGGGGCAACCCGGCGGGAAGAGCATTCGACTGGCCCGCGAGATCTGCTCGAGGTCCTTGCGGTGCATGGCCATGAACTTCTCACCGATCACCGAGTCCAGCCGGACCTTGCGGCCAAAGATCCGGCGCACGGGGCGGACTTCCAGGAACTCGCAGATCCCATCCAGGAAGGGATTTCTCACCAACCGACCCATGAAAGGCTCGTAGCGGAAGGCCAGCAGGAGGCCATTCTCCAGGAAGCGTCCGAGGATCGGGCGGGAGAGCCCCTCTGGCTTGAGATCAGAAGCCAGGAAGACGTCCAGGTGGTAGGTTCGCCGGACGAATTCGACCAGCTCGTCGGTCAGGTAGGCGTTGTAGTCGTACTCGTAGGCCAGGGCAAAGGCGAGGGTGCCGAAGAGCAGATCCGCCCGGGGTGAGGGGGCTCGGAAGTATGAGTCGTGCTCGCGGCGCAACAGGCCATCGGCAATCAAGGCCTCCAGATGGGGTTCCAGGGCGTCCGCGTCGGGCAGCCACAGGGACCGGGCCAAGGCCTCGGTGCCGATGGACCTGCGTCCGGCAACCGCCAGGAAGACATCGAATCGGGTCGGCAGCGAACCGCCCCCTTCGGGCGGATTGGGACCGTTCACCCGGTCGATTGGGAGCGGGTCATCAGGAGGACTTCGATCTTCCCAAAGCGGACCTTGGTCCCCGGATCGATCACCTCGGCCCCGCCGATCCTGCGTTCACGGACCCAGGTTCCGTTGGTGCTGCGCAGATCCTCGACCTCGTAGCCCGATCCCCGCCTGTTCTTCTTGATCCGGGCGTGGTAGTTCGAGACCGACGAGTCGTTGAAGGACCAGTCGTTGTCTGCAGCTCGGCCGACCCGGATGGGGTCGCGGTCCATGAGCAGCAGGTTGCCCTCGGAGTCGACGAAAGCCATGGTGACACCCTCGGGAAGTCGGGGCAGGATCGAGAAGGGGGGAACCTTCTTCCCTCGCCGCAGGACCACCGCGGCGACGATGCCCACAACCAGCAGGCCGCAGCAGACGGCGATCACGTAGCCCAACCAACTGTTTGAGGGAGCCTTCTGCTGGCCCGGCGCTCCCTCCACCGGAGCTTGAGAACCGTCCAGGACGCGCACCGAGGCGGTGGCGCCGGAGGCCTTCGCCAGGTCGTACCCGAAGGCAGCGGCCAGGTTGCCGGGGATGGCCGTGCGGGCGGCATCGTTGCCGGCGCTGGCTCGGGACAGGGCGATCCCCACGACGTCACCGGAGTTCGTCGAGAGGACCGGCGCGCCCGTGCTCTCGTCGGTCAAGGCGGCGTCGAAGAGCAGTTGCAGGACCGTGCCCCCAGGGCGGTTGAGGATGTTGCCGATCTTGCCGCGGCGGAGGAGGGGAGTCATGGCCGTTGCCAGATTGCCCTCCTCCACGGGGGCCGCGGTGATCATCTCGATCGGGTCGTCGGGGCGGAGGAGTTCAGAGTCTCCGAGTCTGGCCGAAGGCAGATCGGCGACGGAGATCTTCAACAGGGCCATGTTGGCTTCCGGGGCAAACTTGTCGAGGTGGGCCATCACCAGACCCCGCCCCGGAACCAGGGCGTGGATGGCGGCCGCGCCCCGGACGGCCTCATAACTGGTCAGGGCCAGTGCTTCGGGGCCGCTCTTGACGATCACGGCCGATCCGCTTCGGATCGTTCCGGCAACCTCAACCTGCAACAGCAGGAGCGCCTTCTGGGCTGCGGGAGCCGAGCCCGCCGGGTCGCCTCCCTGGGCATGGCTGACACCCAGGGAGATCAGCGCCCAGAGGGCCAGGAACATGGAGATCCGCAGTCGCATCCCGAGCATACCTCGCAAGGCTCAATCCCCGGCTCTCGCGACTTCAGACCTCTGGGAGGCGCTGGCCAGGGCAACGAGACATAATTGCAGGAAGCCGGGCCTGGATCCTCTTCTCTGGAGAGGGCAGGACCGGATTCACGCTCCGGGCCGAATGGGGGCTTTCGGTGCGCAGTCGGTGCTTTTGAGGCCGGGGCCGCGGCTCCTCCCTTTCCGGTTTCGATTTTTCGAATCCTGAGGAAGGGTCGGTCGGCGGCTCTGGCGAATAAACGAGGTCCGCCTGACGTTCCTTATGCTTGATTCTTTTGCCTTCACCGACACCCCGCTCTTCCGGACCCTGGGCCTCATGCTCCTGGCGGTGTTTGCAGCCACCGTCGGAGACATCTTCATGTCCCAGGGCATGCGGGCAGTCGGAGAGATCCGGATCACGGGTCTGGGCTCGCTGTGGCGGACCGGGGTGCGGGTCTTCTCGGCCTGGAAGGTCTGGGTCGGCATCTTCCTGGCCGCAACCTTCTTCTTCTTGTGGCTCTCCGTCCTGTCCTGGGCCGACCTGTCGCTGGCCTTGCCGATGACTGCCCTGACCTACGTCTTGAACGCCGCTCTGGCCGGCCCCTTCCTGGGTGAGAGGGTCTCAGGCCTGCGTTGGCTCGGAACCCTCCTGATCTTCGCGGGGGTGGTCGCCGTCACCCTGAGCGCGGACGCCTCTGGATCTCAGGCTTCCTGGGGTTCGGTTTCGGCACCCTGAGAGGCACGAGTCAGTTGGTGAAGTGGCTTCGGACTCCCCCGTCGGGCCGATCGTGGGCTTGCAGATCATGACGACTTCCTCCAATCCGATGCGCCCATCTCCTCCGGTTGCGACCTCCAGGGTTGCCAAGGCCCTGATGGCCCTGGCCGATCTGGCCTGGAGGTTCCCGGTCCTGATCCTGGTCCTGGGCACCCTGCTGGCCCTGGGCTCGGGCGTCTATACCTGGAATCACCTCGAGTTTGATGCCGACCGCGCCAACCTGATCCGTCGTTCTCCTGAACTGCAGGCAAACCAGGATCGCTACGTCGAGCAGTTCCCCAATGCCGAGGACATGGTCGTGGTGGTGGAGGGCGGGACTCCTGAGGACCGCAGGGCCTTCCTGGATGACCTGGCCGGCCGCCTGCGTGCCGAACCCCAGACGTTCCGCGACGTCTTCGAGAAGGTTGAACTCGCCTTCTTGCGGACCCACGCCCTGCACTACCTGGACCTGGCGACCCTCGAGCATTTGTCTCGTGAGTTGGCCCAAAGCCGCCCACTTCTCGATTCGCTGTCGTGCTCGAAGGACATGTCGGGTCTGCTGGACAGTTTTGGGGAGGTCGGGACCGGGGGCGACCCGGCCAGCTCCCTGGCCGAGATCCTCCCCTTCCTGAATGAAGCTCTGGGCCAGTTGCTGGTGAGCCTCGAGACCCGGGGGAGGTACGAGTACAACTCACCCTGGGCGGCAGCCTTCTTCGGGCAGGCCGCCGAGGCGGACCAGGCTCCCCAGGAACTGGAGGCGGTTGGCCAGACGGTCTTCTATAACACCGTTGCGAATGGACGAATCCACCTGCTGCTGGCCCGGCCTGCCCTTGAGGCGGGAGGAGCGGGCAATGAGGCGATTCCCTTCGCGGTGCGCCGAATCCGGGAGATCCTTCCTGGCGTCCAGCGCAGCCATCCCCAGGTCCGGGTCGCTTTGACGGGGGAACCGGTCCTGGATACCGACGAGGGGAACTCCTCCACCCAGGACTCCACGCGCTCTTCGCTTCTGTCGCTGGTCTTCGTGGCCCTGGTTTTCGCTTTGTCCTTCCGCGAACTGTACCGCCCCCTGATGGCAGTCTTCACGCTGGTCCTGGGCGTGGCCTGGACCATGGGCTTCACCACCCTGGTCGTCGGACACCTGAACCTGCTGACGGTCACCTTCACCACGATCCTGATCGGTCTGGGGATCGACTTTGGGATCCACTTCATCTATCGTTACGATGAGGAACTGGCGAAGGGGTGGAAGCCCCTGGAGGCGATGAAGGTCACCCTGGCCGGGACCGGGGTCGAGAACCTGACCGGGGCGGGCAGCACGGCGGTGGCCTTCTGGGTCCTGAACCTGACCGACTTCATCGGCATCGCGGAATTGGGAACCATTGCAGGGACCGGCATCCTTCTTTGCTACATCGCCATGGTCACGGTGCTCCCCGCGCTGCTCTTCCTCCAGCACCGCTGGTTCGGGGGCGCTGTGGGCACGGGCATCAGCCAGTACCGGACCCTGGCCAGGATGGAACGAGCATGGCTGTCCCATCCCTGGATCGTGGCCTCGGTGTGTGTTCTTTTTTCGGTGGTCTGCTTCTTCGAAGCCCGGCACGTCCGCTATGACTACAACCTGTTGAACCTGCAGGCCCGGGGACTGAGCTCGGTGCAGACCGAGATGCACCTGATCAACTCCAGCGAGCACTCGCTGCTTTTCGGGATTTCGCTGGTTGAAGACCTGGCCGAGGCCCGCCGCCTGACCGAAGCCTTCCGGAAGCTTCCCACGGTGGCCAGCGTCCAGTCGATCGTGCCGATGATCCCCGACGGCTATCCGGCCAAGCGCCCCCTGCTGGAGGCGATCACCCGCGAGATGGCCCTGGTCTCCGAGCCGGCCCGAGCCACTCCCGACCAGGGTGGCCTGGGTCGCAACCTGCGGGCCATGGCGGGTTCCTTCATGGAATTGGACCACACCTTTCGGGAGGCCTGGCCCAGCCTGAACGGCTCGGAGGACCAGACGGTCCGTCGCGAGGCCGCCCGCTTCCAGGTCGCATTGGATCGTCTCTTCTCAACCCTCGAGGGGATGGGGCCCGGGCCCATCGAGGACGGGCTGACCGCCTTCCAGAAGGACTTCTTCGCGGACCTGCAGGGGTTGCTGGGCTTCCTGAAGGACCAGGTCGCCCAGCCGCCCTTGACCCTGGAGGATGTTCCAGACGTCCTGAAGGTGCGTGAAGTCGGGCGGACGGGCCTGATCCAGTTGCGGGTCTTCCCACGCCAGAACGTCTGGGAGCGGGGCCCGCAGGAGCGCTTCGTCCACAGCCTGCAGCGGGTGGACCCGCGGGTGGTGGGGATGCCCGTGGTGATGTACTACGACACCCACGAGCTGCGCAGGGCCAACGAGCAGGCGGGTTGGTACGCCCTGGTGGCCATCTGGGTCCTGCTGCTGGTGCACTTCCGAAGTCTGAAGGTGGCCTTGCTGGCGATCTTCCCCAAGGCCGTGGGGGTGCTGTGGATGGTGGGGATCATGGGATACGCCGGGGTGGACTTCAACAGCGCGAACTTCCTGGCCCTTCCACTGATCCTGGGAATCGGTCTGGTCTTTGGGGTGCATGTGGTGCACCGGGTCCAGGAGGAAGGCGCAGACGGGGTCTTCAACCACTCCACCGGTCCGGCCATCGGCCTGTCGGCGCTGACCACCATGATCGGCTTCGGGACCATGATCTCCGCCCACCACCAGGGGATTGCCACGTTGGGGTTCGTGATGACTGCGGGCGTGGGGGCCAACCTGCTGGCTTCAGTCATCTTCCTGCCCGCCGTCCTGAGGATCCTGCGCAACCTCGGGGTCACCTTGTCGGGTCGACACTTCAACGGGGACCTCGTCTCAGGCGAACGGGCCTTCGACAGGACCGGCGATCTGCCCGGAGAAACTGCCGCTCTTCATGTCCATTCATCCCATCCTTCAAAGCCTCAACCCTCCCCAGCGCGAGGCCGTCACCCAGACTGAGGGCCCCCTGCTGGTGCTGGCCGGGGCTGGAAGCGGCAAGACCCGGGTGCTGACCCGGCGCATCGCCTGGCTGCTGGAGAAGGGTCTGGCCCGGCGGCATCAGTTGCTGGCCGTCACCTTCACCAACAAGGCGGCCCGCGAGATGGCCCAGCGGATCGAGTCCCTGTGCGGGCCCGGCCGCTTCCCCTTCCTGGGAACCTTCCACTCGGTGTGCTGCCGCTGGCTGCGCTTGTTTGGCGAGCGTCTGGGGATCCCCGCGGGCTTCACCATCTACGACTCGTCCGAGCAACTGGTGGTCATGAAGGCTGTCCTCAAGCAGATGAACCTCGACGAGAAGCGCTTCCCCCCTCGCTCGATGCTCTCTCGGGTCAGCCACTCCAAGAACCACCTGGTGGGTGCCGATCGTCTGGTCCATTCCAGCAACCCCCTGGAGCGCGACGTGGGCCAGGCCTTCCAACTGTATGAAGAGCGCCTGAAGGCCAGCGGCGCCTTGGACTTCGACGATCTGCTGGTGCGGACCGTCGAGTTGTTCCAAGGGCACTCCGATCTTCTCGAGCAGTTTCAAGAGCAGCTCGCCTACGTCCTGATCGACGAGTACCAGGATGTCAATCCGGTCCAGTATGAGCTGGTGCGGATGCTGGCTTCGCGGCGGCGGAATCTTTGCGTGGTCGGCGATGACGACCAGAGCATCTACGGCTTCCGGGGCGCGGACCTCAGCATCCTGCTGCGTTTTGAGCAGGACTACCCCGAGGCACGGGTCGTCAAGCTCGAGCAGAACTACCGTTCGACCCAGTCGATTCTGGACGTGGCCAACGCCCTGGTCCGGCATAACACCGGGCGCAAAGGCAAGAACCTCTGGTGCGACCAGGGGAAGGGGGTCTTGCCTCGGGTCTTCTCAGCCGCGGACGGTCGCGACGAGGCCCACTTCGTGGTGGGGATGATGAAGCGGCTGCACGAGCAGGGGCGTTCCTTCCAGGACATGGTGGTTCTGTATCGGACCAACGCCCAGTCCCGCCTTCTGGAGGAGACCCTGAACTCCAAAGGGGTCCCCTACGACATCGTCGGGGGGCTGCGCTTCTACGAGCGCAAGGAGATCAAGGACGTCCTGGCCTATCTGCGGCTTCTGGCCAATCCCGCCGACGCGATCTCGCTGCGGCGGATCCTGGACTGCACCGAGGGCGTCGGAGACACCAGCGTTCAAAGGCTGGAGTCCTTGGCTCGGGCCTGCGGGATCCCCGTCTTCGCCGCCCTGGGGCGCGCGAGCGAGGCCGGGGTGCGGGGCAAGGCGGCCGAGAGGATGCAGGCCTTGAAGGCCTGGATGGGACCGTTGATGCGGCGAGTGGGGACCGAACGGGTCGGGGTGACCGAGCTGGTGGTGGAGGTGATCAGCCAGAGCGGCTATCGCAGCGCCCTGGAGACCGAGGCCCAGGACAAGGTCGAGTCCCAGGCTCGTCTGGAGAACCTCGAGGAACTCCTGAACGTGACCGGCGAGTTCGATCAGGGGGCGGGCGACGAAGAGTCTCCGTTGCAGGCCTTCCTGGGCCAGGTTTCGCTGCTGTCCGACCAGGACACCTACCAGGAGGCTGTCGACCGGGTCACCTTGATGACCGTGCACACCGCCAAGGGTCTGGAGTTCCCGGTGGTCTTCCTGGCCGGACTGGAGGAGGAGACCTTCCCGCACCTGCGTGCCCTCGAGGAGGGGGACTCGGGGATGGAGGAGGAGCGCCGGTTGTGCTACGTGGGGATCACCCGGGCGCGAGAGCAGCTCTTCCTGAGTTGGGCCCGCTCGCGGGAGATGCGCGGCCTGCGTCTGCCTCGCCGGATCTCGAGATTCCTCAAGGAGGTTCCCGAGGAACTCCTGGATGCTCCGGACCTTTCCCTGGGTTCGGGGCGCTACCTGGACGACGAGGGCCCGGCCATCGGTTCCGGGCGATGGAGCGGCGCGACCGGGGCCTCCGGGGCGAGGCGTCCGGCCTTCTCTCGCCCGGTGGCGGCGCCCGCTCCCCGAGTCCAGACGGCCCGGGGCGAAGCCGCACGGACGCGGGCGGCTGAGATGGGCTCGGTCCGAGCCGGCCCCCGGGCCGAGAGGGAGGCCGAGGTGGCCGGCCGTTTCCCTGTGGGGACCCCGGTGACCCACAAGGTCTTCGGCCAGGGAACCGTCCAAGGTGTCGAGCGCGACCTGGTGACGGTCCTCTTCGAGGGTGGCAAGCAGCGCACCCTCAAACAGGATTTTCTGCAGACCTCGGCACCTTCGGCCCAGGCCCAGCCTCAGCCCAAAGGATGCGGAGACCGCGTCCGTCACCCCCGCTGGGGCAATGGCGTGGTCAAGGCCGTCGATTCCCAGAACGTGACCGTGATCTTTCCCGGGATCACGGTCACCATGTCGCATGAAGAAGCCCGGCGGGGCTGAACCGCGCCGGGCTTCGATTCCACCTGACCCTGGAGGCTATTGCCGGGGACCCAGACTTTCGGCCAGGTGCAGGGCCTGTTCGGGCTCCAGGCCCTTTCCCGACAGACAGTGGAAAGGGGTCTCGGGACCCGTCTGGAGCCAGTGGCTGTGGAAGTCCACGGGTTCTTCCGAGTCGGGCTCGTAGAACTCCATGAGCCCCTGCCCCAGCCAGGGGTTCTGGAATTTCTGGCGGGACTGGCCTCGGAAGACGTCGCCCACACCGTTGACGGTTCCCTGCACGGTCAACTCGGCCCCTTCCGGGCCTTCGAAGACGATCTGGTAGGAGGCCCCCCAGTCCGGGGAATCCTCGGCGACGACGGACTGGACCAGGAAACCTTCTGGCAGCTCGGCGGGCACG
Organism: Candidatus Xenobium occultum; assembly: GCA_002423485.1. GTDB lineage: Bacteria > Vulcanimicrobiota > Xenobia > Xenobiales > Xenobiaceae > Xenobium > Xenobium occultum. Next base: position 45,932 of record DIWH01000063.1, on the reverse strand, counting down.
AAGACCTGCATCGGCAGAACTCGAAGTTGCCAGTCCTGGACCGGGTTGAAGGCGGGGGCAGGCACTACTTGTTGGGCAGGAAGACGCGGTAGGAGGTGCCGTAGTTGGTGGTCTGGTTGCGGACCAGGTCGCTGACCTCCCGCCCGTCCCCCAGGGAGATCGAGATGTGGCCGTGGACATGGCCGTTGCCCTTGTTCCAGACCACGATGGCGCCGGCCGGGAGCTTCTTCAGGTCGGCCTGGCTGACATTGACCTCACGGAATTCCTTCTTGGTGGCCAACTGGTCGGCCGCCATGTAGGCACTGCCGCCGTGGACGCTGACGCCGTGGCGGGCCAGGGCCTGGGCCACGTACTTGTAGCACCATCCACCCGGTCCTTTGACGGAGTGATTCAGGGCGTCGGAGGCCAACGAGCGGCCCCAGGCGGTGCCGTTGCCCAGGGAAGCGGCGCTGACGGTGCCAGCCGAACCACCCTGGCTGAGGCCGTTGAACCCACCAAGGGCGGCCAGCGAAGCCTCTGGCGTCACCATGGAGGCCACCTTGGCGATCATCTGGTTGGTCAGGCCGCCCATCTTCATGACCGATTCCATCTGGCCGCTCAGATCCATGCAGGGGAACATGCCGGAGGTGGCGTTCCCGTTCTTGGCATCGCCCAGCATCTTCTTGAGGAGGTCGTTCATCGACTTCATCTGCTTGCTGAACATCTGGTCCAACTGCTTCATGACGTCGTTGAGACCATTGGGCCCGGCCATGAAGCCCGGATCGTTGCCCGTCGGAATCCCGGTTGTCGTTGGCATTCCGGCCATCATGTTGAGGTTGTTGAAGCCGCCCGAGGCAAACATGCTGAAACTCCTTCTCCCGTGCTCATGAGGGCCCGAGGTGGGTTTAATCCATCTTCACGCAAGGTGGCGGGATTGTCTAGGTCAGGAGCCTGCCGTTCGACGCCGGCCTTGAACCTCAGGCGTGGCGCTCCAATGCTCGGCGGATGGCCAGGGCCAGTTCCGGAATCGGAACCGGTTTGATCAGGATTTCCTGAAGGCCCAGCGCTCGGGCTTCCTCCTGGCAGTCCTCGTGCCCCAGGCCGGTGCAGATCAGGACCGGGAGATCCGGGTTCAGGGCGCGCATTTCCCGGATCAGTCGGGTTCCACTCATCCCCGGCATGCTGTGGTCGCTGACCAGCAGGTCCCAGGCCTCCGGCTCCTGGCGGAACCTCTCCAGGGCCTGTCGGGGATCCTGGAAGGCCTCGACCTGGTAGCCCAACTGCTGGAGGGTCAGGCGGCCCAGGCGGACCAGCGGAAGCTCGTCGTCCACGAAAAGGATTCGCTCGCTGCCCCCAGGCGGGTCTCCGGGAAGGTGGGCACAGGGCTCGGGAGGCTGGGTGGAAGGGGCCTCTGCGACGATCGGCAGGAAGACGCGGGCACAGGTCCCCTGGCCGGGCGTGCTGAGAATCTGGACGGCACCACCGTGCCCTCGGACGATCTCCCGCACCACCGGAAGCCCCAAGCCGGTTCCATCACTTCGGGTGGTGAAGAAGGGCTCGAAGAGGTGCGGGATCACCTCGGGGGGGATGCCCGGGCCCGAATCGGAGACCTGGATCCGGGCGAAGGGGCCTGCCGACCCCAACTGCAGGTCTTGGACCTGGCCGGGATCCAGGTGGACCTGGTCGAGCTCGATGCACAGGGCCCCGCCGCCCTGGTTTCGGAGGACATTCTCGGCGTTGCTGGCCAGGTTGATGAGGACTCGCGCCAGGTCTCCTGGCGTGAAGTCCACCAGGCCGACCTCCTCGGCCAGTCGGACCTCGAATCGGACGGTGGCTGGCAGAGCTGAGCGCACGAAGCCACAGACTTCCTGCAGCGCGGGTTGCGGGGGCATGGGTTGCCCGGAACGTGGGGCCGGATTGCTGAAGGTCAGGATCTGATGGACCAGGTTCCTGGCCTGGAGGGCCGAGGCTCGGATCTGATCGAGGCCCTCCCGGGCCGGGTGGTCGTGCGGCAGACCGGCGCCCGAGACCTCCGCGGAGCCCAGGATGGCCGCGAGGAGGTTGTTGAAGTCGTGGGCTACGCCTCCGGCAAGGAGCCCCAGAGCCTCCATCTGCTGGGTGTGGCGCATCTGCTTCTCAAGGGCCTGGCGCTGGCTCTTCTCTTCCAGCAGGACCTGGTTGACGCGGGCCAGTTCCTGGTTCTGCTCCGCCTGGGCCTGGAAGCGGGCGCGCAGTTCTCGGGCCATGTCGTCGAAGGTGCGCGAGAGGACCTCGAACTCCCAGATCGGGCTCCTGGAGGCAGGGGGAAGCCGCCCGCTTTCGATTCGAGAAGGAAGGTCGCTGGAGGCGGCCGCCAGTCGGCCCACAGGCTGGGCGATCCAGGCGCCGAGCAGCCAGACCAGGACTACGGCGATGAGGGAGAAGCCCAGCGAGGTCACCAGGCTGTGGGTGAAGGTCGAGCGGATGCGGTCCTGGATGGGAGCCAGGTCCGTCTCCAGGACCAGGGTCAGGCCGGGTTGTGGCGAGAGGGCCTGGACCCTCATCAGGGTGGTGGCGCCCAGCTCGCGCAGGCCCTCTGGAGAATGCGCATGAATCCAATAGGCGCCCTGCTGGAGGCTGTCCGCCGGGGTGTGGCCGCTGAGGTCGAAGCGGCTGAAGGGCTGCCGATGGGGGGAGGTGCTGGCCAGAACGCGGGATTGTCCGTCCAGCAGGGTGATCGTCTCGAAGGGGCGCGGAGCCGCTCGGCGCAGCCGTCCGGCCAGGTTCCCGAGGCCGAAGGTGCCCAGGACCCGACCCGTCTTGGAAGCCTGGCTGGACAGAAGGAGGAGGGGTTCAACCCGGGATCCCACTCCCCCCGGCGTCCACAGGATTCTGGGGAGTTCGGGAAGGCCCTCGGCCACCAGGCGCGCCAGGTCGACCTCCATCTCCACCGGGCCTCCCCGGTTCGGTCTCGGGAGGAGGGTGACCAGGTTCCCCGGAGATTCCTCCCAGAAGAGGCCCTCGAGGTTTGCCAGGGTGCGCTGCAGGACCTCGGCCGCCGTCTGGAGATCGCGGGGGTCCAGGGGAGGGCGGGAGGCCAGCGCGTCCAGGGCCTTCTGTCCAGAGTCCAGCCAGTTCTCCAGGTTGCTGGCGATGCTCATCGAGCGCAGCTCCTGGAGATCGGCGGCCTCCCTTCGGGCCTCGATCCAGGAGCGCTGGCTTTCGGAAGCCAGCAGGAGCAGGACGGGCACCAGCACGGCCACCACGGCGAAGTTCAGCACCACACCGGGCAGGGTGACCGAGAGGGTCTTGCGGGGGCACCGGGCCCATCTATCCAGGGGTAGGAAGCTGGCCAGCAGCGAGGCCAGCGCTGCGTTCTGCATGCCGTTGACCAGGTTCTTCAGGGCCAGCAGACTGGCGCTTCCCGGGCTGAGGTGCATGGGGCCCGAAGCCAGCGCGTAGAGCAGGGGGGCCCCCAGGGCGCACCAGAACAGGGCGTCCAGCAGGACCACCGGCACCGGATGGCGCCATCGGAGGGTGGACACGAAGGCCACTTCCAGGGTCAGCAGGAGCACACCCCAGGGATGGTTCCACAGGGCCACGGTCGGCAGGGCCCCCACCGCCGCCGTGGCGGTGCCCACCCAGGGGCCGAAGAGGGCACCCGCCAGAAGTGCGCTGACAGTGCCAAAGAGCAGATCCAGGCCGAAGAGCAGCTCGACCGGGTAACTGTTGCCCAACCAGGCCAGCAGCACCAGGCTCAGCACGAGCACCCAGCGGCGTCCTGAATGCGGCCCCCTCAAACGTAGCCTCTGGGGTAGGGTCTTGGAGGTCTGGCAGGGGTCGTCGGGGTCGCAGGATTCCATCGGCTGCCTTTCATTCCCGGGCAGACGAGCATTCTGGCCAGCCTCGCCTTGGACCTCCGCGGGCAACCTGGGAAGGGGAATCCGGGTAGACCGGAAAAGTCTGAGGTATGCGACCCGGCTTTGATCAGGAAGGCGATCCGGACCTCACGGATCTGCCCGTCTTCAACGACCTGACCCGCGAGCTTCAGCGCTACCTGGACGGCAGCGCTGGCCCGACCCGGGCCCGCGACCTGCTGGTTCGGGTAGACCAGGTGCTGGGCAGGATGCACGAGGGTTTCCTGGAGGGCCTGCCTTTCAGGGAGGAGACCGCGCTCTCGCGCGAGGTGGTGCCCGAAATCTCCGGTGCCTTCGGCTGGCTGCAGCAGTCCATGCGTGGGCTTCACGAGGCCTTCGATCGTCACGATTCGGGAGCCGTGCGCGAGCTTCAGGAAGAGGCCCGCGACGCCGTGCAGACCGTCTGCAGAGGGCTGGCCCGCTTGCAGGCTGAGGACGAGGCCCAGGAGAGGTTCTCGGAGATTTGGGCGGTTCACGAGGTCTGCCGGGTAGGCCGGGCCTGGATGAGGGGGCGTCTGCCCGAGGAGAGCTTTCGGCGGAGGCTGGAGACCTTTGAGGGAGGGCACCGGGTCCTGCGGGAATGGTTGGAGGCCCTGGAACCGTCACCCCGCGAGGCGGCGGTGCTGGCCGTCGAGCGTCCCCGCCTGGAACAGGCCTTGGACCGCCAGGAGGTAGCCCTTCAGGTGGTGCACGCGGCCTTGGAGGCTGCCGACGAAGAGCCGATTCTGCCTGCATTGGAGGAGATCCGACAGGCCGGCGTCGAGATTGTGGGCGTCCAACAAGCCCTGCACGAGGCCGCCACGCGCGAGGAGGAGAGACCCTGTCCCCGCTGCGGGGCATCCAACCCCGTTTCGGCTCGCTTCTGTACGGGGTGCCAGGGGGCGCTGCCCCGCCTGGCCGCCGAGTCCGATCTGGAGACCTCGCGCCTCGACATGGTGGCTGCCGAGGAGACGGTTTCCCCTCAATACCCCAACCTGGTTCGTCTGGGCGAGGCGGTCGAGGGATATCGTGCCGGAAACGTGAGCGAGTGGGAGCTGGGGGGCCTGCTGGACGAGATGGAGTCCCTGCTGATGGCGACCTGGCACCAGTTCACCCACATGGAGCCCCTGCCTTCGCAGACTCCGCCAGAGTATCACGACGTCTACCAGGCGGCTCGACGAGCCTTCGAGGAAGGACAACGGCGCCTGGGCGAAGGGCTTCGCGAGATCCGGGCCGGGATGCAGGACCTGGCCGGGCCCGGTCTGGAGCAGGGGTTGGCCATGGCGCAGTCGGCCTCCGGCCCGATGATGGAGTTCGAACGCTTCTATCTCGAGACCCGACCCGACTGAGTCCACCCTTGTCCGCGCAGGTCAGGCCCCTCAGAGGGTCTGGAAGACCCAGTCCAGCAGTCGGGCACCCAGGGCGATGATGTTGGCGGCTGGCACGAAGAAGACCTGCGAGAGCAGCGTCCCCACCAGCATGCCCGCAACCAGGAAGACGGACATGGCGTGGACGTGCCGCAGGGGTCGTTGGCCCAAGGCTGCCTGGTCGGTGATGCGAGCCATGGTCGGGTCGACCACCACACTGACCAGGATCGTGGCCACGCCGTTGATGACCGAGGAAAGCAGGGTCGCCGTCCGGGCCAGGCTGGAGCTGAGCAGGGCGCCCGCGTAGATGGCGGCCAGGACCCCGATGGTGTGGATGGCCACCACCAGGATATTGCCGATCAGGAAGCCCTTGGGGAGAACCCGGAGGTCCTGGAAGGTGACTCCGAAGTTGGAGGGGAGTCGCATGCAGCGGGGGATGGCCAGCCAGTTCCGGGGGGAGACCATGGCCAGCAGGAGGCCCAGCGTCGAGCCATGGCGCCGGTCCAGGGCCGCCACGGCGCGATTGTAGATCTCGACGAAGGTCGGCATCAGGAGCCAGCCCGCCAGGATGCCCAGGCTGGCGCCGGCGATCACCCAGCGGAACATCCCCAGGAGCGATTCGGGAGAGGCCTGGCCGCGGACCACGCTGTCGCGGACCGAACCCAGGACCGGGGCGTAGACCTGCTGGGCCAGTCGGGTCACCAGGAAGAAGAAGTTGTAGACCGCCAGGGCCGTGGCGACGCTGCGGGTGATGGCTGCCGAGACGCGGGAAGCCACGGTGGTCGAAGCCAGCAGGGTCACCAGGGCGTTCAGGGCCACCAGGGCCCAGAGGCTGTCGGCAAACCCCGCTCCGCCCTGGCCCAGGTAGACCGTCCCCGCCCGGATCATCGCCACTCCCAGGGGCAGGACCGCCAGACCCAGCAGGCCTCCGATGAAGTTCCCCAGTCCCAGGTAGAAGCTCATGGACAGGACGTCCTGCTCGGGCCGGACCTTCTTGACCGCCTGGTCGGTGATCACGGCCGCCTTGGGGTCCACGAACAGGGTGAAGGCGATGGCGGCGAAGGCATTGACCAGTCCCGACAGGAGCACTGCCGTGGCTTCGAATCGGGGGAGAAGGGCGCTGACGTGCAGGGCGCACAAGGCCCCGACGGTCCACACGGCGCTGGCCGCGATGTTCCATACCAGGAAGTCGAGCGGAAGTCTGCGGCCCCCACGACTCCAGGAAACCAGGACCATGGGACTGCGCAGGCAGCTCAGAAGCGAGCGGACTCCACGGGGGGTCCAGACGCCCAGGAGAACCCGGACCATGGACCCGTTGTCCTGCACGGCCCGGATTCCAGCCTCGTACACGGCGACGAAAGTCGGCAGCAGGATCCAGGACAGGAAGGCCCCTGCCGCAGCCCCGATCACGACCCACTGAATCTGGCCATACAGGACGTCCACGCGCCCCGTCCGCACCGCCGTGTCCACGTAGGTGGCCAGGATCGGCAGGTAGAAGAGGTTGGCGAAGCGGGTGAGCATGAAGAAGATGGACGAGACCGCCAGGGCCAGAGCCACCTGTCCGGTCCGGACTGCGGCCGGTCGCGCCGCCACGTTCAGCGTGGTCAGCATCGCCACCACGCCCGCCAGCAGGGCGATGAACGCGAGCCGAGGATCGGTCAGCAGGAAGGGGTCCATGGGGCGCCTCCATTCCAGGCCGAGAGGTGCACCCCTGCGGGTGAGGAAGGGCGACTTCGGTCCGGGTAGGGGAACGCCGGAAGGGTGCCGAAGGCCACCGGGTTCAGAGACGCAACCCGCAGATCGAAAGGAGTGATCCTGTGAAGCGAACCTTCTTGCTGCTGGTCACCTGTCTGGTGGCCCTGGGCGGACTGCTTGCCCCAGCCCAGGCTCGGGTGTCGGCCCACGACGTCATGATTGTGGTCAACGGGGTTCCGTTCCAGGGAGAATGGGCCTTCGTGGGTGAACGCCCCTACGTGGGAATCGAGTCCTTCGGGAAGGCCTTGGGCTCTCCGCGACAGCACAACCTGCTGGGGTGGTGTCTGGAAACCGCAGACGGCGCGACCAGGACCTGCGACGCCAACCCCTTGGAGTTGGCCGTGCGCTCGCAGGGACAGGCCTTGCAGACCGCACGCCACGGTGGGGTCACCATGGTGGATCTTCGCCAGGCCTTGCAGGTCTTGGACATCCCCTTTCAGTACCGCCTCCATGATCGGACCTTCATGGTCGGGGACCCCCGCTTCGGGCAGAACGCCAACAGAAGATAGCCCCGCCAGAGGATCCTCAGGAACAGGTTTCGGGATCCCCGCAGGTCGTTCTGGCCGCCTGGCCGGTTGACCCCTTGCAGCGAGGGACGACATCTCCACCCCACCCACCCGACCCGACTCGGGAGGCGGATCCTCAGGCTCCGCCCCCCGAGTTTTTTCTTGTTGGATCCTCGGGCTCCGCCCCCTGACGTCTCCTGTCAGGGGTCCGTGGCAGAGTGGAAGGGGGGCAACAGATCCGGTTCGAGAGGTTGAAGGGAGATCTGGAATGCAGGTCGATGCCTATACCAGGTTCGTGTTGACCATCATCGCCTTGTGCCTGGTGCTGGGCCTGGCCCGGGACCAGGCGGCTCCCGCCCAGGCTCGGGGCGACGTGGTCCGGGTGGATGTGGTTCGAGTGGGGGGGCTGAACATCTTCGATGGCAAGATTCCCGTGAAGTGACGCCAGGCCTGGTCGGAGGGAGCTATCGGGGGAACGCGAAAAGCCGAACATGGCTTCCTTTGAAGTGGTCCGGGAGATCGACGACCTGCGTCGGGAGATCCGTCGCCACGACCATCGCTACTACGTCCTGGACTCTCCCGAGATCAGCGACGCCGAGTACGATGCCCTCTTCCGCAGGCTTCAGACCCTGGAGGAGACCCATCCCGAGCTGGTCTCTCCGGAGTCTCCGACGCGGCGCGTGGGGGGGCGTCCGATCGACGAGTTCCAGGGCGTCGTCCACCCCGTGCCCATGCTGAGCCTGGGCAATGCCTTCACGGCGGGCGAGTTGCGGGACTTCGACGGTCGAGTCCGCCGGCGTCTGGCCGGGCTCTCGGCCACGGCCAGGGACCAGGAGGACCTGCCCGAGCGGGTCGACTACCTGGCCGAGTTGAAGATCGACGGCCTGGCTGTGCGCCTGGTCTATCGTCAGGGGCGCCTGGTCCTGGCCGCGACTCGGGGGGACGGGGTCCGGGGGGATGACATCACCCACAACGCGGTGACCATCCGTTCGATTCCCCTGGTCCTGGAGGGCACCGGCCTTCCCGACGAGCTGGAGGTGCGCGGCGAGGTCTACATGTCCTGGCCGGATTTCCGGCGCATGAACGAAGAGCAGGCCGGCTCGAAGGAGAAGATCTTCGCCAACCCTCGGAATGCCGCCGCCGGTTCCCTGCGCCAGAAGGATCCGGCCGTGACCGCCCGGCGCCCCTTGAGGTTCCTGGCCTATGCCCTGGAAACCGGGAACCCCGGGCTGGAGCGCCACTCACTGGCCCTGGACTTCCTCCAGCGGCTGGGCTTCCCCGTCAGCCCCCAGCGCCAGCTCTTCTCGGGCATCGAGCCGGTCCTGGCCTTCTGCCAGGCCTGGCACACCCGCCGTCACGAGCTGGACTTCGAGATCGACGGGGTCGTGCTGAAGGTCGATCGCTACGACCTGCAGCGCGAGCTGGGCACCATCTCCCGGTCTCCGCGTTGGGCCATCGCCTACAAGCTTCCCTCGACCCAGGTCACCACCCGGGTGGAGGCCATCGAGATTTCGGTGGGGCGCACGGGCACCCTGACGCCGGTGGCCCTCTTGGAGAAGAAGGTGGTTGACGGCAGCGAGGTGAGCCGGGCCACGCTGCACAACGAAGACGAGGTCCGACGCAAGGACATCCGCGTGGGGGACACGGTCTTCCTGCACAAGGCAGGGGCCGTGATCCCCGAGGTGCTGGCGGTGGTGGCCGAACTGCGCCCCGAGGGCACCCGCCCCTTCGAGATGCCTTCCCAGTGCCCGGTCTGTTCCGGGGAGGTGGTGCGCGACGCCGAGCAGGCCGCCACGCGCTGCGTGAACCCTTCTTGCCCGGCCCAACTGGAGGGCTGGCTGCGCCACTACTGCTCGCGAAAGGCCGTGGACGTGGAGGGCTTCGGCGAGACCCTGCTGCGCCAGTTGGTGGGCCGCGGGCTGGTGAGCGATCCGGCGGATCTCTACCGCCTCTCGATCGAGGATCTGCTGGGCCTGGAGCGGATGGGTCCGACCCTGGCCGAGAAGCTGCTGCGCAACCTGCAGGCCAGCAAGACCCGTCCCCTGCATCGTCTGCTGGTGGGGTTGGGCATTCGCCACGTCGGCGAACACGTGGCCCAGGTGCTGACCTCCCGATACTCCAGCCTGGAAGATCTGGCCTCGGCCAGCCAGGAGGAGCTGGCCACTCTGCACGAGATCGGTCCGGAGATCGGGGCCAGCGTGGCGGGCTACTTCGCAGATCCGGCCAACCTCGACATGGTCGAGCGGCTTCGCCAGGCCGGGGTCCAGACCGCACAGGATTCCCCGGCGACGATGGCGCCCCGCCTGCCCCACCTGGAGGGGAAGACCTTCGTGCTGACCGGCACGCTTTCCGGGATGACCCGGGAGGAGGCCAGTGCCCGCTTGAAGGCAGCCGGGGGCCGGGTGGCCTCCAGCGTGTCGAAGAAGACGAGTTTCCTGGTGGCCGGCTCCGAAGCCGGGTCAAAGCTGCTCAGAGCCCAGGAGCTTGGGATCCCGGTGCTGGGCGAGGAAGAGCTGGAGGCCCTGCTCGCGTCGGGCCCTCAGGAGGCGGGAGACCCGTAGCGCGGCGGCTCCAGGGTCTCGGGAAAGACCTCCCGGGCTTCAGCCAGGTGCGGCGCCGAGTCCTTCTGATAGCGCCGCGAGTAGTGGAAGAGGTGCAGCTTCGAGGCCTGGAGTTCGACGGCCAGGCGCCCCGCCTGGCGGGCCGTCATGTGCAGGTTTTCTCGGGCCTTGTCCCGCTGGAGATGCAGATACGAGGCCTCGCACCACAGCTCGTCCACGGGGCGGGCCACCTGCCGCAAGGCGGCCACCGTCTTCTTGTTGAAGATCGTGTCGGTCACGTAGGCCAGCCTCCGCCCCGGACGTGACCGGAGCAGTCGCTCGGCCAGGTCCCGGACGGCAACGGATCGGCCGCCAACCTCCAGGTGCCCCGAGAGCCGGCCTGCGGCAGCCTTCTGCTTGAGCTCGGAGAGCCAGGGGCCGGGGGGCACCCCTTCCGCTCGCAGGGCTTCGGGGTCCACGGCCTGCATGTCGGGCTCTTCCAGGACCCAGGCCAGGCAGGGAACTCCGTGTTCCATCCAGGCAAATCGCAGGATGACGCCTTCGGGAAGTTCCAGGAAGCCCTCGTGGGCGTCGTGGGGTCCGGGCTCTGCGGCGAAGCGTCGACGGCAGGCGAAGCGGGTCCACCGGACCTGGTGGGGCAGGATCTCGCAAACCTCCAGGGTCAGTTCGGAATCCTCGACCAGGTTCCAGGCATAGCCCGCCAGTCGACCCTGGACGTGGGCCGTCAGGCCCTCCGGGCCATAAAAGGTGAGGGCCCCGGGGCTGCCCAGGTGCATGCGAAGCAGGGCATCGAATCCGATGAAGTGGTCGATGTGGGCGTGGGTCAGGAAGACCCGGTTGACGCGCAGCAGGTCGCGGGGCCGCAGCGACGTCAGTGTGCCGCAGTCGATGAGCCAGGCCAGGGACTTGCCTTCGAGTTGCAGGAAGACGGCCGGATCCTCCCAGGGGGCGTTGACCAGTTGCGTCTCCAGGCGCATGCCTCAGACCTTCCTTCCCAAGGCGGCGCTCAGTTTTTCGGTCAGGGCTCCGACCCGGAAGGGCTTGCGCAGGACTGCGAAGGCGCCGAAAACCTGGGCCTCGTGGTCGGTTTCCACCTCCGAGAAGCCCGTGGAAAGCAGAATGGGCACCTCCGGGCGCAGGCCGTGCATGGCCCGGCAGGCCTCCAACCCGCTCAGCCCCGGCATCTTGACGTCCAGCACCACGGCCTGCAGGTCCGGGGTGCTTTGGAAGATCTCCAGGGCCCGCCGCCCGTCAGTTGCCGTCAAGACTTCGAATCCTCGTCGCCCCAGGGCTTCCTGGAGAAGCCCCAGGAGGCTTTCCTCATCGTCGGCCACCAGGATGCGGGGGCGAGGGGGTTGGCCCTGGCCCGTCGACTGGGCGGCGCTGGTCGGTGCGATGGTCTCTCGGTTCTGGGGCTCGCAGGCGGCAGGGAAGAGGATCTGGAAGCTCGTGCCCTGGCCACGGGCACTTTCGACCCGGACCGCGCCGCCGTGGCCGCGGACCACGCCCAGGGTGGAAGCCAGGCCCAGGCCCCGGCCGGCAAACTTGGTGCTGAAGAATGGATCGAAGATTCGCCGGCGCAGCTCCTCGCTCATCCCCGTCCCGCTGTCGCGCACGGTCAGCAGGATTCCAGGGACGTCCGTCAGGCCTTCGGCGAATTCGAATCCCTGGACGCTCTCGGTGGTCAACTGGCAAGGCCTGGTCGACAGGTGGATCTGGCCGACCGCTTCTCCGATGGCCTCAAGAGCGTTGGTGACCAGGTTCAGGACGACCTGGCGCAACTGGATCGGGTCGGCCTGGACGCAGGGCTGCTCGGGAGCGTGATCCTGCAGGATCGAGATCTGGGGGGAAAAGACCGGCTCCATCAGGTGCACGGTCTCGGCCACCAGTTCGTCCAGGCGGACCAGTCGGGTCTGGCGCGGGTTCTGGCCCGAGCAGGTGAGCATCTGCTGGGTCAGCTCTGAGGCCTGGCGGACGGCCGCCGCGATTCGCTCCAGCTCCAGGCACGTGGGGTTCTCGGGGTCCGACTTCTCAAGGGCGATCTCGGCGCTGCCCATGATCGTCATCAGCAGGTTGTTGAAATCATGGGCCAGTCCACCTGCCAGCACCCCCAGACTCTCCAGGCGGCGTGCCCTCTCAAAGCGCTCTTCCAGGGTCCGGCGCTCGGTGATGTCCCGGGTGATCGAGAAGTGCAGGCCGGGCAGGATGTTGGCCCGGGCCCGGAATTCCAGGGTTCGGGTGGAGTCGTCCCGGCGTCGGAAGGTCATCTCGCCTTCAGCCACCCCCTTCGCCAACAGGGTGCGGAAGAGCTCTGCGCCGTCCCCGGCGGTCAACTGCCCCACCTCGCGCATCCTCCGCCCGAGGGCCTCTTCCCGGGTGACGCCCAGGATCTGGCTGGCTGCAGGATTCAGGTCGACGATCTGGGACTGATCGTCGAAGAGGAAGAGCCCGTCCAGCGAGTTTTCGAACAAGGACTGGAACTTGATCAGACTGGCGACCTGGTCGCGTTCCGTCTGGAGGCGGTCGGTGATGTCGATCCCCAAGGCCATGATCCGCTCCACCGAGCCGGATGGCAGGCGGAGGGGTTCATACCAGACCTGGAAGATGCGGTCGCGGACCCGGCGGATTGTCGAGAAGGCGTATCCCTGGAAGACCCTTGTCAGGTCCTGGTCGCGGTCGGCGTCCTCGCCGAAGAGTTCTGCAGGGGTCTTCCCGGTGGCTTGCTCTGGCTGAATGCCCAGGGCCTCCAGCGCCTTGCCTTCGTGCAGGCTGTAGCGCCGGTCCTCTTCCAGGACTCCGAGCATGACGGGGAGGTTGCGGACCACCGAGCGCAGGCGGCCCTCCGCCTGGCGGCGGGCGTCTTCGGCCCGACGTAGCGCTGCAATGGCTCCCATGAAGGCTCGGATCAGCAGGACCATGGCCAGAGGCAGCAACACCAGCGTCACGGTGAAACCGACCATCCAGGGGCGCAGGGCCTCGAGGAGTTCGGCCTGGGCGGCGCGCATCGGGACCTGCACCACCACCAGGCCCTTCAGGGTGGGGTTGAAGTTGAAGGAGGCGACGGCCTCTTCCCCCGAGGGGCTCTGAAACCGGCCCACCCACTCGGATTCCCGGCTCAGCAGGCTGCCGATGGTGTCGACCCGGGGAAGGTCGGTCTGTAAAGGCCACTTGGAGAGGTCGTGCCCGGTCAGGCTGAGCGTCCTGGAGCAGGCCTCGACCCGGCCGTTCGGGCCCACGATGAAGAAGGAAGCGTCGGCATAGGGGCGGTTGGATTTCTTCCAGTGGTCGCGGATTCGACTCAGCAGGTCCTGGCGATCCGAGGTGTCGACCAGGCTGGTCTCCAGCGAGCGGGCCATGGAGATGGCCTGGGTCGAGATGTGTCGCATCTGGATGTCCTGGCTTTGGAAGAAGGCCAGCACACCCACCACGACTGCGATGGCGGCGGCCAGAGCCCCCAGAAGCAGGGCATCCCGGACCAGGGAACGGCCTTCCCTGGGCAGGTTGTTGACCAGGTCATGTTCGTGGGTCTGGACCAGGAACAGCGCCATCAGGGCCAGCAGCAGGGTGGCCACGCCGATGGCTTGGACCACCTGGTTCTCGGGGCGCCAGGCGAGCCCGGGAAGGTGGGAGTGCTGGAGTGACAGGCCTACCAGGGCCATCGCCAGGAGCAGCAGGAATGGAGTCCAGCGATGTCCGGCACGCCACGATAGCCAAGCAGCCAGGGCGAAGGATGCCAGCCCGGTGGCGGCGAGAAGCGGCGTTGCCAGGTCCCAGGCGGCGCTCACGTCCGGCTCATCTCAGGAGGGTGGGGTGCAGGAGCCAAATCGTCGATTGGTTGGATTTCGGCATCCTGGCGGTCTCCCCCTGTGTGGCAGGGCGCGAGGAGCGGCCGCAAGTGGAATTTTCTTCGTGTGGCTCAGGCGGGGGAGGCTTCCAGGCGACGCACCCGGTCGTCGGCGTCGTCCGACCAGGGCGAGCCTTGCTGGAAGGCCTCAAAGAAGAGGGGCTGCACCGGCCCGAGCACCTGGCGTCCAGGCGCGTCGTGGAAGACCTTCTTCTTCGACATCGTCTCGTTCATGACGACCGTATACTCCTGGTCCATGTCCAGGGGAGACCCGTCCGGCAGCGTGCAGCTCGCCACCCGGCTGCCCTCGGGGCGGGACGGGTCGTACTCGTAGCGCAGTCCCGTCGGAACCGCCAGTTCGGTGGCGGAGTCGCGCAGGTCGTCCTCGATCTCGGCCAGGACCTCTCGACCGGTGGCCCGCAGCACGACGCAGTTCTCTTCGGTGAAGGGCAGGGCTGAATAAAGGTCCTTGAAGGTGACCTCTCCCTTGGGGACGTTGTTGCGGAGCGTCCGCGAGTTGCAGATCCCCAGATCGGCCCCCGAGGCCTTCAAGAGCGAGTCGGCGTGAATCTGGTTGAGCTTATGGGCTTCCCGGTGGCCGTGGCGCAGGTTCTCGGTGGCCAGGCCCATGGGGCGGGAGCCGACCTGATCGGCTTCGGCCACGTAGGGCGCCAGGATCCGCTCCACCTCGGGGTCGGGCGAGAGCTCGTCCACCCGCACCGGAACGATCCGGGCTTCGCTGTGGACGATCCGGCGCGTGGAGGGGTCGACGTGCAGGGTGGCGCGTCCCATGAACTTGGACAGCGAGCCGGCCTGGACGATCAGGGTGTCGCCTTCGCGGTGCCCCTCGGGAAGCTGGGTGTGGCTGTGCCCTCCGACGATCACGTCGATTCCGGGCAGGTCCCGGGCCAGCTTGCGATCCTCCTCAAAGCCCATGTGGGAGAGCACGACCACCACGTCGGCCCCCTTGGCTCGGACCTCGGGCAGGTAGCGGGCCACCGTCTCGGTTCCGCCTTTGAAATCCAGGCCCTCCAGCTTCTCGTCGGCCACGTAGTGGCGGATGTTCGGGGTATCCAGGCCGATCACGGCGACCTTGACGCCTTGGACCTCCTTCATCACGTAGGGGGCGGCTCCGTCCATGACGGTGCCGTCAGAGGTCTTCACGACGTTGGCGGCCACGATGGGAGCGCCCAGGGCGCCGATCATGCCCGAGAGGGCCGCCTGGCCCCAGGCGAAGTCGTGGTTGCCCAGGGCCACCGCGTCGAACTTGAAGGGCTTCATGGCCTCGGCCACCGAGCGCCCTCGGGTCAGGTAGGCGATCATCGAGCCCTCGGCCAGGTCGCCAGCATTCAGCACCAAGGTTCCCTGGGGGTTCTCGGCCCGGGTGCGATCCACCGCCGTCTTGAGGCGGGAGAGGCCCCCGACCAGCGAGTCTCCACCCACCGCCCCGTCCAGCATCGGGTCCACGGCCCCGTGCAGATCGTTCACGTGCACCAGGTCGATCTGGATCGCCTCTTGGGTGATGGGGGTCGGCTGAGGTCGGGCACGGTCCGGAACGGCTGGAAGGTGACCCTGTCCCAAGAGGCGGAGGCTGTGCATGAGGTGTCCGAAGATCCTTTCCCCGGGGGTCTTCAGGAACCCCCGCACCATGAAGTGTAACCGACCGGAAGTCTCCAGTCTTGAAAATCAGGTAAATTGCGCCCCACCCCCTGGGGGAGGGGCGCCACCTCGCGGGATTCCCCTGGCTTGGGAGCGAACGTCTCCCGGCCTTGAATCCGCTGGATGTCCTCTCCCCCCTGGCGCGGACCTGGTTCACCCAGAGCTTCGCAGCCCCCACCGAGGCGCAGGCCCTGGCCTGGCCGGCCATCCATGCCGGTCAGGACGTCCTGGTGGTAGCGCCCACCGGTTCCGGGAAGACCCTGGCCGCCTTCCTTTGGGGGCTGGACCGCCTGGCCACCTCGGCCGTCCCTCCCCCCGCAGAACGCCTGCGGATCCTCTACGTCTCACCTTTGAAGGCCCTGGCGGCCGACGTGGAGCGGAACCTGCGCTCGCCTCTGGCGGGTCTTCGCCTGGTGGCGCGGAGCGAAGGAGTGCCCGAGCCGGAGATCCGGACCTGGGTGCGCACTGGAGACACGCCGGCCGACGAGCGCCGGCGTTTCGCCAAGGTGCCTCCGGACATCCTGATCACCACCCCCGAGTCCCTGTATCTGATCTTGACCTGTTCGGCTCGGGAGGCTTTGCGCCACGTCGACACGGTCATTCTTGACGAGGTCCACGCCCTGGTTCCCACCCGCCGGGGAGCCCACCTGGCGCTCTCGCTGGCCCGCCTGGATGCTTTGCTCTCCAAGCCGGCCCGGCGCATCGGCCTGTCGGCCACCGTCAACCCGGTTGGGGAGGCGGCTCGCTTCCTGGGCCCGGACGTCCAGGTCCTTCAGGCCCTGGCCAGGCGCCACCTGGACCTGCGGGTGGTGGTGCCCGTAGACGACCTGTCCGAAGTGGGCTCGTCCGGTCCCCAGGAGCCGGACGAGGCGTCGGAAGGCGACCCGGATCGCCGCAGCATCTGGCCCCACCTGGCCGAGTGCCTGCTGTCCGAGATCCAGGCCTGGCGCAGCACGCTGGTCTTCGTCAACTCCCGGCGCGTGGCCGAGCGTCTATGCGCGCGCCTGAACGATCAGGCCGGCCAGGAGGTCGCCCGGGCTCATCACGGCAGCGTCAGCCGCGAGCAGCGCCAGGAGATCGAGGAGGCTTTGAAGCGGGGCCTCCTGCCCGCCGTGGTGGCCACCTCGTCCCTGGAGCTGGGCATCGACATGGGGGCCGTCGACCTGGTGGCTCAGGTGGAGGCCCCTCCGTCCATCGGCTCGGGCCTGCAGCGGGTGGGGCGCGCCGGGCACGGGGTGGGCCAGACCTCCCGAGGCGTCCTCTTCCCCAAATGGCGTGGG
Source organism: Candidatus Xenobium occultum (assembly GCA_002423485.1). Lineage (GTDB taxonomy): Bacteria > Vulcanimicrobiota > Xenobia > Xenobiales > Xenobiaceae > Xenobium > Xenobium occultum. The sequence continues at coordinate 29,106 of DIWH01000063.1, read as the reverse complement.
GATCTGCTGAGCTGCGCCGTGGCCGTCGAGGGCATGCACGCCGGGGTTCCCGAAAGCCAGCGCATCCTGTGCAATCCGCTGGACGTGCTGGCCCAGCAGGTGGTGGCCATGGTGGCGCTGGAGGATTGGGATGTCGAGGAGCTCGGCAGACTGATCCGCCGGGCGGCTCCATTCTCCAGCCTCCCCCAGGAGGCCTTGGAGGGCGTGCTGGACATGTTGGCCGGGCGCTATCCTTCCGACGAGTTCTCCGAGCTTCGTCCTCGACTGAACTGGGACCGCCTGGAGGGGCGGCTCAGCGCCAGGCCCGGGGCCGGTCGGCTGGCCCTGACCAGCGGAGGCACCATCCCCGACCGGGGGATGTATGGCGTCTTCCTGGCGGGCGAGGGCGGTTCGCGCGTGGGCGAACTGGACGAGGAGATGGTGCACGAGTCTCGTCGGGGCGACGTGTTTGCCCTGGGGGCTTCCACCTGGCGCATCGAGGAGATCACCGCGGACCGGGTCCTGGTGACCCCCGCGCCCGGCCTGCCGGCGCGCATGCCTTTCTGGCGGGGTGACACCCCGGGCCGTCCCGCGGAGTTGGGGCGGGCCCACGGGCGCTTCGTGCGCGAGATTCAGGCGCTGCCCCGCGAGCAGGCGCTGGCCCGTCTGGATCAGACGGGTCTGGACGAGCGGGCCTCGGAGAACCTGCTGCGATATCTCGACGAGCAGCGCGAAGCCACAGGAGTCCTGCCCGACGACCGCACCCTGGTGGTCGAGCGCTTCCGCGACGTCCTGGGGGACTGGAGGTTGTGTCTGCATTCTTTTCTGGGAGCCCGGGTTCACGCTCCCTGGGCCCTGGCCCTGGCCGAGCGCATTCGCGAGGAGACGGGCCAGGATGCCCAGGTCATGGCCACCGACGACGGGATCGTCCTGCACCTTCCCGAGGCGCTGGAGGCCCCTTCGCTGGACCTGGTCCTTTTCGACCCCGAGGAGATCCAGGGTCGGGTTCAGGCGGCCCTGGGCGGCTCCGCGCTCTTCGCCAGCCGGTTCCGCGAGTGCGCGGCTCGAGCCCTGCTGCTGCCACGGCGGACTCCGGGTCGGCGGAATCCCCTGTGGCTGCAGAGGCAGCGCAGCGCCATGCTGCTGACGGTGGCCAGCCGCTACCCGGATTTCCCCATCGTCCTGGAGGCCATGCGTGAGTGCCTGCAGGATGTGTTCGACCTGCCGGCCCTCCAGGCCACGATGGCGGATCTCGGTTCGGGAAGGCTGCGCCTGCACGTGGTGGAGACCACGGCGCCCTCGCCCTTCGCCGCCGCGCTGTTGTTCAACTATCTGGGAGCGCACCTCTACGACGGGGATGCGCCCCTGGCCGAGCGCCGGGCCGGGGTTCTGGCCCTGGACTCGACCCTGCTGGCGCGCTTGCTGGGTCAGGCCGGGCTGCGTGAACTCCTGGACGGGGAGGTCGTCGAGCACTTCGAGTTGGAGCTGCAGCGCCTGACTTCTGAGCGGGCCTTGCGTGGCCCCGACGACCTGCACGATGCCCTGCGAGACCTGGGCGACCTCTCCGCAGAAGAGGTGATCCGCCGGGGCGGCGAGGCCGATTGGCTGGAGGATCTGCGTCGCTCTCGGCGGGCCGCGCCGGTTCGCCTGGCCGGTCAGGAACGCTGGATCGCCCTGGAGGACGCCTGGCGATTCCAGGAGGCTCTGGGCACCCCGCTGCCAGCCGGACTTCCCCAGGCCTTCCTCCAACCCGTGGCCGATCCCGTGGGCGACCTGGTGCATCGCTTCGCCCGCACGCACGGCCCCTTCACCCCCGAGGAACCGGCCGAGCGCCTGGGCCTGGGCCGCTCGGTGGTCCTGGAGGCCCTGCATCGGCTGGAACGCTCCGGCTCCTTGCAGCATGGAGAGTTCCGGCCTGGCGGGCAGGGCCAGGAGTGGTGTCATTCCGAAGTCCTGCGCGGACTGCGCCGGCGAACCCTGGCCCGGTTGCGCCGGGAGGTTCAGGCCGCGCCCCAGGCGGCGCTGGCCCGCCTCCTGCCTCGCTGGCAGGCCCGCTCGCGGGGGGTCGAGGGCCTTCTTCGTGCGATTCAGCAACTCCAGGGGATGCGCCTTCCCGCTGGGCAGTTGGAGACCCTGATCCTGCCCTTCCGGGTCCCCGACTACACCCCGGCCTTCCTGGACGAACTGTGCGCGTCCGGCGAGGTGCTCTGGGTCGGGGCCGGAGCCTTGGGGGACGACGACGGCTGGGTGCGCCTGTATCTGGCTGAGGACGCTCCTTTGCTGGTCCAGCCTTCGGCCCAAGAGGAACTCTCCGCCTTGGCCCGGCAGGTCCGCGAGACCCTCTCTGACGGGGGAGGGCTCTTCTTCCGGCAGATCTTCGACCGGGTGGCCCCGCCGGGGGACGAGGCCTTGCTGGAGGCTTTGTGGGAACTGGTCTGGGCCGGCCGGGTGACCAACGACACCCTGGCACCGCTGCGGATTCGTCTATGGGGGGGGCCTCGTCGTCCGCGGTCGGGGGCCCTGCGCTCGCGGCGCGGGCTGCGGCTGCCCACCCGCCAGGGCCCGCCGGCAGGGGCGGGACGCTGGAGTCTGGCTCCACAGGCCAGCGAGCCGACCCGGGCGCGCCTGGCCTGGGCCGAGCAGTTGTTGGACCGGCACGGCGTGTTGACCCGGGGCGCGGTGGAGGGCGAGGGGATCCCCGGCAGTTACTCGGCCGTCTACCCTGTTCTAAAGGCCCTGGAGGAGGCGGGTCGCTGTCGCCGGGGCTACTTCGTCGAGGGCCTGGGAGCAGCTCAGTTTGCTCTGCCCGGGGCGGTCGAGCGCTTGCGGTCCGCGGAGGAGGAGTCCGTGGGCCTGGTCCTGGCGGCCTCGGATCCGGCGAACCCCTTTGGTGCCGCCCTGCCCTGGCCCGAACGCGGCGGTGACGAACCTGGGCACCGGCCCTCGCGCCGCGCGGGCGCGGTCGTGGTCCTGGTCGGAGGAGAGCCGGCACTCTTCCTGGAGCGGGGCCTGAAGTCGGCTCTGAGCCTGACGACCGAACCTGCGGCACTTCAGGCTGCCGCCACGGCCCTGGTGGAAGCGGCTCGGGAGGGGCGCTTGGGCCGTTTCCTCCTGCGCCGCGTGGATGGGGAACCCGCCGCAGGTACTCCGCTGGGCGAGAGGATGCAATCGGCCGGCCTCCAGGCGACCTGGCAGGGATTGCGCTGGAGAGGCTAGCAGCTAGGGGCCCGGGTGGCCTGGACCAGGCCGGGACTCAGGGAATCTTTTCCAACCGGGGTTTGGAGTCTTCCACCAGTTTCTCGTAGGGGACGGCTCCCACCCAATCAGCCACCTTCGTGCCCTTTTCGTCCAGCAGGACCGTGTAGGGGATGGCCCCCTCGGAGCCCTCTTGCAGCAGGACGATGTATTTCTCGAAGTCGGGCGCCTCGCGTTTGTCCACGTCGATGTGCAGCGGGCGGAACTTGTCCAGGTTCTCGGCTTCGAAGCGGGCCAGGGCCGGCTTGAAGGCCTGGCAAGCCGGACACCAGTCGGCCGTGAAATGGACCAGCAGGTAGGGCCCCGTGGCAGAGCCGGGATCCGGGAAGTGGACCTCCTCGGCGGGTTGGGAGGTGCCCGGGTTGGAGCAGGCGGTGGCCAGCCAGGCCACCAGGCACAATGCGAGCAGGGCCAGAACCCTGGCGGGGAACAGTCTCATTGGAGCTTCCTTTCTCTGGTCCGGGTCCGCTGCCCAAGTCGGGCAGCGGCCTCAGAGGCACCTGGGTCTCGGGATTCTTCGAGGCCACGGGCCAGGCTCCCGCGCCGGAGGTTGTTCACGGCCCGTTCACGTTTCGGCAAGACCGTGCCGTCCGATCCCAGATTCTGCACAGAAGGCCTGTCTACCCTGAGGAGGCACCACTTCCAGGGAGGAACCGACGATGAAGATCCAGACCGGCCCACGAAAGGTGTTCTACCCCGTCTCGCCTTGTTCGATGCCTTGCCGCCCAGGACGTGCCGATTCCCGGGCCTGGAGCGGCCTGGTCCGATCCTCTCGCCAGCGCGAGTGTCACCGGGCCCTGCTGCAGGCCTGGGGAGTCTTCCTGGGGCGTCCCGACCCCAGGCTGGCCGGGGTCCACGAATTGCGACCGGATCAGGGGATGGGACCGGCCGCGGTGGACGGCGCGGGCGGAATGTCCGTTGCTTGTCCGGGGCGCACCGGAGCCGTTGCGTTCGTCGCGGTCTCGGGATCGTGTGGAGCCGCCGTGGGAGCAGCCTTTTCACAGGGGATTTCCGGGGGGCTGCGGATCGCCGAGGGCCACCTCCATCTGCCGGATGGCACCTCGATTCCCTTCGGAAACCGGGGGGTGATCGTGCGCCTGCCCGACGGCACCCAGGTGGCCGTCGGGCGCAGCGGGGATGGTCCACAGGCCCGGCAGTGCCGCTGGGTCGTGGCCGGACCGGGGGAGCAGATCCCCACCAGTCCGCCCGGGGCTACCCAGGTCTACCGGTGGGATGGGGCGGGTGGGCTTCGGGACCTTGGCTCGGTCTGACCTGTCCTCCAGCCTGGTCCCCGGGCGGCGGCAGCTCGGGGGCCAGGGCCGTCAGGCGTTCCTCCGCCTCGCCGTCGTCTCCGCTCTCCAGGAGGATCTCCGCGATGCGGCCATGGATGGAGGCGGCGGGGCAGGCCAGGACCTTCTCGAGGGGGTCCTCGGTGGGGACCGCGTCCAGTCGGGTCTGCAGGAGCGGATGCTCGCGCGAGCGCTCCAGCCACTCTTCAGGGGGCAGCGGACGATAGCGGTGGAAGAAGGCGAAATGCCAGCCCAGGAAGTCCACCGACCGCTGGCGGCCGTGCTCGTCCTCGCCGAAGTGCTCGCGGAAGTATCCGGCCAACCGGCGGTAGACGGCCACTCGCTGGGAAGCGGACAGGGCCAGTTCGCGGCCTTCGTGGATCTCCTGGAAGAGCCAGGGCTTGATCAGGGCGCCGCGGCCCAGCATCAAGCCGGCCGCGCCGCTGTGGGCCAGGCGGTCCCGAGCTTCGTACCAGGTCAAGATGTCGCCATTGCCGGCCACGGGGATACCTCGGGCCCTCACCACCTGGGCCACCAGGTCCCAGTCGGCGGCCCGGGTATAGCGCTGTTCGCGGGTCCGGCCGTGGACCACGATCCCCGCCACTCCCGCCTCTTCGGCCAGTCGGGAGGTTTCCAGCACGTTGATCCGCGAGTCCTTGAAGCCCGAGCGCAGTTTGACGGTGACCGGAGCCTCCAGGGCACGGGTCATCTCTCGGAGGATCCGCTCCAGGTTGCGGGAGCGGTCCAGAAGGCAGGCCCCCATCCCCTTGTGGACCGCCTCGGGGATCGGGCATCCCGCGTTCAGGTCGACGAAGGCGGCGCCTCGTTCCAGGGCGGCCTGCGCCGCCTGGATGGCCATCTCGGGTTTGGAGGCCGCCAGTTGGACGCCGAAGCAGGGCTCGGTCGGCCCCTTGCGCAGGAGGGCCAGTTCCTTGCGGATCCCTCGCACGATGGGTCCGGCGAAGGCCATCTCGGACATGGTCACCACCGCACCGAAGTCGACGCACAGGCGGCGGAAGGGGAGGTTCCCCCCCTTGGTCAGGGGGGCCAGGATCAGGGGGTCGGGCCAGGGAGTGGGCATGGGGCACCCCGATTCCGCGCCCGGGCCCTGGTCCCTCCCCGCAGGGTTCCCCGTCTCGGCGGTGAACGGGCAGGCCTGGCCTCGCCCGGACCCCCACTTCGCGGTTCCGAGCCCATCTTCCGCACAGGAGTCTCATCATGGTCCGCGTCCGCTTCGCCCCCAGCCCCACCGGGTATCTGCACGTGGGAGGCCTCCGCACGGCCTTCTACAACTGGCTGCTGGCCCGACGGGAAGGTGGGACCTTCCTGCTGCGCATCGAGGACACCGACCGCACGCGTCTGGTGGAAGGGGCCGTCGAGGCCTTGCTCGAGGCCCTGAACTGGGCCGGGGTCACCCCCGACGAGGGAGCCATGGTGGGCGGTCCCCTGGGCCCCTACGTGCAGAGCGAACGCCTGGAGATCTACGGTGAGATGGCGGCCCGGTTGGTCGAGTCGGGGCACGCCTACCACTGCTTCTGCACCCCCGAGCGGCTGGCCGAGATGCGTGAACAGCAGATGGCCCGGGGCGAGTCGGCCATGTACGATCGCCACTGCCGGAGTCTGGATCCGGCGGAGTGCAAGCGCCGCCTGGCCGCGGGCGAGCCCCACGTGATCCGCATGAAGATTCCCGACGGGCGGACCTTGACGGTGGAAGACCAGATCCGCGGGCCGGTCAGCTTCGACTCTTCGCTGGTGGACGAACAGGTGCTGATGAAGTCCGACGGCTTCCCCACCTACCATCTGGCGGCGGTGGTGGACGACCACCTGATGGAGATCACCCACGTCGTCCGCGGTGAGGAGTGGCTTTCGTCCACCCCCAAGCACCTGCTGCTGTATGAGTATTTCGGCTGGCAGCCTCCGGTCTTCGCCCACGTGCCCCTGATCCTGAACGCCAGCGGCAAGAAGCTGTCCAAGCGCGACGGAGACGTCTCGGTCGAGGCCTATCGCGAGAAGGGCTATCTGCCCGAAGGCCTGCTGAACTTCCTGGCCCTGCTGGGTTGGAGTCCTGGCGACGAGCGCGAGTTCTTCACGCCCCAGGAACTGGCCGGCGTCTTCAGCCTGGAACGCGTGCGCAAGTCCGGGGCCGTCTTCGACTTCGACAAGCTGCTGCATATCAACGGCCTGCACATGCGGGCCCAGTCCACCTCGCGTCTGGTCGATCTGGTCATGCCCTTCTTCGACCACGTCGGCTGGCCCCGGCCCGAGCCGGAGTACCTGGCCCGAGTGATCGAGGTGATGGGAGAGCGGGCCAACCTTCTGACCGACTACGTCGAGCCCATCCCCTACTTCTACGCCGACCCCTCGGAGTATGAGGCCGCAACGGTCAAGAAGCGCTGGAAGGCCGCCTCTCCAGAGCTGATGGAGGCCTGGGTGGCCCGACTCGAAGCCCTGGAGGAGTTCCGCCACGACGCGCTGGACGAGGCCCTGCGCACACTGGCCGAGAGCCGGGGGGTGGGGGCCGGGCAACTCATCCACCCGACCCGTCTGGCCCTGACCGGCGTGGGCAACGGTCCTGGCCTCTTCGAGATGATGGAGGTCCTGGGGCGCGAGGTTTGCCTGCGCCGCCTGCGCGCAGCCCTGGAAAGGCTCCCACGCGTGTGAGGAAGGACTTCATCCTGGCCCTGGATTTTGACGGCGTCCTCTGGGACAGCGCGGGGGAGTGCTTCTTCACCGCCCGGAAGGCCTGGGAGGCCCTGGAGGGTCCCCTGCCCCCCATTTCCGAGGCCGCCTTCCGCAGGGGGCGTTGGCTGGTGCGCACGGGTGCCGAGTTCGGCCTGGTCCTGTGGTTGCTGCGGGAAGACCCTGAACGGGACCTGGAGGCCTTCAGCAACGCCCGCTTCGAGGCCCTGGCCCACGAGGAGGGAGCCTTCCTGCGCCGCTTCGAAGCCGAGTTCTACGCCCGACGCGAGCGATTCCGCAGCGAGGACCCCCAGGCCTGGCAGGCCCTGCAATCGCCTCACCCGATCATGTGGGCGGAGTGGCCAGCCGTGTCGGAGGCCTTCCGTGAGGTGGTGGTCTGCACCACCAAGAACGAGGCGGCCATCCGGGCTCTGCTGGGAGGGGCCGGGCTGCAGCTTCCGGTGCTGGCCCGGGAGTTCAGCGTGGACAAGCGAGATCAGATGGCCTTCCTGGCGGCGACCCGGGATTTCCCGGCACGTCAGATCCTGTTCGTGGACGACCTGCTTCGGAATCTCGAGCCCGTGGGTGAGATGGGGATCCGCGTGGCCCTGGCCGGTTGGGGCTACAATACCCCTGCCGAACAGGCCCGGGCCCGGGAGTTGGGAATCCCGGTCCTGGAGGCTGGGCACATCCTGGAAGGCCTGCTCGAGCTGGCTCGGGACTAGAACCCCGGGGTTCAGCGCTTCAGACCGGGACCGGGATTCGTTCCAGAACCCCGCGCAGCACCTCCAAGGCTGCCGCCCCGCCGACCCCGTCGGTTCGGGAAATCATGCGATGGGACAGCGCGGGGATGGCCAGGGCCTTGATGTCGTCGGGAAGGACGTAGTCGCGGCCTTCCATCGCAGCCAGGGCCTGTGAGGCCCGGAAGAGTGCCTGCGAACCCCGAGGGCTGGCGCCCAGGAAGAGCCGGTCGGCTTCACGGGTGGCCTGCACCAGGCGGACGATGTAGTGCCGCAGCGACTCTTCAACCCGGACCGTGTGAACCTGGGCCTGCATGCGGAGCAGCTCTTCGCCGGTGATCACCTGTACGAGGTCTTCGATGGGGTGGTGGAGTTGCTGGGCGGCCAGCATCTCGGTTTCGGCCTCGAAGGAGGGGTAGCCCAGTCGGACCCTCAGCAGGAAGCGGTCCAGTTGGGCTTCGGGCAGGGGAAAGGTCCCCTCATACTCGATGGGGTTCTGGGTGGCCATCACCAGGAAGGGGCGAGGCAGCGCCCGGGCAGTGCCATCGGTGGTGACCTGGCGCTCGTCCATGCACTCCAGCAACGCGGACTGGGTCTTGGGCGTGGCCCGATTGATCTCGTCGGCCAGCAGGACCTGGTGGAAGACCGGTCCGGGGCGGAACTCAAAATCCATGGTCTTCTGGTTGTAGATGGTGACCCCCAGAAGATCCGCCGGCAGGAGGTCGGGCGTGCACTGAAGCCGGGCGTAGGAACAGCCCAGCGAGCGGGCCACGGCGCGGCTGAGCATGGTCTTGCCCACACCCGGGACGTCCTCCAGCAGCAGATGGCCTTCGGAGAGCAGGGCGACCAGGACCAGGCGGACCTCTTCACGCTTCCCCAGGATGACCTTCTGGACGTTGGCGAGCACCCGTTGGCTCAGCGTCTGGATTTCCTTCAACGTGGCATCCTCAACTCGGGGGGCGAAGCGGGGCGCGCAGGCCATGCTCGGAGGGCACGTATTCCTCGATCAGGGCATAGGAACCAGGGGTCCCGTGCACGTCGAGGTTCACCACGCGTCCGCCATAGGCCACGACCGGGTCGGGCCCGCGCGAGAGCGGGGTGTGCCCGACCACGGCGCCGCGCACCACCATGCGGCTCAGCAATTCCTCCATCTCCTTTTCAGAGAAGGGGCTGGTCCGCATGCCCGTATAGTAGTCAAAGCCCCAGATCTTGCGGCTCCATAGGAAGGATTCGCGGGCTGACCGGAATTCAGCGTCGGGCAGGGTCACGATTTCCTCGATGGGTCTCCAGAATTTGCGTTGGTCCGGGATGGTGTGCGCGAAGAGTCGGTGGTCCACCACCACGCCCAGGCGCAGCCGGGCCCGCAGGAAGCGCCCCAGCTCCCCTTCCATCGCCTCCTTCCAGGCCGGCAGACCGCCGAATCCGTTGGCCGTCGCCTCGCCTCCCTGGACGTACCAGTTCAGGAAGCGCATGACGCGTTCGATCTGCTCGGAGTTCAGGCCGTGGTCGGCCAGGTGGCGTTTGATGGCGGCGAAGTTCCGCGCCCGGGCCAGCAGATCCTGAAGCTGTTCGACGGGCAGGAAGTCGAAGACTCCCACGGCCTCCAGCATCATCTCGTCGTGGTTGCCCAGGAGCGCGTACAGCGAGCTGTCGAAACCTTCCTCGGCCGCGCGCAGGTCGGTCAGCTCCTTCTCGAGGTGCATGATCAGCTCCAGGATACGGCGCGGCCCCGCCTCGGGGTCGCCTGGAGACTGGTCCAGCGGTTCCTCCAGGGGTTCACCGCGCCAATCGACGTAGTCCCCCATCAGGATCAGGTCCACCCGGTTGGCCTCGGGATTCCAGGCCATGGTGTCCGGGAGCAGGAGGTCGTTCTCGCGCAGGTGGCGCAGCAGGCGGAAATAATCACCATGCAGGTCCCCGATGGCCAGGAGCGTCCTCGTGGCGGTCTGGGCGTCTGAGGGCGTGCTCTCCGTCGTTTCCGGGCTTCGGCTGGAGGGGCTCTGGGGGTCCATGGAGTCTCCCGATCGCATTCCGTCACCGGGCAGGCCGGCGCGCAGGGACTCCGACCGCTTCAGGGTGTGCCGGGCGGAATCCAGGCCCGTCTCCTTCTTTCAGTGCCCAGAAGAGTCCTCCACCGGCTGCCTGGGATGGGGGGACCGGAATGTCTGGGCCCAAAGGCTGCTTCCCGAGCCAGGAAGCCTCCGAAGCGAGGGCGAATCCACGGCCAGTAGGATTGAACGTGTCTGTCTCTGAGTCCGTCCAGATGTATCTCCTGACGATCTACCGCCTCACCCAGGAGGGGGAGGTGGCACCCGCCAATGCCCGATTGGCCGAGCGCCTGGGCGTCAGCGCGGTCTCGGTCACCGAGATGATGCGCAAGCTTCAGGAGAAGGGTTTGATCCTGAAGAAGAGGCGCGCCATCGCTCTCAGCCGCGAGGGCGAGCGGATCGCCCTGAACGTGATCCGCAAGCACCGCCTGGCAGAGCGCCTGCTGGTGGATCGCCTGGAGATCCCCTGGGCTCACGCCTACGACCAGGCCTGCAAGCTGGAACACATTCTCTCGGACGAGGTGGCCGACGCCTTGGAAGAGTTTCTGGGGCACCCCGCCACCTGCCCCCACGGGCAGCCCATTCCCGATCGGCAAGGGGGCATTGCCCCCCAACGGGAGACCTGGCCCCTGGCTTCGGTGCAGGCGGGCGAACGGGTGACCATCGAGCAGGTCAAGGAGGGCTCGGTCGAGCTGTTGAACTATCTGGTCGAGGTGGGCCTGCGCCCGGGCCAGGAGATCACCGTCGAGCAGGTGGCTCCTTTCGACGGGCCCCTGCTGATCTCGGCTGGGGATCGCTCATTCCCGTTGAGTCGGGAGGTGGCGGGCAAGGTCGCCGTCTCGACGCGCGAGCCGCGCAAGGCGGGGGCGGTGCGGCGCTCAGGCCCCTGAATCGGGTCTGACAGACTCCAGGAGGGCAGGAGGCAGAACCGGAAGATGTTCGAGCTTCAGCAGATGCAGCGCTTCGAAAGAACCTTCTTCCGCTTCACCCGGGTCGAGCTGCATGTCCTGGGTCTCCTGCAGCGTTTGTCCGACTTTCTTCAGACGCGTGAAATCGAACCGCCTCGTTTCCTGGTCTGCGCCCGCCGTCGCTCGACCACCCGGATCCTGCTTCTCGCCTCCGTGGGACGGGCCCAGCAGGAAGTCACCCTGCACGCGCAGGGCCTCAGGCCGGTCCGCTACCACGTGCAGACCGCCAACACGGCGCTGGGTCGCCGCCTGCGCCGCTACTTCCACCTGGTGTTGGGCGAGCCCAACCTTCTGCCCCAGGCCAGCACCCTGACCGGCCCGGACCTGTCGCTGGTCTACCACGTTCGCTATCCCGAGGACGTCCTGCGTCAGCTCAGTTCCTGAACCGGTTCTGCTGGGAAGAGCGTGAGTTGCTCGCCCGGGGGAGGTCCGTTTACCACTTTGCCATAGTGACCTCCGCCGCCGGTCTGCAAGGGCAGCCGACCCTCGCGGGCCAGCATGATCGAGCGGGTCACCGCGCGGCCCACCTGGGCCTGCATCTCTTCGGACCGGGCCTGATGCAGGACCGCCATCTCGCTGCCGAAGCGCTGAATGAGTCGATCCAGGCCGGCTCGCGTCAGCCCCGGCACGAAGGCCAGGGGGACCTGGTAGTGGTAGGGGGGGCGGTGGGGCGGAGACTGCGGCGCGTCGCGGTCGGCAATGGACAGGACCCGGTCCAGGACGCCCCGGACGAATTCCTTGCCCGAGGCCCCGCAGGTCGGGCAGGCCAGGGCCGGGGGCGGGGACTGGACGGGAGCCTGACAGGCCAGGCAATAGGAGCGGTGGTAGCGGCCCAGGCGCGGATCCAGCCCATAGTTGGCCACCACCCCCCGCCCTGCCGTGCGGTGCAGGGCCAGGGCCAGCTCGCGGAAGTTCGCCGCATGCATGCGGACCACGTTGTATTCCCGGCCGATCCTCTCGGGCGAATGGGCGTCGGAATTGGAAAGGTAGGTCAGCCCTTCGAGCTCTGAGAGGTGGTCCGCCAGGGCGGTGTCGGCCGAGAGACCCAGCTCCACCGCCGGCACCTCTTCCAGGCCCGGGCCGAAGAGGTCGCCCAGGCGCTGACAGGCATTGCCATAGGCGCTCTTGTGGGGGGTGAAGGCATGGGCGGGAAGGAGAAGCCCCCCGGTGGACAGGGTCACGGCCTGCAACTCCCGCGCCGGCAGCCCGCAGCGCTGGGAGGAGAGCTCCATGTTGGTGATGTAGCGGGACATGACCTTGGAGAATTCCGCCAGGTTGCGCAGGTAGGGAAAGAAGCACAGGTGGTGGGAGACGCCGCCCGACTCCTCGACGGCCTCGACCTCGGCTCCCGCCACCACGGTGACCCGGTCCCGGTGGCGCAGCCCTCCCTCGGGCAGTTCCATCAACTCGCCCTGGTCGATCAGGACGCGCATGTCCTGGAGGACCCCGGTGCAGGCGCAGTCCACGATCCCCACCATGTCCAGGCCCTTGCGCACCAGGCACTCGCGGATCACCGCCGCGAAGGTCAGCCTCTCGCTGGCCGTGATCTTCACCGGGCGGCCTTGCCCATTGCGCCCGATGTGCACGTGCAGGTCGACGAAGAAGTCCTTCATGCCGCGCAGCCTTCTGCGCAACGCCTCGCGAAAACCTGCCGAAAGCGGCGGCGCCCGGCAGGCCCGTCGGCCGTCCGTTGGAGGGCGCGCGGCGCTGCCTGTCAGGCGCGGCGGGGAGGTTTCAACTTCCCGCGGTCGGTGGTCCGGGGCGGCTCATCGAGGGGACGATGCCAAGGTGGGTGGCGGATTCAGGTGCCGCCAGTTGGTGCATGAGCCCCGGCAGTCCTGGCGCTTCCTGAGGGCCATCCGGAGGGCGTCCAGGGCAAGACGTCGTGTCGCCCGACACAGGACATCACCCCTCCAGCGCCTCCGAGCGGAAGAGCGTCCGGCGGAACCAGAAGGCCACGTTGACCAGGCCGATCATCACGGGAACCTCGACCAGGGGACCGATCACGGCGGCGAAGGCCGCCCCGGAGCCGATGCCGAAGACGGCGACCGCCACCGCGATGGCCAGTTCGAAGTTGTTGCTGGCGGCCGTGAAGGAGAGCGAGGCGCTCTTGGGGTAGTCCGCCCCCAGCCGGTGGCTCAGATAGAAGGAGATCAGGAACATCGCCACGAAGTAGATGAGGAGCGGGACGGCGATCCGCAGGACATCCAGCGGAAGGCGGACGATGAACTCGCCCTTCAGGCTGAACATCACCACGACGGTGAAGAGCAGCGCGATCAGCGTGATGGGAGAGATCCGGGGGATGAAGGTGCGCTGGTACCATTCCTTGCCCTTGAGCGGGATCAGGGTGAAGCGCGTGATCACCCCCGCCAGGAAGGGGATCCCCAGGTAGATGAAGACGGACTCGGCAATGTCGCCGATCGAGACGTTGACGACCGTGCCCTGCAGGCCGAACCAGCCGGGCAAGACCGTGATGAAAACATACGCATAGACCGAGAAGAAGAGAACCTGGAAGATGGAGTTGAAGGCCACCAGGGCCGCGCAGTACTCGGTATCTCCCCGGGCCAGCTCGTTCCAGACGATCACCATGGCGATGCAGCGGGCCAG
>DIWH01000063.1:0-15460 GCA_002423485.1 Candidatus Xenobium occultum | reverse complement strand
GGGTACATCATCAGGATCAACCCGGCCGCGATGGGAATCGAGGTGGTCCCGACCTGGAACGCCGTGATCCAGCCGGTGCTCGCGGGGAACAGGTACCCCTGCCCCACGCCCGCGAACATCGCCAGGAAGATCCAGAGCGTGAGGTACCGGTCCAGGAACGACAGGCGGCGACCGACGTGTTCGGACATCCCGTTCACCTCCGGCATGACCTCTCTGGTTGTCGGGCGTGCCGCGGGACGACCCCTTTGCTCGTCAGCGCGAGACAGCGTCCCGCTCGGCCCCGGGCCAGCCGCGCCGCGAGGCGCCGTGCGTCCCGCCGGCCTTCCGCCGTGCCGTCCAGGCGCCGGAACAGCGCCGCCAGGAGCTCCTGAACCGGGCCGGGGGTCTCCGTCCGACGCCCCAGACGGTAGTGCATCCAGCGCCCGTCCCTGCGCGCCTCCACCAGGCCCATGGCCCGGAGCTGGCGCAGGTGGCGGGACACGGCGTACTGGGGCATACCCAGGGTGTCCACCAGCTCGCAGACGCATAGCTCACAACCCCGCAGCAGCCGCAGAAGCCGGAGCCGCGTGGGGTCGGCGATCCCCGAGAGCAGCCGGATGATCTCCCGCATGCCATCCATCCTCCGAATACATGCGCAATGATGCATATATACATCGAGAACGACACGGAGTCAAGCCGCCCCGGACAAGAGGTTAGGCCGGGCCGCCACTTTGGCGTTGACAGCCGGAGCACGATCCGTTACAACCACTGCACTTCTCATCCAGAGTGGCTGAGGGACAGGCCCGACGAAGCCACGGCAACCCCGCGACACGCGGGGTGCCAACTCCTACCCTTTCGACGAAGCGCTCGTTGCGCTCCGGCAGAGAGGGAAAGATGAGGGGGGGACTGGTGTATGGCACCCCCTTCTCAGGCCGTGATGAGGAGGGGTTTCGTGTTTTCGGGGTGCCGTCGCATCCCCCCACAACGTTCGCGGGAGGAATCGAACCGATGCCTAACCCGGGTCAGCAGGATAGGCGGAACATCCACACCCAGTCGGTGCATGCGGGCGAGCGGGACCTGAAGTACTTCGACGCCATCACCGTTCCAATTGTCCAGACCTCCACCTTCACCTTCCGCAACTGCGAGCAGATCGGGCTCTATACCTCCAAGCGGCTGCCCCGTTACGAGTACGGCCGGTACGGCACGCCGACCCAGACCGCCGTCGAGCACAAGCTGCGGCAACTGGAGGGGGCCGAGGACTGCCTGCTCTTCGATTCCGGCATGGGGGCGGTGACCTCTGCGCTGCTCGCCCTGCTGAACCGCGGAGACCACATCGTCCTCACCGACGACGTCTACAACCAGACCCTGCGCTTCTGCACCATGCACCTGCCTCGCTTCGGCATCGAGTGCACGGTCGTGAAGATGGGCGACTATGGGGCGCTGGAACAGGCCATCCGGCGAAACACCAAGATCATCTACTCCGAATCCCCCACCAACCCCTACCTGAACATCGTCGACCTGGAGCGGATGCGCAAGATCCGCAAGCGCTACAAGGGCCTCATGATCATCGACTCCACGTTCGCGACCCCGCTCTACCAGCGGCCGCTGGAATGGGGGATGGACCTGGTCATCCACAGCGCCACCAAGTACCTGGGCGGACACAACGACCTGCTGGCGGGCGCCCTGCTCGGCAGCAAGGCGCTGGTGGACCAGGTGCGGGAGTACCAGAAGGCCTCCGGATCGGTCATCGATCCCCACTGCTGCTACCTGTTGCTCCGCGGCCTCAAGACGTTTCCCCTGCGGACGGAATGGTGCACCCGGTCCGCGCAGAAGGTGGCGGAGTTCCTGGAGAGCCACCCCGAGATCCGTCGAGTCTTCTACCCGGGACTCCCCAGCCACCCCCATCACGCCATCGCCAAGGCGCAGATGACCGGCTTCGGCGGCGTCGTGTCGTTCTGGGTCAAGGGGAGTCTCCCCAGGGTGCAGCGGTTCCTCGACGCCCTCAAGCTGGTCTACATCGGGCCGAGCCTCGGCGGGGTCGAGAGCCTGATCACCCACCCGGCCATGGTGAGCTACTACCGGATCACCCGGAAGGCGCGGTACGCCCTGGGGATCACCGATCAGCTCTGCCGGCTGGCCCTCGGCGTCGAGGATCCCGACGACATCATCGCCGACCTCGACCAAGCCCTGAAGCGGTCGGCGAGGTAACGCCGCCGCTTGGACGTCTGGGCCGGCAGGAGGCAAACCACGGGCGGCCTGCCGCGTGGCCATACCGGCCAGCAGAAGGCTGGACTCCTGGCAGGCCGAGGCCTCCCAGCCCCGCGGCGAGGTGGCTTGCCTCCTCGCCGCCTGCGACCCCTTCCTGGAGCGACACAAAGCGGGGGGTCGACCTACTCTGCGGGCGGATCCTCGCGGGGTCGGGCCGCCCCTTCTTCCGGGTCCCGGCGGAGAGCCTACGGACCTTCATAGCCAGCCAGCTCTCCTCGCCTCCGGCCGGTATTAGGTGTTGCCAATACATTAGGGGACGTCCATAAATTTATAAATATTTACATTCTTCCGGAAACGTGAATCCCCGCTCGCTCGCGATGCGCTCCCCGCGCCTGACGGCGATACTGACCGCAGGCTGCGTAACTCCAAGACGCACGGCAAGCGCGGTAGCGGTGATCCCTAGCTTTCGAACTGCCCAATAAGTGAACAGGCATCGTGCCATCGCGGTGGACGGTCGCCGCGTCCGCTGAAGGACAAGTCCCAACTCGGCCCCGCAAACTTTGGCTGCTCTCTCCACGAGCGCATCGAGGATCGCGTCGTCAATCTTGAGCTGCTTGCGGCGATTGATGTTCTCGTCGTGAGCCGTCAAGACCTCCAAAACGAAAGGTGTTTCGCCCAAAATTCGCTCGTCGCCTTTGAGGCGAGTGCCTGTGCTTCGGAGCATCCGGACTGCGCTCCATCCACCCAGACTCCGGATCAGACCGCCTCCCACCAATTCGGGTCGCCGGCCCTGCCCTCTCCCTGCCGCAACGAACTCTCGATATGCCTTGCGGGAACTACCCAGGCGTCGACCGAACTGGCTGAGCACGGTTTCGGTGTCTTGCCAGTCGTGCTGCCGCGCCCCTAGCAGCACCGCATGACCGGCGAACGGATAGACATCCAACCCCTCCATCTCTCGGACCAGGCCGCCACGCAGCGGATTCAGATGGATGTAGCGGACCAGTTCCAGGAGATACGGTTCCGCTTGGCAGAGAATCGACTTGTACCGGTTCTGAAAAAGTGCCCCGTGGCGCCCATGGCGTCGATTGAAATACCCCGCATAACCGGTCAGCAATCGCCGCATGACCGTGGCCAGCGGAACGCCGCCGGTCTTCAGCAGGAAGTGGGCGTGGTTTGGCATCAATGCCCAGGCTAGGCAGGGCGTCCCGGTCTCCCGGAGTACCTTGCCAAGTCGTTCCAGGAGCGATTCGCGGTCCCGGTCGTCGCGAAAGAGTCTCCGACGCTCAATTCCCCGCACGATGATGTGCTGGAGCGCCCCGGGAGCGTCGATTCGTGCATGTCGCGGCATGTTTGGATCTTAGCAAAGCCGGAAATAGAAATACACTTATAATTTTATGGACGTCCCCTTTGTTACAGCACAAGAGGATAGAATGCCGGGGTGGGGTTATTGCCTGGTTATTTCCGGGTGCGGTAGCTTTCGGCGAGGAGCTCCATCGGGTGCATGACCTTGACGGTCGACCCCTTGGCGGCCAGCATGGCCTTGAGCTGGGTGAGGCAGGAGGGGCAGCCGCTCACCACCACGTCCGCCTTGGTCTCCAGGATGCTGTCGGCCTTGTCGCCGCCGACCCCTTCGGACAGCTCGGGGTGGGTGACGCAGAAG
The DNA here is from genome assembly GCA_002423485.1 of Candidatus Xenobium occultum. GTDB lineage: Bacteria > Vulcanimicrobiota > Xenobia > Xenobiales > Xenobiaceae > Xenobium > Xenobium occultum. The sequence goes on along the minus strand of DIWH01000063.1, from coordinate 11,613 downwards.
GAGCCGGCCGCGCCGCAGCAGACGTCCGCCCCCTTCATCTCCACGTACTCCACGCCGGGGATGGCCTTCAGGATCTCGCGGGGCTGGCTCTTCACCCCCTGCCCGCGTACCAGGTGACAGGGATCGTGGTAGGTGACGCGCAGGGGAGTGTGGAACTCCGGCTTGGGAAAGTCCTGCTTGACCAGGAACTCCGCGATATCGGCGGTGCGGGCAGAGAGGGTCTCTGCCCGCGCGGCATAGGCGGGATCGTCCTTCAGGAGGTGCCTGTACTCCTTGAGCATCGCGCCGCAGGAGGCGCAGTCGCTGACGACGTGATCGTACTTCTCCAGTGCCTCGACGTTCTTCCTCGCCAGCGACCGGGCCGTCTCGAGGTCCCCGTAGGCCCGATGCGGCACGCCGCAGCACACCACGGCCGGCGCCTCCACGGAAAAGCCCGCGCGCCCGAGCATCTCGCGGGTGGCCATGGCGGCGTCGGCGTAGCCGTAGTTCATGAAGCAGCCGGCGAAGTACCCCACCGTCCCGCGCGCCCCGCTCCCGTTCGACTCGGCCCGCTTCACCCGGCTGCGATAGGAGCGGAGAGGGGCCGGGGGCACGGAGCGCAGCATGGCGCGCAGCGTCGGGGGGAGCTTGTCGCCCAGGGGCCCGTTGGCGAGCTGGGGAATCCCCAGCTTGTGGAACAGGTGCAGGCCGGGCGTCCCCGCGGCCAGGGCCCCCGGCATGGCGAGCGCCCGGAGGAGCAGCCGGATCGGCAGCGGCAGCCCCAGGTCCTTGGCCAGGCCGGCCCGCGCCTCCAGGAAGAGGTCGGTCGTGGGCACGAAGCTCGGGCAGTTCGTGGCGCAGGCCCCGCAGAGGAGGCAGTCGTCCAGCTTGGCCCGCACCGCCTCCCCGGCCTCCAGCCGGCCGTCGGCCACCGCCTCGAGGAGGGCGAGCTTCCCGCGCGCCGCCATGCCCTCGTTCACGGTGTTCTGGTAGAGCGGGCAGACGGAGGTGCAGGAGCCACACTTGTTGCACTTGAAGAGCGAGGCGATCTCGGAAAACTCCATCAGGCTCTCCAGATCTTCCCGGGGTTCAGGATGTTCTTGGGATCCACGGCCCGCTTGAGGTCGGCCATCAGCTTCTGCACCGGGGCCGAGACGGCCAGGTCCATGTAGGGCCGCTTGCTGAGGCCGATGCCGTGCTCGCCGGAGAGGGTTCCCCCCAGCTTCACCGCCGCCTCGAAGATGGCTCCGATGGCCTGCTCCACCCGCTCCATCTCCTGGTGGTCGCGCCGGTCGGTGAGGATGTTGGGGTGGAGATTGCCGTCCCCCGCGTGGCCGAAGATCACGATGGGCAGGCGGTACTCGGCGGCGATCCGCTGGATCTCCCGCACCATGGCGGGAATGGCGCTCCGCGGCACGCTGATGTCCTCGCCGATCTTGCTGGGCCGGGCGGCCGAGATGGCCGGCGAGATGGAGCGACGAGCCTTCCAGAGCGCCTCCTCTTCCTGCTTGCTCTTGGCCGTCTGGAAGCTCTTCACCCCCTGCTCGCGGCAGATCCGACCGATGACCTCGGCCTCGGCGTCCACCGCAACCGGCATACCGTCCACCTCGATGAGCAGGATGGCCTCGGCGTCCCGCGGCAGGCCCAGCTTGAGATAGTCCTCGACGCAGTGGATGCTCTTCTGGTCCATGATCTCCAGCGTGGCCGGGATCACGCCCCCCGCCATGATGCTCGCCACCGCCTCCGCGGCCCCGTCCAGCCGGTCGAAGATGGCCAGCATGGTCTTCTTGGCCGGCGGCTTGGGCAGCAGCCGCAGCGTGGCCTCGGTGATCACCCCCAGCGTTCCCTCGGAGCCGACGAAGAACTGGACCAAGTTGTACCCGGTCACGTTCTTGATCTGCTTGCCCCCCAGCCGCACCACGTCCCCCGAGGGCAGCACCACCTCCAGCCCCAGGACATAGTCCTTGGTCACCCCGTACTTCACCCCGTGCGGCCCGCCGGCGTTCTCGGCGATGTTGCCCCCCAGGGTGCAGTAGTTGAGGCTGGCGGGGTCCGGCGGGTAGAACATCCCGGCGTCTTCCACCGCCTTCTGGAAGATCCCGGTGATCACCCCAGGCTCCACCACCGCCATCATGCTGCCGGTGTCGATCTCCTTGATGTTCCGCATCCCCGCCAGGACCAGCGCGATGCCCCCCTGGGCCGGGACCGAGCCGCCGGAGAGACCGGTGCCCGCCCCCCGGGGCACCACCGGCACCTCGCGCTCGGTGGCGAAGCGCAGGACCGCCGCCACCTCTGCGGCGCTCCGCGCCTGGGCGATCGCATCCGGCAGGGCCTTGATGCTGGTGCCGTCGTAAGCGTAGAGCGTCCGGTCCTCGATGGAATCCATCACCTGGGCGGGCGGCAGGATCCGCCGAAGCTCGGCGCCGAGCGCGCGCGTCATCGTCCCCATGCGGTCACTCCTGGCGTGTGGTGTGTGCTCCAGGCGGGGGAGAACCCCGCGGAAAAATCATACATCTCTAACCGGCCGCACGGCAGAGGAATTCACCCCGTATGCCCAGATTGTCTAGCGTTGCGGACGGTGACGCGGGGAGAGGGCAGGGAAAAGAGGGGGCCGCCCCGGAGCGCGGCCCCCGGTCGGCCGCTAGTTGCCGTAGGAGACCCCGTACAAGGGGTTGATGTTGTTCGGGAACAGCTCGAAGCCTTTCAGCTCCTTCCGGGCCACGGCCAGGTTCTTGGAGATATTGATGAAGAGATCCGGGGCTTCCTCCACCAGGATCCGCTGGATCTTGGCATAGATGGCCTTGCGCTTTGCCGGATCCATGGTGGTGCGGCCGGAGTCCAGGAGCTGATCCAGCTCGGCGGTTCCCCACTGGTTCCGGTTGTGATCCTTGCCGATCCCCGACGTGTGGAAGCGGATGTGCAGGCCGCCGTCGGCATCCCCGGTGCCCGTCCAGCCCAGAACGAACAGTCCCTTGGCCCCCTTGCCGGTCTCGGCGAGCAGCTTGCCCCACTCCATGATCTCGATCTTGGCCGTCACCCCCACCTGCGCCAGGTAGGCCTGGATCATCTCGGCCACGCTCTTGCGCTCGGTGCGGGGATCAGTCCAGATCACGCACTCGAAGCCGTTCGGAAACCCGGCCTGCTTGAGCAGTTCCTTGGCCTTCTGCGGGTTGAAGGGGTAGACGGACTTCAGGCCCGGGTCGAACCCCCAGATGCTGGGGGACAGCGGGCCGTAGGAGGAGGTCGCGCGGCCGAAGAAGACCGCCTTGTTGATGGCCTCCTTGTCCACGGCGTAGTTGATCGCCTGCCGCACCAGCTTGTTGTCGAGCGGCTTCACCTTCAAGTTCATGCCCAGGTACATGGTCGCCTGGAACAGCTCCTCGATGGCGGCCAGCTTGGGGTTCTTGGCCAGGCGGTCGAAATCCTGGGGTGGCGCATTGAACATGAGGTCGATGCCCCCGCTCTCGATCTCGATCACCCGGGTCGCGTCCTCGGGAATGGCCCGGTAGACGATCTGGTCGATCTTGGCCGGACCCTCGAAGTAGCCGGCGAACTTCGCCAGCACCACCCGATCCCCCAGCCGATGCTCCCGGAAGAGGAAGGGGCCGGTTCCCACCGGCTTCTTGCCGTAATCCGCCCCGCCCTGCTCCACGGCCTTCTTGTTCAGGATGGCCATCTCGTAGCGGGTCAGGTTCGTCAGGAGCGGCGCGAAGGGCTTCTTGGTCGTGATCTTCACCGTGCCGGCATCCACCGCCTCGACCGTGGCGACGACGTCCACCAGCCGCTTGCCCGGGGCCTTGGAGGCGGGGGCCAGCATCCGATCGAAGGTGAACTTCACGTCCTCCGCCGTCAGGGTCTCGCCGTTGTGGAACTTCACCCCCTTGCGCAGCATGAAGAGCCACGTCTTGTCGTCGGGGTTGGTCCAGCGCTCCGCCAGGTCGCCCTGGACCTCCATGGCCTTGTTCATCTTCACCAGGTTGTTGTAAATCTGCCGGATGACGTTGGCCGTGTAGATGTCGCCGGCCCGGTGGGGATCCAGGTTGGTGATGTCGGCCACCTGGGCCACCCGCAACACCTGCTCCCCCGCCAGGACGGGCCCCACCGCCAGCAGACAGAGCCCAAACGCCACCAGCGCGCGCACGACGATCCGCATCGTTCCCTCCTTCTCCGGACGGCTGCGCCGCCCTTACAAAATGACCAGTCCCTTGTGCGCCGAGGTCAGGATCTCGCCGCCGCCCTCCCGGACGACGACATCGTCCTCGATGCGCACCCCCCCCAGTCCCGGCAGGTAGACTCCCGGCTCGACGGTGATGACGGCCCCGGCCGGCAAGGGATCCGCGTTCCGGCGGTTGACCAGGGGCAGCTCGTGGAGCTCCAGGCCGATGCCGTGGCCGACGCCGTGGGTGAAGTACGGCCCGTACCCGTGCGCGGTGAGGTAGTCCCGGGCCACGGCGTCCAGGGCGGCCCCACTGATGCCGGCGGCGACGGCCGCCAGGGTCCGACGCTCGGCCTCGAGCACCGCCTCATAGACCTTCACCAGCTCCGAGGCCACCCGGCCGACTCCCACGGTCCTCGTGATGTCGCTGACGTAGCCCTGGTAGACCGCTCCGAAGTCGAAGGTGATGAAATCCCCATCCTCCACGACCTTGTCGGTGAAGACCCCGTGCGGGGAAGCGCCGCGCACCCCCGAGGCCACCACGAAGCGGCCGCGCACCGGCTGCTCGGCGCCGCGGCGGCGCATGGCGTGGACCAGTGCCGCCGCCAGCTGGGCCTCGGTCATCCCCGCGCGGATGCCGGGGTAGAACTCGTCGAACGCGTCCGAGGCGATCTCGGCTGCGCGCCGCAGGCAGACGAGCTCCTCGTCGTCCTTGACCGCTCTGAGCCGCCTGAGCAGCCCCTCGGACCCGGCCAGGTCCAGGCTCAGGCGGCCGAGGCGCAGGTAGAGGTCCACCGTCAGCCGGTCGGCCTCGAACAGCAGCCGCCGCACCCCGGCATCCCGCAGCACGGCTTCCAGATGCGGCCAGGGGTCCCGATCGGCCATCTTCACCAGCGTGAAGTCGCTCTCCTCTCCAGCCCGCAGGAAGTAGCGGTTGTCGGTGATCAGGAAGCGCTCGGCCGCCGTGATCAGCAGGATGGCGAACGACCCGGTGAAGCCGGAGAGATACTGCACGCTGGGGCGGTTGGCCTCCTCCGCGCTAAACAGGACGAAGGCGTCCAGCCCTTCCCGCCACAGATGCTCCCTGAGCCGCGCGATCCGCTCCATCCGTGCCATGCCGCTCTCCTCTGACCGTCGACCGCCCTCTCCGCGCGTTCGGTCACGCCTCGATGCGCCCACCCGACCGGGCAGGCCGCTCTCCTCGACTCCGGACCGCTCGGCAGCCCGCCTGCCGCTGCCGCAGATGGGTCCCTGGCAGCGACCTGCTACTCCCGGAGCTTGGGGTCCAGCGCATCTCGCAGTCCATCCCCCAGGAGGTTCAGCGCCATCACCACCACCGCGATCGCCACGCCGGGGAAGATGGTGATGTGCGGGGCATGGCGCAGGAACTGCCGGCCATCGCTCAGCATGGCCCCCCACTCCGGCGTGGGGGGCTGGATGCCCAGCCCCAGAAAACTGAGCGTGGCCGCCGACAGGATCGCCTGGGCGACGCCCAGGGTGCTCAGCACGATCAGCGGCGCCAGGCAGTTGGGAATGATGTCCTCGAGAATGATCCGGAGGTCGCTCTTTCCCACGGCCCGGGCCGCCTCCACGAACTCCACCCCCCGGAGGGACATGGCCGAGGCCCGCATCAGCCGGGCGTATCTCGGCAGCACGCTGATTCCCACCGCAACCATCAGGTTGAACAGGCTGGCGCCCAGCACGCCGACGATGGCCATGGCCAGGATGATCTGGGGCACCGACAGGAGGATATCCATGAGCCGCATCACCCCGTCGTCCAGCTTGCCGCCGTAGTAGCCGCAGACGGCCCCGGCCGCCCCGCCCCACACCGCGCCGATCCCCACCGCCACGAAGCCGATGATCAGGGAGATGCGCCCCGCATAGACGATGCGGCTGAAGATGTCCCGGCCGAAGTTGTCGGTCCCCAGCCAGTGGGCCAGCGACGGCCGCTGCAGCCGCACCAGCACGTCCATGGCCGCGGGGTCGTGCCGGGTGATCCAGGGGGCCAGGAGCGCCCCGCCGAAAAGCACGGCCAGCACGGCCAGGGCGGCCAGGGCGCCCCGGTTCCGGCCGAGGCGGGACCAGGCCTCGCGCATGGGGCTTCTGGGGGCCCGGGAGTCCGCCGGCGGGCTCATGCCGCCGCCCTCCGTCCCCGGGCGCCGCTGTACTGCTCCCGGATGCGGGGATCCAGGAAGGCGTAGAGGATGTCCACCCCCAGGTTGATGGCGCACACGCTCACGGAGAAGATCAGGACCCCTCCCTGCACCAGGGGGTAGTCATGAGACCGGATGGCCTCCACCAGCATCCGGCCGATCCCGGGATAGGAGAAGACCGTCTCGATGACCACCACCCCGCCCAGGAGGATCCCGAAGTAGAGCCCGGTGATGGTGACCACCGGGAGCAATGCGTTTCGCACCGCGTGCCGCCAGAGGACCACCCGTTCCCGCAGGCCCTTGGCGCGGGCCGTGCGGACGTAATCCTGCCGGATCACCTCCAGGACGCTGCTCCGGGTCATGCGGGCGATGATGGCCATGATCTGCAAGGCCAAGGTGACGGCAGGGAGCACCAGGTTCCGCCACTCCCCGTAGCCGGAGGACGGCAGGATGGGGATGACGATGGAGAAGAGGAGCATGAGCATCAGCCCCGCCCAGAAGTTCGGCACGGAAAACCCCAGCAAAGCCAGCATGCTGGAGGAGGTGTCGAGCAGCGTGTTGTGCCGGCAGGCGGCCAGGAGCCCCAGGGGAAACCCCAGGCAGATGGCCAGCAGGATGCCGCAGCCGGCCAGGAGGAAGGTGGCCGGCAGGCGGCTGGTCAGCTCGTCCCACACCGGAACGTCGGAGCGGATGCTCCGCCCCAGATCGCCCTGCAGCAGATTCGAGACGAAGACCAGGTACTGCACCGCCAGCGGGCGGTCCAGCCCCAGAGCCTGCCGGACCTTGGCGATGTCCTCCTGTGTCGCTTCGGGGCCCAGCATGATCTGGGCCGGATCCCCCGGGGTCAGGTGCATGATGGAAAAGACCAGGAGGGAGACCCCCAGCAGGATCGGAACAAAGAACAGCAACCGCCTGCAGAGATAGGAGAGCATTTCGCTCGAGCCCCGTGGTCGGAAGAGATCTCGGGGGCGCTTCCGGCGCCCCGCCCCGGCCCCCCCCGGCGAGCCGGTCGATCGGCGGAGGATCATACTCCTCTGGGGCCGATTACACCAGCCCCCGGCGATCAGACGATGGTCTGGTCGGGCGGACCCGGCATGGCAGGAAGGACGGAAGGCAAACCGGCAACGGCGCGGGCCGGGGCGACGTGGGGACCGGTCAACGGCCAGGGCCGTCGTCCGCTGGCCGGTTTTCAGCCGGGCGGTGTCGGCCCCGCACCGGTCAGTCTGCCCTGCCTGCCGGAGGCAGGACCACGCGCGTTCCGTGCGGCCCGATCCAGTAGCGGAGGCGGGGAAACTTGACGTCCATGTAGGCCCTGAACCTGTCGGGGTCCTCGGCGTTGTGGGCGAACATGTCGTGGTGGCCGGGGACCGTGAGCCGCGGGGCGAGGTCCCCCGCCAGGTCCACGGCCTCCTGGTAGGTCATGTTTCCGATGGTGCCCCGGGCGAACCGCACGGCATCCCGCCCGTTGATGGGCAGAAACGCAAGGTCGAGCTTCCAGCGGGAGAGCGCGGCCGAGAGGCCGTCGTACTTCAGCGTGTCTCCGGCGTGATAGACGGCCACGCCGCCGCACTCCACGACAAAGGAGAGGTGGGGGTAACCCAGCTCGGGATCCCGGTCGAAGAACTCGTGCTGGGCCGCGACGGCCGTGATCTTCACTCCGTCCGCCTCATGAGCGTCGCCGGCATCCAGGGAGACGATCCGCCCCTCGGAAACCCCCAGGTCCCGGACCCGGGCGCGGTTGACCCGCGAGCAGACGAACCTCGCCCGGGGGGAACCTTTCGCGATCCCGGGAATCGCCGTGGGGTCGATGTGGTCGCTGTGGTTATGCGAGCCGAAGACCCAGGCGGCGTTGCTGACCTCCTCCGGAAGGAGCAGCGGCGGTACCCGCCGCGTCGGCTTGGGGGCCAGGTAGGGGTCGAAGTAGCAGACCGTCGGGCCGATCTTCACGACGTAGCTCATCTGCCCGATCCACCAGAACGCCGCTGCCCCCGGCGTCAGATCGAGCCGGTCGATGTCTTCGATCAGTGCGCGATTCGTCATCATGATCATTCCCGCAGACCTTTCTTGCCCCTGGCCGCAGCCGCACAGGCCCCAACGCTCTGCGGTGCGGTGGCTCCGTGGCGTTGTTCCCCTTCCCCTCCGCTCCTCCGCGCCGCGCTCCAGGCCTCGTGCCGACCCCCCCTTGCCCGGCGCCCGTCATCAGGCGCACAGCGCCTGCAAAAACGCCTCCACCACCCCCAGGTAGCTCTCGATCTCGGCCTCCCCCATCGGCAGGGAGAGGCAGTCCCGGCCGGCCGGCCCGATGAACAGGCCGCGGTTCAGGCCGTAGAGGAACAGCGCCTCGTGGAGCGGCGCGCTGGCCTTGAGGGCATCCCGATAGTCCCGGATCCCCGTCTCGGCGAAGTGGATCTTCCACAGGGAGCCGATCCCGGTGGCCTGGAGCGGGACCCCGTACTGCCCGCCCAGGGCCCGAAGTCGAGCCCGCAGCCGATCCCCCGCCCCGTTCAGCTTTTCGTAGGCCGGCTCGGTGAGCCGCTCCAGCGTGGCGATTCCCGCCGCCATGGTGATGGGATTGCCGTTGAACGTCCCGGCGTGCGGGATCTTTCCCCGGCCGGCGGTCGTGTCGAAGAGGGCCATCAGGTCGGCCCGCCCCCCGAAGGCCCCCACGGGAAAGCCGCCCCCGATGATCTTTCCGAAGCAGGTGAGATCCGGAGTGATCCCGAAGAGCCGCTGCGCCCCGCCCCGATCCAGCCGGAAGCTCTGCACCTCGTCCAGGATGAAGAGCATGCCGTAGCGCCGGGCCTCTTCCCGCAATCCCACCAGAAACTCCGGCTCGGCGGGGACGAAGCCGATACCCGCCAGGACCGGCTCCACGATGATCGCCGCGATCTGCGAGGCCTCGCGCGCCAGGATGGCCTGGGCCGCCCCCAGGTTGTTGTAGGGCAGGATCACCGTGCTCCCCACCACCTCGGGCAGGATGCCGGCGGAACCGGCCACCGCCATGGGGGCGTCCGCCGCGCCGCCGGCGCTCCCCCCCGGTCGGACGCTGATCTCGACCGAATCGTGGGAGCCGTGGTAGCCCCCCTCGATCTTGGCGAGCTTGGGCCGGCCGGTGAAGGTCCGCGCGGCCCGGACGGCCATCAGCGTGCCCTCGCTTCCGCTGTTGGTGAAGCGGAGCTGCTCCACCGAGGCCACCCGCGACACCAGCATCTCCGCCAGGAGGGTCTCCAGCCCGGTGTTGGTCTGAAAGGCCGTCCCCCTCCCGAGCTGCCCCTCCACCGCCCGCAGCACCTCGGGAGGGCAGTGGCCCAGGATCAGCGTGGTGGCGCAGTTGAAGAGGTCCAGCCGCCGGTTCCCGTCCAGATCGACGAGCCAGCACCCTTCCCCTCGCTCCGACTGGCAGGGGAAGGGCGGGAAATGGCAGAGGGTGCGCGTCACGCCGCCGGGCAGCACCCGGCAGGAGCGCTCGAACGCGGCGCGGGATCTCGGATTGCGCGCCGCGTAGACCTCCCGCTCCCGCGCGAGGATGGCCTGGGCGCAGGGCTCCAGCTCGGACAATCGTCGCATCGATCTCCTCCTCATACCAGGCTCCGGCGATCCCTGGTCGAACGACAGTACCATCACGGCGGGATCGGCCGCAAGCGGAGGCGTGGGGCCCGACTCCCGGACGATTCCCGGCATGGACCCCGCATGCGGACCGGAGTATAGTGGCCCCGCGGCCCCCGAGACCCGCCCCCAGCCAAGGAGCGCACCCCATGCCGTCCGTTCACGCCGATCCCCTGGAGCCTCTCGCGCGCCAGCCTCTGCCCCTCGCCGTCAACCGCGTCTACCGGCAATGGATCGGCGGCGCGATCCTGGACCGCCTCCAGGGACGGCCCGAGCCGCGGGACGGCCACTTCCCCGAGGAGTGGGCCGGCTCCACCACGGTCACCCGCCTCGACGGCCGGCCGCCGGACGAGGGGCTGAGCCGGATCCTCCTGCCGGACGGCTCCACCCCCCTTTTGCGCGCAGTGATCGAGGCCTGCCCCGAGGCGATGCTGGGAGCCGCCCACGTCGCCCGCTTCGGCGCCGAGCTTGGCGTCCTGTGCAAGATCCTGGATTCGGCCATGCGACTCTCCATCCAGGCGCACCCCACCCCCGCCTTCTCGCGGGCCCACCTCGGCTCGCCGTATGGCAAGACCGAGGCCTGGATGATCCTGGCCACCCGCGCGATCGACGGGGTCTCCCCCTACATCCTGTACGGATTCCGGGAGGGGGTCGACGAGACCCACTTCCGGAACGCCACGGCCCGGCAGGACGTCCCCGCCCTGGTGGCCGCCCTGAACCGCCTCGAGGTCCATCCCGGAGAGGTCTACCTCGTCCCCGCCGGCACGCCGCACGCGCTCGGGCCGGGAGTCCTGCTGGTGGAGGTCCAGGAGCCGACCGACTTCGTCGTGAACGCCGAGGCCGTCTGCGGCGAGATCCGGCGGAGCGAGGCGCAGTGCTTCATGGGACTCTCCTTCGAGGTGGCCATGGGATGCTTCGATGCCGCCGCCGCCGGACCGGAGTGTGTCCGGCGGGGCAGGCTGACCCCGCGCCCGCTCCGCCGAGACGCCGAGGCCGAGGAGGACCGGCTCGTCGGCCCCGAGGAGACCCCCTGCTTCGAGGTCACCCGCCTCACCCTGCGGGGCAGGACACGGGATCGCGGATGCGGCCGGGCCTGCATCGGGATCGTGGCGGGGGGGCGGGGGCGGNNTCCGCCACCCTGTTCGTGCCGGCCGCCGCCGAGCCCTTCAGGCTCGAAGCGCTCCCGGATGAGCCCTTGTGCCTCCTCCGGTGCTTCCCGCCCGCCCCCTGACCGACCCGCCGGGAGGGGCCGGCCGATTCCGCTCCGGCCGGCGTCAAATCCCCCCATTGACGCTGGACAACGCCGGCCATCTCTGATAGCTTCGGTTTCGCTTCGCGTCCGATCACGACCCCGATCTGGTTCCCCGATCTCACCGCGCGAGAGGAGCCGACATGGAGGAACGGGCACCCATTCGGTTCTGCCCCAGGTGCCAGGCGGACGAGCCGACCTTCGTCTTCGGGGAGGAGGCGGAAACGACGCTGCGGTGCCTGATCTGCGGCTTCCCTGTCGAGACGAATCTCGCCCTCGAGGCCGACGGGGTGGCCGGCCTCCCCAGTCCGCCGGAGCTGCGCATCCTCTGCGTGGACGACGACCCCCTGATCCGGCAGCTCTTCGGGGACATCCTGCGCTTTCGTGGGTACGGGGTCCTGGAGGCCCCCGACGGGGAGTCGGCCGTCCAGCTCGCGGCGCGGGAGCTGCCCGACCTCATCCTGCTCGAC
>DIWH01000073.1 GCA_002423485.1 Candidatus Xenobium occultum | reverse complement strand
GCCTCAGCCGGCTTCGCGCTATGCGCTCCCCTGGGGGCGGTGAAGAGGTTGGGCTCCCTGGTCGCGTTGACCAGGCGCATCTTCGGGTTCGTGGTGGCGAAGATCAGGAACTCGGTGGCTCCTCGCCCCCAGTATCCCATGCCGACCGTCGGGATCCCGGCGATCCCGATCTCGGCCGCCAGGACCTCGGCCAGGGTCTCGGCGCGGCGCTTGCGCTCAGCCGCGCTCAGGTCCGCCTCAGGCACGAAGTCCAGGGCCCGCCTGCCAACCTCAACCAGCGAGGTCCTCGGCCTGGTCTTCAGCCACGTGAAGACCTGCTTGAACTCGAAGCCCCAGTGCTCGACGATGGCGAAGGCCTGTGGCAGGAAGTCCTTCGTCGCCCAAAACCACAGGTGCGCTCCGTCTGGGTGCAACAGGCGCCGGACCTCGGACCTCATTCCGAAGAGGTCTCGGACCGGCATGGTCGGGTAGGGGCAGTGGCTCCTCTGGCGCTGGGTGGAGTTCGTGCCGTTGAACGAGCGGTCACGATACTGCCAGGGAGGGTCGACCTCGACGCAGCGGAAGATGCCGGAGGGAAGCGAGATGGTTGGGGCGCTCATCAGGAGGCCTTCTTCCGGCGCCGTGCGACCATGGCCTCGATCTCGTCTGCATTCTGCAGGGTGTTGAAGCCTTCGATGAAGCTATCCAGGATCGCTCGCAGGGAGTCGACCACGCGCTCCATGCCCAGAAGGTCGCGCTCCATCTTCTCTTCTGTCAGATCGCGCAGCTTCTTCACTGCGTTGATTCCTCGCTGGAAAGCCCGCGGTTTAGGGGTTCCAGTCGATTCGCACAAGTCTTGTGCCGATGGCGGAGTGGTTATCCACAGGCTCGACGGGTCGACCTGGATCCCGGCCGCGCCAGTGACCTGGTCCAGGGTGGCGGGCTCGGTCAGCAGGGCGCCGGCCAGGGTGCGCATGGACTCGCGCAGATAGAACAGGTCTCCTCTGGGCCAGGACTCAAGGCTGCCGTCTCGGCCGAACTCCAGGTGCAAGATCGCGCGGGGGTGGGGGTGGTTCTCCATCGTGGTGTCCTCCAGATTGTGGCGCTCGTGGTGGTGGTGGTGAAGTCCAGGTCAATGCGGGGGAGGAGGTCCTGGGCCCGTCGGCTCAGCGACAACGCCACAATGGAGACAGAACGCCTCCCCTGGGCCTGCTATCCGCTTCCAGGCGCCGCCTTGCCCACAAGCCGGGCAGCAAGCCGTCCTGACCTCTGGCGGGCCTCCTGGGGCGGCCTGGGGCCTGTCCTGGGCCCGGATGGCCAGGGCCCGATGCGCTGCTTCGATGCATGCCGGGCAGCGGGGCGGGTAGGCCTCAGCCAGGGCTTGACCGCAACTCACGCATCCACCAGGGGTCTCGGAAGCTCCCGGCACGACGAGGAGCGGGACGGGCCCGGGGCGGGCGGCCTGGTTGGTGAAGAGATCGACCCGGCGCTCAACCTTGGCTTCGAAGCTCGCGTCGACGTGGTCGGCTCCAGCCTGGTCGACCTGCTCGCGAAGCTCCTGGGCGGTCTGGGTGGTCTCCTGGGCCACGCGCTGCTCGACGCGCTGCTCGATGGCCTGGTCAGCCACCTCGGCGGGGACGGGCTCCTCGACGCCGGCCTCCGCCTCCAGCAGGGCCAGGACCTCGGCCCGGCGCTCGCGGATGGCGGCGACCAGGTCGCCCGGGATGATGGCGGTTCCGACCAGGCGAAGCCGTCCATCACAGGCGGTGACCTCCACCCCGAGGGCCCGAAGCTCGGCGATGATGGCCTGGGCGGTCACAGGAGCAACTCCCCAGGGAGATGGAGGTCGGGCTCAGGGGGCTGCGGAACCTCAGCAGGTTCCGCGCAGGTTCCGCAGGCAGGTTCCGCAGGAGAAACCTCGGATTCTACGGGCTTCGCAGGGGGCTGCGGAACCTGCGGAACCTCATGGGCCACCTCATGCGCACATGCGCATGAGCCATGCGTATCTTCTCCGCGCGCGTTAAGGGGGTGGATCAGGTTCCGCAGGTTCCGCAGAGGGGAAAAATCCTCGATTTTGCGGGCTTCTGGCTGCGGAACCTCGTGCGGAACCTCGTGCGGAACCTGAGCAGGTTCCGCACCTCGGATCAGGCGATAGATGCCCCCGCCGTCCCGATGCTTGCCGGCGTTGACGACGGTCAGGCTGATCTCACCTCCCTCTCCGTCTGGGGCGAGGACGTGTCTCCCCTGCAACTCTCGGAGCAGTGTCCCCAACTGGGTGCGCCGGCCGCGGTCGTTGGATGATCGCAGGTAGGAGTCCAGGAGCGCTCGCTGCTCGCACATGGGATACAGGTCAGCCGCGATCACTCGCTCCTCGCGATGCTCCTGCCACCATGCCGCCAGGAAGACCCGGAGATCCTCGTCCTCCTGCCCGGTCCGGCCGCGGGACTCTCGGCGGTTCGTCAGGAACCCCGGGACGCCGGCGACCTCCAGGATGCCTCCCATCGTGCGACACCATGACTCGAAGGACCCCATCATGGGTGCCTGCGGGGTAGGTGCCCATGCCGGCTTGCCAGCGGCGATCCAGGCGGAGATCAGGGTCAGGCACGCCTCGACCAGGTCGGCCCGATGCTCATCCGCCCATGCCAGGAGATCCGGATGCCTCCAGCCTGTGCGCTCGTCAGGGCGGGCGCAACGGGCATCCAGATCGATGGCCAGGGTGCGCCGGGCGATCTCGGCGGAGAAGGTCACGTTGTTCCCCGTCGACAGCCACAGGCAGGAGACCGGGGCGGCGACGCGCTGCCCCGTCCCGATCTCGCGGTCGCTCCAGACCAGCGCGGTCAATGCGTCAGCCAGTCGGCCCGACGAGAGTCGGCCGTGGAGGTTGTCGAGGAGGATGGCTGTGGGCATCTTTACCAGGGCGGTTGTCAGGGCCTTGCGCCATTCGTCGTTGCCGGCTTCGGCCTGGTGGACGCGCTCAGCGTCTCCAGCCCCCAGGGAGGGGCGCAGGATGGCCTGGCAGAGGAGGCTCTTGCCGGTTCCGACCTCGGGCGCTCCGACATGGTGGAGCGGAGTCGGCCCGGAGATCAGACTGCGAACGAACGGCAGCATCATGCCGGCCAGGGCATGGACTCTGCTGGCTGGATCGGTGAACGGGAACTCTCCCAGGAGGTCCTCCAGCAGGAGGCGCCGGGCGGAGTCGACCTGTGCGTTGCTCGGTGTCCGGGGTGGACGGACGGCACACAGGCGCGGGTCTGGGTCATGCAGGATCCCGGATGGCTCATGGTATCCCGGGCCTGCGACCAGGTCCCCCTGCGGGGTGTAGACCGGGACTCGGACGATCCTGGCCAAGTGGGGGAGGCGTCGCTCCTCTGCGGGGCGGCTCAGCAGGTCTCGGACGACATCCAGGGGGGGATACTGCTCGGCCTTCTCCTCCCGTCCCCCCCGGCCGCGTTGAACCTCGACCCATCTCGCGCTGCGAGCGAGTTCGCCTCGACAGGCATCGGGAGTCAGGGTCACAGGAGCCAGACCCGCCTCCCCCGTCGTCGGGTGGATGATGTGGTCGGTCCGGATCACCCAGGTCCCCTGGCTGAAGATGCGCGGAGGGTCATTCGCCAGGGCCAGGGCCTCGATGGCCTCTTCGGTCATCCTGGGCAGGTCGCCCCCGATCTCGATCTCGGGCAGGCTCCTCTGGGCCTGTGCGGGGGCCTGTGCTACGCCGGCCGCCTTGGCGATGGCGGGGAGGACCTCCTCGGCGGGGTGGACCTCCGGCACCTTCCCGGCCGCGAGGAGATCGTCGATCCCCTTCCCGTCGGCCTGGTTCCATGTCTCAACCTCGATGATCATGCGGCCTCCAGGATGGCGGCGACCAGGTCGCGCAGATCGCGCGCGACGCGCGGGTTCGTCTGAAAGTCAGCATCGAAGGCGACCAGGACCCGGGCGGGGCGCAGATCCTCCAGCACGGGGAGGAACAGGCGCCATGCTCCGACACCAGGGGCGGCGATGGTCAGGATGCCTGAGATGTAGGTGGAGACCTCGGCCTTGAGCGGGCCTTCTGTCAGCCGCAGGATCTCGGGCCTGGTCTCGTGGCGGGGCACGTGGGCCCCCTGGACCGGGCCAGGTCCGTTGCCGCGGTCGTCACCCGTGGAGGTCAGGAACTGATACCGGCATCCGCCTGGACCCGGCTCATCTCGACGCACCTGCAGACAGAGGATCCGGCCACGCGTGTCCCTGGTGGGGATCAGCAGGCCCGGCGCGCCTCCCAGGGTCAGCCAGGCGCGATCTCCGTCGCGCTTCTGGAACAGGCCCGGAACCCGCAGGGCGGCCTCCAGGTCTCCACCCAGGGCCTCCAGCGCGGCAGCGGCGACTCGGGCCCGGCCGCGGGCGGGCAGGGTGCGCAGACCGATGGCATCGATGCGATCGTCATCCGTCAGCCCCCGGCCGTGCAGCCCCTGGCGATGCTCGTCCGACAGGGCCAGGGCCCCCAGAATGGCGCTGTAGGCTCGATGCAGGGTGTCCGGGTCTGCTGGCTGAGGTCTGGGGCGGGAGGGCACCTGGGGCCGGTCCTGGGCCGCCTGGAGGCTACCATCGAGGACGTGCAACCATCCTTCGCCAAGGCTCCCCATGTCGACCAGCTTCCCGCCGTCGTCGACGCGCATGCAGATCGCCTTGGACTCGTCAGGAGCGATCAGACAGAAGTCCGGCTTGTCGCAGATCGGGCAGCGGGTCCTGGCCTTCTCGACGGGGATCATGCGCTCGTGGTGGGCGGCCTGTGGTATCATGTCCCTGGTGTCTTTCTGAGGCGTCGCGGGGTGTTCAGCCGCGGCGCCTCCTGCTTTTCGTGGTGGGCTACTCGCCTGCGGCCTGGCGCCGGGCGGGGGTGGTCAGGCGCTCCAGGTAGCGGTTCAACTCGCTCAGCCGGAACCGCATGTGACCTCTGGCCCCGCGGCGGATCACGGCGATCTCCCGGCGCCGGGCCATGCCTCGTAGCTCAACCGGATGGACCGAGAGATAGATGGCGGCCTCAGCCAGGGAGAGGGCCGGATCGCGCTGCAGCAGATCGGCGCGCATCTCAGGACGCCTGCTCGGTCTGGGGCGCGCCCTGCAGCCACGCCTCAACCGCCTCGCGGTTGAAGAAGACCCGGCGACCGCAACGCACCGAGGGCAGCAGGCCGGTCCTCGCGATATACCAGACCCGACACAGGCTGAATCCGGTCCTCTCGGCGAACTCCTCGGCCGTCATCAACGCGGCAGGGGGAGATGTGGGTTCCTTCATATCGGCCTCCTACTTAAGTCTTCTTCCAAATCTTACTTCTCGTTCTGGGTGGTTGTCAATACTGGCTTTTCCTTGCGGAGGGATTGCGGGACATGGGAAGCATGCTCTAGAATCAACTGGAAGCAAGTCTTCTTATTTGGAGGTTCCATGTTTGCGGAACGCTTGAAGACGCGGAGAACCGCGCTGCGAATCACTCGCTCGGTCCTGGGAAAGAGCGCCGGGGTCTCGGCCCGGACCGTCCAGAACTACGAGGAGGGGAACAGTCGCCCGGCACCTGGGATCCTTCTGAATCTCGCGCAGGCCTTGGGGGTCAGCGTCGATTGGCTCAACGGGACCGGCGAAGATCCCTACGTTGACGAAGGCATTCGGATGCAGGAACACCTGTACTTCCGCGGGGCGAAGGTCGGAGGTTCGCCCGGCGAGAAGGGCGTGAATGTCTTCGAGGTCGGGGCACCCCTGGTTGGCCTGAGTCCTGAAATCCTAAGGTTGATCCTGCGCATGGTTCACGTGCAGAACGAGAAGAACGGAGACGAGGACATCATCCCCGAAACCTGTCGCGAGGTCCTGGCGGACCTCGAAGAGCGCGATGCCTGCATCGAGAAGGGCAGCGCGCTACTGGAAGAGGACGCGCGGAGCCGCGCTCAGGGCCCGCAGTAGCATGGCGCGCTCAGCCGGCGAGGACCGCGGCCTCTTCGAACGGCCAGAGGGCAGCGGGGTCTGGTGGGTGCTCTACTATGACCGCGAAGGGCGCCGGCATCGGGAGAAGGTCGGCTCCAAGTCGGCCGCGCGGGAAGTCTACCGTCAGCGGAAGACCGAGGTCCGTCTGGAGAAGTTCGACCCGGAGGCGGTGACCAGGCGCCGGGTCTTGACCGTGAAGGGCCTAGTCGAACGATACCAGCCCGAGTTCACCCAGAAGCGCTCGGCCCAGGACGATCTGCGCTACGCGGGATACTGGGTGGAGTTCCTGGGCTCGACGCCGGCCGACCAGGTCAGGCCCGAGGACGTGGAGCGATGGCGCCGGAAGCGCCTGTCGGAACCGACCAGGCGGGGCAAGCCGGCCGCGCCGGCCACAGTGAACCGGGCGGTCGCCTTCCTCAAGCGCTTGTTCAACCTCGCGATCCGGGATGGTCTCCTGGGCCAGAACCCGGTGACCCGGGTCAAGATGTTGACCGAGAACAACGCTCGCATCAGGTTCTTGTTGGACGAGGAGGAAGCTCGGCTCAAGGCGGTGATGGCGCCGGGCTCCTGGGCCGTGGTCTGCTTCGCCATGAACACCGGGCTTCGCCAAGGAGAAATGCTGGGGCTTCGTCGAGAGGACCTCGACCTGCGTCTCGGGATGATCACGGTCCGGCGCTCCAAGCACGGCGAAGCTCGGCACGTGCCCATGAACCAGTCGGCCCGCGAAGCGCTCGGCCTCATCCTGGGCGGGCATGATTCGGACTGGGTCTTCCCGGCTCCGAAGGCGTCGAAGAGGCAGCATGCCGACGAGAAGCCGGGGCGGGGTAGGAAGACTGTTCCAGAGGACCGGCCTCGACGCGGTGACTCCCTTTACAAGGGGATCCTGGTCCGGGCCTGCAAGAAGGCGGGGGTCAAGAACTTCAGGTGGCATGACCTGCGCCACACGTTCTGTTCCCGCCTGGTCATGGCCGGGGTCGACCTGCGCACGGTCCAGGAACTGGCGGGCCACAAGTCGATCCTCATGACGCAGCGATACTCGCACCTTTCACCGGCTCATCAGCGGGCCGCGGTGATGGCGCTCGACGAACGCAACAGCCACCAGGACAGCCACCGGGAAAACGTTGTCTCGCTGGAAACCCGTCGAATCGGGTGATTCGGCCTGTGCTCAGACGGTCTGTGGAACCGTAGGTCGTGGGTTCAAGTCCCATCACTCACCCCAACGAAAAGCCCGCCAAATGGCGGGCTTTCTTACTTCTCGGGGGTCGGTGCGCCTGCCGGGAGATGGCAGGCGACTCAGTCGGCGTCCTTCCTGGGCTTCACGCGGAAGATGCGCAGGGTCCTGAGGCTGGAATCCCGGAGGAAGAAGACGCGCCAGGATCCCACACGCAGGCGGTATCCTGGCAGGCCATGAAGCTTCTTCACGTCTCCTTCGCCGGTCTCGGCAAGGCGGCACAGGGCCGCCCGGACCCGCGCCAGGGTTGAGGCGTCCAGGGTCAGCAGGTCCTTCTGGGCGGCTCCCGTCCATTCGACCTTCCAGGGTGTCACAGGCGCCCCTCAGAGTCGAGTCGGGTCCAGAGGTCCTCATCGGAGACCAGGTCCCCCTCTCGGGCGGCACCCATGGCCTCGTCCAGATCGCGGAGGTCCTCCTCGGTGATCGGCTCGTCGTCCTCGGGCGCGTTGTCCAGGGCCCTGGACACGGGGTCTTCCTCGGACAACACGGCTTCAACCAGGCGAGCGATCAGGTGGAGGCTGTGGCGGGGAACCTGGTCAACCAGGCGATGGAGATCGGGGTAGTCCATGCGGCATTCCCTCTGCGACGTGGTTCGCCCCCTACTTCGTTCCCTGGTCCTCCGAGTTCCTGCGCAGACCCCGTTCTCCGAAGCCAACAGCCATGGGGAAAACGTTGTTGTTTGTTTGGTCCGCGGATCTCCGTCATGTTTCCCAGGAGCTTCCTGCGAAGGATTGCGGATGGCGATGCCAGAGGCCCGGTCGGAAACCCCGACCGAGCATCGTCGAGGGATTTTTTGTCCTCGTCAGGAGCAAGAAGTTGCGGTTTGCCTCTCAGTCGGCCCCGCTTCTCCGTGACGCTCCCCGGGATTTTCCTGCGAAGGGTGACGGCGTCGTGCCCGGGGCTAGAAGTCCACGCCGGTGGGACGGTCTTTGTGCCTGGGCTTCTTCCGTTTCGGACCGCAGGACTGAGTCTGGATCGCGTGATCCAAATCGCGTATGATTGTGGCGTACAGAGAGTATGTAGGAGGCGGTGCATATGTCGCAGAGCCAGCGCATCACCCTCAGCCTGCCGGCCGACTTGATCGCGTCCGCGCGGGCCGCCAGCGGAGGCAACCTGAGCCGATTCGTGGCCTCGGTCCTGCGCCGCAACCTGGAGCGGATCCGGCGCCGAGAGCTCCGGAAGGCCCTGGCGGCAGGCTATGCGGCCGAAGCCGAACTGGACCTGGCAATCTGCGAAGAGTTCCGGCACGTCGACCGCGAGACGGTGGATCATCAGGAGCCCGAGCTGTGAGCGCGCACTCCGTGAAGCGCGGGTGCATCTACTTTGCCGACCTGGACCCCGTCGTGGGAAGCGAGCAGGGCGGTCGGCGCCCCGTGTTGGTCCTTCAGAACGACCTGGGCAACCAGTTCAGCCCGGTCACCATCGTGGCCAGCATCACCTCCGCCCCGGCCCGGATCACCCGACCCACGGACGTTGCCATCAGCCCTGAAGAGTCCGGCCTGCTCCATCCGTCGCGGGTCCTGTTGAACCAGATTCGCACCCTCGACAAGCGGCGTCTGGAGCGACCTGCCGGAAGGCTACCGCGAGAGCGCATGGCCCAGGTGGACGAGGCCCTCAAGATCAGCCTGGGGATCGTGCCGTTGTAGCCAGGTCAGGGTGCGGAGACGGGAAACCGATCCGGTTCCTGCTCCTTCGCGTGATTCGGCCCACCGGCTCGTTTCCGCCAGGAGTTCGCGGAAATGCCGCATATTCACGGCGGAAACCGGGCGGAAAAGACCCGGCGAGGCGACCGACGCGGTCTTCACACAGGCTGCTAGCTGACCGACTCGGCGCTGTAGCGGGCCAGAAGGCCGCTCTGGACGGCGTGGCGGTAGACGCGGGTGAAGACCCAGGCGGCCAGCAGCAGGTATCCGCCGGCCAGGGCCAGCCCCAGGCCCAGGTCGCCCAGGTGGGCGGGTCGGCCCTCCAGCATCGCGCGCAGGCTCTCGAAGACGTAGGACGGGGGCAGGAACCGGCTGACGACCTGCATCCAGTCCGGCAGGGTGGACAGCGGATAGAAGACCCCGACGAACGGCGAGAGCATGCCGGGGATGGGCCACACGAACCACTCGGCGGGGGGGCCCAGGCGCAGGACCATGGCTGCGCTGAGGATCCCCAGGGCGATCCCGAACATGAAGAGGATCAGCAGGAAGGGGAGCAGCAGCGGGCCATAGGCCAGGAAGGACAGGCCGAAGGCCCCCGTGGCCACCACGATCATGGCCATCAGGCCCAGGGTGCTGGTGGCGATGCTGGTCAGCACCAGGCCGGTCACGTACTCCGAGACCCTCATCGGGGTGGCGAAGAAGTTCAGGAAGTTTCGGGACCACACGTCTTCGAAGAAGGCCATGGTGACCCCGTGCATGACCCGCCCGAAGAAGTCCCATAGCAACACGGCTCCCAGCAGGGCCGGAATGAAGTCGAAGCCCGGTGAGGCCAGGGTCGAGAGGTACCTGGAGATGAAGCCCCACAAGACCATGTCCACCGCCACCCAGATGAAGAGCGGCAGGATCCTGGACATGCTGCCCCGCAGCAGGTAGACCTGCCGCAGCACGACGGCCGCCACCCGGCGGGCCTTCACGCCTCCACCCCCTCGACCACCCCCTCAAGGGTCAGGGGCTCGCGGGCCACGGCCACGAACAGGTCGTCCAGCGACTCCTTCCCGTGCTCCTCGGGCAGGGTCCTGGGATTCCCTTCCAACAGGATCCTCCCTCGCGACAGGAAGAGGACCCGATCGCAGACGGCTTCGACCTCGTGCATGTTGTGTGAGGTCCAGAGGACCCCGCCGGGCCCCTGGTCGGTGAAGTCCCGGATGATCCGGCGGATGTCCCGGGCCGTGGCCGGGTCCAGGGAGGCCGTCGGCTCGTCCAGCAGCAACAGGTGCGGGCGGTTCAGCATCGCCTTGGCCAGGCTGACGCGGGTCTGTTCACCCGAGGACAGCACGCCGCAGCGGGTGTCGCCCAGGGTTCGCAGGTCGAAGAACTCGAGCACCTCGTCGATCCTTCGCGCCAACCCTTCCACTCCGTAGATCATCCCGAAGATTCGCAGGTTCTGGCGCACCGTAAGGTTTCCGGGAAGGGGCGCGTACACGGCGGCAAAGTTGGTGCGCTCCAGCGCCTGGGAGCGGCGCGAGCCCAGGTCCACGCCGTCGATGTGGATGGAGCCGGAGGTCGGCTGGAGGACTCCCAGGACCATGTTGATCGTGGTGGTCTTGCCCGCGCCGTTGGGCCCCAAGAGGCCCACGATTTCCCGGGGACCAACCTGGAAGCTCACCCGGTCCACGGCCTGCAGATCACCATAGGAGCGGCACAACTCGCAGACCTCCAGCACCGTCGCGCCGGGATCGAGGGGGGGGTGGGAAGCGGTCACGTCAGGGAATCCGGTCATGGTAGGCCTTGCATTCAGGGGAGGCGGCGTTGACATCCTCGATGCGTTCCGGGGTGCCGGGTTGGCAGGTGGCCTTGTGTGAGTTGCCGACCTTGTCGGTCCAGGTGAACTCGATGCCGGGCTTGACCCAGACGGCCGGGTGAACGATGCGTTCGCCTGAGCGCTCGAAGACCAGGCTGAAGGACCCGGTCCCTGCCGGGATGATCACGGTGCAACCGCTGGAGGCCCGCCAGCGGCCTACCATGTCGGGACCGGCAAAGGCCGGGGCCAGCAGCAGGAGCAGGAGGAGGAGAAAGAACCCCTTGCCAAAGGTCGGAGGCTTCATGCCCGGGCCTTCGAGGCATCGCGATGGGAACCTCGCCGGGGAGGAGCGCCGTCTCGCGAGGTGGGTCAGTCCACCCGCCTCTCCGTCATGTTTCCCAGGAACTTCCTGCGAAGGTTGACGGATGGCGCCAGGCGGGGGCGCTCGGGTCGCAGAGCGCGCCAGGCAGGTGCGCCAGGGCGCACAGGAGGGCGCGCCAGCAGGCCTGGGCGGGGACGCCGGGAGAGGCACGCCAGCGGGCGGGGCATGTTCGCCAGACGGATCCAGATTCTTCATGCTCCTTTCAGGATGCGGTGGTAGAATCGGGCCATGATCCAGAACATTTCTACCAACCAGTGCGCTTCTGCCCCGACAACCGCCGCGATGCCTGCTGGAGGTGCTCCCGCTGCAGGCGACGCCGCCGCGGCACCCCAGGATGCGGTCAGCCTGACTGGGGCCCAGGCCGCCGGGGCGCCTGCGCCAGAGGGTGGAGGCGTCCCATCCTCGGCCTCCCTGGCAGCCCTGGCCGTCGGGCCGATCCCCGACTTCGCCCCCCTCTCGGGCATCATCACCCACGTGCTGGCTGGCGAAGTGTGCGGCGAGATGGTGAGCCGACTGCGCGACCGATTGGGCTCAAGCCTGGAGGACCGAGGCATCGGCTACCAGGGACCGCGCGGCGGGTATGGCAGCGCTGGCGGCAACATGGTCTGGATCCGCGACTATTCCCCAACCTACGTGCGCCAGGCGGATGGGACCACCCAGGTTGTCCGCTTCCTTTCTCCTGTCCCCGAGCGCAACAACTACGACGGTTCCACCTACATCCCCGTCCGCGGGCCGTCTCCGGAACATCGCCTCTTTCGCAAGCCCGGCGTGACCACGGGCGGAGGCCAATGGATGGTGTCGCGGACCGTGCCCCTGGACCACGAGTTGGGCAACCAGATCGCCACCGGACGCCACGTCTTCGTCAGCGAGCGGCTGCTCAAGGACAATGCCCAGCCGGGCACCCGGGCGATGCAGAAGGAGGGCTTCCGGCCTCGCAGCGCGGAGGAGACCACCCACGAGCTGGCTTCCGCCTACGGGATCGCGGACAACCAGGTGGTGGTCCTGCCCCTGATGCCTGGCGAAGCCACCGGACACGTCGATCTCTACATGATGGCCCTCACTCCGGAGCGGATCATGATCCCCGAGGTGCGCCAGGAGGCCTTGGATGTTCTAGGAACCGACCAGGAGAAGCAACTGGGCGGTCAGGTCCGCTCCTTCCTGGACGAGCGGGCCGAGCAGGTCCGGGGGATGGGCTACCAGGTGGACCGTCTGCCGATGATGGCTCCGGTCAACGTCGTCACTCTGCCCTCGGGCGACCTGCACGGCGACTTCTACAGCCCCGCCAACGCCCTGTTGCAGAACACCGAGCAGGGCCAGGCCGTGATGCTGCCGACCTTCAACGCGCAGGGCTATTCCGAGCCCTACCAGCAGGCCAACCAGCGCTATACCGAAGAGTGGAAGTCCTTCTTCCAGAGCGCGGGCTGGGAACCGCAGGCCATCGACGCCACCGAACTGGGCAAGGGGCACGGGCTTTTCCGCTGCATCACCCAGCCCGTCCCGCAGGTCGACTGAGTCGGGACGCACGGAGCGCACCAAGCGAAGAGGAATCGGGCCTGGCGCCGGTTCCTCTTCGCTTTTCGCCAGGCGAGCCGGACGGCGTGTGGCCGGCGAGAGGGAGAGCGGCCGGGGCCGGCCAGGTGGAGCGGACAGCGCGCGCCCGCGCCGGCAAACCTCTTGCCGCCCGAGAACCCGTGCCGACGCCGGCCTCTTGCGCCGACGCCTGAGGTTTCGCATCCGATTTCCGAAAAAGGAGATCCAAGGTCGGCCTCGACATGCTACAATCTGGAACGCGGTGACGATCCCGTGGCTCTCTTGAGGGCCACCAGACCGTTCCAGAACGTGCGCCTCTAGCTCAACGGATAGAGCAACAGACTTCGGATCTGTAGGTTGGGGGTTCGAGTCCCTCGAGGCGCGCCACACCTGGGCCGTTAGCTCAGTGGTAGAGCATCTGACTTTTAATCAGGTGGTCGCAGGTTCGAACCCTGCACGGCCCACCAGCAACAAACCCCGTCACGGCGGGGTTTTTGCTTTCTTGGGAGGTGCCGGTTCCTGCTTGAATTTCTCTCTGGTGCCGGTTCCGGTGCCGGTTGCGTCCTCCAGGATGGAGACGGCGGCTCTACGATTGTCCGGCGCCGCGTGGGCATGTCGGGCTGTCACGGCGGGGTTTTTGCTTTTTTGTGGGGGACTCGGGACAATCCCTCAGGCTGCCGGGCAGGTCGAGGGAGACGCTCGGAACCGGTTTTGCCTTGACCCTGGTGGCGGGATCGTGTCATCCTGGGCATCATCCTGTCTCCGTGGAGGCCCTCGGGATTGAATCGAGTCCGCCTGAATCGCCAGCAGAAGGGTTTCTCGCAGGCCGAGCTGGCCCGCCTGGCCCGGATCTCCCGCTCCGGACTGGCGGCGATCGAGCGGGGTGAACTGGTTCCCTCCGTGCATGCCGCCCTGGCCCTGTCCCGGGCCCTGGGCTCGTCGGTCGAGGATCTCTTCCTGCCCCCGCCGCCCGAGGCTCCGCCCTGGGCCTGGACTCCTTCACACCTGCCTTGTGGTTTCTGGAGGGCGGAGTTCCCCGACGGAGAGAGGCTTGTCCCCGCACAAGGCGAGCATCCCGCCTCTCCGGCCTGCGACGGCTGGTTCGATGGAGGTTTGCTCCACTTCCAGGCAGGCCAGCCTCAGCAGACCCTGGTCCTGGCCTGCTGCGATCCGGCGGCCGGCCTGCTGGTGGCGCGCCTGGCCCAGGTCGGCGTGCGCCTGGTGGTCCTGCAGCGCTCCAGCGGGGAGGCCCTGGAACTCCTGGCGGCGGGAGCGGTTCACGTGGCCGGCCTGCACCTGGCAGGTGAGAACGATTCCAGGGGCAACTCCCATCTGGCCGGACAACGCCTGGGACCAGGGTTCCGGCTGCTGCGCGTCGCGCTCTGGGAGGAGGGGGTGGCCTGCCGGCCTTCGGAGGCGGAGGAGGGCCTGGCCCGCTTGAGCCGCCCGGGGGTTCGTTGGGTCGGGCGCAAGCCCGGGGCCGGAGCCCGCGCCTGCCAGGACCTGGTTCTGGGGGCAGCCCCTGCTCCCCAGAACCAGGCTTCGGACCATTCCGGTGTGGTGGCGGCCATCCGGCAGGGCTGGGCCCAGGCCGGCATCTGTCCGCGCTTCGTGGCTGAGGCTGCCGGTTTGGGCTTTTTGTCGGTTCGGCGCGAGCCCTTTGATTTGTGCCACTCCCAAGACCTGGGGCAGGACCCGCGCCTCCAAGCCCTGTCTGACGCCGTCCGCTGTCGGGCCTTCCAGCAGCGCCTGGGGTGTCTTCCCGGTTACCGGGTGGAGGGAGCCGGCGAGATGCAACCGGTGGTGACGAGATGATGAATCGCAGGATTGCAGCACTCCTGGTGCTTCTGGGGCTGGTTGTCGGAGGCTGTGCCCGTCAGGAACCTCCACTGCTCTTTCACGCTGGTGCCGGGCAGCGGTCGTCGTTGGACGAGATCGGCGCGCTCTTCGAGAAGCGGCATCCCGGGACCCGGGTGAATTTTGCCTACAAAGGTTCCGGTTACTTTCTTCCCGACCTTGTTCGTTCCCGAGAGGGCGACCTCTACATGCCTGGTGAGGAGTTCTACTTCCTGCAGGCCCGCGACCGAGGCTTCATCGGGGATTACGACCCGGCCACCGATGTCCCGGCGCACTTCGTGACGGTGCTGATCACTCCCAAGGGAAACCCGGCCGGAATCCGCCGCCTGGAGGACCTCGCCAGGCCGGGGGTCCGTGTGGGCCTGGGCAACCCGAAGTCCTGTGCCGTCGGCGTCTGGCAGGAGAAGACCCTGCGCCGGGCGGGGATCCTCGAGGCGGTCCTGGCCAACGCCTGCATGAGCGCCAAGTGCATCCCCGAATTGGGGAACGCGATCCAGCATCGGGGGATCGACGCCACCGTGGTGTGGTCCTCGACGGCAGCGCTGTACTTGCGCGACGTCGAGATCATCCCCCTCGAGCCCCGATATCGCGGCGTCATCCGGTTGCCCGTGGGCGTTCTGACGGTCTCGCGGGACCCGGCCCGGGCCCGACTTCTCAAGGATCTGATCCTCTCGCCGGAAGGCCGGGAGATCTTCGAACGCCATGCCTATGCGGTGGACCCCGGGCCCGTCGACGAAGAGGGCTTCTGCACCGGGCCGGGCCCGACGGATCTGCTGATGCAGCGTCTGGTCGAGGCGGTGCGAGTGACCCAGGACCCCACCCTGGAGGTCGACGAGAAGACCTTGGGCCCCCTGGTGGGCGAGGTGCTGCGCCAGCGTGCGTCCAAGTAGCCCCCGCCGAACCCCCTTCGACGGCGTCTCCTCCGCCCTGTTGGTCGGGGTGGCGGCTTTCTACGTCCTTTTCCTGGCCAGCACGGCGGTCTACCTGGGATGGGGGGACGCGGTCCATCACCTGGCCCGGCCCGTGCTCTGGCAGCGCTTGGGACTGACCCTGTCCACGGCCCTGATCTCGACGGGCGTGGCGATGACCGTGGGAATCCCGGGGGGCTATGCGCTGGCCCGGTTGCCTCTGCCCGTCCCCCAGGCCCTGGCGACCCTGATCGAGCTGCCGATGATGGTGCCTCCCGCCACCGTCGGCGTCTTCCTGATCGGCGCGGTGGCCACGCCCCCGGTGGCACCCTTGCTGAAGATCGCCGGGATTAGCTTGGGCCACTCCACGGCCGGGGTGATCCTGTGCCAGGTCGCCGTGACGACCTCGTTCGCCGTCTGCCTGTGCGGCGCTGCGTTCGCCTCGGTCCCCGTTCGCGTCGAGACGGTGGCCCGGACCCTGGGGGCCACCTGGCCCCGGGCGGCCCTGGGCGTCACCCTGCCCGCCGCCCGCAACGCCCTTCTGGGAGCCACCCTGACGGTCTTCGCCCGAGCGGCTGCCGAGTGGGAGGCGGTCATGCTCTTCGTCGGGGCCTCCCGGGGCGCCACCGATGTCCTGCCCTTCGCCGTCTTCCTGGATTGGAACGAGGGCATGATGGGCGGAGTGGTCACCATGAGCCTGATGAGCGTCACGGTAGCCACCCTGACCTCCCTGGGCGCCAGCCTGGCCCGCAGGTCCTCCCGTGTCGGTTGAGTCCGTCTGGTTCCGCCGGGTGCTTTGGGCGCAACTGGCGACCCTGGTCCTTGCTGTGTCCTGGCTCTTCGCTTCCAATCTGGATACCCTGTTCCCGGCGGGTGGGCCGTTTGCCGGGGGCATCCTGTCTCGAGCGGACTTCTGGCGAAGCCTGAACCTCTCGGTCCTCTCAGCCACGGCCACGGCCCTGGTCGCCGCAATCCTGGGGATCCCGGCGGCCTGGGCCCTGAGCCGGCGCGCCCTGGCCTGGCATCGAAGCGCCGACATCCTGCTGGGGGCCATCCTGGCGCTGCCCGCCTCCAGCGTGGGGCTGGCCCTGGTGCTGCTCTTCCAATATGGTCCCCTGGACTGGTTGCAGGCGTGGCTGGGAGTGCGCGTGATCTACACCTTGCCGGGGATCCTCGTGGCCCAGCTCGTGTTGGCCCTGGCCCTGGGCCTGCAGGCCTGGCGGGCCGCCTTCGAGGCCCTGGATCCGCGTCTGGAGTTGACCGCCCGGACCCTGGGTGCCAACAGCTTCCAGGCCTTCTGGCGGGTGGCCCTGCCGGCGGCCAAGCCTGGGATCCTGGCCGGGCTGGTGCTGGCCTGGCTGAGGGCCATGGCCGAGTTCGGGGCCGTCCTGCTTTTCTGTTCGACCTTCCGAGAGCTGCCCGCCAGCCGTTTCGGAGATCTGGCTCGCTGGCTGCACGTGGATCGGGCGGACTTGCTGGCCGTGGCCATGTGGGTGGAGATCGAGTTCGGTCGGGTCGAGGCCGGGATGGGCATGGCCTTCGCCCTGGCCCTGACCTGTGCCGCCTGCGTCTATCTGGTGCGTCTCAATGGAGGAAGAATTCGTGGTCACTGAGTCTCCGGTTCGCATGGAGGGGGTGTCGGTGGAGGTGGGCGCCTTCCGCCTGCGGCAGGTCAGCCTGGACGTCCGCCCTGGGGAATACCTGGTCGTCCTGGGGCCGACCGGCTGCGGCAAGACCGTGTTGCTGGAGACCTTGCTGGGCCTGCACCCGCCGGTGGAGGGGCGGATCCTGCTGGGCGGTCGGGACGCCGCAGGGCGATTGCCGGAAGAGCGGGACCTGGGCTACATCCCCCAGGATTATGCCCTCTTCCCGACCATGACCGTGCGTCGGAACCTGGCCTTCGGGCCCGAGATCCGCGGCTGGTCCCGCCAGGAGGTCTGTTCGCGGGTGGAGGAATTGCTGGACCTGTTGGGGATCGCCCACCTGGCCGAGCGCCACCCCGCCCACCTCAGCGGAGGCGAGAAGCAGCGGGTGGCCATGGGGCGGGCCCTGGCCGTACATCCGCGCACATTGATCCTGGACGAGCCCCTCTCAGCCCTGGACTCCTCGCGCCGCTCCGAGCTGGCCGGGGAACTGCGCGGGTTGCAGCGCCGGCTGGAGGGGAGTTTCCTGCACGTGTGCCACGATCTGGACGAGGCGCTGCACCTGGCCGATCGGATGGCCGTCATGAGGGAAGGCAGGCTGGTCCAGGTCGGGACCCCTGAAGAGGTCCTGCTTCAGCCGATGGACGGATTCGTGGCCCGCTTCACCGGCAACCCCAACGTCTTTCCGGTCCGTTCGGCGTCGGGAAGCCAGGTGGTCCTGGAGGACGGCACGGTTCTTTCCTGCAGCGGACCGTCCCATGCAACGGCCGTGGCCATCCGCCCCGAGAGCCTCCTCCTCCTGGCTTCGGAAGAGCCTCCCCAAGGCGCGACCGTGCTGGAGGGCCGGGTGAGGTCGGTGATCCGCCGGGCCCTGGCCCTGGAGGTGCAGGTCCTGCATTCGCCCGGCGAGACCCGCTGGACCCTGCTGGTTCCCCACGGGCGCCAGATCGCCGCAGGAGACCGGGTCCGCTTCGCGGTCCGGCTCGAGGCGGTCTGGTGCTTCCATGAAGAGGGCGGGTCCGGCCCCTGAACCCCTGGAACTGCTGATGGTTCGGTGAGCCTCCTGGCCCTGAAGGCTCCCGTGCCGGGGCACCGGATCGCCGGGCGATTCCCCTGAACTCCAGGAACCCCTATCTTGGGAATCGAAGCGGGATCTGCCATGCCTCGCAGCGCCCCATTGAGCTCCTCGACCGCCCGGTTTGGAACCTTCGCCGGGGTCTTCACTCCCAACGTCCTGACCATCCTGGGCATCATCCTCTTCCTGCGGGCGGGTTGGGTGGTGGGCCAAGCGGGCCTGGACGGGGCCCTGAAGATCGTCCTGATGGCCAACGCCATCTCGCTGTTGACGGGGTTCTCCCTGGCGGCCATCGCAACCAGCCTGCGGGTTCGGGCCGGCGGCAACTACTACATCATCTCGCGAACCTTGGGCCTGGAGATCGGCGGGGCGATCGGGATTCCCCTGTACCTGTCGCAGGCCATCTCGGTGGCCTTCTACCTGATCGGCTTTACCGAGGCCCTTCTGGCGGTCTTCCCCACCCTGGACTCCCAGGTGGTGGCCACGGTCGTCACCCTGCTCTTCGGTCTGCTGGCCTGGATCGGGGCCGACGTGGCCCTGAAGATCCAGTTCGTGGTCTTCGGGGTGCTCATGGCCGCCCTGGTCTCCTTCTTCGCTGGGGGCTGGGGCCAGGCGGTCGAGCCAGCGATGGGGCCGGCTCCAGAGAGCCTGGTCGGCTTCTGGGCCGTCTTCGCCGTCTTCTTCCCGGCCGTCACGGGCATCGAGGTCGGCACCAGCATGTCGGGAGACCTCAAGCGTCCCGACGTCAGCATCCCTCGCGGGACGCTAGGCTCGATCCTCTTCACGGCCGTCCTCTACCTGTTGGCGGTCTGGTGGTTTTCCACCCACGCCACCCGCGAGCAGCTTCTGGTGGACGGCACGATCATGGCGACCATCTCGCGTTGGCCCTGGTTGATCATGGCCGGAGTCTTCGCGGCCACGCTCTCTTCGGCCCTGGGCAGCATTCTGGCGGCTCCCCGCACCCTGCAGGCCCTGGCCTCCGACCGGGTGGTCCCCGAGGTCCTGGCCGGGCGGCTGGGCAGTCCCACCGAGCCCAGGATGGCGGTCCTGCTGACCACGGCCGTGGCCGTGGGCGTGATTTGGATGGGCGACCTGAACTTCGTGGCGCCGATCATCACCATGTTCTTCCTGAACACCTACGGAATGACCAACATGGTGGCGGGCCTGGAGGCCCTGATCGGGAATCCCAGCTTCCGGCCTCGCTTCCGGGTGCCCGGGCTGCTCTCGATGCTGGGGGCCCTGGGCTGCTATGGGGCGATGTTCCTGATCCACGCCTGGGCCACGGTGGGGGCCATCGTGCTCAGCTATGGCCTCTTTGCCTGGTTGAGCCAGAGAGCCTTCCGCCAGACCTGGGGCGACGTGCGCAGCGGGCTGTGGTTCAGCCTGGCCCGTCACGCTCTGTTCCAACTCGAGTCCGAGCAGTGGCACGTCCGAAACTGGCGGCCCAACATCCTGGTCTTCACCGGCCAGCCCTACAACCGCGAGCACCTGGCCGGGGTGGCCGAGTGGTTGACCACCGGCCGGGGCCTGGTGACCTTCCTGCAAATCGTGCCCGGTGACTTCGAGGCCACCTGCCGGCGCCGGTTGCACCACGTGGCGGCTCGCCACATCCGGGCCTACATCCAGAAGAACGAGCTTTCAGCCTTCGCCGCCAGCGTGCCCGGTTCGGACTTTGCCCGGGCTGCCTTGACGGCCACCGAGGCCCACGGGGTGGGTGGACTGGCGCCCAATGCCATTCTCCTGGGCATGAGCGAGTCCCCCGAGGGCCTGGCCACGCAGTTGCAGGTGATCCGCTGGCTGAGCCTGGCTGGCAAGACGACCTTGATGCTGAGGTTTGACCGGCAGCGCGGCTGGGGCCGGAAGTCCCGGATCCACGTCTGGTGGGGAGGCAAGGGCGGAAACGCCGGTCTGATGTTGCTGTTGGGCCACCTGGTGCGGCAGCACGACGACTGGGCCGGGGCCGATCTCTTCGTCTATCGGGTGGTCCGCGACGTCCAGGGAAGCGAACCCGCTCGACGACACGTCGAGCTCCTTTTGGAGGAGGTTCGGGTGCGGGCCACCCCGGTGGTCCTGGTGCACACCCCGAGCCAGGGGGCCCTCCAGGAGGTGATCCGACAGAACAATGCGGAGGCCGACCTGGTGCTGCTGGGGATGCAGGTGCCTGAAGACGGGGCCTTCGATGATTACGGCCGTCGCCTGGGTGACCTCCTGGCCGGCCCGGGCTCGGTGCTGCTGGTGCGCAGTGCCGTCGGCGAAGAGGTGCTCAGCACCGGCTGAGACCGGCCAGGGCGTCGCCCGAAAATCATCGGGGAGGGGTCAGAGCTTCTCGGGCCAGGCGGCGAGCAGGTGCACGATGCGGTCCTGGGCATCGACGGCGCTGCCGATACCCTCCAGCTTGTTGAAGAGCATGGCGAAGGCCAGGGTCTGGCCGTTGGCGGTGACCAGATAGCCCGACAGCGAAGAGTCTTCCGCCAGGGTCCCGGTCTTGGCCCGTACCCCCAGGCCGGTCAGGCGGTAGGAGAGCGTGCCCTGACCTCCGGCAGGGAGGCTTTCGCGGAAGAGATCGCGCCGGGGGTGGGCGTGCATGGCGTCCAGGACCCCCACCAGTTGGGCCGGCGTGACCCTGTCCATCGGCGACAGTCCGCAGCCGTCGAACATCTTCAGGCCTTCCACCGAGATCCCGTGGCGGGTCATGAATTCCTTCACGGCCGCCTCTCCGTTGGCCGCCGTCCCTCGTCCCGAGCGCCTCTCGCCCAGGGCCTTGAAGAGGTGCTGGGCGAAGAGGTTGTCGCTTTCGCGGTTGATCTGCCAGAGGATTTCAGGAAGGGGGACCGATTGGTAGCGGGCGTAGGTGTGCATGCTCGCCAGCAGGGCGGGCTCTCCCACCGGACGGATCAGGCGGACGCCCCCCTGGTGGGGGATTCCCGCTTCTTTGAGGACCTGCTGGAAGGCTCCGGCGGCAAAGCGCGGCGGGTTGCCCACCGTCAGCGAGCGGCGCACCACCTCCCCGGGTCCAGGAGTCCCCCGAACCACGATGGTGTCGCTGCCCTTGGGGCGGTCCAGGTAGACCGGGCCTCCCGAGCCCATCTGGTTGGAGAAGGTCAGCCCCGAGGTGGGAGGCTCGGTCCGGATCCCCTCAGCGGTGACGACCACCTCGACGACGTTTCCGTTCAGAGAAAGTGCGGCCACCGGGGCCGCGTAGCTGTCCAGGCGATAGCGCTCCAACCAGCCCCGGGCCAGGAACTCGCGGTCGAAGGCCGAGTCGTCGGCCACGATGTCGCCCAGGACCTGGCGAACCCCCTGTTCCTTCAACTGGCGGGCGAAGAAGCGAAAGGGTTCGGTGGCCGGCTGGCAGTAGGGCGGCGTCATGGTGGGATCCCCGCTGCCCTGGAGATACAGGTCGCCGTGGACGACTCCCTGGGCATCCGGTCGGGGGCCGACCAGGTTGGTCTGGAAGCGGAAGTCGGGCCCCAGACGGTCCACGGCCACGGCAGTGGTCAGGACCTTCAGGTTGGAGGCCGGGACCATGGGGGTGGTACCGTGGCGGGAGTAGAGCACCCTGCCACTGCCCAGGACCTTGATGTAGACCCCCTGCTGGGACCCTGGGGTCGCGTTCCCGTCCAGGATGGCGGCAATCTGGCGTTTGAGCTCGACGGCGCTGGCCCGAGGCGTGTTTGGGGAGGCCGAGGCTGCAACTGCCCAGAGCAGGGTCAGGAGCAGCCCTGCCTGCAAGCGGACTGCCCAGGGTGAAGGGCCTCTGTGGGGGGAGGGACGGGCCACGGCAATGGATTCCTTTGGCGGGACGCAGAGTGACGGCTCGCCACGATCTGTCCTGGAAACTGACCATGGCGGGGCCCCGAAGGTTCGCCAGGAAACCCTTCATCTCCTGGTCTGCGGCCATTTCGAGGAGGTTTGGAAGCGGGCGAGAAGGGGCCAGAGTGCGCGAGACCCTGGAAACCTGGTTGAAAGTGTTGGGGGATCTTCTCGGGAGGTTCGTCCGGCGCGCGCGTTGCGTCCTGAGCTTCTGGTTTCACCTGTTCGTGGATGTGGTCCGCGAGTTCATCGAGGACGATTGCTCGTTCCTGGCCGCAGGGATCGCCTTCTATGCGTTCCTGTCGCTCTTCCCTCTGGGGCTTCTTTCGGTCACCGTCCTGGGATATCTGCTTTCGCTTCCCTGGCTGCATGACCAGGTCGTTCTGGCCTTCTCTCAACTGGATCAGGCGGGGGACCCGGTGGCGACACCGGATGGCCTGACCTATACCCTGAGGCTGGTCCATTCCTTCCTTCCGGCCCAGAGCAACTGGTTTGAGTCTGAGTTGCAGGTCCTGGCCGAAAACTGGGGGCGCAACGTGCTGGTCAGTCTGCTGCTGGGGCTCTGGTCCGGCCGCCATCTGTTCATGGCGATGGAGTTCAGCCTGCACCGAGCGTGGGATATGCCGATTCGCCGGCACCTGGTGACTCGGAACCTGATGAGCATGGGCTTGATCATGATCACCGGCGCCGTCACTCTGGCGCTCCTGGCCGCGTCGGTCTTCACGGCCCTGGTCGAACAGGTTCTCTCCCGCTTCCCGTTGCCGACCTTCCTGGGGTTCTCCCTGGATCAAGCCATGGTCTGGGGCTGGGTGACCTCCTGGGTCCTGGTTCCTCTGGGGGTCGGGGCCATCTTCCTGATGCTGTACCGACTCCTGCCCTCTGAACCCGTCCCACTGGCCTACGCCTTGCCAGGGGCCATCTTCTCAGGGTTGGCATGGCGTTTGGCCAGCAGCCTGTACATCCTCTACGGGGTGTATTTCGGCCGGATCTCGGCGGTTTATGGCTCGATCTGGTACATCGTCGGCCTGATGATGTGGCTGTACATCGTGGCCTTCGTGTTCCTGGCCGGCGCCGAGATCGTCCACGTGTACACCCATCGCCGGACGACCCGGGAGGCGTCACGCGTCCTCGGACTCGGGGCAGGGGACTGAGTTCAGGCGCCTTCGTCGGCCTCCTCGGCTTCCTCCTGGCCCGGATCGCACTTCATGAATTCTCGCAGCATCACCGTGGCGTAGCTTCCCGAGGGCAACTCGAAGCTGAAGACCGGATCCCCCTCCACCTCCTCAAGCGTCAGGTCGCCCGGGTCCAGGCGGATGCGGCGTCGGGTCCCGGTCGCCTTGACCTTGCGGAAGTCCTCCAGCTTCAGGTTCGCCTCGTCCAGCAGGGCCTGTTCGCGCTGGGCGGCGAGGCCCTTGGTGGGCATCAGTTTGTGTCCGAAAAGCGGGCCCATGGGGCTGATCTCGAAGCGGTCCACCCGGGGCTGCTCGGCGGCAGGATCCTCGGCCAGGAAGACTCCGCCCCGGGGCAGGCGGCCACACACGTCGCCTTCCAGGACCCGGTCGAAGAGGCCGTCGGCCAGGCGGGTCGCCAGGTAGCGGTTGAAGAGGTCGGACTGGAAGGCGCTGACCATCAGCCAGCGCCGCCACATCGGACCGAAGAGCTTGCCGGAACGGACCCCGTTCTCTCCGATTCGGGCGTTCTGACCTTCGATCCCGAAGCGCTGGGGGCCGTAGAAGTTCGCCAGGCCGCTTCGGCGCAGGGCCTCCAGGATGGCTTGGGCTCGCGTCCGCCACTCGGGGTGGGCCTGGCGCACCCGGATCCGGAACCGGTTTCCCGCCAGGTGCCCCCGCCGCAGCTTGTTCGAGTGTCGATCCAGCACCTGGATCTCGAAGGGGAGATCCACCAGGCGGCTCACCTCGGCGCTGGCTGGGATCGAGACCCTCTGGGTGGTCACGGCCCGTCGGTCCTTCATGCCCCCATAGCCGATCTCGGAGATCGGCACATCCAGGGCCTGCGCCAGCGCTCCGGCCATGGCCGGAGTGGTCAAGTCGGTCTTGGTCACCTCCAGATAAAGGTGTTCCCCTTCACCCGAAGGTTCGTAAGAGGGGACCTCGACGACGACGAAGTCTTCGGGCGCGAGGCGCAGGACGCCTCCCAGGCCGGGCAGTCCGGATGTGACATAGGGCAGCATGGGGGGCTTGTTCGCACTCGGGGGGGCTGCTCCCTGGCGGAGGAAAAGGGCGTTCTGGCGTCAAACCGGCATGACCGGCAGGCCCGCAGGGCATCGAAGGCAGGAGGAACCCATGGCCATTCTCGGCACCCAGTCGCTGACCCACCTGGTGAAGGTCCGATCCGAGACCTGTGGGGCAGTGGACGCACGCAAGGCCCTGTTGGAGCCGGCCGTGGGAGATTCCCTGCAGTCTCGCATCCAGGTGATCTCCCCCCAGATCGACGCTTTGCGAGCCGTGGCGGAATTGGCTCGGAAGGGGGGCTCGATCCTGCTGGCCGGGGCGGCGGGGACCGGAAAGTCGTTGCTCTTGTTCGTGTTGGGACGGGCCCTGTCCAGCCCCTTCCCGGGTGAGGCGTTCAGTGGCCTTTGTGATCGCCTGCAGGACGTTCAGTTGGTGCGCGCGCTTGGCGCCTTGCGCAGCAACGGGCGGCGCTGGCTGGTGGTCCTTCCTGAGGCCAACCCCGGCGAGGACTTCGATGCCGCCGTCCGCCGCGCCCTGAACGGCGCGCTCTTCACCCAGGGACTGGAAGACTTCGCTCCGGAACCTGGCCGGTTGCGCGACGAGTTCCAGCAGACCGTCGAACACCTGCGCCAGGTCGGAGGCGTCGAGGGAATCGCGGTCCTCTTCGACGGATTGGGCGGGCTGCTTCAACAGGCCTTGCGGGGACAGGACTCGCAGGTCGCGGACTTCACCGAGTATTGTCGGAACAGCCGCTTCCCGGTTCTGTTCACGGGCGTCGTGGATCGCGACATGGGAACCTTCCAGGTTGAGGAAGAGTCCCGGCTCGTTGCCCTTTTCCGGAGGGTTCAGCCCGTCACCCTGCTGGGGCGGGTCGGCGAGTGGGAGGAGCTGGTCGGCAAGGTGATCCTCGAGCACCCCGAGGACGACGTCTGGCAGGCCGTCCAGGCCCATCCCGACCAGCGCGCGGTTCGCGAGCACCTGGTTCGCATCGGCCTCTACCAGGGAACCAGTGACCACTGGCTGGCCGAGACGGTGATGGAAGGCGCGCATCCCCTGCATCCGGCGGTTCTCTTCGCTTTGCCCCGGGTGGCCCTGCGTCTGGCCACCAGAGAGAAGACGGCCTTCACCTTCTTCGCCGACGCTTCGCCCGGAGGCTTCCTCTATTTTCTGAAGAACTTCGCCGTGACCCAGCCCAACGGGCGTCTCTCGCTGTACACGGCCGATGCCATGTACACCCACTTCGAGAAAGCCTTGGAGCAGGACCCGGCCACCAAGGAGTTCGTCGAGGCCATGCACAAGGCCGTCCAGGCCGCGGGTGATATCCCCCAGGCTCGGCGCTTGCTGCGGACGGTGTTCATGTTCCAACTGGTCGGCCACGACCGGCTGCGCTCTCGGGCCGAGGATCTGCTCTGGGCCCTGCACCTGGGCGAACGCGAAGTCCGGATCGCCCAGAGAAGCCTGGAGCTGCTGGTCCAGAAGGGAGCGCTGCGTTACTCCGAGGCCAGTGAGGAATACCTGCTTCCCCTGGAACGCAGACAGATCGATCTGGACGAGGCGCTGGAGAGGACCCGCAACCGGGTCCGCCCCGGTCTGGACTTGACGGCCATCCTGCAGCGGCACGTCTCGTTGCCCCGGCTGGTGGCTTCTCGATTCAATGCCCGGTACGGAAGCGACCGCCAGGCCGCCAGCCGGCTCTTCCGGGCTCCCGAGCTCAGCGACCCGTCGGCCTTCCTGGCCGTGGTCGAGGGCTTCTCACGCCAGGTCCGCCCTTATCGTGGAGACCTGCTGCTGGCCTTCGTCCTGGCCGAGACCGAGGAGGAACTCCAGGCCATACGGGACCTGGCCGAGGCCGGGAGCCTGGACCACCCGCGCCTGATCCTGGCTTTGCCCCGTCAGCCGGTCTCCTTCGTGCGTGAAGCCTTGGAAGCCAGGGCATTGGACCGCCTGCGCGCCCTCGAGCCACCCTTCAGCGACCCGACCTCGACCGAATACCGGCAGGTGACCGAGAGGCTGGAGGCCGCCCGCAGCACCCTGCGCGAGTCCTTCAAGACGTCCTTGGAGCCCGGATCGATGGTCTTCCGCCATCAGGGTCAGGTCTTCGAAGACCTCGATCTCAAGGGACTTCAGGACCTGGTGGATCGCCTGATCGGCGAGACGGTGGGAACCCCTCCCTCGCTCTCCGAGCCCGCGCTGGCCTTCCTGCGGGACCGCGGTCACACGCGCCGGCAGCGCCAGGTGGCATTGAACCACCTTCTGGCGTGTCGCGGCGAGCTGGCCTTGCGCACGGACTCCGGGGTCACCGGACGCATCCTGCGAGCCGGCCTGGTCGAGACGGGAATCATGGCTCTGCAGCTTGAGGCAGGGAACTGGGCCCGCTTCAACCTGGTCGACCAGATCCCCGATCAAGGTCCGGGGAAGGCCTTCAACCAACTGCGTCAGAAGCTGATCGGCGAGGCGGGCGAGGCGCGCACGGTGCCAGCCCTGGAACTGGTCCAACCCCTCCTCCAGCCGCCCCACAGTCTGACTCCCGCCACCGTTGAATTGCTGCTGGGCACCCTGTTCTGGAAGTGGCCCCGGGAGCTGCGCTTGCGTCGGAACTGGCAGAGGGCCCAGGTGGAGGGGCGGCCGGAACTGCTTGAAGAGGTGTCACCCTCCGCCGAGGCGCTCTTCGAGATGGTCAGCTCGCCCGAGGACTGGGTGGTCATCTTCGTGGACGCCGACCCCTCTCAGAAGTCCTTCCTGAAGGGGATCCTGGAGAATCTGCCCCGGGTCCCGAATCACTCCAGGTCTCTGTGGACGTCAGCCGGAGAGGCCCTCCTGGCCTGGTTTCAGGCCCTTCCCCCCGCAGCCCGCTGGCAAGCCCGGGTGGACCCGGCTTTCCGGCCGGTCTGTGATCTGCTGGCGGATCCGACCTCGGCCGAGGATCTGCGGGAGCTCCTCGAGGTTCGCCTGCCGCGGGCCCTGGGCGCCCCGCCCGTGTTCTCCTGGCAGGCCGAGAGCGAGGACATGCTGGAAGAACTCATCGGGCTGTTCCGCACCCTCGACGGTCTGGTTGAAGCCCGGTTGGCGCGCCTGGGCGTCGGCCTGGCGGGGGTCTTCGCGGCTCATGCCGGGCGAGACGAGGCCCTGGAGTGGCCGGCTCGGGCCCGGCGCTGGCTGGACGGAGTGGCAGAGGAGCCCGGTCGCACGTTCTGGCGGGACGAACTGCGCCTTCTCGGCGAGCAGGTCCGGGAAGTCGACGACCCGATCCAGGCCGCGACGGGGTTGTTGAAGGCCCTGGGCCATCCGCCTTGCGAGCAGTGGCGCCATGACCGAAGCCAGGAAATCCTGGAGGTCTTCCTGGCCTTGCGCGAGGAGGTCGAGTGGGGGGCCTACCGGACCTTGCAGCTCGACCAGGAGGATCCCGAAGCCTCGGTGCGCGGCCTCCTGCAGCCGGTCCTGAAGAGGGCCGCGTTGCCGGAGGAAGAGCTGGAGGACCTCCTGGTTGCCGAACTGGAACTGGCCGACTGGCCGGAACTCGTGGCGGCCCTGGCTCCGGCCCCGGTGGCCGCCCCGGCGGTTGAAACGGCGAAGGCGGAGTCGGCCGAGGGGTTGGAGGCCGCCCCGGCCAGCGCTGTTGCCTCGGAGCCCCCGCGGCACCGCAAGTCTTCGTCGCGGTCGGATTCCTCGGAGGACATGGACGAGCCCACGCTGCAGTGGCTCTAGGAGTCTGTGTGAGTATCCGGACCGAGCATCGCCGAGGGCCATTGGACGCCCCGCGCGATGCGCGGGGCGAGTGTGCGTTTCCGCAAGGCGCAGAGAGTCGTGGTTTGCTGGAGGCAAATGAGACTTTCTGCAACACAGCGGGGGTGCAAGAGACCCGGCGAGGCGACCGAGGGGTTTCCGTCTGGGTTCCTAGGCGTCGACTGAGAGAGGACCTCAGTCCTCGCGCAGCAACGGCCAGGTCGGGTCTCCGGCCTGGCCGGCTGTTTCCTGGACCGCCTGGGGGTAGGCCCGGCGAGCCGCCGTGAAGGGGTCCTTTTCCCCCTGCATGGCTTGCAGGAAGGCCTGGGTCAGGCCTTGACCGGTCGAGGGGTTGCCCCCGACCAGCAACAGCCGGTCGGGGCCAGCCATCCCGGCCAGGAAGGCGTTTCCGGCAGCCCAGCGCTCGTCGGCCGGGCCGGCGGAGGATGTCGGGGTGTCCAGGATCACCAGCAGTCGGGTCCCCGAGAGCCGGTGGGCCCACTCTCCCAACTCGGCAGCAGTCAGGCGCCCCTCCTCGGCCGTGGACAGGGACAGGGCTTGGGACTTCCCTTCAAGACTGGAGGCTCCGGCATAGTACAGCACGGCGCGGTCGCCAGGGCGGGTCTGTCGGGCCAGGTTCTCCAAGGCCTGGAGGATGGTGCTTCGGGTGGCTTGCGGGCCCAGGTGCGAGCGCACCGAGAAGCCGGCCTCGGTCAGGGCCCCGGCGACGGACCGGGCGTCTTCGGAAGCCTCCGGGAACCCCACGACGACGGCCAGACCCTGGCCCGGCACGCGCCGGGGAGGCCCCGACAACACCAGGGGGCGCTCGGCTTTCAGTCCCGCCTGGTCGGTGACGGCCAACCAGACCAGGTTCAGGCCGGCTTGCAGGTCCAGGACCAGGTCCAGCTTGAGTTCCTGGCCCTTCAGTGCGGGCGGGCTGCGCCAGAGCTCAGCCTGGTTGAGGTGGACCTGGACCTCGGCCAGGCCTTGGGGGGCACGGACCAGGCCGCGCAGTGGAACGCGGGCTTGTCCGTCCTGGGGAACAGCCAGTTCGATGCTGGGAACGGTCTCCGGAGGTGTCAGGGCCAGCCGGATTTCCCGGACCTCCTCGAACCGGCCGGCGCAGCGACCACCCAGGGCCTCACTGTGCCGCAGGCGCACCTTCAATCGGGCCCACCCGGCGCCGTCCGGTTCGCCGGCCTCGACGGCCAGGGTTCGGGTCAGGCGGACCATCTCCAGCAGGCCGCGTGGCCCGGGCAGCGAGCGGACCTCCAGGAAGCCCAGGGGGGCGGATTGGGCG
This sequence comes from Candidatus Xenobium occultum, assembly GCA_002423485.1. Classification (GTDB taxonomy): domain Bacteria; phylum Vulcanimicrobiota; class Xenobia; order Xenobiales; family Xenobiaceae; genus Xenobium; species Xenobium occultum. The sequence continues at coordinate 5,966 of DIWH01000073.1, read as the reverse complement.
ATCAGGCGATCTCCACGATGGACGCGCAGACGCGTGTCGGGCCCGGCGGTGACCTCCTCGGTCTCGCCGTCGCCGTCCAGATCGGCCTGGAACGCCGTGCCCAGGGAGGTTGGTGGCAGGCCCAGCGAGTGGAGCGGCGGGCTCTCCAGGTGCACCTCCATCAGGCCTTTGGGGCCGGAGGGGATGTCCACGAGCGACTCCAGGAGCCAACCCAGAAGCTCGTAACGCGGATGCGCGGCATCCACGCGGAGCGTGGAGTCCTGGTCCTCGGGGGCGGTCTGCCGGGCCAGGCGGCCCAGGGCCGTCAGCCAGGCCGCCTCCCGGGCCGAGTCCACAGACACGCCCTCGGGGTGCGGGACGGTGGAACTGGCGCGGAGGTTCTCGGAGGGGAGCCGGGAGGTATCCGCCGGGGTCGGCAGGGGATCCGGGGCTTCCACGGCACCGGGGGTCCCGGCCAGAGCCAGCAGGAGGGGAAGGACCAGAAGCAAGTCTCGAGCACGCATCGTGGCCGCCCCTTCGGGCCTGGGAGCCAGGATCCTGGACCTCAGGGGCCCGGTCGGAAACCCCGACCGAGGGGTTTCCGTTCGAACTCCCAGGGGCCCAGGCTCGGGGAGTATGGTATGATCCGCCCATGCAGGTGGTCGCAAAGGTGCTGACGGTGCTGGGACAGACGCTGGAACGGGTCCTGACCGGGCGCAGCGAATTCCGCTTCACGACCTCTGAGTTTCATCAGACACCCTCAGTGAACGACCCGATCCAGGCCCGAATGGTCCTGAAGGAAGTCCAGGTCGAGTTGGAGCAGACCTTCGGCCTGAGCCTTCAAGAGCCGGTCCTGTTGAACCTGGAACGCCCTCCGGTGCGCGGATGGAAGGCCGCCGTGGCGACTCCGGAAGCCCACATCGGTCGCTACGTTCCCCGTTGGCTGGGGGAACGGCGCGTTCATCGGATCATGATCGTCCCCGGCTTGGACCGCCCTCGGTTTCGCGCGGTGCTGGCCCACGAGCTGGTCCATGCCTGGCAGGCCGAGAAGGGGGTCCTGGGGCGCAGTCGGGGCTTGCGTGAGGGAATGGCCCGCTGGGTCGAGTACCACGTGCTTCTTCGCGGAGGCCGGCATGCCGAGGCCCGCCGCCTGCTGGGCTTGCGCCGCTTCCTGTTGGGGCGCGCGTGGCGCAACATCCTCGAGCGCGAGCGGCGTCACGGTCGGCAGGCCACGGTGGACTGGCTGCGAACCCTGGACGGGGAGACTCCAGGGGATTCGAGAGGAGACTGACCCCTTGAACGGTGGCCTCGTGGTTCGGGACGAAAAACTCTTCTTCGGGTTGGACCTGGTCCGAGGGACGGTCTTCCAGGCCGATCCCTCCGGGCGGGTCTCCCGGATGATCGAGTTCGGCTCGGCCTCCGAGGCTTCAGGAGTCGGAGGCCTGGCCCTGGATGCCCAGGGGTTCCTCTATGTGGCCGATCCGGTGGGCCAGAGGTTGCGGGTCTTCGATCCGGAGGGGGTCAAGTCCCGGGTCATCGGCGAGGAGCGCCACTTGCACCTGGCCGGAGGGCTGCAACTGGTGGAGCGCGACGGGGTCCTGGAGGACCCCAACGACGTCGCCGTCGACGCGGAGGGCAACGTCTACGTGGCCTGCGGCGAGCAGTTCATCGTGCACGGCCTGCAGAAGTTCTCGGCCCAGGGCCTGCATCTGCTGAGTTTCCCCTCCCTGGGCGAGCCGGGGGGGACCTTCGGGGGACCCCGTGGCCTGACCCTGGACCCCGATGGGACGCTGTTGCTGTGCGACACCCAGTTTCACCGCCTGCAGCGCTTCAGCCAGAGGGGGCAGTTCCTGGATGTGTTGGGGCCGCCCCGTGACGAACCCCTGGTCTCGCCCCACGCCGTCGCCGTGCTGCCCGACGGAGATCTCCTGGTGGCCCAGAGCCTGGGACTGGTCGTGCTGGGTCGCGAGGACGCGCGCCGCCGTCCCTTTACGAGCCGACGCCTGGCCCGGGTGTGCGACGTGTGCTGTTGGGCGGGAACGGTCTGGATCCTGGAGAGGGAGATCGGCGAGTTCGGGGTCCGGGTGAGCCGCTTCGATGTGGAGGGGAATCTTCTGGGCGTCGCCATCTCGGGAATGCGGGACCTGGTCGGGAAGGCCTCGGCCTGGCTGAAGGCCGAGATGGGACGAAGCCTGGCGCACTCCCAGGCCTGGCACCGCCTGGGAGTCCTGCATCACTACGTCCTGCCCGAGAGCTCTTCAAACCTGAAGTCTGCCGAGCGCTGCTACCGCAAGTCCCTCCAAGCCGAGCCCGCTGGCTTTGAGGTCCGCCTGGATCTGGCAGAGGTCCTCACCCGGAGGGATCGCCCCAAGGACGCCCTGCGTCTGTATCGGGAATGCCTCGAGAGGCATCCCGAGGACGAGTCCGTCCGTCTGCGGTTGGCCCTTCTGCTGTGCCGCACCGGAGGTCAGCCGCAGGCCCGCCAGCTCTTGCTGGCCGGGCTGGAGCTGAATCCAGACAGCGAACTCCTGCGAGGGGAACTGGGCCGCTTGGGTTGAGTGAGGTCCCGACCATCCTGGGTGGACGCCCGGGTTGAGCCTGGCAGGCCTATTCCTTGGGACGCACCGCCAGCACCGGGCAGGGAGCATGGCGCATGACCTTCTCGGCCACGCTGCCGAAGAGCCAGCGCTGGAAGCCGCTGCGCCCGTGGGTGGACATCACGATCAGGTCGATGCCCTGGGCCTGGGCGAAGTCCAGGATCTCCTTGGCGGCCTCTCCGCTGGCGTTGGCCGTCTGGATGGGGACGCCGGCGTCCAGGTGGCGGGCCTTCATGTCGTCGAGGTAGTCGCGGGTGGTGTCCAGGATGCTCTGCTCGATCTCGGCGTAGGTGGCCGGTGAGACCGGGACCGGGCTGACCATGAGGTGTTCGGGCAGGACCGAGGTCCGGAACAGGACCACCCGGGCCTCGAAGCGCCGGGCCATCTCCAGGGCGGGGAGCAGGGCGCCCTCCGAGAGGGGTGAGCCATCCAGGGGAACCAGGATCTTCTTGAACATGGCGGTCCTCCTCCGCTGCAGTGATCTTGCCAGGAGTCTACCTTCTTCACGTGTGCCCTGCGGGACCTGCATGCCTGGTCCTCCATGCAGGTCTTGTCGTCGGGGGATGGAAGCGCCTTGGGGAGATGGAGGACCTGAAAGCCGCGGTCGCGGGTCTGGTCGAATCGCTTCAGCCGGATCGGGTGGTCCTGTGCCCGAGCGCGGCGGGGGAGGTCCCGATCGACCTGTTGGTCATCAAAGATACGAGGCAGGGCTTCCTGGCCCGACGCCAGGAGGCCTTGGGGCTTCTGCCGGTCGGTTCGCAGGTCGAGGTCCTGGTCTATACCCCCCTGGAACTCGAGGAGATGTGCCGACAGGAGAATCCGTTCGTCATCCGGGCCCTCGAGCAGGGGAAGGAACTCTATCGCCGCCCGGCCCTGGCCTGAATCCGCCGCCGAATGCCACGGTAGGCCTTGGCCCGGAGGCGTCGAATTCGCGCCGGATGAAGAGACTCGCCCTGCTGCTTTTCTTTCTTGCCCTCATGATTCTGCCGGCCGTGGCCGACCAACCGGTCCTGCGCGTCCGCGGAGCCACCTGGCCTGGAGGAATCCTCTTCGTCTCGGTCGAGACCGGGCGCTTCACGTCGGGAACCTGGAACTGGGCCGGCCAGTCCGGAACCCTGACCCGCGCGCCCTACGGGTTGCGCACGGGGCTGGCGGTTCCCCTGGACGCCTCGGTGGGAGGCACGGCCACCCTCCGACTGGCGCTGCAGGCCGCCGACGGGGAAGCCTTCGAGTTGATCCGGAAGATCCGCGTCGAGAACAAGTGGCGCCCCGTCCAGCACCTGACCATGAGCGCCTCGAACGAGGCCAAGTACACCGACCCCCAGGCCGACCGCGAAGAGGTCCGGGTCCTGGCGGCCTTGCGCGACCTCCAGCCGGGGGCCCGCTGGACAGGGGACTTCCGGGAACCCTCGCAGGGGCCGCGTTCGTCGCCCTTCGGGGTGCGCCGGGTGCGTAACGGCCGCACGGCGGGCTTCCATCGGGGCCTGGACTATGCCGACTGGACCGGGGCACCGGTGGTCGCTCCCGCAGGCGGGGTGGTGACCATGGTGGGCCCGGATTACGTCCTGCTCGGCAACTGCGTGGTGGTCAACCACGGTGAGGGGCTGACCAGTTTGTATCTGCACCTTTCGCGGATCGACGTCCAGGAGGGGCAGGTGGTCCAGCCCGGCCAGGTCCTGGGTGCGGTTGGCAACACCGGGGCGTCGATCGGGCCCCACCTGCACTACGCCACCTACTTCCACGGCGAGCCGGTTGATCCCGATCTGCTGCGCACGTTCCCCCGGGAGTGGGCCCCCGAGGCGCGCTAGCGCTAGGGTTTCGCCCCTCTCCTCAATACGAAAGAGCAGGATCAGACTGCTCGGCGTAGAGGCGGAGCAGTGCGTCCAGATCCGCTTGGAACTGCGCCGGGGTCTGTGAGTCCTTCTTCTCGATCTGCTCCAGCATTTCGAATTCGAAAGCCTCCGGACCGAACTCTTCCCAGTCCATCTTGACCTTCAGGTGGACGCAGGAACCCGTCTGCTTCGAGAAGTTGAAGCGGTTTTCCATTCGCGAGATTTCCCTTCCCGCCTGAAGCAGGTAGCGTCCGTTCCTGGTGTTCCGGATGACGCAGACCCCGCCCGTTTCCTTCCGTTGCTTGTATTCCTGCGTTTTGGATCTTCTCGATGCTTTGTCGTCCATGGCAATGTCCCAATCCTTTGGCAGTCCTCGGCCTGGCTGGCTTCTCACCACAGCGTCCAGGTCGGTGAAGGCGATCTGTCCGCGCCGCACGGTGGGGGCGCTCATTCGCCGGGTTGTCAGGGAGAGGGTTCCTGGCTGGAGGCGACGGACTCGGTGGCCGGTCTTGCGCGGTCCTTCCACTCGGAATCGAGGAGGGCGTAGACCAGGTCATCGGCCCATTCGCCCTTGAACCACAGGCTCTGGCGGAAGTGCGCCTCGCGCCGCATTCCCACGCGCTCCAGAAGCGCCACGGATGGCCCGTTCCGAGGATCGACCGAGGCGAAGACGCGATGCCTGGACATGACCGTGAAGAGGTGGTCAAGCATCCCGAGAAGGGCTTCCCTGGCCAGCCCTTGACCCTGGTATTCGGGGGCCAGGGTGATGCCGAACTCGGCCTGGAGAGGAGGATCCCCTGGGAAGTGGACGCCGACGTCACCGATGAGTTGGTCCCCGTCTTGCAGGCGGATCGCGAGTTGGTGCCAGACATCGGGGGTCTCGAAGGAGTCGGACCGCGAGCGTTCGATGAACTCTTCCGCCTCTTGGACCGAGCGGGGCTCCAAGAACTGATAGCGGCACACGTCAGGGGCCGAGCGGTACTCGAAGAGGCGCGGGGCGTCGTGGCTCAGAAGCGACCCCAGGACCAGGCGCTCGGTGACGATTGTCAATTCCGGCATGAAACCCCCCTCTCGACCCGACCACCCCGATTGCTCGTCGAGACATCTGGAGCGGGGCGAGTCCCCAGGGTCGCCGGGCGAGTCTAGACTCACGGCCGGTTCGTTGTCAATGGGGCAGGGACGGGCGGGTGCACCGCTTACGCTGGTGCTGCCGATAGAGCGGCAGATGGAACTGGAACTTGTCCTGGACCAGGCCAGCCAGGAAGCTGACGTCCGCCGGGCTGCGCTCGATGACGGCATTGGGAGCCGAGGGGCAGGAAACCTCGCCGCTCTTCTTGAGCTTCACGACCTGCTGAACGTACTTCAGGATCACGTAGGGGCCACGCTGCTGAGCCAGGCGCCAGGTGCCGCGTTCGCCGATCTTCTCGAACTCGTCCTCGGCCAGGCCCTCGATGGCCGGATTGGGAACCTCGATCACCTGGATGGGGACCGTGGAGTCGAACTTGAGCTTGCTGTCTGTCCCCGTCGACAAAGTCGTGAGTTTCCGGCAAGCGTGCTT
>DIWH01000055.1 GCA_002423485.1 Candidatus Xenobium occultum | reverse complement strand
CCTCGCCGAGGGCGCCTGGGAGTTGTTGGACCGGCTGCCGAAGTTGCCCTGGGCTGCCGCGGCCACTTGGGAGGCGCCGGTTCCAGGCGACCCCGGGCTGGAGCGCGCCGGGCGGAGCCGGATTCCCCACTGGGACGAGGCCGAGGCGCGCGCCCGACATCCCGGCGCGGCCATGCGACGCCACGTCCTGAGGCGCGACGGCTTCCGCTGCGCCTGCCCGGAGTGCCCCAACCAGATCTGGCTGGATGTCCACCACATCAGCTTCTATTGCCAGGGCGGGCTGACCGTGCCCGAGAACCTGGTGGTGTGCTGTTCGAGGTGCCACGCCAACATCCACGACGGGAACCTTCGGGTCACCGGCAACGCCGAGCAGGGCCTGACCTGGACGGATCGCCGCGGCCGCCCCCTGGGCTGGTGGACCCCTGCCGAACTGGCCCGGGCCGCGGGAAGCGCCTTGAGCCGGCGCGCCTGGCCGGTGGGGCCGTGCCTGTCGTGACGGCATGGCACGCGCGTGTCACGGGAGGGGGTCTGCCCCCCGCCCCGCTCGAGTGCCAGGAGTGGATGCCTCCTCCAGGCCTCACCCTGGCGAGGGCGAATCAACTCCTCATGAGACTTCGAATCCTCTTCGTTTTGGCGCTGGTCCTGGCGGCCAGCACGCCGTCGTTTTCTGATGGAGAGCTGAGCTGGAAGCGTCAGGTGGACCTGAACCGCGACGGCCGGCCGGAGGTGGTGGCCCTGAAGGCCTTTACCCAGGAGGGAGTCCGCCTGGGGCAACTCGTGGTGCTGGGTCGCCAGGGCCGGGTCCTGTGGGCCGGGCCGCGTCGCAGCTCCGATCCCCAGATGCCCTCCGAACCCCTGGTCTTCGGGGGCGAGTTCGACCGGGGTGAGATCGAGTTGATGGGCGACCTGGACGGAGATGGGTCCGTCGAGTTGCTGGGCACCTACCAGAAGTCGGACGTGCGCCCCACCCGATTCCGTCTGCTGCGCTGGACGGGGACGGCCTTCACCCACGTGCGGTCGGGCGACCTGGTGCAGGCCAACCAGCGCCCCGGCACCTGGGTCTGGAAGGAGGGCGCCCCCGAGGCCGCGGCCTGGATCGAACGCTTCGTGGCCCTGCAGCCCGGGCGCCTGCTGCGGGTGGAGGTCACGGACCTGACCGATGGTGTCCCGCTTGCCCCGCAGACCCTCCAGATGCGGGCCACCCCGGAAGGGTTCGTGGTCGCCCGCTGAGGCTTTCCTGGCCGGCCTTGGGGTTCAGGTCTTCGCCGCCTCGAACCTCTCCGAGCGTCGCTCTCCCAGTCCCAGGCAATTCAGGGAACCCAGGGCCTCCCCCCAATTCCCGGAGGTTGAGGAGTTGCCCCGGCATGACACGCGCGTGTCAGGGAAGGCAGTTACTCGACCTTGCCGCCCTGGTCTGGCACCTGGCCGCGCACCATCGGGTGGTCGGACAACTGCAGGTCGCCCTCCAGGAGCTTCTCGTGCTCGACCTGCTCCAATGTGGTGCCGCGGGTGGCCAGCCAGTCGATGCGCGCCCCGTCCAGGTGGTAGCCGTGCTCTTCCAGGACATGCACGGCATCCAGGCCTGCCTTGGAGTTCAGGTCCCCGCCGCCGAAGACCGGTTCGCCGGGGAGGGCCACTTCGTCCAGGAAGTCCACCAGGCGCTGGGCCTCCATGGCTCGTTGCCCGTCCTGGTAGTCGATGTTGGTCAGGTGGGTGTTCCAGACCAGGCTGGTCGAGCCGTCGGGCCTCTGCAGGCGCAGGGCCTGGGCTGAGCGGGGGTGCCCGGCGGCCCCCACGTCCTTCCAGGTCTCGATCACCCGGTCCGCGTCCTGGGCGTTCTCCACCTCAAAGGACAGGGTCTCGCGGAAGTTCCCCACCACCTCCAGGTCGGGGTGGACCAGGATCAGGTTCCCCTGCCCGGGCGCGGTGTTGGTGTAGTAGCCATCCATGCCGGTGCCCTTGACGATCTCGGCGGCACGCCAGGGCGGCACTTCCTGCAGCAGGGCCACGTCGGGGCCGGCCTCGCGGATCTGGGCGACCATCTGGGGGACCTGCTCGCGCGAGCCCTCGTCCTCGCGACCCTGCCCCCGGTGCAGGTTCCACGAGACCACGCGCAGCGAATCCTGCGTCAGCTCTCCGGGAGGCTGGGACCCTTGAGGCGCGGGCAGGAAGCGGTTGGAGTCGGAGGCCAGGTCGGCCTTGGCGTCGTCCTCGTAGAACTGGCGCCGGAAGACGCGCCAGGCCGTGGAGGCGTCGTGGCCGGCCTCCGGCGAGACGTACAGTCGGCCCTCCTGGAACACGATCGGCGTGGTGGCGCCCGGGGCCACGGGGGCGGTCAAGAGGGTATGTCCGACCAGGCCCGTCGCGGCCCCGGCCACGGCCAGCCCGGCGAACCCCGCCGCCATCCAGCGCCGCTTCGAGGAGGGGCTGGATTCCAGTGCCTCGGCGCCATCCCGGACCTGCGGCGCGGGGACCAGGGGGCGCCGGGGCTCCTCCTGGGAACGGCCGAGATCCACGCAGTCGAGGGGCTCGGTCGAGGCGGGCACGACGGGGGGCTTCTGGCCGGCGTGCTGGGTTGGAGGGGCGGACATGGAGCTGATCGGCTTCATACGTGCCCAGTCTACCCGATTCAGAGCCGACCAGGAATGAACAGATGGTTAGGGGCGCGTCAGGACCGGAGCTTCTGGTGTGGGTGGGAGCGCGGATCTTCTGCCCTGGTACCAAAGCTCACTGAACCCCGGCCGGCCCAAGGTCTAGTGTGACAGGGACCCAGATCCAGAAGGGCCCGAGGCGGTGGCATCGTGTTCGAAGGCCCTTCTTGACGGGGCTTGCGAGGGCGCCAACAGTGACCTCGAACGGAACGAACGAAAGGTGAGGTCGATGATCAGACGAAACTCCTTCATGTTCCTGGTTTGCATGCTCCTGGCCTTGGCCGCTCCGGCTTTCGGCGAGCAGGAGATCCGCTTCGTTGCGGACTCGGACCCCTCGAGCGAGACAATGACCGTGCCTTGCGGCGCTTGTAACAAGAGCGGTCGGTGCGTCAGTTGTTCCGGATCCGGCAGTGTGCTGCTCCCGATGGGCTTCATGAACTGCCCCATGTGCTTCGGTCAGGGCAAGTGCTCCTGGTGCGGAGGCAAAGGCTACAACAGCCACCCCAAGACGACCGGGGGCAGCGTCCCGTCCTTGTCTCCCGGCATGGGAGGGGGCAGCTTCCCGATGAATCCCTTCCTGGGCGGTGGCACCTTCAGCGCCGGCTCCGGTTCCACCACCAGTTCCTCGCCCTCCGCCAAGGTCTGCTGGATCTGCCACGGCTCGGGTGCCTGCCACGTCTGCCACGGAACCCGGCACGCCGTCCACTATGGGGTCCAGTGCGACGCTCCCTGTTGCGGCGCGTGCAAATACAGCGGCAGGTGCTTCCACTGCGGAGGCGATGGCATCCTCTGAGGAGGCCCTGCCGGTCCTGGCCTCAGCCCCGGTCGCGGGCCCGCTCGAACTGGACGCGCAGGTGCTTGAACATCCCGCCCAGGAAGTTGGTCTCCCACTCTTCCAGCTCGGCCCGCTCCAGGATGTCCGAGAGCTTGGTCATCTCTTCCTCCAGGCTGGCCTGGTGGGAAGGGTAGCCCATGACCTGCAGGTGACCGGCCACGGCGTCCAGCATCCGCCGGCGCATCTCGGGCGCGGCCAGGCGTCGGGCCCGGGGCGCGCGGATGGTCTCCTCGCGGCCGAAGAGCTCGTACAGCATCATGCTGACGGCGTGTGCCAGGTTCAGCGAACCCTGGCTGGGGATGTGCACCAGGCGGTGGCAGCGGTCCAGTTCCTCGTTGGACAGGCCCCTCTCTTCGGTCCCGAAGACCAGGGCCACCCGGCAGGGGAGCGAGCGGGGGAGGACTTGGGTCTTGAACTCCACCGGTGAGAGCATCCGGTGTCGGCGCTTGCCGGCCCGGCGGGTCAGGCCGGCGGCCAGGTTGATGCCCTCCAGGGCCTCGTCCAGGGTCGAGGCGACCCGGCTATCCTCCAGGACGGGCAAGCCGTGACACGCCCAGTTGCGGGCCTCCTCGGCCGGTTGGCGATAGGGGGTGACCAGCACCAGATCTCTCACGCCGAAGCAGACCATCGAGCGGGCCACGGCCCCCATGTTGGCCTCGCCCTCGGGGGTCACCAGCACCACCCGTACGTCCTCGGGCTTCAAGATCGCGCTCATCGGGCGGCGCCTTCTTCGCACCGGGCCGGCGTCCTTTCGGAGGGAGGCCCCTGATCGGCATCATCGCCAGACGCGGACTCGAGGGGCACCATGGGATCTGTTCGAGGAGGAATCGCCGTGCGCCGCTGGATGATCCTGACCCTGGTGACCCTGGCCCTGACCTTGCCCGCCTTGGCTGCGGGCAACTGGAGGCAAGCCCGCCTGGTGGTGGTCCCAGGTCGGCAGGCCGGTCCGATTCGCCTGGGTCAGCCCCTTTCGCCGGAGGTCTTCCGGGTGCTGGGGCGCCCCTCGGTCCAGCAGGCGCCCGAGCCAGGCCCTGAAGGCATGGACACCGGCAACGTCTCCTGGGGAGGCGAGGCGGCCACCGAGCTCTGGCTTGGCATCAACGCCAAGCTGAACGACGGCCGGGGCGACCAGAACGTGTTCACGGTCTATCTGGTGGGGGTTCGGGCCATCACTGACCGAGGCGTCTTCATCGGCTGCGACCTGGCCCGGGCCCGGCGGGCCTATCCCGAGGCCCGCCGGGGTGAGCCCTCCGAAATGGACGAGGGCGCGGTCTTCCTGGAGGTGCCTGGTTTGGTGATGGTCTTTCGGGAGGGGCGTCTGGCCGAGATGGTTGTCCGGCCACGGTCCTGAGAGGGGCCTGGGATCTCGCTGTCCCACCGGGCGGCTCGAACCGGAGGGGATTCAGTCCAGGACCTCCTGGACCCGGCCCACCTGTCCATCCTGCAACTGCACCTTGATCCCGCGGGGATGGAAGGCCGAGTTGGTCAGGATGCGGGCCACGACGCCCGGGGTGCGCCGGCCTGTGCCCTGGTCCTTCTTCAGGACCACGGCCACCTTCAGGCCGATCCGGATCTGGCTTCTCTCCTGACCTGCTCCCATGAGGAGGGCTTCCACAGGGGGCCCTCGGCCCCCTGCGCGCGATCAGATCAGAAGAGTTCCATCTGGGTAGCCTGGGCCTCTTGGGGAGCGGTGGCCTCGCCCCGGGGGAGCGGGACGGCTTCCTGGACGGCCCGGCAGGCCACCTCGAAGTATTCCGGGTCCAGCTCGCAGCCCAGGAAGTCGGAGCCGGTCTGGATCGCCGCCAGGGCGGAGTGACCGATCCCCAGGAAGGGGTCCATGACCTTCAGGCCGGGCCGGGCCCCGTGCAGCAGGATGCACTTGCGGGCCAACTCCACCGGGAACGAGGCGGGATGCGGGCGATCGGAGCGGCGCGACTGGATGGTCCGGTAGGGGATGAACCAGG
>DIWH01000056.1 GCA_002423485.1 Candidatus Xenobium occultum | reverse complement strand
AGGTCGCAAACCGATCACAGATGGGAGGCCACGGGGACCCGACTGGAATTCCGCCTCCTTCCCGAGGAACTCGAGCTGATCCAGGCCGCCACGGCGGCCCTCTCCGCCCAGGCCGAGGAGAGGCTGGATCCGCTGCAGGCGTGGCTGGAGATGTCCCGGCAGGTGGTCGAGGGGCGCCTGCGCACCACCCCGGCCCAGATGTCCAAGACCCGGGAGTTGCTGGAGGACCTCGAAGAACTTCGGGAAGAGCAGGACCTGCGCGAATTCCAGGCCGTGGCCAGCGAGATGGCCGGCGATAATTTCGAACCCGAACGACACGCGCGTGTCATCCAGGGCGGTTCTGAGGTGCGGGAGGGCGCCCTCGCCGAGGGCGCATGGGAGCTGTTGGACCGACTGCCGGAGTTGCCCTGGGCTGCGGCATCCGCATGGGAAGCGCCGGTTCCCGGCGCCCCCGGGCTGGAGCGCGCCGGGCGGAGCCGGATTCCCCACTGGGACGAAGCCGAGGCCCGCACCCGACATCCCGGCGCCGAGATGCGACGCCACGTCCTGAGGCGCGACGGCTTCCGCTGCGCCTGCCCGGAGTGCCCCAACCAGATCTGGCTGGATGTCCACCACATCAGCTTCTACTGTCAGGGCGGGCTGACCGTGCCCGAGAACCTTGTGGTGTGCTGTTCGAGGTGCCACGCCAACATCCACGACGGGAACCTTCGGGTCACCGGCAACGCCGAGCAGGGCCTGACCTGGACGGATCGCCGCGGCCGCCCCCTGGGCACCTGGACCTCGGCCGAACTGGCCCGGGCCGTGGGAAGCGCCCTGAGCCGGCGCGCCTGGCCGGTGGGGCCGTGCCGGGAAGTGCATCGGGCGGGCATTGAGGCGTGAGGGGGGCGCGGTGCGTCCATGTCCATGTTCGCGTCTTCCAGTCACGCGCCCGGGGCCTTCCCACAAGGGATCTGTCAACCTCTTCGAGGGGTACGCCATAACACGGCTGCGCCCGAGGCTGCTACCACCTGCGCTTCCAGCCGGGGGGGACGCTCTTGTAACTGCTCCTCTTCTGATAGTCGCCTTTGAACATCTCCTTCACGGTGGTTCCCGCTCTTTTCAAAGCCAGCTGGAGGCCCGCAGCCTGGTGCTCATCCAGGTCCCGGACGGGAAGCACGATGTCCGCGGTCAAATAGTGGCCTTCGCCATGGACCTGGAACAGCTCGCGAGCCTCACGGTGGGCCGGGGTCCAGGCCAGGGAGCCCCCTTTGCTCCCGTGATTCACCGCCACCAGGTTCACGAAGAGTTCGTAGGCCCGGGTCCAGGTCATGGCATCATAGAGCCGGACATCCTCATTCCAGGCCACCATGAACAGGTGCAGAAGTCGCCCTTTGAGCAGGCTCCAGGGGCCGGGGTCCAACAGGTCCGAACAGATGGCGACGGTGAATGGGCCCCACTTCGGGTGGGATATCTGGTACCACTCGTCTCCCGGCACGATCTGATGCGGTAGATTCAGAACATTGGTGAGATGGTGGGCCATCTCAAACTCGACGTGCGCCGGCCGAGTCTTCCGCACCCGGAATTGCACCGGGAGTCCCCAGCGCGCATCGTCCGGGTTTGGCAGGCTCAGCAGGGCCTCGTTGACGAAGAACCGCTTCCTCGAGTCTGGGGTTGGGCCCAGAGGCCGGACCGCCTGGGGCAGCAGGCGCCAATACAAGCCGGACAAGAACGCTACTTGCCTGTCAAGCGCCTCCCGGGCCACAGCTCTGGCCCAGTCTGGGTGGAGCACCAGCTCGGGCATCATCAAGAGATGGGGGCCTCGCTCCGAATTCCAGGACCCGTCCAAGCTCTCGATTCCATCCAGGATCTCGCGCAAGGGGGCGCGGAGCAGACCGGGCGGGGCTGGTAGGGTCTTCTCGGGACCTTGAGACCAGTCTGGCACTGCCTGGACCTGAACCAGGCGGACGGTCAGATTCTTCTGCAGCTTGTTGGATACCGATCGGGTGGGCCGCGCGCTGCCAGCTCCAAGAGGCTCGGCCGCCATGAAGTCATCCAGGAAGCGGAGCCCCACCACGCGCTCACCCAGGCCCTCCTCTCCCAGAAGGTGGACTCCCTTCAGCAACTCCTCCAATTGCGCTCGTGCCTGACCCTCTGAAACGGGCAGACTCTTGCTGAGTCCCTTCCGGCAGAAGGCTTCGTCCATGAGTCGCCAGGCGGCCGGCGGAACCAACAGGCGGGTCTGAAGGGCCAGGGACTCCGACCATGGAAGGCCCATCGGGAAGGTGTCCCAGAGCCGGTCCAGCATGGACTCGTCGCCCTCGAGAGCGACCAGGAGGGCGCAAGTGGCCGACCAGAGCGGGCGCCTTCGAGCGGACCAGAGCAGAAGACGGGGCAGCAGGATCACAGGGTGAGGCGGCAGGCAGAATCTGGGACTCCACCGGGCCAAGCAGTCCACCTTCTCGCAATTGTGCCAGGCCGGCCGGTTGGGCTGCCCAGTCAACTGCCAATGGCGGTGCTTCCCCAGTTCTTGGGCTGCGTCACAATCAAGCACCACCTCGAACTCGCCGGAGGCGGGCTCTCCGGAGGTGGACTCGCATGGGACCAGGTCCAGCAGCATCTGCAGCGCCCAGGGTCGCGGCAGCCCGAGGGCAGGGACCTCCGTGGGTTGTGGGGGCCAGGTTTCGGGGTGGTGATCCGTGGGCACGCCCCAGAGGAGGCGTGGGAGGGGAGTTCCCTTCGGCTCCTGCACGCCGTCATCATGCTCCAGGCCCAGGACTTGGCAGAGGGGCTTCCCGTATTGGGTCATCTGACCCGTGCCCAGCAAGACCCGGCGCAGAAGGCCGTAGACCTGAAGCCAGGCATATCCCATCAAGAGACCGGGCTCGATCTGGGGCGAGAGGCCGGCCATCGTCCGCTCGATGACCTCGTGCAGGTCGGCTTCCACCGACCCGTGGTAAAGCAGAGCCGTGAGCGATTCCTCTGGGCTGACCGAGGCGTGGGTTCGCCTCGACGACTCCGTCCAGTAAGGCTCCGGTTGCCCGAAGTCCAGGACATCCAGGTCGTGCCAGTCGGGCGTGAACTTAGCAGGGACTTTCTCCGCCCACAACTGCGCCAGGCAGGAGAAACCCGCCCGTTGCAGGACGCCTCCAACACCCCCCTCCGACCGGCTTGGCCAAAGGGTTGCCACTCTTTCCACAGAGACCGCAGCCTGGACGAGGGACTGAACCTCCCAGGAGGGCAATCGGACGTTAGGGTTCAAGTGCCGCTCGCCATCATAATAGAGGCATCGCACCCAACCATCGAGGTTCTCCAGTCGCGCCCGGAAGGCCGCCATCTGACCTTCCCGGTTCATGGCCCGGGAATACCAGGCCAGAGGCTTGAATCGGCCCCGCCCCTGGGCCCGCTCGGCCCTTCTCAGCTCGCGGATGGTGGCGCCCAACTCTCGCCAGAAATGGGACCGCAGGAAGCTGACCCGCAGCCGCCGTACGTCGTCGTCCTCCAGGCTACGCCATTTCTCATAGGCAGCCTTATCGTCAGCAAACATCTCTTTGGCAGACTGACTGGCGTCTGTTGGGGGATCGGGCGGCTTCTGCTGGTCGGATAGCGGCCAGTTGGCCTCCCACGCGGAAGAGGAGTCTTCACTCTCGCTGGCCGCCCGAAGGACTTGGAGGAGCCCCTTCAGCCAGCTCATTCCCTCATTGAAGTTCATGCCTCCCGGCGAGTCGGGGAAGGCCGCCGCCCGCAGGGCGGAGCGCCACAGTCCGAACTTCCAGGGCGCCCGCAGCACCGCTCTTCTCACGGAAGCCCGGATCTCCCTGACCACCTCCGGATATAAGCCTTGCCCCTCGTCGTCGGTCGGCACCCACGACTGGGCAAGCCGGTTGGCAGCAAAGGCCAGGCGGGTATCCTCCCTTACCTCGGAGTCGTTGATGTCCCAGCGAACCAACTCGTGGAGGCGGTGCAGACGCTCCATCGCCCGACGTCCCAGGCCGTCGGTCAGGCGGTCGCGGCCCAGGTCGCTCATCCGCTCGACCAGATGGGTGACGAACTCGCCGAGGCAATCGGCGGTCAGGTAATCGGCTTCGTCAAGCTTCAAGCGGCCAATCTTGACAGAGCCAAGGCAGCGTCCCCATTTGGCGACACTGTCAGGCCTGGTCTTCTTCCAGGCGAGCGAGAGCGGGACCTCGCTGTCCTCGGGGGTGCATTGGTCCGTCCAGACCTTGGTCACATACAGGAGCTCGTCAAGCTCCTTTTCATCCTTCGCCAGGAAGACGAGGTCGTCGGCGAAGCGAAGGTAGGCCGCTTGCAAGCGCCCCCCCTTGGCCCCCTTCTCAATTTGCTTTAACAGCCGGTAGTCGAGACCCGAGAGGGCGACGTTGAGGAGGAGGGGGCTGACCGCGAGCCCCGTGGGCAGCCCTCCGTCCCATTCATTGCTGGCGTCCTGGCGGTTCTCGCCCTCTCGCCAGGCCTCGTCGAGGCGAGGGTACTCGTTTGTGTAGGTCGGCACCCGGTCCAGGAGATCCATCCAGGCCTCTGCCACGTCGACCCGCAGAGCAGGGTTGCGGGCCATCGCAATCCATGGGTCTTCATCGAGTGTCCGAGGCTCTTCGGCGAACTGGACCGGCAGATAGGCCTCGACATTCTTGAAGCTCGTCAGACCCCAGCGGGCATGATTGATCCAATGCCCATCCTCAGCCATCAGGGCCAGAAGCCTTTCGCGGACCAGCGTCCGGGGCACAGACGGATAGGCCTTGCTGAGGTCGGTCCGGGCGTAGGCCAGGCGCCTTTGCGGGAGGTCTGCAAATGGAAAAGCCGCGTCGTTGATGTAGGGCAAGATTCGGGCGGGGTAATCCTCTGGCCGGACCTGCTGGGCGTGGATCGCGGTCGCTCCGGCGTGGAAGTCCCGGGTCAACCACCGCGAGACGGTCCAACTGGCGACCCTGCGAAAGAGTGCGTAGTCGCGTCGGAACGGGACGAAGAGGTGCCGGTCGCTGAGAGAGAACGGAGCCAGGTCCCAGTGGTAGCCCTTGCCGTCATCCCCGCGTTTCCGACGCAGACCGCGGTACCATCGCGACCCGAAAACCACGTTGGGAAGGTGGCACTCGATGAAGGGGGCCAGCAGCACCCCGTAAACCATGAAGGCCACCTGGTCTTCCACCGTCGGCGTCACGCGGTGGCGGATGGAGGCGCCCTTCTTGGGGTAGGGAAGCAATTCCATCACGGAGGGGCGGTAGTCCCTCTTCACGAGCTTGTCGGCCAGTTGGACCAGGTGGTGCCAGGGGGCCCGCTTCCAACGGGAGTATTCCGGCTCCGGGGCCCACTCCACCCCATCAAGCCAGGACCGCGCCTTGTTCCAGGCGGCTCTCAGAACGAACGGATTGGTGATCAGGGACTCAAGGGTCACAAGCCCCCCTCCTCGAACTCGGCCGTCTTGAAGCCCAGGTGGCGGCAGTTGTCCCGGACGGCTCGTTGGAGGTTCTCGTCGAAGCCCGCGGCGTTGGAAGCCTCCAGGTCCACGCGCAGGCGAACCTGCACACCCGGCTTGCCGGTGAAGAGCAGCAGGACCTCGTCCACCAGGTCCATGAGTTGGGCCTTGGCCTGGAAGGGGTTCACCTCGATGTCGCCGTGGAAGAAGCGCATGGGCACCGGGGTTGGGGCACCTGAGCCCGGCTTGACCAGGGGCGGCGGGCCCGACTCCTGGACCCGGTCCGTGACCACCGGAATCGTGCCGCCCTGCGTGCCCTCGCTCTCGGCCCGGCTTGCGGCCTCCTCAGCCCGGGCCTTCTCCTCGAGGTAGCGAGCCGCGCCGGGCTCCACCAGTAGCAGAGACGAATCGAAGGCCACGGGTCCCGACTGGCCGAGGCGCAGGCCCAGATAGCGGCCCTCCTCCAGGCCGTAGGCCAGGCCGAAGAAGTCGCGGCTGGTCGCCCCGGCCTCCACCGCGGCCCGGAACGCACCTTCGTTGGCCAGGCGCGGCAGGTACAGGTAGCAGCAGGTTTTCTGCCAGACATCCAGGGCCCCCACGTGCGGGATCTGCGCCTTCCAGAACCAGCGTCGGGCCAGGTGGGACAAGTGGATGGGCGCCCACTGGTCGATGACCAGCTCGTTCTCCTTCAGGACCCGGGCAATTTCGCGTCCCAGGTCCGGGGCTCCTGAGTTGAGTTGGAAGGCTTCCCACTGCACCTCGGTCAGGCCCTTCCGGGGATCCTCCAACTGCACGGGGGCCAGGATCCAGCGCCAGGCCTCGGCGACCATGCGTTTCAGGGCGGCCTCGGCGTCCTGGGTCTCCTTCTTGGCCTGGCGAATCTGGGCCTGGTCCAGGAGGATCCTCTCCTCGCCTGCGTCCTTGACGATGGATTCCCACGCCAGCAGGGTCCGGACCTGGTCGTTCAGGCGGCCCACCGTCGAGAAGTCCGCCGCCAGGAAGACCAGGCGGTTCTGCCGCGAGCGGGGCTGCTCGCCCCGCCGCGTCAGGATGGCCCCAGCCGCCTCCTGGGCGGGCTTCGGCATCGTCTTGGCCCAGGCGCTTTCCGGGGGCAGCACCACCAGCCTCAACTGGGTGTCGTCGGCGATATCCTGCCCGGGCACGAAGACGTGGACTGCGTCGAAGAGGCCGCACGAGACCAGGTTCTGCAGGCGGGTCTTGAGGGCCGGCCGCAGGTGCTGCGCCTCCTGGAAACGCCGCTTGCGCTCTTCCATCTCGCGGCGCAGGTTGGGGCGGGTGTCGAACCAGAAGCGGTCGTGACCTGAGTTCAGATAGTGCAGGCGTTGGTGGAGGCTGTCCAGGGCGTCCCGGAACAGACCCGGCTGCTGGCCCGGTTGCAGCGAGCCCAGAAGGATGCGCGAGACCTCGACGCCCCGCGAGACCTGGCCGGTTGTGACCGGGGCGCTGCCCAGGAAGATGGTGCGGGCCACCCGGCGGCAGGCCTGGGGGGCGCCCAAGCGGGTCTCCTTGTTCTCGAGGGCGGCGGTCTCGGACCGCTCGCCGTCGATGTCCCGCTCCAGCACGGGGTCCCAGCCCTGGGGCAGGTAGTAGATCAGCTCGTTGCGGGTGTCCCCGTCGTACAGCGGCAGGCTGCCCGGCGTGATCATCAGGTCGTTGTTGCCGTCCTGCCACAGCCGGTGGATCAGTCGGGCCATCAGCTTCAGCACGCCGCGGGTCCGCTGGAAGTTCTCCAGGCTGGACCAGTCTTCATACAGGCGGTCGAAGAGTTCGGGGTGGATGGGGTAGGCCGCCACCAGGCGGTCGAAGTAGGGCGACTCCTGGGTGACCCGGGGCAGGTCGTCGGGCCACAAAAGGTAGGTGTCGGCGAAGGCCCGGCACACCTGGCGGGTGGCCCCCTCGTCGGAGATCGGGCGGAACAATCGCCGGCGCACGATCTCGAAGGCCTCCTCACTGGCCACGGGTTTCCACAAGGCCTGGACCCGCCCGAAGTAGTGGGATAGGGCCTGCAAAGCCATCTGGCCGCGGCGGCTGCCGGCCTCCTTCTCGGACTCGGGCAACGAGGCCAGCAGCACCGCCGTGGGCACGGCCTTCAGGGCCTCGGTCAGGGCCTGCACGAACGAGAGGTTGGAGTCGAAGGTGCCCCCCGCCAGAGCTTTGCCCTCCTCGAACTGGCGGATGTAGGCCACCAGCTCGTCGATCAGGATGACACACGGAGCGTGCGCGGCCAGCAGCTCAATCAGGACCTCCTTGCCGGGGGAGGTGCCGCTCTGGTCGGCCTCCCGCAAGACATCGTAGGCTGCGTCGCCGCCCAGTTGCCAGGCCAGTTCGCCCCACAGGGTGCGCACCTGGACCCCGCCCCGGGTCTTGGGAATGTTCGGAGCCTGGCGGTTGCCGTCCATGACAACCAGGCGAGCCCGGGGCGCCTCGGAGAGGCCCGCCGCCTGCAACAGGGGCGCCACTCCCAGGAGTCCGTCGGCCGGCACCGTGCCCTGGGCCAGATGGTAGACGGCCAGCATGGTGTGGGTCTTGCCGCCCCCGAAGGCGGTCTGCAACTGGATCACGGGGTCGCCGCCCCGGCCGGACAGGCGCTTGAGCACCGAGTCCAGCAACAGGCGCATCCCTTCGGTGATGAAGGTGCGCTGGAAGAAGAGCGCCGCGTCCTGGTACTGGGGAGGAGCCGTCCCCTGGTGGACCGCCGAGAGGTCGGCGGCGAACTCCGCCTGCTGGAAGGTGCCGCGCAGCACGTCCTCGTGGGGGACGGCCACCTCGCGCCAGGGCTTCAACTTGCGGTCCATGTCAGGTCTCCTGTTCTTGGAATCCGATTCGGTCCATCCGGGCCGGGTCTACGTTTCCAGCCTGCTTTGCGCCGACTCGGATTGGTTATGCGCGCGCATAAGTGGCTCATAAGGTTCATAACGGGTCGCGCTTGCTGCGAGATGCGGGGCCGACAGGTCAACTTGCCTTCCAAGCCAGGAGTCCGGGCGCAGTTTCCCTTCCTGAAGGCTGGGCATCCTCTAGTTCTCCAGGTCCAGGTAGCGGTCGGACTGGGCCAGTTGCTCGTCCAGGGAGGCGATGGGGCCGATCTCGTCCACCGTGTCCCCGGCTTCGACTCGGACGCCTTCGGACTCGCGGTGCAAGCCGAAGAAGCGGCGGGGAAGACCCCGGTAGAGAGCAGAAGCCAGCAGGATGGCGAGTTCTCGCAGCAGGAACAGACTGTGGGTGGCCAGGAAGACCTGAACCCCGTTCCCGACGAGGTCCAGGATGACGGCGGCGACCCTCTGGACCAGGCGGGGGTTGAGGTTGGCGTCGGGCTCGTCCCAGAAGAGGAAGCCCTGGTCCAGCAGGGTCCCCGTGGCGATCATTCGGGCCACCATGCCCAGTTTGCGCAGCCCCTCGGCCACCAGGGGCATCTCCATGCGCCCATCGGAGTTGCGCAGGTAGAAGCGCCCGTTCTGGTCCAGCTCGATGCGCCCGCCCATGGCCGCCTCCAGGGGAGCCAGGAGTGCGCGACTTCTCTTCTCTTTGGGCCCCTTCTGGAGCGGTCGGCCCAGCAGCAGACACGTGTCCCGCCAGGTCTCTTCGAACTCCAGGTAGTGCCCTTCGTAGACCGAAACGAATCCGGGGTAGATGGTCAGCAATTCGCGGGTCGGCAGGAAGGCGGGCGACGGGATGTTGGGCGGCTCGGCCCGGTCGCGGACCTGCGAGGGCAGCCAGCCGGCCGGTGACGAATCCAGGGCCACCTCCGAGCGGCTGTTGGTGGCGAAGTGGAAGGCCAGTGGCTCCTGCTGATGGAACCCGACCGTCACTTCGCAGCGGTTCCGACCCGGCGCGCGCCGGACCAGCCGTCCCAGACTGTCGGGGCGGAAGGTCCCCACCAGCTTTTCGGCCAGCCGAAGCTGCAGGTGGCTGCCGGTGACCGGGACACCCCGGCGCTCGGTCTCGGCGACGACGGCCAGCAAGGCCCAGGCCAGCTTCAGCAGATGGGTCTTGCCTGTGCCGTTCTCGCCCACGAAGACGTTCAGGCCCGAGGCGAAGTCCAGGTCGGCTTCGGCGAAGGCGGTGAAGTTGCGGACGGTCAAGGATTTCAGCATGGCCCTGGTCTTCGCTTTCCTAGTATTCCAGTTCCCCCTGGCTGGCCGTTGGCGCGGCCTGGCGGGCCCGGGCTTCGACCGAGGGCCAGGCGGCGATCAGCTCGTTGTAGGCGCGGGCGTCTTCGGCCCGGCCCTGGCGCTCGCATAGGGTGTAGAGGCGGTAGGCCAACTGGCGCAGACCGTCCAGGCGGCCCATCAGCTTGGGGTGGGCCAGGAGGTCCGCGGCGGGGCGCTCGCCGCCGCCGTGCTTCAGGGCCCGGATCAGGTGGTGCAGGGCCTCCCAGACGGGGACTCGCGAGTCAGAAGCCGGGTCCCAGTCGACGGGGTACTCGGCCACGCGCTTCAGGCGCACCTTGCCCTGCCCGGCGGCCACCACTCCGGCTTCGGCCACGCCTTCGACGCTGGTGCCCTTGGCCCGGGCCAGCACGTCAGCCTCGCCGAAGGGGCCCTCGGCCCAGCCGTACTGCTCGAACCAGTGCAGGCAGAACTGGGTGTCGGGTTCGAAGTCCTCCTCGGCGAAGAAGCGGTTGATCAACTGCAGGGCGGTCTGGACGCTCATGGGCGTGCCGTCGGCCTCCAGAATGCCTGAGTACTTCGAGAAGATGGCCATCCCTGGGCCAATGACGGCCTGGGACAGGTCCACGGGGGCCACCGGCGAGTGCTCGCCCCCGCCCACCATGTCGGCCAGGGCCTCGGGCAGGGTGGCGTTCAGCTCGCGCAGGAACTCGCGGCGCGAGATGCTGGGGGCCCCGGGGGCGCGCTTGCGGCAGACCAGCACGATGCTGGAGGCCAGGGCGTTGGTGCCCGAGGCGATCATCCGGTTGCCCAGCTCGGTGCGCATCGGCCAGGTGCCCGTGACGGCGAAGCCGGCCTTGAGGACCGCCTCCAGGAAGGTCACCCAACCGGTCGAGGTGGTGCCCGACTCCTTGGTCTCGGAGGCTTTGAAGGCGTAGTAGATGGTGACCGGCAGGGCCGGGTGGGCCTGTTCGGCCAGGCGCGTCATGGCCCGGGTCATGCCCTCCAGGAAGAAGGCCTCGGCTTCGGCCCGGCCGTTGTGGCGATAGGGAGAAGCGATCAGTTCCTCGGCCTTGGGCACGGCGATGGGGGCGAAGAGGTCGGGGAAGACCGGGCGCAGGCTCCGCCGCAGCCACACGTAGAAGAAATCGGAGAGGTCGGCGTAGCCAATATTGTCGTAGTAGGGTGGGTCGGTGGAGACCACGGCGCCGCTGGTGTGGGATTGCACCGTCGCATCACTTTGGTGGACGCCACCTTTGGGCCGTGCACAGAGCGAATGGTCTATGACCTTGGCAACCCAACCGGTTGCATCGTCGAAGTTTCCAGATGACGAGCTGAAGGGATTCCCCTCTACGAAATCCCAAACCATCGGTAGAGCCTGCCGGCCGAAGGTGTTTGCTATCTTCGGGGCATATCCGCTCGGATTGGGATCCCAGCGGCAGAGCGAGGAGTGGCGATCGGCCATCCTGGTTCCGCAACACCCCAAGTACACCGCCACCGCGTCGGCGTAGGCCGTGGCTCCGGTGCCGCCGGGCTCCAAGCCCTGGCCGTCGTCGGGCCAGCCGGCCCGCAGGGCGTCCTCCCGCACCCGCGCGCGGGCCTCACCCACCAGGTCGGAGAAGGTGTTCAGGGCCACCAACTGGCGGGGGGTGAAGGCGTCACCCCAAGTCGGCATGCCGTACATCGGTAAGCGATCGACATCGTGACAGGGGGTTGGGACGCGCAGTTCCGGCTTCCATTCAGGCCTGGCCGAACGTGCCACGTCAACCTGGCTTTGCTGAGGCGCGAGATAGACTCGACTGCGCTGTCCTTCGGCGACGATCGCCAGCAGACGAACGCCCAGTCGTCCCGCCTGCGCCTCGGACCGAATATAGTCTGCCTCGATCGGCGTCCCCGAAACCAGGCACCGGAAGTTCGCCCCCCGCGCTAGTTTGGTCCCCGCCTTGGCCGCCACGGGGTCGTCAGGCTTGCCGACCCGCACCTCGAAGTGATACCCGTCGCCGTCCACCACGGGTTCTACGTAGGCCTCCTTGCCCGGCTTGGTGCTCAGCATGAAGTTCGACACCAGGGGCACGTCCACGTGCGAGAAGGCGGGGTTGGGGCTCTTGACGGTGCGGGCCCAGAGCCAGGCGATCACCGTCAGCTTCTGGCCCACCAGGGGGACCAGGTCGGGCCGGCCCTTATGTCCCCCCCCCGCCCCCCCCGTTGGGGGGGAGGCCATCTCCCGGGTGACCTCGACCTGCGGGTACAGGTGGCCGATGCGCTTCTGGGCCTGGTCGCGCATCCAGGCACCATAGCGGCGCACGTCCTCGGCCAGGCCCCGGGCGCCGGTCCAGCCCTCGCCCTCCGAGAGTCGACCCTGGCGGTCGCCCGCAGGGCGGGGGCCCACCGGAGCGCGCCCCGCAAACTTCGGGGGGATCTCGATCATGGCCTTGTTGATCAGCACGGCCACGGGGTTGAGGTCGGTAGCCAGGGCCTCCAGGCCCAGTCGTTGGGCCTCCAGGGGGATGGCTCCCCCGCCCGCGAAGGGGTCGTGGAAGCCCGGCAGCCGCTCGGGGTCGAAAAGCTCGGCCGCCTGAGGGTGATTCCTGTTCAGGTGGCAGGTCTCGCGCCAGCTCTTGCGGATCTCCTCGCGGGCCTGCTCCAGGAGAGGCTCGTTGTTGGTGTTCTCCCACTGCACCAGATCGCGGATCAGGGCGAACAGGCGCTGGCGCTCCTTGTCGGCCTCCTCCTTGTTGACGCCCCGGCCGCCCACGGAACGCTCGTAGCCCGGGTCGTTGACCAGTTGCGCGAAGAGCACAGCCCGGGCGGCTGCCAGGGGGCGCCGGGCCCACCACAGATGCAGCGTCGAGGGGTGGCCGTGGCGGATGGACTTCTCCTTGGCCGCCGCCCGGTTGATGTCGTCCAAGGGCAGGGCCACCTCGATCAGCTTCTTGGGGCACTTCACGTCGGTCATCTCGGGTCTTACCTCAGGGGCTTACGGGTTGGAGGCTCTAGCAGGGCGCGGTGGCTCGCGAGAGCAGTTGGGAAAGGTCCAGGTTCAGGCTGGCCACGGCCCAGTCGGGCTCGTGGGTGAAGGGTTCGCGCACGTACCAGGGGCCCTCGTAGTCCTCGCCGTCGACCAGCACCACGGCCAGGATGAACTGGTCGGCCTGGTTCAGGCCGCAGAGGATCTCGTTGCGCGTGACGGTGACGGTGGTCTGCCCCTGGGCCCGGCCCTTGACCTCGATGTGGCGGGTGGGGGCCACCCGGCCAGCCTGGGCGGGCGGAAGGCTGGTCAGGTCCCAGCCGCACTTCTGGTCCGAGACGTCCACCACACGGTTTCCCAGGGCCTCCTCGGCCCGGGTGACGGCCAGCATGGCCACCCGCTCCACCCGGGCCCGGGCCTGGGCGTCGGCCGACCAGCCGGGCTCGCCCCGCCTCTGGGCCAGAAGGCCGTCGGGGATCACCAGGGCCCCGGCCAGCACCACGGGGGTGGCCGAGACCACGGTGCGCCGGGCCAGCAGCTCCTTCTCGCGGGCCTCGCGCCGGGCGGTCAGTTCGTCGATGGTGCGGCGCACGTTCTCGACGGGCAGGCGCACGTCCTTACCAGCCGCGAGGTCTTCCTTGAGCTTGACGTAGCGGTCCGACCAGAAGTTGATCTCGTGCACCAGGCGCTCGTGCACCGCCGCCAGGGTCTTGTCCACCTCGCGCTCGCGACGGTCCTTCACCTCGCGGTAATGATCGGGAACGATGTGGGCCGAGGCATACCCCAGGGCCACCTGCTCTAAGTCCCGGGTGATCCAGGGGGCCTCCAGGATGTCCTGGACCAGGGCCAGGTCTTGAGGCTCGGGGGCCTCCAGGTCCAGGTGGGGGGCCCAGCCCGCCCCGGTGGCCCGCCCCTCGGCGTCGAGGCGGACGAACTGCATCCGCCTGGAGGCCACCCGCGAGGGGTCGTGGCCCTCCTTCACCGAGTGGTCGATCATGAAGAGCAGGCCAGGGGTGGTGCCCTGGTCGGTCGGGTCGACGAAGACGGTGCCGACCTTCAACCTGGTTCGGTGCTGTTCGAGGATGAGATCCGTCACGGCCTGCATCAGGGGATGCCCGGGGTGGACGAGGCTGGCCATGGGGGCTCCCACCCGGTCCAACAGGCGAACGGCATCCTTGTCGAAACAGACCCGCTCGTAGCGGCGCAGCACCGGTTCCGGGCGGCGGCGGTCCCTGCCGGTGATCTGCCGGTCGCGCTCGCGGATGGCAGCGGGCACGTGGGGAATCTCCCAGCGCCTCGCCTCCCGGGCGCGCATCTCACCTCCCAGGCGCTTGAAGGCCTGCTGGAAGAACGAGCGGGTGAAGTAGGGCTGCAGCTTTCGGGCCTCGGCCTTCTCCATCTCGGCCTTCACCGCGAAAAGACGCTCGGGGTTCATCACTTCCTGGCACAGGGCCCCCCGCTCCAGGATGGTGCGCAGGTGCCGGGTGTCCAGGGCCCCCTCCACCTGGTGCAGCAAGCGGGCCCGAACTTCCGGGTCCTCGCCGTAGCGGATGGCCTGGATCAGAAGGTCGCGCAGACTCTCCTCCCGGAAGACCTCGCCCAGGACATCGAAGACCCGGCCACCCAGGGCCTGGCGCTCCATCTCGATCTTCTCGAAGAGGCGCTGGAAGACATCGCCTTCCCGGGTCTCGTCGGCCACCATGTTCCACAGGTGGCACACCTCGGTCTGGCCGATGCGGTGGATGCGCCCGAACCTCTGCTCCAGGCGATTGGGGTTCCAGGGCAGGTCGTAGTTCACCATCAGGTTGGCGTTCTGCAGGTTGACGCCCTCGCCCGCGGCGTCGGTGGCGACCAGGACGCGCGCCTCGGGGTCGTTGCGGAACAACTCCTGGATTTTCCGGCGTTCTTCGCGCTTCACCCCGCCGTGGATGGCGAGGATGGCCTCTGGTCGCCCCAGCAGCCCCGAAATCCTGTCGTGCAGGTAGTTCAGGGTATCCCGGTGCTCGGAGAAGAGGATCAGCTTGCGCTGTCGGCCGGTGGCGTCCTTCATCTCGGGGTTGTCCTGCAAGAGGCGCGACAGTTCGTCCCACTTGCGGTCCTGCCCCGAGTGCACCACCTCCCGGGCCCGGTCCACCAGGTCCGCCAGGATCAGGATCTCGGCTTGAAGCTCCTGGACGGTCTGGGCCGCGGTGGCCTGATCGACCAGCTCTTCCTCCAGGGTTTCCTCTTCGTCCGCCGTCAGGTCGTCGGGGTCCTCGGGGCAGGCGTCCAGGCAGGCCAGGGTCTCGGAGAGGAGCCCGAGGCCCCGCTGGGCCAGCTTCTCCTCCTCGACGCGCCGCTTCAGCCTCTCGTGACGCCGGCGCAGCGACTGATAGATGGCCTCGGGGGAAGAGGCCAGGCGGCGCTGCAGCAGGGTCAGGGCGAACCCGACGCTGCCCCGGCGCTTGCCGTCCTGCAGGCGGTCGGCCTTGTTCATCTCCTCCTTGACGTAGGTGGTCACCTCCTGGTAGAGGGCGGCCTCCAGGTCCGAGAGACGATAGTTCACCGTGTAGGCCCGGCGCTCGGGGAAGAGCGGCGTCCCGTCGAACTTCAGCAACTCCTCCTTCACCATCCGGCGCATCATGTCCGAGACATCCACCTTGTGGACGCCGTCCCGGGCCTTGCCGTAGAAGCGATCCGAGTCCAGAAGCGACAGGAAGAGCTGGAAGTCCTCGTCCTTGCCGTTGTGGGGCGTGGCCGTCATCAGCAGGAAATGGCGGCTGTTCGCCCCCAGCAACTCTCCGAGTTGGAACCTCCTGGTCTTGTTCACCTTGTTGCCGAAGTAGTTGGCCGACAGCTTGTGGGCCTCGTCCACCACCACCAGGTCCCAGCGCACCAGCGCGAGCTTCTGCTGCAGTTCCTCGCTGCGGGCCAACTGGTCCACCCTGGCGATCACCAGGTCGAAGTCGTCGAAGGGGTTGCCCGAGTGCGACTGCTCGACCTGCTCGCGCGAGAAGATGGTGAAGGACAGGCCGAACTTCTCGTACATCTCGTCCTGCCACTGCTCGACCAGGCTGCCCGGGGCCACGATCAGCACCTTGCGGGTGTCGGCCCGGATCAACAGCTCGCGGATGTACAGGCCGGCCATGATGGTCTTCCCTGCGCCCGGGTCGTCGGCCAAGAGGCCCCGCATGGGCTGGCGCGGCAGCAGGAACTCGTAGACCGCGGTGATTTGGTGAGGCAAGGGCTCGACGCTGGAGGTGTGCACCGCCATCATGGGATCGAAGAGATGGGCCAGGTTGATCCGATAGGCCTCGGTGACCAGCTTGAAGTCCGCAGCCGGGGCATCGAAGGCCCAGGGGCGCCCCGCTTCGGCCAGCGACAGGTTGGCTTCGTCGGAACGGAACAGCATCCGCTCCAGCAACCTGCCGTCGGCAGTCTTGTAGTACACGGTGACCGCGTCGTCGCCGACGGGCTCCGTGGTGACCACACGAACCACCGAACCTGCTTCCAGGCCCGCGATCTGCGCGTTCTTGTTGATGTCTTCCAGTTTCAGCATGGCGCGACCATGAAAACAAGATAGGACGGGGGAGTGACACCAGGTGTCAGGAGCTTCCCGACGGCCAAAGATGGGGGTTCGTGGTCGCGGGGGAATTCCTGTTCAGAAGGGCCCCACCGGGCGGGCGCGGCGGGTCACTGGATGGAGTCGCGCGGAGGTTCCGAAGCGGAGGGTCCTCACGGCAGGATCCCGGGGCAGGAGCAGGCGATCCCTTTCGCGCTTAGAATTGACAGCCCAGGGGGTCAGTCACTATGATCCAATCGTCATCCGCCCCAGGCAGTAAGCCTGTCCACTCTCATCCAGGACAGGCCGACCCCCGGGGCCGTTCTTTTCCGGACATCCTGCGTCACCTCAGCCCCACGGTGACCGCGGTCCTGGTGGATGCAGCCTTCTTCCTGAAACGGTCCCGGCACATCTTCGGTCCACAGACACCGCAGGACGCGGCCAGACTCATGCATCGCCTAGCCCTGAAGCACCTGAACGACGCCTCCGGTGGCCAGAGGGTCGCCCGCCTCTATCGCATCTTCGTCTACGATGCCCCACCGGCCAACTGGAAGGGTCATAAACCGATTTCGGGGCTGGCCATCGACCTGACGAAGACCCCCGAGGCAGCTTGGCGTCGGGATTTCCACCAGCAGTTGCGCGGCCTGCGCAAGGTGGCCCTGCGCATGGGTGAAGTCCCAACCAGCAGGGTCCACTGGAAACCTCACCCGGAGGTCCTCAAAGACCTGCTGAACGGCAAGCGCAACTGGACCGATCTCACGGACAACGATTTCGTTCTGGACCTGCGACAGAAGGGCGTCGATATGCGGTTGGGCCTGGACATCGCCTCCATGGCCTTCAAGAGACAGGTCAACCAGATCGTCCTGATCTCCGGCGACTCCGACTTCGTACCTGCCGCCAAGATGGCGCGACGGGAGGGCATCGACTTCGTGCTCGATCCGATGTGGGCGCGGATCCGACCTCAACTGCATGAGCACATCGACGGCCTGCGCAGCGTCTGCCCCAACCCGCAGGCCAAAGAGAATAGACCCAAGGACGGGACCAGTTCGACCGGGGGACAGGAGGGGCCGATAGCAAGCAGGGACGGTGAAGATGAGGAATAGGTCCAAGCTCTCGTGCAGGCGGCTCCATGCCGACCGATGAGGCGCCTGGGGCGGAAGGCTCGAGCGGAGATGGCCATCGTGGAGGTCAAGCAAGAATGGCGGGAAACGAGGACGCAGGTCGCCTCGACTTCAACCCGGAAGGCGACTTTGCCACAAATCTGCAACACGCCCTGGAAGCACTTCCGGACCGAGATCTGGCCGCCATCTTGGGTCGGAATGCCCGGAACATCATGAAACTGGACTCCGAGAACAGTATCTCCCGACGCCAGCCGATCCTGCAGGACCTCAAGGATCTCATCGACAGCCGCCTGGAGGGGTCGTGAGCCGTCTCCTGGGGATCAGCGTGCTAGGCTTTCGGGGGTTGAGGAAGTTCTCTTACGAGCTCCCCCAAGGACAGCACCTGCTCTTGTGCGGATCCAATGGAACCGGGAAGTCGAGCCTGTTCCAGGCGCTGAGATTTGGAGCGACGGGGGGGTTCTACCCTGTTTCTTCATTCACAGGCAATGTGAACCTAGAATGCTACCGCCACAAGGATCTGGGAGAAACAGACGTCGCCACGGTGACCCTCCGCTTTTCCGGGAAGGGCGGGGAGTGGACTCTCCGGCGGTCTCTGGACGCTCGTGGCGGGGTCACCAGGGAACTGGAGCCGGCGTCCTCCGACCCTCCGGATGGGGACCACCAAGTGTGTTTCCTGAACCGGCCCCGATTCGTTGAAATGGTAGACGCCGCCGACCGGACCTGCTGGGAACGCCTGACGCCCTTCCTGGGCCACGGCGAGCTCGCAGCTTTTCGCGGGGGGCTCAAGGCTCTTGTCCAGCAGTTGAGCAAGGACCTCGACGTGTCAGCGCTGGAGGCACGCAAGAAGTCTCTGCAACAGGAAATTGAGGCAGTATCTGCTGAGACCTCGTCACTCGCATCGGAACTGGGATTCTCAACCCCGACCCTGACCGATGTCACCGCCGCTCTGTCGAACTTGACGGAGTTGGCTCCCCTCCCTGTCAACACCTCCGGCGCTCCGGATTGGGACGCTTTGGAGAAGGCTGTCCCGGGGAGTGCTGTAGCAAAAGAGATGGAGCGCCGGCGGTCGCAACTCGGACAGGAGAAACGTGCCCTGCAGGGCACGCAGGTTCCCAAACCCGCCGAGTTGGAACAGGCGCTGGATTTCGCCCTGAATCTTCAGAAGCACTCGCAACTCGTGCACGACCTGGTCCATGCCCGCCTTCTCGAGGCTGCCGAGCCCAGCGTGGCGGACCTGACCGAGGGAGTCTGCCCGGTCTGTGGACTCCAGCCCCAGGACTGGGCGGCGGTGCGCACGAACCTGGCAGGCCGGATTTCGAGGCTCGCCCCTCTCAAGAAGCAACTCGCTGCTGCTCAACAAGCCCTGGCAACGGCCCAGGCCGTGACCAGGACCATCCTGCATTCCCTCAACCGTCTTCCCGATGAAGTCCCGAAACGAGGCGCCCGCTCCAGCTTGATCCGGAGCCTGTGCGCCTACAGTGACTGGCTGGATCGCCTGGTGGAAGGGTTGAGAATGACGCCCCCCCGTGGCCTGGACGCGTTGGACCGCCAAGCCGTCCTGGCCGCCAGAGAACGAGTCCGCGAGCATTACCGGAATCTCCTCAGAGAAATAGACGCCGATGTGAAGGACCTGGAGAAGAAGGCCACAGAACTGGGGGGCGATGAGGCTCTCCGTCGCTTCCACCGCTTGAAGGAACTGCATCGAAACCTGGTCGGATTACAGCGAAGGGAACTGGATCTCCGACGTCTGAATCGCCGTCTTGAGGAGACCAGGCGAATCACATCCGCCCTGTCCAACCTGAACAAGGAAGTCGACCGCGCCGAGGCTGCCCTGGGACTGCAGCTCCTGAAGGCACTGGAGAGGAATGCCACCCGCATTTTCCAGGCAATCACCGGGAGCGAAGCCCTCAAGCCTGTCCTGAGGGTTACCAGCAAAGCAGGCATCCGCCATGCCGATATCATGATCGAGGACTTCCACGGCCGGGGAGAGGTCCGCGCTCGAGACTACCTCAGCGAGGCCAATCGAAACTCCCTCGGGCTGTCGCTGTACTTTGCCGGATTGCTGCGCTTGAATCCGAGCCTGGAGGTGTTGGTCCTGGATGACATCACCCACAGCGCCGACAACGAGCACCGGCGCGGGCTGGCCTCATTCCTGGCTCGCGAACTGAGCCAAAAGATGCAACTGGTGATCCTGACCCATGACGACACCTGGTTCGACCAGATTGGCGCCGAGTTGCCGGACCATGAGACCAGACGGGAACGCGTCCTGTCCTGGAACATCGCAGGCATCCAACTAAAAAGAGACAATTACGGGACCCTCCTGCAGCGAGCAGAGGACATGATCCGCTCGCAAGAGCTTGGAGGCGGGAATATTCTGCGACTGGCATTGGAGGAGTTCGTCGACGAGGTCTGCGAAAAGTTCCACATCCGAGTGCGCTTCTGCAGGTCCGAGGCGCACCTGAAACTCGACGAGAAGACCGGGGCGCTGCTCGAGCATCTGCGGAGAATCCGGAAGGAGGGGGTGGGGCTCATTGACCCGGGGGCAAGAGCCCTTCGAGGCGGCTCTCTGGCAAGACGCATCGCCAACCTGGCCAGCCACGCCAACCGACGATCCCGCGTCTCCCAACAGGACCTTCTGGATGCCCTGAAGGAAGTCCGAGAATTCATGGCCGCCTTCCAGTGCAAGAGGTCAAACAAAATGGGCAAACCTTGCGGACAACTCCTGCCCGGCCTGACGAGAGTGCAAGGCCAGGTGCCAGAGTGCAAGAGATGCCATAAGCCTGTGATGCTGGAACGAGAAGTGCCTTGTTGAAGAGGCCTTCTTCTGACGGGGGCACCATGATGTGGCCTTTCCGCAGATTCATGGCGGAAACACGCCGGCATCGCCCTCCGCCCCGCCCCCCCCTACTCCTCGACGCCCAGTTCGTGCAGCCGGGCCAGGAGTCGCTCCGCCCGGGCCCTTTCCTGCTCGGCGCGGGCACGCTCCTCCGCGAGCTGCGCCTGCGCCTCTTCGGCCCTGGTCTGGGCCGCCTCGGCCACCTCGGTGGGCAGGGGCAGGAGTGCCTTGTCGCGTCCGCAGGGGCGCAGCCACAAGCCGTCCATGTCTTCGCAGCGGCCCTGCCAGGTCACCAGGCCCAGGCCCAGCTCCTCGAGCCACGACAGGTCCAACAGTTCCACGTAGCTCAGGCCGTGCAGAACGTATCCCCGCAGGACCCGGTCGCCCAGCCAACGCTCGGGGTCGAAAATCACGTAGTAGCGCACCCCCAGCCGGGCGTAGCGCTGGGCCTTCTCGACCTCCGAGCCTTCCCGGTTGGAGACCACCTCGATCACCAGATCGGGGGCCTTGCCGAAGACCCAGGTGAAGTAGGAGCGCCGGCCCTTGGGCCGACAATCCTCGGGAAGCGTCACGTCCAGGCTGACCATGATGTCCGGCACCACGGCCGGCTGGTCCACGCTACCGAAGAGGCCCACGTCCGCTGCCGCCACGAAGGGCCGGCCGGGCT
>DIWH01000082.1 GCA_002423485.1 Candidatus Xenobium occultum | reverse complement strand
AAACTATTTTGGCGGCGGAACGGGGTCCGGTGCCCCGGTCGTTGGGTCGTCGGGGATGACTGACCAGGGGAATCAGGCGCCCTGAGGGTTGTGCAGGGCCATCTCGACCATGCTCAACAATTCGTGGACATCGAAGGGCTTGGGCAGGAAGGCCAGGGCTCCTTGCTCCAGCAGGCTGAGGCTGCGTTCGTCGGCCCCGTAGCCGCTCATGATGACCACGCGCAGGTCGGGTTGCATCTCGCGCATCTTCGCGAAGGCTTCCTGCCCCCCCATCACCGGCATGGTCAGGTCCAGGAAGACCATCTTGATCTCGCTGCCGTGGTTCCTGACCAGATCGACCGCTTCCTGGCCGTTGCGCGCCGTGAGGGCCCGATAGCCCCGTCGGCGCAGGGCCGCCCCGGCGAAGAGGCGGATCGATTCCTCGTCGTCGGCGAAGAGGACCAGCTCGTTGGCCGAGCGGTCCAGAAGCGCGGTGTCGTGGGCCGGGACGCGAGGCGCGGCGGCCGGTGTGGGGGAAGGCAGCTCGTGAGGACGGGCGGGCGAGTAGGGCAACAGGACCATGAAGCGCGTTCCCACCCCCGCCTCGCTGACGAAGCTGATCTGGCCGCCGTGGCTGCGGATGATCCCATAGGTCGTGGGCAGGCCCAACCCGCTCCGGGAGTCTTCGCGCGTGGTGAAGAAGGGGCGGAAGATGCGGGGCTGGATCTCCTCGGGAATGCCCCGACCCGTGTCGCCCACCTCGAAGAGGAGGTAACGGCCCGGGGCTGTTCCGGGGAAGTGCTGGAGGTGGTCCTTGTCCATCTGCACCAGCGAACTGCGGAATACGATGACCCCGGGTGTGTCGGCCAGGGCGTCCCGGGCGTTCAGGGCCAGGTTGACGAAGGCCTGGCGCAACTGTTCGGGATCGGATTCGATCTGGCAGGGGTCAGCCTGCAGGTCCACGCCGATCTCGATGTTTCGGGGAAAGGTCTGACGGACCAGCTCGACGACGCCCTGGAAGACCTCCGAGGGGTCACAGGATTCCTCCCGGCGCACGTGCCGCCTGCCGAAGGTCAGAAGCTGACCGGCCAGGTTCAATCCCCGCCGGGCTGCGGTCTGGACCTGCCCCAGCAGCACCCGGGAGGGGGTGTCCTTGGCGTCCAGGACCAGCAGGTCGGTCAGCCCCAGGATCGCCGTGCCCACGTTGTTGAACTCGTGGGCCAGTTCCCCGGACAGATCCGAAAGGGCCTCGACCCGTTGGGCCCGACTGGCGTGTTCTTCACGCTGCCTGCGACGGGCCACGTCCTGGATCACGGCATACACCGGGCCCCCGGCCTGGACGGGATCCCCGTGGACCAGGACTTCCAGCAGCAGACCATCGGGCATCGACACCATGCTGCTCCAGGAACAGGCACCCTCGCGGACGGCCTGGGCCGCATGGGTCAGGGCCTCGACCAGGGTGGCCATCTCGCCCTCCGACGAGATGGGTTCGCTGCCCCCGTCCTGCATCTCGAGGATTCGGGCGGCTTCGGGGTCTGGAAGGAGGCGCCCGTCTGCTTCGATCCGGATCGTGCCGAACGGGATCTCCGCGCCGTTGCAGGGAAGGGAGTTGCTCATGGTGGGGAAGGCTTCGTCGAAAACCAGAGGCTGCCCTTTCCCGTTGCGGGAATCCGCTGGCGCCGTCCCGGTCCCGAACCCTGTCCGACAGTCCAGGCCTCTCCGGCCGGGAAAAGCGGAGCCCGCTGCGGTAGGGCTTCCAGCCCCTCGTGCGAATAGGCGAACCCATGAAACCTGAGAGCAGTTGGGAGCGCTGGAAGGCGCTGGCGGCTCGGGCCGCCACCTTTCAGGCCCGGGTCCTGTTGACCGTCTTCTACTGGGTCGTGTTGACCCCCTTCGCCCTGGCCCTGCGGGTCTTCTCGGACCCTTTGGAGATCCGGAGCTCGAACGGCGGGCGCTGGTGCCGTCCACCGGTCTGCGACCCGCGGCAACAGCACTGATGAGAGTCCTGGGGATCTCCTGTTTCTATCACGACGCCGCGGCCGCCCTGCTGGTGGACGGGCAGCTCGTGGCCGCCGCCGAAGAGGAGCGCTTCTCGCGGATCAAGCACGACTGGGAGTTTCCTGCCCGGGCGGTCCAGTTCTGCCTGGACCGGGCGGGGATCGCGGGAGCCGACCTGGACCTGGTCGTCTTCTACGAGAAGCCCTTCTGGAAGTTCGACCGGATCCTCATGTCCACCCTGGCCACCTGGCCGCGCTCGATGGTGGCCTTTCGGGAGGCCATGCTGGTCTGGCTGCTGGACAAGTTGTGGGCCCGGGACCTGCTGCAGGAGCGGATCGGCTGCCGCCGGGACCGCATCGTGTTCTGTCCTCACCACATGTCGCACGCCGCCAGCGCTTTCTATCCTTCGGGCCTGGAGAAGTCCGCGATCCTGACCGTGGACGGGGTGGGCGAGTGGGCCTCCGGAACCCGGGGGACCGCCTGGGACCAGGAGATCCTCCTGGACGAGGAAATGCGCTACCCTCACTCGCTGGGGTTGCTGTACAGCGCCTTCACCGCTTTCCTGGGCTTCCAGGTCAACGAGGGCGAGTACAAGGTCATGGGCATGGCGCCCTACGGGCAGCCCCGCTTCGCCGATCTGATCCTGGACAAGATGGTCCATCTTCGTCCGGATGGCTCCTTTCGCCTGGACATGGACTGTTTCGCCTACCACCACTCGGCCTTCCATTCGTTCAGCGGTCGCTTCGTCGAGTTGTTGGGGCCCGCGCGGACCGGCGAGCAGGCCAACCTTCTGGACCCCCACTACGCCGACGTGGCGGCCAGCATCCAGAAGGTGGCCGAGGAGATCCTGGTCCGACAGGCCTCCTGGTTGCACCGCCGGACCGGGCACGAGGCCCTGTGCATGGCCGGCGGGGTGGCCCTGAACTCGGTGGCCAACTCCCGGATCCTGCGCGAATCCGGCTTTGAGAAACTGTATATCCAACCCGCGGCGGGCGACGGGGGAGGGGCTCTGGGAGCCGCCCTCTGGGGGTATCATCAGGTCCTGGGTGGCCGCGAGCGCTTCCGGATGGACCACTGCTACTGGGGGCAGGAGCATTCCGACCAGAGCATCGCCGAGTTCCTGCGCTCGGAAGGCCACGCCTTCAGCGAACTCTCCGACATGGAGGCGGTCCATTCGGAGGTGGCCGAACGCCTGGCCTGTGGACAGGTGGTCGGTTGGATGCAGGGGCGCTTCGAGTGGGGACCTCGGGCCCTGGGCGCCCGCAGCATCCTGGCCGACCCCCGGGCGGCCCACATGAAGGACGTGGTGAACGCCCGGATCAAGTTCCGGGAGCCCTTCCGCCCGTTTGCCCCCTCGGTCCTGGCCGAACGGGTGGAAGACTACTTCGAGCTCCCCGGGGCGCTGGAAGTGGACCCGGCCCGCTTCATGCTGATGGTGGTCCCGGTCCGTCCCGATCGCCGGGACGAGATCCCGGCCGTCACCCACGTGGACGGCACGGCGCGCATCCAGGCCGTGCACAGGGAACAGAGCCCGGAGTATCACGGAGTGATCTCGCGGTTCTGCCAGCTCACCGGGGTGCCGGTGGTCCTGAACACCTCCTTCAACCTGCGCGGCGAGCCCATCGTCAACACCCCGGCCGAGGCCTACTCGACTTTTGCCCGTTCGGACATGGACGCCCTGGTCATGGGCCGATTCCTGGTCAGCCGCCGGGCGGCGGGCGAGGGCCGGCTGGTCCCAGGGGCCGAACTGGAGAAGTGGGCCCATGCCCCCCAGAGGGCGTCCGGAACCGAGCACCGGCCTGACTCCCAACCGGAACTGCCCGGGGCGGCCCACGGTCTTTTCGGGGTGCGTCCCGAGGAAGCGCCGGTTTCCAGAGCGGGGGGGGCTTCGCTGGCCGGGGCCCTGGGGAAGGTGGCACTGGTCCTCATGACCAGCCTGCTCGTCTTGGAGGTCCTGCTGCGCTTCCTGGTGCCCAACCCCAACATGCAGGTTCGAGGCATGTACCTCGAGGACGAGGAGGGGATCCGGCTTCGGCCGGGGTGGCAGGGCAGGATTCACAGCGCGGAGTTCGACACCCGGGTCGAGATCGGTCCGGACGGGATGCGGGCCCTGCCCGTCCCCCCCCAGGACGCGGGAGGCACCGTGCTGGCCCTCGGCGACTCCTTCACCTTTGGCTGCTGGTCGGACCCCGACTCGACGTGGCTGGCCCGCCTGCAGCGGGCTGCAGGGGTCCGGGTTTTCAACGCCGGGGTTCCCAACGCGGGGACCGACGCCGAGGCCGCCTGGCTGCGGGGGCCCGGAGCCGCCAGCCCGGCCGACCTGCTGATGGTGTCCTTCTACACGGGCAACGACTTCCATGACAACCTGGTGGGACGGGATGCCTTCACGCTGGATTCCGGTTTCCTGGTCCTCAAGCCCGCCGCCGAGGCCCGCTGGAGCGGATATGACTGTCTGGGCCGAACACCTCCGCCGCAGACCGATCTGCCCCCGGATGCCCGCCGCCCCTGGTACCGCGGGGTTTTGATGCGCAGTCACCTGTACCAGTATGTGCGTTCGCGGATGTACGGGGGCACGCGCTCGGCCCTGCGCCCATCCCTGCCTCAAGCCTGGTTCCTGCGCCGTTACACCCCCGAGATGGAGCAGGCCCTCTCGAAGACCACCGAGCACCTCGACGACCTGCTGGCGCAGGCCAAGGCGCGGGGGATTCCGATGACCCTGGTGGTGATCCCCTCCTCCCAGGAGGTCTACGACGAGGAATGGCAAGCCTGGTTGGCGGCCTGGGACTTGGAGGAGGAGCTCTTCGATCGCTCCAGACCGCGCCGCTTCCTCATGGAGTGGGCCCGGAAGAGGAACGTTCCGGCCCTGGATCTCCTTCCTGCGCTCCGCGGGCGCGAGCGCCTGTACTATCGGGCCGACATGCATTGGAACGACCTGGGACACTTCCAGGCCGGCGAGAAGGTGGCGGAGTTCCTGCGCGAGCAGGGGCTGCCAGGAGAGGTGCAGCCATGAGGGAAGCCATCCGGAAATTGGGCCGACGGATCGAGACCTCCTGCGACTTCCTGGGCTGGATGGCCCGCACCCGGCCCTGGCTGATGCCGCTCCTCCTGGGCCTGATGCTTCTGGCCGGGCTGGTCTCGCTGGCCCAGGCCACCCACGTGGCCCCCTTCATCTACACGCTCTTCTGAGCGCCGGGGGAAGGACAATGAGGAGGGCCTACTGGTCTTCAGACTCCTCGCGGACGGCCTCCTCGGCGACGGGGGCTTCCTCTTCATGGCCATCCCGGCCCGCTTCCTTGACCTGGATCCAGGGGCGCAGCAGGAACAGGCCGATCGGCGTGACCAGGGCCATCAGGGCGATGATCAACCACATCATCTCGGAGTGGCGCGGACCGGTTTCAGGGCAGTAGGTCACCAGCAGCCACCCGGAGAGCGGGCCGACGAAGAACTTGGCCACGAAGTAGGGCAGCATCGACAACGACATGTAGGAGGCCTCCTGCCCCTTGGGGGCGATGGCCGCAGGGTACTCATAGAGCCTGGGCGAGAAGAACGCCTCACCCACCGAGAGCATGACCACCGAGAAGAAGATCGAGACGAAGAGCGGGTTGACCACGTCGGTCTGCACGCCCAGCCACCTGCGGGCGATCAGGTCGCCCAGGAAGCCGTCGGCCAGTCCCTGGAACCACACGGGTGGCATGGCCATGAAGAAGATCGAGACCGCGCCGATCAGGCTGCCGAAGATCACGACCCGGTAGGCCGAGATCTTCTGGGTCAGGGCCCCCACGAGGGGCACCAGGAGCACGATCAGGACCGGGTTGAGAACGCCGAAGAGCTGTCCGATCGGGGCCCCTTCACCCAACTCGCGGATGCCGTACTTGGGGAAGGTGTAGTGGAAGTGGTAGAAGATCATCCGGACGAACACGACCAACGTCAGGAAGGCCAGGAAGCGATAGAAGGCCGGTTGGTGCCACAGGCCCGTGAAGATGCGCTTCCATTCGCCCAGGGCATCCAGGCCGGACTTGAAGGCCGCCGTCAGGACCGGCTGCTCGGCGTATTTCGATTCCGCCTTGTGGATGCGGACCTTGCCGTCCTCGCCCACCTCGATGCCATCCCGAATGCCGACCCAGACCAGGATCAGGTTGGGCACCGTGAAGAGGAAGCCCAGCAGGATCAGGGTCTGGTAGGTTGTCAGACTGAAGTCGGAGCCGGGAAGGGCCAGGTGCCCGTACTCGCCCAGCGTGGTCCGCACCTTGTCGAAGATGAACCCCGAGATCGCGAAGCCTACGTTCATCATCGCGTAGAACATCGAGAAGGCCATGGAGCGCTGGGCCGTGGTCGCGAATTTCTTGATGGCGGCCACCATGACCGGGACCATCAGGGCCTCCCCCAGGGCCAGCGGGAGCAGGCCGGCCGGGATCACGAGCCAGGGGGCGGTGACGAAACTCATGACCAACCGGGCCCCCAGGCAGATGCCAAACCCGATCAACAACGAGAGCCGAATCCCGATGGCGTCCACCAGCGAGCCCACCATGACCGTGAAAAGGGTCAGGAGGGCGGACCACATGGCCACCATGAAGCCAGCGGAGACGTCGCCGTAGCCCAGATCCTTGGACAACCACAGGACCAGGGTCGAGTTCACCAGACCGTAGGCCACGATGGACAGGATCTTGGTGCCGAAGATGATCCACAGTTCGCGCAGCGCGCCCTTCAAGACCATGAACCTGCCCAGGAAGCTGGTGCCTTTCGGGGTCTGGACCTTTTCCATGTGTCGACCTCGGGGGACGGGATTCACCGGGGGAGCCGGCGGGCCACCAGGCAGGAAGCACGGGGGCGCTCAAACCCGGCGGGAGGGGCTGCCCCTTCTGGGTCGGTTCCGAAAATCCCGCCGACAGGGAGGAACTTCGAAGAATCTCCCGGAAACCGGCCTGAAGACCGCGAGGCTGATGGAGGACAATCCCGTGCGATTCGTGGATTTCGTCGCCACCGCCGGTGCCTGGGGATGGTTCGGACTGACCCTGGTGGTCTTCGACCCCGTGCTACGGGTGGCCCGTCTGCTGGGCGCAGAGTCGATGGACCGGGCCGTCGGGTTGATGTGCCGGGTCCTGGGGGGCAGCATCCGCGCCGGCCTGGGCCGTCTGGAAATGGAAGGGCTGGAGAACGTTCCCGGGCAGGGCAGCTACATCGTGGTCTGCAACCATCAGTCCCTGGTCGAGAGCTTCCTGCCCTTCTGGCTTCTGCGGCACCTGCGGCCCCGCTACATCGCCAAGAGGGTCCTGGGCCGCTGGATCCCGGCCGTCAGCTTCAACCTGCGCCAGGGCGGACACTGCCTGATCGACCGGGCAGACCGGGAGGGGGCCCTGGCGGCCATCGCCGAGTTGGGTCGCCGCGTGGACTCCGGCGAGGTCTCCGCCTTCATCTTCCCCGAAGGCACCCGGAGCGCAGACGGCCGGATGAACCCCTTCAAGCCCGCGGGGCTGGCCACGCTCCTGCGCACGGCCCCCCGGGCAGCCATCCTGCCCATGGTGGTCCACGGTGGGAACCACGTCTTCCCGCGCGGGCTTCCCCGGGTTCGGGCGCGGTCCACGGTGCGCATCCAGTTCCTGCCCGTGTTGGAGCGGGGGGACGCAGACGTCGAGGAGACCATCGAGCAGATCCGCCAGGTCCTGACCAGCCGCTTCGCGGAACTCGACGAGCGCTTCGGGTCACCCCAGGGCTGAGGCGGCCCGAAGCGGCCGGAGGGTCACTTCTCAGGAAGCTCGCGGAGCCGGTGCCTTGACGACGATCAGTTCCAGGACCTCCGGGTGGAGGTTCCGGACGTTCATGCGGGTGTTGAAGGGGATCTTCAGGACCGTGCCGCCGGGGTACTCGTGGACTTCCTGCTCATCCAGGCCGATCGAGAGGGTTCCCCTCAAGACCGTCATGTAGACCGTCGAGTTGGAGAAGTGCTCGGGCATCCCCTGGTCCTGGGGAAAGACCATGTGGATGTAGTGGACGTTCTCGTCCTGGATCACCTTTTCGACGGCTCGGGTGTCTGCGGTGGAGATCTTGTGAATCTGCTCGATCATGGGGGTTCTCCTCCTGGGCACGGCCCGTGGAATCTCGGAAGGGTTTACCAGATCCGGTTGCGCTGCTCGGCGGGCCGAGCCATGGGGTCGCCCTGGCTCACGCCGAAGGCCTCGAAGAACTCAGGGCTGTTCGACAAGGGTCCGTTCACGCGCCAGCGGGCGTGGGGGTGGGGGTCGGTGTTGACCTGCAGCTTCTCCATCTCGGGGCGCATGTTGATGGCCCAGACCCGCGCGTAGCCCAGGAAGAAGCGCTGGGCCGGGGTGAAGCCGTCCAGGACCTGGGGCTCGTGACCCTGCTGCGAGTGATGGTAGGCCTTCCAGGACAGGTTCAGTCCGCCGAGATCCGCGATGGCCTCACCCAGCACCAGCTTGCCGTTCAGCTTCAGGCCCGCCACCTCATAGGCGGCGAACTGCTTCTCGACGCCCTCGGCCAGGGTCTTGAAGTTGGCCAGGTCCTCGGGAGTCCACCAGTCGCGCAAATTCCCGTGCCCGTCGTACTTGCAGCCCTGGTCGTCGAAGCCGTGGGTGATCTCATGACCGATCACCATCCCGATGGCCCCGTAGTTGACGGCGTCCTCCGCCTTCATGTCGAAGAAGGGCGGCTGGAGGATGCCGGCGGGGAAGACGATCTCGTTCATTGAGGGGTTGTAGTAGGCGTTGACCATCTGGGGGGTCATGTGCCACTCGTCGCGGTCCACGGGCTTGCCGATCTTGGCCAGGTCGCGGTGCACCTCGTAGACCCGGACGCGGCGCAGGTTGCCCACGTAGTCGCCAGGGCGGATCTCCAGGCTGGAATAGTCCTGCCAGCGATCCGGATAGCCGATCTTGGCCTGGAAGAGCGCCAGCTTTTCCAGGGCGGCCTTCTGGGTGGCCGGGCTCATCCACTCCAGGGTGGGGATGGTGGCGGCCACGGCCGCCTTGAGGTTGGTCACCATCTCCTGCACCCGGGCCTTGGCCTCGGGCGGGAAGGCGCGCCGGACGTAGAGTTGGCCCAGGGCCATGCCCATCCCGGCGTTGACGGTCTCGACCACCCGCTTCCAGCGGGGCTTCATCTCCTTGACGCCCCTCAGGACCGTCGAGAAGAAGTGGAAGTTCTCGCGTTCCATCTCCGGGGTCAAATGCGAGCCGAAGCCGCGCACGACCATCCAGCGCAGGTAGCTCTTGTGGTCTTCCAGGGGGGTGCTGGCCAGTTCGCGGTTCACGGCCTCCATGAAGCCCGGGATGGCCACGTTCAGCTCGCCCAGGGCGGGGATCCCCAGCCCCTCGAAGTAGCCGGCCCAGGAGAAGTCTGGCGTCAGGGCCTGGTAAGCCTCGGCGTCCATCAGGTGGTAGACCTTCTCGGCCTCCCGCAACTCGGCGGCGGGAAGCGAAGCTCGGGCCAGGCGCGTCTCCAGTGCCATCACGGCCTGGGCCTGCCGGGCCGCCTCCTGGGGCGAATCACCCAGCAGGGTGAACATCCTGGTGACGTGGGCCAGGTAGGCCTCACGCAGCTTGCGCGAGTCCTCATCGTCCCGCAGGTAGTAGTCCCGCTCGGGAAGCCCCAGGCCGCCCTGCCAGAGCACGCCGATCATCCGGGTGCTGTCCTTGTCGTCCTGGCTGGCAAAGAGGTTGAAGTAGGCGTTGAGGCCCTCCCGGTGCATCCGGGCGATTGCGGCCTGCAGGGCCTTGCGGTCCTGGATCGCCTCCAGGGTCTCGAGGTCCTTCTGGATCGGAGTCAGGCCCCTCTTCTCGCGGGCCGCTTCATCCATGCCGCTGGCGTAGAAGTCTCCCAGCTTGCGCTCCAGCGTGCCGGCGTCGGACCCCTGGGCCTCGCGCAGGATTTCGTGCAGCAGGTGGGTGTTCTGGTCGTCCAGCACGTTGAAGGTGCCCCAGCGGGCCTGGTCGCCGGGGATGGGGTTGCGCTTGCGCCAGCCCCCGGTGGCGTAGTCGAAGAAGTCGTCGGCCGGGCGGACGCCGGGGTCCAGGTCGGCGCGGTCGATGCCGCTGCCCAGCGCCGGGGCATTCGGGCGAGGGGAGGTCTCGGTTTGGGCGGGCAGGCACAGCGCCAGACCCAGGATCAACATCATCGAGGCAACCTTCCAGGGCTTGAAGTTCATCAGGGGACTCCTCGTCAGGCGGACACCCCCAGGCGCCCGCGTCTCGAGCCCCATGATCATGCCGCAGGCCGCGCGATGTCAACCATCTCGGAGCAGGACGGGGCCTCAGGCCTGGGGCTGTGGGGCAGCCACCCAGCGGAAGCGGGCGTCGAATCAGGCCAGGGGCCGCAGATGCGGGGGGCCGGCTGGTGGCCATCACGGCGCCATGACGCAGCGCAGGGGGGGCGGCGTGTCTGCGTCCAGGGCCGCCTCCTGGAGAAGGGGTTTCCGCCATGACTTTGTGGAAATGCCGCAGATTCACGGTGGAATCATTCCCTGGGTGTGCGGGCGGCCACGTCGAGAGGTGCGACATGCTGGTGCACCGCACGCCGGGAAGCGGAACCTCGGAACTCCCTGCTGGAGCAGATCTCAGGGATTGCCCATGCCAGTCATCGCCGTTCCGCGCGTTGGAGGAAATCCCGGACCAGGCGGAGGTAGCGCTGGGGTTGCTCTAAGTGGTGCTCGTGGGACGCGTCCGGGAGGACGGCCAGCTCCGAACCCGGCATCCTCTGGTGGTAGAAGGCTGTGGTGGAGGGTGTGGCCTCGTCGTATTCGCCACAGGTGAAGAGGGTCGGCGCCGCGATTTCGGCCAGCCGTTCCACCCGGTCGAAATCCCGGAGGCTCCCCGTGGCGACGAATTCGCTGGGTCCCCACATCTGGAGGTAGACCGGTGCGCCGAGGCCGGCCATGCTCCGCTCCAGGCTCTCCGGCCAGGGGTCCAGGCGACACACGTGCTCCCGGTAGTAGGCCTGGACCGCCTCCTGGAACGCCGGCCCCCCGCCCCGCTACAGCACGTAGCGACCGCCCTCGCGGGCCAGCCAGTCCTTCCGGGAACGCCAGTCCGGCATCGCGCGCTCCAGGCGGGTCCAGAAGTCGCGGCTGTGGTCTGGGACCAGAAGGTGGACCATCTCGTGCACCACCACGTATTCCACGGCGGTCGGGGGGAGCAGGATGGTCTTCCAGTGGAAGTTCAGTCGGCCGCCCGTGCCGCACGAGCCCCAGCGGTTACCGAGGTCCTGGACCTCAACCGCGGTCGGCTTCACCTCCAGGCGGTCCTGCCAGGCGCGCACGCACCGGCGGAGCCAGGCCTTGGCGTTCCGGGTGTACCAGCGGATGAAGTAGAAGCGGCCGCGGTGGGCCTGGTCACGGCGAAGCTTGAACTGGCTGCCGCGCAGGCGCAGCGGCGAGGCCTCGCGGTCTTCGACCAGCACCAGGCGATGCTCGCGGCCCAGGTAGAAGAAGGACTCGCCGCTGACGTATTCCCGGGGCCGGGCCGCGGGGGCCAGCGGTTCGCGCTCGGCCAGGCGGGTCTGCACCCAGAGCTCCCGGTCGCGGGCGAAGTTCTCCAGGCGCTGGGGCGGGCAGGCCTCGGGGACGCGGAGCACCAGGGTGCCGTCGCGCTCGACGGTGATCTCCAGGGTGCGGCGTCGGGGGCTGCGGCGCACCTCGAAGTCCAGGTCCCCGACGACCAGCCGCTCGCTCACCCGGCCAGCCAGTCCTTGCGGGCCCGGGCCAGTTCCATCAGGCGGTCGGCCACGGCCTCGCAACGCCCGAACGGCAGGGTGGACACCTCGTCGTCCAGATACTCGACCAGCCACTGGCGCAGCACAAGCTGGGCCTGGTGCTTGCGCCAGAAGTCGACCGTGCGCAGTTCCTGGCGGAGGTGCTCTACGACCCGGACCGTGTGGCGCGCGAGGTCCTGGAGTTCCCCAGGGGCGACCGGGGCGTCCCCGTGGATTTCCTCCCTCAGCAGGCGCAGGAAGGGAACCTGGGTCCGCGGGTCCAGGCCCGCACCCGAACAAGTCGTAAGATCCTGGTCGCGCACCTCGTCGACGATCTCGCCGAGGGCCGCCGCCAGGGCTTCCCAGTTGTCGTGCAGATCCCGCAGGATCGCCTCCAGGCGCTCGCTGAGCTTGCGGTAGCAGGCGGGATCCTCGTTGAAGCGCTCGCGGATGTGGTGGCGCAGGGCGTGCTCCATCTCCGAGGCACGGGTTTGCGGCTTCTCGTGCCGCTCCACCTCCTCGTCGAACCCCGCGTCCAGAATCGAGATCGGGGGGATCCGGGGGTCGATGCCGGTCGAGACGAGGTGGCGGTCGACAAGCTCGCGCACCTTGCCGCCCAGCCCCGTGATGTTGAGCTGGTTGTCCCGGTAGCGGTTGGCCGCGACCTTGTTGATCCAGCCGAGGATCCGGGCGTCGCCCACGTAGGGCAGGGCCTCGGGGCGGGGCAGCACGATGTCCAGGCTGTCGAGGAAGAGCTTGAGCTCGGCGGTGAAGCGGGCCCGGAGCTTCACGTCCCGCA
Organism: Candidatus Xenobium occultum; assembly: GCA_002423485.1. Lineage (GTDB taxonomy): Bacteria > Vulcanimicrobiota > Xenobia > Xenobiales > Xenobiaceae > Xenobium > Xenobium occultum. The sequence goes on along the minus strand of DIWH01000082.1, from coordinate 7,034 downwards.
GCAGGTCCACGCACTCCGCGGGCCGGTCCAGGCCGGCGCCCAGGTCCAGGAAGAGGCCGACCACCCGGCGGTGGCGGTCCTCCAGGCGGGGCAGCTCGTCCTTCAGGCTGGCCATGACGCCCGCCACGTCCTCGGAGCTGTAGGCCGCCAGGGCCTCCTGGAGGTGGCGGGCCACGCCGAAGTAGTCCACCACCAGCCCGTGGCTCTTGCCCTCGTGCGTCCGGTTCACGCGCGCGATGGCCTGAAGAAGCTCGTGCTCCTTGGGCCCGCGGTCCAGGTACAGCACCTGGAGGTGCGGGACGTCGAAGCCGGTCAGGAGCATGCTGTTGACGCAGAGGAAGGCCAGCGGGTCGGACTTCGGACCCTGCAGAGGCTGCTTGAAGCGGGCGATCAGCTCACGCTGCCGGGTCCCGTCCGTCCACACCTTCCACGCGGCGTCGTCGTGGTTGCGGTTGAAGGAGATGATGGCCGCGAATTCCAGGCCTCGGAGGGTCTCCAGGCGGGGGTGGGCGCGGACCAGGAGTTGCTCGTCTGCAGTGCGCGCGGCCAGGGCCTCGGGGGAAAGCGCCAGGAGAGCCGGATCCAAGGCGGAGAGGTCGCGGACCAGCTCGGCCTGCGCGGCCACCAGGGCCTCCCGGTAGCGGACCGCCGCCCGCCGGCTGACCGCGACCACCATGGCCTTGAACCCGTTGGGGAGCACGACGTCCACGTAGTGCCGCAGCAGGTCCCGGGCCTTGGCCGCGATGAGGTCCCGGGCCTCCAGCACCTGGCCCCGGGTGGCGTAGCGGGCCTGGATGGCCTGCAACTCCTCCGGGGTGTGCTCCCGGAACATGTCCTCGAAGAGCCGGTCCAGGCTACCGCCGTCGGCCACTTCGCCCTCGGCCGTGCGGCCCTCGTAGAGGATCGGCACCGTCATCCCGTCCGACTCCGACTCGCGGATCGTGTAGCGGTCCAGGTACTCACCGAAGATCTCGTGGGTGCGCTTCCTGGCGCCCAGCAGGATGGGCGTCCCCGTGAAGCCGATGCGGGCCGCGTTCGGCAGGGCCTTCATCAGGTTGGCGTGCAGGGTCGAGGTGTGGGTCCGATGGGCCTCGTCCACCAGCACCAGGATGTCCTCGGAGGCGTTGAGGGTCGGGAACACCTCCTCCTCGACCGGCGGGAAGTCCCCGTCGTAGAGGCCCTCCTCCTCGGCGGCCAGGTCTTGCGGCAGGACCGGGTTGCTCGGGCTCGCCCCGCCCGGGAGGGCCACCACCGGGCTCCGCTCCAGGTACTTCTGGATCATGGCGAAGACGAGGTCCGGCCCCGGCTCGGCCAGGATCCCCTTCAGGTCCCGGGTGCCGGACGCCTTGCGGACGGTCTCGCCGGTGAGGGCGGCGGTGTCGGAGAGCTGGCGCTCGAGGTCGGTCCGGTCGGTGACGACCACCACCTTGAAGCGGCGCAGCTCCGGCTCGGAGCGCATCTTGCGCACCAGGAAGACCATCGTCAGGCTCTTGCCGGACCCCTGGGTGTGCCAGACCACGCCGCCCCGGCGGTCGTGCTCGCCATCCTCCAGGCGCGTGGCCCCCGTCTTCAGGCGGCGGATCGCCTCGTGCACGGCGCGGAACTGCTGGTAGCGGGCCACGACCTTGCCGCGGCGCCCGTCGAAGTCCTTGAAGAGCGTGAAGTGGCGCACCAGGTCCAGCAGGTGCGCCGGGCGCAGCATCCCCGCCACCAGGAGTTGCTGCCCAGAGAGGCGGGCCACGCCGAGGGCCTCGGCCACCTCGGCCGAGGGCACGGGGCTGGTGTCCTTCCACTCCAGGAAGTGCTTGAACGAGGCTCCGACCGTGCCCACCCGCGCCAGGTCAAAGCACGTGGAGACCAGCAACTGGTTGGTGTGGAAGAGCCGCTCGTTGCCGTCGTCCGCGAAGCCCTCGCCGCGCTGGTTCGAGTAGCGCAGGAGCTGCTGGATGCCCTCGTTGAGGGGGTCGGTCGCAGCCGGGCTCTTGCACTCCACCACCACCAGGGGGATGCCGTTCACGAACAGCACGATATCCGGCAGGATGAAGGTCGCGCTTCCGGGCACGTCCACCCGGAACTGGCGCACGGCCAGGAAGTCGTTGCGCTCCGGATGCCGGAAGTCGAGGTAGCGCACCACCTGATCGCGCCCGCCGTCGCGCTTGGGGAGGCCCTCGATGGCCGTGCCCCGCCACAGCAGCTCGGTGGCCCGCTCGTTGGCCTCCATGAGCTTGCCGCCCACCCGCTGCAGTTCCAGCACCAGCCGGCCCAGCCGCGAGTCGTCCAGCCAGGGCTGGCCGTCGGCGTCCAGGTTGAGGCGCCGCAGCGCCTCCCGCAGCCGCCCCTCCAGGAGCACCTGCCGGAAGCCCTCCCGCTCCGTGCGGGTCGGGTCCTCCGCGCACCCGTCCAGCACCTCCCAGCCCATCGCGGCGAGCTGGTCGAGGAAGGGGCGCTCGACGTAGGTGGACTCGGTGGGGAGGGTCATGGGGCGGGGGCCTCCTGGGGAACCTGGACGCGCACCTTCCCGGTGAGGAGGTCGTGCATCAGGCCCTTCTTGATCTGGCGGAGCTTGTCGAGTTGGGCCCGCTCGGCGCGGATCCGGGCGTCGTGGGCGTCGAGGATGGCTGCGATGCGGCGCTGTTCAGGGAGGGGGGGGAGGGGGACGAGCAAGAGCCGCAAGTCTGTAAGAGTGATTTCCGCGAAAGTCGTCCCCTTCTGAGCCATTTCAAATTGAGATTGAAGGGGCTTGGTCCTCAGGCACCATAGCAGATAGTGCCCACAGACCTCGGGATGCGGCGCGATTCTCGCTGTTCCCTGAGTCAGGTTGGCGCCGTCCAATTCGGGGGGGACTTCCAAGACCTTCCCCAAAGTTGCTCGAATGGCACAAACGATCTCGCCAGCCTTGACCTCCGATCTGGCGTAGGAGCGTGCAATGCTCCGAGAGGTCCTTAACAGCCCTTCGACCTGGAGGGAGTCCCCTGACATATCGCCAGTGCGAATATATGGGACGCCGTTCTCCACATGCGGGCCGGCTTGGACGATGCCGTATGTGATCAAAGGCCCGCAGCATGATTGAAGACTACGCAGGTCCCACTCCCGCGGAATCCGCCCCAGGATCGAGTCCTGGAAGTCCTCGGGATGGGCCTCGGGGTCGCGCAGGCGGCCGGCCTCGTCCAGGCCCCGGGTGAGCAGGTCGTGCAGCAGGCCGGCCTTCACCTGCTCGAGCTTGGCCAGGAGGGCCTCGGAGCGGCGGACCGCCTCGTCGGCCGCGTCCAGGATCTCAGCAATGCGGCGTTGCTCGGGAAGGGGCAAGCCGAGCACCAGCAATGAATTAAAGAACCCTGGCGCCACGCGTTGCTGCCCGGCGGAACCAGACATGAAAGCCTCTGCTCGTAACCGCAGCTCTGACGATTGGGACCAATGATAGAGGAATCGTGCCTCGGCCTTCTCGGAGGCGCGGAGGACGTGGAACTCTGTGGACCCGAAGCCAACTTGTCGGGTCAATCCTACGGCGTGGCACCCCTTCCCGTTCTCCATGCACGGCGTGATCTTTGCAAATAGGACATCGCCTTCCTGAAAGGCGGTGTATCCAGCTCTGACCTCGGAAAGAGGGCGATTTCTCCGAACAGCCCACTCCCCATGATCTGTCACATCTGACATGGGGATGAAGGACACCAGGTCCTCCGGTCCCAGGCCTTGCAGGTTCGTCGGCGGATTTATGAGAGAGAGCTCTCCCAGCGCTACCAGGGCCGCTCTACCCGACATACCCCAACTCCCTCAAGAACCCCTCGAGCCGCCCCGCGGCCTCGTCCCGCTCGCTCTCCAACTTTCGCAACGGCACGCGGTACTTGTCCCACCAGTTCTCCACGGCGGCCACGACCTGGCGGCGGCGGGCAGCCACGGCGCGCTCGAGTTGGGCGGCCAGGTCGGCGTGGAACAGATCCAGGGCCAGGTCCGCGCACTTGGCCTCCCCCAGGGCGGCGCGGGCCTTCTCCATGCGCTTGAGCACCTCGGAATGCAGGGCCTTCAGGCTTTTCCTGGCCGCGGTGAGCTGCCTCTTCAATTCCTTCACCTCGGCCTCGCTCAGGCGTTCCTCTGACTCGTCGTCCTCTTCCTCGTCCTCCGAGCCCTTGGCCTCGGCGATCTGGCCCTCCAGTTCGGCCCGGCGGGCCTCGGCCTCGGCGATCTGGTTCAGGAAGTCCGGGAGCATGCGGCGGACCAGGCGGTCCTCGGTGGGGTCGACCTCCCCCTCCTCCAGGGCGTCGCGCAGGGTGTCGACCCAGCCGTCCAGCAGGTTCGCATACCCGCGGGCGGCCAGGGCCTTCAGGTCGAACTGCGCGGCGTCCCACCAGGCGGCTACCACGCCGCCCACCTGGAACTCGTCCAGAAGGCCCACGGGCCGGAGGGCCTCGGTGAAGCTCTCCAGGAACTCGGCGCGCACGGCCATCAGGTCGCCGGTCTCGGGCAAGCGGCGCAGGCGATCCCGACGGGCCTTCCACCAGCCCTCGAACGAGGCTTGCAGGGCCGCCTCCCTGGCCTGCACGCCCCGGTTTGACTCCACGGCCTCGCGCAGGCTGGACCGCTCGGCCAGCTCCGGATGGAAGTCGTAGCAGGCGTCCTCCCGCTCGACGAAGAGCGCTTTCGGGTCCAGGCCCTGCCCGGCCAGGAGATCCCGCTTCGCCTCGACCTCGGCCCTTGGCACCCCGCCCAGCAGGTGGGCCCTCACGTCGTGGGGCTCCGGGGGCGGCGCGTTGTCGGCGTAGCGGCGGATGTTCAGGTTGTAGTCGTTCTCGGCCAGGGTCTGGTGCGACACCACCGTGGCGAAACCCGGGATGTCCCGGAATTGCCTGTAGGCCGAGACGACCTTCTGCAGGTGCTCGGGGTGCAGGAAGTTCTGGGCCCGCCCGGCGTGGAACTCGGCGTCGGCGTTGATGAACAGCACCTGGCCCCGGCGCTCTGGGGGCTTGCCGCCCTTGGCCCGCATCACCAGGATCGCGGCGGGGATGCCGGTGCCGTAGAAGAGGTTGGGCGCCAGGCCGATCACCGCCTCCAGCAGGTCGTCCTCCAGAAAGCCGCGCCGGATGTCCCGCTCGGCGCCTCCCCGGAACAGCACGCCGTGGGGCATGACGGTGGCCATCAAGCCCCCGGCCCGCAGCACCGAGAGCATGTGCTGGGCGAACATCAGGTCCGCCTTCTTGCCGCCCTCGGGACAGAAGCCGTAGCGGAAGCGCTCGGGGAAGCGCATCCCCTCCTGCGAGTAGTTCTGCGAGAAGGGCGGGTTGGTGATGACCCGGTCGAAGCGCATCAGCTCGCCCCGATCCAGGTGCTCGGGGTTCGCCAGCGTGTCCTCGTTGCGGATGTCGGCGTCCATGATGCCGTGCAGGATCATGTTCATCTTGCAGATGGCCCAGACGCCGCCGTTGGAGTCCTGCCCGTAGAGGGCCAGGTCCCGGGCGTTGCCGCCCCGCTCCTCGACGTAGTGCTGGGACTGGATCAGCATGCCGCCCGACCCCACGCAAGGATCGTAGACCCGCATCCCCTCCCGGGGCTCCAAGAGCTCGACCATCAGGCGCACCACGGCCCGGGGCGTGTAGAACTCGCCGCCCTTCTTGCCGGCCGAGTCGGCGAAGTCGGCGATCAGGTACTCGTAGGCCGCGCCCAGCAGGTCCGGGAACTCGAAGTCCTCGTTGCGCAGGCGGTACTTGCTGAAGTGCCGGATCAGGTCCCGCAGTTTCTTGTCCGGAATCCGCGACTGGCCGATCTTGCGGGAGAAGTCGATATGGGTCAGCACCCCGCGCAGCCCCTGGTTCTCTTCCTCCAGGGCCATCAGGGCTTTGTTCAGCTCGGTGGCCACGTCCTCGTGGACCTCGTCGCGCAGTCGTTCCCACCGGGCGCGGGGCGGCACGAAGAAGGTGTCGCGGTAGCGGGTCCGCTGGTCGGCCCGCTCTTCGGCCTCGGCCTGGCTCCGGCCCCGCTCGACCTGCCCCTGCACGACGCGACCTCGACGCTCTTCGAAGACGTCCGAGCACCGCTTCAGGAACAGCATCCCGAAGATGTATTCCTTGAACTCGGAAGCGTCCATCTTGCCGCGCAGGATGTCGGCGGCCGCGAAGAGGTGCCGCTCGAGCTGAGGAAGGGTCAACCGGGCCATGGGTTCTCCTTGGCGGAGGGCGCTCAGGAACCCAGCCACTCCTCCGCAGGCGGAGGGCCTTCGTGGCGGGGAAACCGGCTCCTACGGCGGGACACCGAAGTCACGACGGTCGTCAGTTGGATTTCGACCGGTCTGGGCCGAGAGGTGGCCTCTGGATATCTCGTATTTCCCGGTTCTTCAATGTCTCCACGATGGTTCCGGTTCATCAATTTTACATCATGTTCGCTCCCCAATTCCACCGTCATCGATTATAATATGAATAGCCGCCGAAGGCGCGGCTCAGGCGGTGACCAGGTCGCCGCAGGGGAGGGAAATCACGTGAGTTCTCCCGCAGCGTCCCTTTCTCTTCAATCCCTCGCTTCGGATCTCTCCGACCCTTCGATTTCGAGCCCCAGTCAATTCATGGAATCCCGGGCGCTCCCCCGATTTCCCGAGGTCGAGGAGTTGCCCGATGAGGACCTGTTCACCTCCGCCCTGGCCGCCTCAGTGGCCCTGGTCCAGGAGCGACTCTTCCTGGGCCGCTGCCTGCAGGAGATCCACCGGCGCGGGCTGTGGGGGCAGTGGGGCTATAGCTGCCTGAACCAGTTCCTGGCCCTGGCCCTGCAGATGGACCCCCGCGAGGGCCGTGAGGCCCGCCGCGTGGCCCGGGCCCTGGAGGACCTCCCCGAGCTGGCCGAAGCCGCCGAGGCCGGTCGCATCCGCTGGGCCAACCTGCGCGAGGTGGTTCGGGTGGCCACCCCCCAGACCGAGGAGTTCTGGACGCAGGCCGCGTTGACCCGGCGCTCGCGGGTCCTGTGCCGGATGGTCCGGCGGGCGCTGGACGGCGGGCAACCCTCGGAGGACTTGGAAGGCCAGGAGGCCACGGGGACGCGACTGGAACTCCGCCTTC
>DIWH01000027.1 GCA_002423485.1 Candidatus Xenobium occultum | reverse complement strand
CCATGTAGAAGGCCTGTTCGGGCAGGTGGTCAAGATGTCCGTCGACCATCTCGCGGAAGGCCTTGACGGTCTGGGCCAGGGGGACGTATTTTCCCGAGCGCCCGGTAAACGTCTCGGCGACAAAGAAGGGCTGAGACAGAAACTTCTGGAGGCGCCGCGCCCGACCGACCACGATGCGGTCCTCATCGGAGAGCTCCTCGACGCCCAGGATGGCGATGATGTCCTGNNTGTCCTGCAGATCCTTGTAGCGCTGCAGCGTCTCCTGGACCTCGCGCGCCACGGCATAGTGCTCGTCGCCCAGATAGCGCGGCTCCAGAAGCCGGGAGGTGGAAGCCAGGGGATCCACCGCGGGGAAGATTCCCTGCTCGACGATGCCCCTGGACAGGACCGTGGTCGCGTCCAGGTGGGTGAACGAGGTGGCCACGGCCGGGTCCGTGATGTCGTCGGCTGGCACGTAGATGGCCTGGACCGCCGTGATCGAACCCTGTCGCGTGGAGGTGATCCGCTCCTGGAGTTNNGAACCGGAAGATGTTGTCGATGAACAACAGGACGTCCTGACCTTCCACATCGCGGAAGTACTCCGCCATGGTGACGCCCGTGAAGCCCACTCGGAAACGCACTCCCGGAGGTTCGTCCATCTGGCCGAAGACCATGGTGGTGTTCTTGAGAACGCCCGACTGGCTCATCTCGCGGTACAGGTCGTTGCCCTCGCGGGTCCGCTCCCCGACCCCGGCAAACACCGAGAAGCCCCCGTGCTCCGTCGCGATGTTGTGGATCAGCTCCTGGATCAGCACCGTCTTGCCCACCCCGGCTCCTCCGAAGAGACCGGTCTTGCCGCCTCGGGCGAAAGGCTCCAGGAGGTCAATCACCTTGATCCCGGTCTCCATCACCTGGGTTGTGGGGACCTGGTCCTCCAGGGAGGGCGAGGGCCGATGAATGGGATAGTGGGTCTGCACCTCCGGCTCGGGCATCCCGTCGATGGCCTGTCCCAGGACGTTGAACATCCGGCCCAGGGTGTTGCGTCCCACCGGGACCTGAATCGGGGCCCCGGTGTCCTCGCACTCCATGCCGCGGCGCAGGCCATCGGTGGTCCCCAAGGCCAGGGCCCGCACCCGATTGTTGCCCAACTCGCCCATGACCTCCAGGAACAACACGCGCGTGGAAATCGGAAGCTGCTGAACCTCTTCGGGAGACAGGTCGCGAAAGACCTCGCGCTCCATCCGGACTGCGTTGTGCAGCTCGGGAAGCTGCCCGGGGGGAAACTCCAGGTCCACGACCGAGCCCAGAACCTGAACAACCTTGCCTTTGGCCATGCTGTGCCTCCTGCCAATCCTGGGGGTCTACCCCTTCAGCGCCTCGGCGCCGCTGGAAATCTCGAGAATCTCGGTGGTGATGTTGGCCTGCCGGATGCGGTAGAACTCCAAGGTCAACTCGGACGCAAGCTTGTCGGCGTTGTCCGTGGCGTTGGTCATCGCCCGCAGCCTGGACCCCAGCTCGGCGCTGCGGGCCTCCAGCAGGATCTGGTGGAGCCGGATGCGCAACGAGTTGGGAAGGATCCGGTCCAAGGCGTCCTGCGCCCCGGGTTCATAAAGATAGTCTGTGGGATGCGGGGCACCAGATGGTTCATCCGCCAAGGGCAGGAGTCGATCCTGGGTTGGCTCCTGCACCATGGTGGAGACAGCCTGGGTGTAGAAGCAGCGAATCTCGTCCACCTCTCCTCCCAGGAACCACTCGGAACACAGGTCGGCCAGCCTGCCGGCCAGGTCCAGATCGGGCTCCCATCCGGTGAAGACCCGATCCGCCTGGAATTTCCGTCTCTCAAAGTAACGGCGGGTCTTGGTGCCCACCAGGACCAACCGCACGGGCCGCCCCCCGGGCAATTCGGAGAGTTCTGGCAGGGTGCTGCGGAAGAGGTTGGAGTTGTAGGAACCGCAGAGCCCCTTGTCCGAGCCGATGATCAGCGCCCCGACCTTTTCGATGGGGCGCACCTGCATCAGGGGGTGCACGGTCTCGGTGGCCTGGGCGATGATCCGGCTGACGGCCTGCGCCAGGCGGTGGGCGTACGGCCGGCTGGCCTTGGCCTGGGCCTCGACCTTGCGAATCCTGGCTGCCGCCACCATCTTCATGGCCTTGGTGATCTTCTCGATGTTGCGCACCGATCGGATCCGCATGCGGATGTCTCTGTCGCTGGGCATGCCTGGTCCTCCGCCTGGAAGCTACGCGGGGTTGGCCGCGAGGAAACTCGGCTTGAATTCCGCAACGGCCGAGCGCACACCGGCCACGAGGTCGTCGTCCAGTCTGCCCTGTTCCTTGATGCGGGCGAGCAGTTCCCGGTGCCGGTCCACCATGAAGACCAGCAACTCCTTCTCAAAGCGCACGATGTCCTCACTCGGGATGTCGTCCATCAGACCCTGGGTGACCGCATACAGGGCCACGACCTGCTGTTCCACGGGCATGGGCACGTACTGGTTCTGCTTGAGGACCCCCGTCACCCGGTCTCCTCGGGCCAACTGGTCCCGGCTGGCCTTGTCCAGTTCGTCGGCTGACAGCTTGGCATAGGCCGCCAGCGACCGATACTGGGCGTGGTCCAGGCGCAACTGGCCGGCGACCTGCTTCATGGCCTTCATCTGTGCGGCCCCGCCGACCCGCGAGACCGAAAGGCCCACGTCGATGGCCGGGCGGATACCCTGGTAGAAGAGGTCCGTGTCCAGGTAGATCTGTCCGTCGGTGATCGAGATGACGTTGGTCGGAATGTAGGCAGACACGTCTCCCAACTGAGTCTCGATGATCGGCAGGGCCGTCAGCGAGCCCCCACCAAACTCGTCCGAGAGCCGGGCGGCACGCTCCAGCAGGCGGGAGTGCAGGTAGAAGACGTCCCCCGGGTAGGCCTCCCGGCCCGGGGGCCGCCGCAGCAGCAGGGAAATCTCGCGGTAGGCCTTGGCGTGCTTGGTCAGGTCATCGTAGATGATCAAGACATGCTTGCCCTGGAACATCATGTCTTCCGCAATGGCGCATCCAGCGTAGGGAGCAAGGTACAGCATGGACGGCGGCTCGTTGGCCATGGCCGCAACCACCACGCATTTCTCCAGCACCCCGTGCTCCGCCAGGGTGGCCACCAGACCGGCCACCGAGTTGGCCTTCTGGCCGATCGCCACGTAGACACAGTAGACGTCCGTGTCCTTCTGGTTGAGCATCGCGTCCAGCGCGATGGCCGTCTTGCCCGTCTGGCGGTCTCCGATGATCAACTCGCGCTGCCCGCGGCCGATGGGGACAAGGGCGTCGATGGCCTTCAGTCCGGTCTGCATCGGCTCGGTGACAGGCTGACGCTGCATGACGGTCGGGGCCGTGTACTCGATGGTGCGGTTGCGGCTGGCCGCTATCGGGCCCTTGCCGTCGGCCGGCACCCCCAGGGCATCCACCACGCGGCCCAGCATCGCCTCGCCCACGGGAACTGCGGCGATCTCGCCCGTGCGCTCGACCCGGTCGCCTTCCTTGATGTCGCGGTCGGACCCCATGACGATGCACCCGATGGAATCCTCCTCCAGGTTCATCACCATGCCGATGACCCCGTTGGCGAACTTCAGCAGTTCGCCGGCCCGGGCGTCCAACAACCCGTACACCGTGGCGATGTTGTCGCCGACCTGAATGACCGTGCCGTGGGACATCTCCTGGACGTCGGGATCATACCCTGCGATCTGCTGGCGCAGGATTTCAGAGATCTCGTCGGATCGAATCGCCATGTATTCCTCCCAGGAGCCGGCTCAGGCCTGCGCCAGGCGCTCCCGCATCTTCTCGAGGTGGGTCCGCACGCTGCCGTCAAAGAGGCGATCGCCCACCGTGATGACGGCTCCCCCGATCAACTCGGGACGGACTCGGATTTCCATCTGCACCTTCTTGCCGGTCAATTCAGCCAGGTGGGCTTGAACCCGGCCCTCCATCTCGGAATCCAGAGGGGCAGCCACCTCGACCCGGGCCTCGACGATCCCCTCATCCGAACGCAGCATCCGCTCAAACGCCCGAGCCATGGCCGGCAGGAAGCGTTCTCGGCCCTTGTCCACCACCAGGTACAGGAAGTGAAGGGTCCTGGGCTGGACCCGCCCCTCCGCCAGGCGTCGAACGATGCTCTTCTTGATGTCCCGCGAAACCGCCGGGGACTCCAGGGCGTGGCGCAGGTCCCGGTGTTCCTGGAAGAGCGTGACCGCCTCCTGCAACTCGCGGAACTGCTGACCGGCTTGCCCGGTCTCGCGAGCCATCTGGTAGAGGGCCTCGGAATACCGCTCTGCAAGGGTCTCATCAAGCATCGGCGGACCTCACCTTGGACAGCAGATTCTGCAGGATGTCGCGCTGGGCCGGGGCGTCCAGGCTGGTCCTGAGGAGGTCCTCGGCGCGGCTGACAGTGGCCTCGGCGGTCCGGTGGCGCAAGTCCGCCAGGGCCGTGCTGCGCTCGGAGGCCACCTCGAGTTGAGCCCGCTCGAAGATCTGCCGCGCGCCGCTCTGGGCACTCTCGGCCACCCTCTCCCGTGCGACCTGGGCATCCTGACGGGCCGAGATCTCGATTTGCTTCCTCTCTTCCGCCGCACCCTGGACCAGCGACTGGTAACGCTGGAGGTGCGCCTTGGCCTCGGTCAGGATGGCCTCCGCCTCCTCCATGTCCCGACGGGCCTTCTCCTCGCGCTCCCGCGCCACGACCTTGAGGGGATCGACCAGGAAGATCCTCAACAGGATCAAGAGCAGACCGAAGTTGACAAGTCCGACCCCGAACTCGAATCCATTGGTCACGAGGAGGCCTCCCGCAGGCGCTCGAGCACCCTCTCTCGCTGTGCCGGACCGGCCATGGTCTCGACCAGGCGACCGGCAACCGCCATCGAGAGCGCCGCCACCTGCTGGTCCAATTCCGCCTCGGCGCGCGTGCGCTCCCCCAGAATCTCGTCCTGTGCGCTACGAACCAGGGACTCGGCCTCGACCCGAGCGGTAGCCAGACGCGCCACTCGGGCCGCCTCGGCCTCGGAGCGGGCCTTCTGGACCGAGGCCTGGGCCGCCAGGCGAGCCAGGCGGATCTCGTCTTCGTAGGTCTCCTTCAAGGCCAAGGCCTGCCGGTTGATCTCTTCGGCCTCCTCCACCCGGCCCATCGTCAGGGCATCCCTGCGATGACGGGACTCCTCGAGAGGCCGATAGAGGATGACCTTGAGCAGCAGGTGCATCACATAGAACAGGACCACCTGCGATCCAAAGACCACCGGGTCGAAGCCAAGGCTCTGTAGGACGGAGTGGATGATCTCCATCGGTGCCTCCGCGGTTGAAAGGAACTCTCAGGAAGGCGGGCAGGACCCCGCCAGACTCAACCGGCGTGGCCGATGGCGATGAAGGCGATGACCAGGGCGTAGATGCACAGGGACTCGATGAAGGCCAGACCGATCAACAATGTGGTGCGGATGGTCCCGGCCGCCTCGGGGTTGCGCCCGATGGCCTCCATGGCCTTTCCGATGGCATTCCCCTGACCCAGCGCCGTACTGATCGTGCCCACGCCGATTGCGAAGGCCGCCGCGAAGAGCGCCATGGCCTGCTTGCTGAGGAAGCCGACGGACGCGCCAGCCTCTGCCTGGGCCATCGCCGGCCCAGCCGACATGACCACCAGGGCCAGGGTCGCCAGCAAACGTCCATACTTGCCAAATCTAGCCAGCATCTTGAAGAGACCTCCTTGCGCCGTATGACCAAATCTCAACCCGACTGCCCACAAAACCGGCCTGGGGAAGGGTGGTCCCCCTTCCCAGGCCCTCCAGGCTCCGGGCGATTCCCTCCCGGAAGGGCGCGATCCTGCCCCAGGGCTCAATGCTCCTCCGCGACCACGTGAGAAATATAGGACAACGTCAGAACAAAGAAGATGAACGCCTGGATGAAACCGGCCAGGGCCCCCACGCACAGGACGAAGAACGAGCTGCCCCAGAGCAGCAGGGACATCATCCCGTAGCCAGCCCCCCCGCCCACGGAACCCGCCTGGAAGGCAGTTTCAGACTGTCCCAAAAAAACGCTCATGGTGGAGGTCAACTGGGTCTTGACCTCGTGCTCACCGAAGATGTTGCCGTACAGCCGGATGGACAGCGAGATCAGCCGAGCGAACTCTTCGACCACATTCAAAACGATGAACAGGCAGGCCAGCAGGGGCACCAGCAGATAGCGCATGGCCCCGGAGAGGTCTCGCCACAGCATCGGGGTCGGTTCCCAGAAGTGGGAGAGCCACTTGAAGAATCCGGCAATCCCTCCCCGGTTCCCTGTTCCGCGGGCGGAAGCAGGGCGGACCTCCAGGTTCTTCCTCAGCCCATAGAAGTTGAAGGAAAGAAAGGACACCACGGCCAGGGCCAGGGTGGTATTGAAGGAAACCGAGGGAGCCTCGAAGAGGGGGTGGCCCGCAACCTGCTCGCCAGAGTCCTGGGCGTGCTGACCGGCCGGTGTGGAACCCGCATCGGCGAACTTCGGGACCGGAAGCAGACCCGACCAGTTCGAGGCCAGAACGAACAGGAAGATCGACATGGCGAAGGGCACGTACCGGCGCCCCTGCGAGCCCATCATGTCGCGAGCCAGTTCGTCCACCCAGTCATACAGGTGCTCGACGACGGCCCCCAACCCATGCGGAACCAGACCCGTGCGCCTGCGGGCCATCCAGGCCAACAGGATGACCACGGCCACCACCACGGTGGTGGAGGCCACCAGGGTCCGATTGGCCGGGTTGGCAAAACCCGCCTCCCCGGTCGCCGCCGCAGATGCCAGAGACAGAGTCCCCAACGACTGGATCATGCTGACATCTCCTTCAAGCCCTGCTGCGAGCGACCCACCAGCCAGAATCCGACCCTGGCCACCCAGAGGGTGACCAGCAGGCCACCCGCCAACCCGACAGGGGAGACTCCCAGACCGATCGCGACTGCCCCCCCCAGCGTCGTCAAGGCGAAGCGCCCTCCTGCAAGCAGTGCCCAACTTCGCGGTGTGGCCTCAGACCCCTCGCGGCCGAGCAGACCGGCCAGCATCCTTTGAAAGGCCAGGAGGTGCACGAGCCCAAGTCCCAACCCGACCGCAAATCCCCAGCTCACGAGTTCTCGCGCAGCAGCGGACGGATCAGGAGGTAACCGACCCAACCAGCCGCCGCAGCTCCCAACAGGAGGCTGAACGGCAAGGTCCAGGCCGCTCCGGTGTGAGCCTTGAGCAGACCGCCCAGGACGTAGGCGCCATACATCACGGCCACCAGGCTCACGCCGAGGGACATGACCAGCGCCATCGCCCTCCCGAACCCTGGGGCGTCCGACCCGCGTCTCTTGCGGAAGGCCTCGATGCGCCGCTGCAGTTCCTCCGGCGTGGCCTCCTCGGGGTCCTGGGGATCTCTATCCACGTCCTCACCTCCGGGTCCCTGGATCCCTTCAGGTGCGAGGGGCAAACTCCTCTGGCCGGGCGGCCTGCCTGCCAAATCGGTGCAGCAGGGCCTCCACCGTCCGCCGGGCGGCCTGACCATCGCCATAGGGGCTGGCGGTCTGGCTCATGGCCCGGTAGTGCCCCGGGTCCTGGAGCAATCGCGCCGCCTCGCGCTGGATGGCCTGGCTTTCGGTGCCCACCAAGAGGGCGTTGCCGGACTGAATGCCTTCCGGCCTCTCGGTCGTCCTCCGCAGGACAAGAACGGGAACCCCCAGGGAAGGCGCTTCCTCCTGGATGCCGCCTGAATCTGTCAGGATTAGATAGGCGTGTTTCATCAGGTGCACCAGCGGGAGGTAATCCAGAGGTGGCAGGAGCAAAATATTCTCAGTGTTTGACAGGTTTGCATACACAGGTGTTTGAATATTAGGATTGAGGTGGACAGGATAGATCACCGTGATTGCATTTCGGTTATGTTCTGCTAATTGTTTGAGCGCTGTGCAAATATTTTGGATAGGTTCACCAAAGTTCTCGCGGCGATGTGCTGTCACGAGTACCAGGCGGCGATTTCCCCCAGTAATGCCGGCTTTGGAAAGCAGCTGTGCAACCTCAGGTGGGGAGGATTTACTTGAAATGTATTGGAGTG
>DIWH01000014.1 GCA_002423485.1 Candidatus Xenobium occultum | reverse complement strand
AGGGGTTTCCGGCTGGGTTCCTAGGATGAGGGGCCCCGCGTGACGCCTCAGGAAGGAGCCCACCAGCGACTCGCTCCTGGATCCGGACTGGCAACACCTGGAGCGGAAGTCGTCCCAGTCGGAGGGGGCTGCGCGGGCCCGCAAGACCAGGACGACCAGGAACCCGAAGAGCAGGACCAGGCAGGTCAGGAATCGCATGGGGGGGGATTGCCTCCAAACGGCCGGAACCCTCCTGCCTGCCAGTCCGCAACGGGCCGCGGCAGGAGCAGCCCCCCGGGCGGGGAAACCGCGGGCGTGAACAACTTACCGCTGTTGGCCGGCCACTTCCAGAGCCTGGCCGACGACCTCGACCTGACCAGTTTCGAAGGCTTCGTCCGCCTGGCCGTCCGTGCCCGAGCCACCGACATCCACCTCGAGCCTCTCCCCGAGCACCTGCGAATTCGGGTGCGGATCGAGGGGAGCCTCCAGGAACTGGCCCACATCCCGCACCCCCCCGCCAAGAACCGGCCCCACCCCATGCTGGTGCAGATCAAGGCCCGCAGCGAACTGAACCTTCTCTCAAGGGTTCCCGAGGATGGACGCTGCACCGTGATGGTGGATGGGGTCCCCGTGAATGCCAGGATCGCCTCCATGCCCCAGATCTACGGCGAGAAGATCGTGATCCGCCTGTTCGACACCGGGTTGATCCAGGACATGGGCGAACTCGGGTTCCTGGAGACCAACCTGCACCGGATCAAGAAACTGATCGGCCGCACCACCGGGATGTTGTTGGTCGCAGGACCGACCGGGTCAGGGAAGACGACCACCCTGTATTCCATCCTGAACCGCCTGAACGTTCCCAGCGCCAACGTGGTCACCATCGAAGATCCGGTCGAGACCTACATTCCGGGCATCAACCAGATCCAGGTTTCGGACGGAGGCGTTCAGTTCGAGACCGCCATCCGCTCGGTCCTGCGCCTCGATCCAGATGTCCTGATGATCGGGGAGATCCGCGATCGGCAGACTGCGGAAACCGCCTTTCACGCCGCCCTGACCGGGCACCTGGTGCTTTCGACGGTCCATGCAGGGGACACCACCGGGGTCGTCATGCGCTTGTTGGACCTGGGCGTCCCTCCCCAGATCCTGGCCCAGGCCACCAACGGCATCATCGCCCAGCGCCTGCTGCCCAGGCTCTGCCCGAAGTGCGCGAAGGCAGACTTCCACCCGCCCCTGGAGATGGTGATGACCCACGAAGCTGCCGGGTGCCCGGCTTGCCGTGGGGGGGGGATCCAAGGTCGCTGCGGGATCCAGGAGGTCCTGGTGCTGACCGACAACCTGCGCAGCATCATCTACAGCGCCTTCGACAGCGGCGACTTCCGGAGCGTCTCGCTCAAGGAGGGCATGCGTTCGCTGAAGGAGGATGCCGTCCTGAAGTCGGTCATGGGTCTGGTCAACTACCGGGAAGCCCTGGCCGTCACCGACGAGCCGATCGAACGCGTCCGAGGTTACATCAAACAGGCCCTTCGCAGCGTCTCGGAAGAGGAGACCGCCCAGGTCTGAACCCCGCCCCTCAGGACGTCTCGAGTCGGTCCCAGATCGCCCCGAAATGCTGGTTGAGGTTCTCGGAGAGCTCGCTGAGGTGATGGGCGATCCTCTCGTACTCCTCGCGCAGAAGCCGAGACTCGGTCAGGGCCTCCAGAACCTGCTCGACCAGACGAAGCTCCACATCCTGAATCTTCTGGTCCAAGACCTCCAGGTCCTGACGGTCGACCCCAGGCGGTGGAACCAGACCGGCGGTCAACTGCACCGGCAGGCCGTGGAGATCCGCAGGAGCCAGTCCTTCCTGGGGATCCTCCTCCGTCCCGGTTCCCGAGGAGAAGGTCCGAGCGGGCTCCAGGGTAGCGGGGACCAGGTGCCTGGGACTGGCTTCCAGGAAGTGCATCCGACTCTCGAGGTGGGTCACCACTCCGCGAAGCTCGTGGAGGAGTTCCGGCTCTTCGGACCGGGGGGCCGCGCTGACCTGATCCTCCAACTGCCCCATCTTGCCGGTCAAGGCCTCCATGCGCTCGAAGGCGGCTTGCAGGACGTGCCCGGTCTCGGCTCGGCTGCGCAGGGTGGCCTCCTCCAGCTCACGGACGCGGTCCGCTGCATTCTCCAGCAGGGCCATCCGCTCGTCAAAGGCGTTCGTCATCTCCGCCACCCGCAACCGATTCTGTTCGAAGACGGCCTCCAGCTCCTCATCCAGGCGCTCGGCGTGACGACGCATCTCGCCTTCGACCCGATCCAGGCGAGCCGCCAGGTCTTGGGCCTCCAGGGCCTGGACACGCTCCTGCAGCCCGGCGGACTCATCCAGGCGGCGGGCCTGCTGAACCTCGTCGGCCAGAGCATCGAGACGTCCGATCAGGCGACCCGTCAGCCCGGAGAAATCCAGGCCGTCCACCAGGCTCTGCATTTCCTCAGGGAACTGGTCGATGCGCTCGCGCAGGGGCGCAAGCGCTTCAAGCAGAGCCTGGTCGACCTGGACCGCAAGGGCTCCGGCCAGCCTCTCCTCGGTGCTGATGGCACCCAACTCCAGGCGCTCCTGGAGGTTCTCCAGGAGGTCCAGGCGCCCGGAAAGCGCGGGAAGGGATTCCAGGTGCGCCTCCAACCTCTCCAAGCGCCCGAGGGAGGGTTCCAAGGCGCCCACACGGTGCGCGAGCTCTGCCAGATCGGAGGGAGTCACCGCCCCGGCCTGCTGCTCAGCGAGTTGCGCCGACCTGGCTTCCAGCGCCTCCAAGCGGGCCAGGAGGCCATCCGGGTCCGCCACCGAGGACGACCTGGCTTCCAGCGCCTCCAAGCGGGCCAGGAGGCCATCCGGGTCCGCCACCGAGGACGACCTGGCTTCCAGCTCGCCCGGACTGCTGGCCTGGGACTCCAGCGTTTCCAAGCGGACCAGGACGTCATCCAGACGGCGCGTCATCGACTCGAGACGTGAATCCTCGGGCTGGAATTCCTGGTCGCTCCCCTCCGGTGACGCAGGGCGGGGTTGGCCCACCGCGTCCTGGAGCCGAGCCTCCATGCGGCGCATCACCGACGCGACTGTGGAGGAGGACTGACGATGGCTGCGCCGGGACTCTTCAAAGGCTGCGGCCAGGGACTCGACGCGCTGGAAGAACTCTCCCTCCATGCGAGAGCGGAGGAACTCGACCTGCTCGAGGGACCGGGCTTCGACTTCAGCCTGGATTTCCCGGAGGTGCTCGGTGCGCCGGACCTGTTCGTGCAGGTCACGGAACAACCTGGTCATTCCCTCCAGGCGATCCTCCTGCTCGGCTCTCAGGGCCTGCATCGCCGCGACTTCACGGCTCAGGCCTTCCAGGTCCATGACTGCAGCCGAAGGGGCCAGGGAGGCCCGTCCGGTGGGTTGCGAAACCGCTGCTCCCTCTTCGTGAGTTCCCTCGACCCCGCTCTTCCGGGCTCCACCCTTCACGCGATGAACCTGCCCTTCCGCGTCCTGGCTACGTGTCAGGAGCAGTTCCCGATTCGCGGGATCGCTCCTGCTCAAAGGGCCCGGCCTCAGGACTCGTCGATTCCCTCTTGATCGCGCACCTTCTGTGCAATCCGGTCAGCCAGGGACGAAGCAGCGTCCGTCTCCGCGGAGGCGGGTGCGCGAAACTCCCGGTCCAGACCCAACTCCTCCAACTGCCGACGAAGTCGGCGTCGGCGGCTGCTTCCCGTCGAGACGATGGCCTGAGAGAAGCCTTCGGTGAAGCCAAAGGCGGACTCGACCGGGCCCGCAGGCGCGCTGGCGACCAGGACCGGAACCGAGGGTTCGAGGAGTCCAAGAGGACCTGCTTCGCCAACCTCGCGGTTCCAGACGGCCTGGCCCCCCTCGACACCATCCAGATCGGCCAAGGGCAACCACGCAATGACTTCGGGATCGGGAGGCTCCTGAATCTGGTCGCGAACCGCCCGGAGTACGCCAGGGATGCTCAAGAGCAGGAAGGGGAGCGGGCGATGCAGGGCACCAGACTCGGGCTGGGGAGGAAGCGGGTGACGCTGGATCTGGTAGTCAATCCTGGCCACGGGCTTGGGCTCCGGAGCCCCCAACTCGTCCGACTCGGTCCCCGGAGCACCCAGGATGGCTGACTCGTCGCCCTCTTCGAGTGTGGCGTAGAGATCGTCCTCGGAGGCGGGAGCGTACAGCTCGTCTTCCGGGAAGGCCTCCGGCTGACCCGACTCGGCCGACGACAGCCGGGCGGAGGCTTTGGAACGAGCTTCCAGGGCGCTGTTGGCGTTGGAGAGTTCGCGGGTGGCGGTGGGGTGATTGGGGTCGAGCTCCAGGACCCTGGCATAGGCCTCCTTGGCCTCGGCGAACTCTCCGAGCTCAGACAGAAGACTCCCGGCCAGCAAGAACTCCTTGATGGCTTCGCTGGACAGGCCGTTCCCCAGAAAGACCTCACCCAGACGGAGGTGGGCCTGCACATCGCGGGGGTCCATGGCCAGCAACTTCTTGAAGGCCAGGACCGCGTCGCGCAGGGCCCCCTTGCCCACCGCGGCCTCTCCCAGGCCCATCAAAGCCTCGCGATTGTTCAGCTCCAGCCTCAAAGCGTTGCGGAACTCGAGCATGGCGTCCCCGAAGCGCTCCTGGAGCATGTAGAGCCGCCCCAGGCCCAACGAGACCTCGCTGGAGTCCGGCAACAAGACCTTCAGGCGACGATAGGAATCGCTGGCCCGGGCCAGATTCCCGGAATTCTTGAAGGTCTCGGCCAGGAGGCGGAACTGTTGCACCGCCTCCTGCATATGCCCCTGCGCCACGTGAACATCCGCCAGGTCCATCGACAGCTCGGTCTGGGTGGGATAGGTCTCAAGGGCTTTGCGCAGGACCTGGATGGCCAGCTCGCCGCTTCCCACCTCCACGAAGAAACGTGCATCGCGTCGAGCGGAGGCCACGAAGGTGGCCTCGTCAGCCGTGCGTTCCAGGTGTCGGAGGAGCCCCACACGCCCCTCCAGGGAATGCGGGTCAAAACGCAAGATGGCCTGGGCGACCATCCCGCCCAGGTCCTCCTGACCCTGCTCGAGCAGGATCTCCTGCCAGCGGAAGCAGGTCCTCACCATCTGCCGGATCTGGCCCCTCATGGCCTGGATCCGAGCGACCCGATTCAAGGCGTGCCGAGAGGCCGGATGAAGGGCCAGGACCTCCTCATAGCGGGCCAGGGCCTCGTCCAGGCGGCGGCAATCAAAGAGTCCATCGGCCTCGAGCAGCAGATGATCCGATTCGTTGGACACTAGGAACCTTCCCTCTGGTTCAAGACTCTCCGGGCCCGGCCCGGCGGGTCGATAAGGCACAGGCAAGAAAACAACCCCGGGGTCTCGGAGTTCCCCTTCAGGAAGCGTCGGGACCGGAGTCTACGGCCAAGCCACCTCACAAGGCCAGTCGATATGATAACACCTTGCCGGAGAACGTGCCAGGGGGCCGGCCACTCAGCCACTCAGCCACTCAGCGCCCACTGCTCCCCAAGCCGCCCCGTGGAGTCGGACGAACCGGGGCCTCGACGATCTCCACCTGCCACACGCGGCTGATCTTCATCTGGGCGATCCGGTCGCCGGCCTGGACGGCGTAGGTCGCCTCCGAAAGGTTGTGGATCAGGACCCAAAGGTTGAGCCGATACTGATAGTCGATCGTTCCGGGGTGGATCAGGATCCCCTGGCGGGCCAGGCCGCTGCGCCCCCGGATCTGGGCCTCCCAGCCCTCCTCCAGTTCGATGGCCAGGCCCGTGTCGACGGCGACCGTGGCCCTGGCGGGGATCTCGACTTCTCGGGGTGCGTACAGATCAAAGCAGGCGTCGCCGTGGTGGGCCTGGGTCGGTCGACGGGCCTCCGGGTCGCGCAACTCGAGTCGCAGGCGGGTATCTGGATTCAACGAAGCCTCCGGTGCAAAGGATCGTGGCCTCCTTCCCGAAGCGCGCCCCAGGCCCTCCTAGCCGCGCCAGCGGCGCCAAGACAGTCTTTTCCCATCCGTCTCGACCTCCAGGGGTCCATGCTCGTCACTGCTCCACCATACGGGTGCCAGGTCCCTCCAGGGCTTCCTGGGGGGTCCTCCGGGCCAGAAGAGGAGCCGAGGCTGGACCCGTTCCAATGCGGCCTGAGGCTGCCAGGCTCGTGGCAGGAGTGCCACATGCCCGGCCGGGACGCTGGCCAGGTCCGCCTCTCGGACGGCCCAGACCAGCGCAAAGTCGGCCCAGGTCAAGCGCAGCCAACCGGGTCGGACCTCGACCCGCATCCCGGGCTCGGGCGACACGGTCCAGGATTCGACCTGCGGGGGATGGAAGACCCCTTCGGGAAGGCGCCTTCCGTACAGGGCCAGGACCTCGCGAGCATGCGGCCGGTCCTCCGGGGCCGCGATCAGGACCAGGTCCCGCCCCGCCGGGGTCGTCACCCAGGCCAGCGCCCCCCGGGGAAGCTCAGCCAGGCGGATTCGCAGACGCCCCGAGCCCGCCGGGTCGGGGGCCAGGCCCCAGGAGAGCGCACCCAGGGCCAGCAAGGCCAGGACCGTGCGAAGGGCCCGTGAACCTTCGCGGGCCAGTTCCAGGCGCAACCACACGAAGGCCAGGACCAGGCCGACCAGAGAAGGGAATCCGGGGCGAGGCACCGGGATGGGCTGGACCGCAGCCCCGAACCCCCTGGCCGCAGCGGCCAGGAACTCGCTGGCCAGACCGCAGGCCAGTCCGGGCAACCTGGCCAGGGGCTCGCACACGCCCGCCAGTAGGGCGGTCACCAGTCCCAGAGGAAGCAAGCCCTCTGCCACCGGGGTCATGACCAGATTGGCCAGCACGGCGACGGCCGAGACCTCCTGGAAGTGCCAGGCCAGCAACGGCGCCGTGGCCAGACTGGCTGACAGGGTTGCCGAAAGGCCGACCCGCAGGAATCGAGGCAACTCCACCAGGCGCAGTTCCAGAGGAGGGCACCAGGCGACCATCCCCGCCACGGCCCCCATCGAGAGCTGGAAGCCCACATCCTGCAACCAGCCGGGACGGCAGACCAGCAGGGCCAGAGCCCCCAGGAAGAGGGAGTTGGCCGCCGACGAGCGACGCCCGGAGACCAATGCCAGCAATCCCACGATGGCCATGACGGCGGCCCGGACCACCGAGGGGGAGGCTCCCGCCAGGAGGGCATACAGTCCGGCTCCCGCGGCAGCGGGCAGGGCGGCGGGTCGTAGACCAAGTCCCAGCCGCCGGGAGAGCCAGAAGACCAGCCCGGTGACCACGGCCACGTTGAGCCCCGAGGCCGCCAGCAGATGAGAGGTCCCCGAGCGGCGAAACGATTCCTGAAGCTCGGAGGGCAGGGCCCTTGCCTCCCCCAGCAGGATCCCCAGGACCAGGACCCGGGCCTCGGGCTGGAGGCACGCCTCCAGGTTGCCGACCAGCCAGGCCCTCAGCCTCCAGGACAATACGACAGGGCCCCACCCTCCCGCGGGAGGCAGGTGGCGGGCCTCGCGGACCTTCAAACGATGGTGGATTCCCTGACGGGCAAGCCAGGCCCCGGCATCGAAACCTCGTGGATGTCGGGGTCCCGGAAGCGAAGCCAGGCGTCCACGAAAGGCCCAGCGTTCGCCCGGCGCGGGGAGTGCCTCGGGACCGGACTCGACCAGGATTTCCACAGGCGGCAGGTCCGGCAGGGCCTCGGCCCGCTCCACCCGGAAACGGAAGGCGCAACCCCAGGTGCGCAGGCGGGGTGACTCCAGGACGGTCCCCCGGATTTCCAACTCCGTCCGATCCAGGCCTTTCAAGGGATCCAAGGCCAGGAGTCGGGATTCAACCCCCATCCGGAGGTACCCTGAGGCGGCGGCCAGGGCGAAGAACAAGAGCAAGAGCCGCCTGGAGGGCGTCAGGAGGAGGCTGCCCCCGACCAGCAGGCTCAAGGCCAGGGCCAGGAGGCGGACGTCCGGCAAGGGATACAGGGCGATCCCGGCGATCAATCCCGCCAGGGCCGCGGCGGGCCAGCACGGAGGAGGAGCCATGGCTCGATCGTGCGCGCCGTGGATGAACCAGAGGTTGCCGAAGTCTTGCCGGACTGTGTCCGGGATGTTGACGCTTCCTGAACGTCCCCCAGATCAGCGCCCGGCGCGCTCCTCCAGGATTTTCAGGACGTGGTTCACCAGAGGGTCCTGGCCTCCGGGAACCGGAGGAAGCTCGGGAGCATTGTTGAGGGCACCGGTGATCGCCAGGTGCTCGATGTACTCGACCTGTTCCGTGCGGAGCAGGGCCTGAGCGCGCGAATCAAACGCCTTGACCAGTCGGGCCCCATCCAGAACCCGAGTCAAGGTGGGGCGAATGCGGGCCTTCTGCCCGGAGGTCAAAGGTTTCGGGGAGTCCTGGATCTGCGTGATCCCCCACAACAGATCGGAAAGGGTCCAAGAGCCGATTCCCTCCGACGCCGCCGCCTGACCGCCTGAAGCCTGCTGCCGAGGAGCCACGACGGGGTCGGTCAGACCTGGAGACTGTGACCAGGCCGGCATCATCAGCAGCGACAGGGTCAAAATGGTCAGCGGCAACCAGGGTCGAATCATCAGAACCTCACTCTCCCAACTTCTTGAGGGCATTCTGGGCTTCCCTGTCAAGTTCCTCGGGGGGCGGAGGCTTGGAGGCGACGCCCCGGGCCACGCGTCGGGCCTGCACCAGGTCGATCTGCTCGGGGGTCAGGACCTCCAGGAAGATGCGACGGGCTTCGGGGACCGCCCCCTTGACCCCTTCCATCCGAGAGACCAGGTCCAGCAACTGACGGGCCTGAGCGGGCGTCAGGGCCAGGTCTCCCCCCTTCTGTTCCAGGTGGTAGATTGCCAGCAAGGTCTGCCGGTAGGCATCGATCTTCGCCGGTTGCGGAGGGGCCTGAATCTGACCGGGAGGGCGATCGAAGGCCTCCACCCGGTGATGGGCCGAGTTGCGGGGTTCGAGGGATCGGGGCATGCCGGCTCGCTCAGGCACATCCAGGGGCGCGTTCTCTCCGAAGGCCACGGGAATGCTGCCCAGGGAGAGTCCCCCGGGCTGACCCGCTGGAAGCGCGAAGGGGTCCAATTGCGAAGCGGGCGGTCCGAGCGGCGGGGGCTCGGTCAGAAGGCCATCCGAGGGTGCAGAGGCCTCTTCCAGGCCCGCCTGGACCCACAGGGCCTCCTCTGCCAGGGATCGGGCCAGGACCCGGTCCGGACCGCCGGAGCAAAGAAAGACCAACTGCCCGGCCACCAGTCCGGCCAGCAGCAGGAAGGCAAGCCACCCAGGCATGGACCTCTTCATCCCTGACACGCCAGCGGATCATAGCAGATGGGCCGCCGCGTGGCCAAGCGCGGCCCGATGGGAAGATTTGCGCCCTGCCAACGGGAGGCGTATAATCGACGGCCATGAGCAGGGAAACGCCGGACCTCATCACCACGCCCGCCGGACTCGACCGGTTGACGGCCATCTTGCAGACGGCTCCCGTCGTGGCCGTGGACTCCGAGATGGACTCCTTCTACTGTTATCGCGAGAAGATCTGCCTGGTCCAGTTCTCGACCGAACATGCCGACTACCTGGTGGATGCCCTTCGATTGGACCTGAGCCCCCTGGCAGAGGTCTTCGACGATCCCGAACGGGTCACGGTCTTCCACGCCGGCGAAAACGACATCCCCTACTTTCGCCACCAGTACGGTTTCGGTTTCCGCCGCCTCTTCGACACCTACCTGGCGGCCAGGGTCCTGGGCTATCCCCAATGCGGCCTGGCGGGGCTGCTCGAGACCCATTTCCAGGTGAGCCTGGACAAGAATTACCAGATGGCCGACTGGCGCATCCGCCCCCTGCCCCCGGGCATGGCGGAATACGCCCGGATGGACACGCGTTACCTGCTCCGGCTTCGAGAAATCCTGTTGGCCGAACTTCTGGAGGCGGGTCGCGTGGCCGAGGCGGAGTCCGAGTTCCGACGCGCTACGGCAGCCGTCTGGACCGAAAAGGCCTTCGACCCCGACGGATGGGTTCGCCTGAAGGGGGCGCGAAAGGTTCCGGCCAGCGCCAACGGCTTCCTGCGCACCCTCTACGCCTGGCGGGAAGGCGAGGCCAGTCGGCGGGACCTCCCCGCCTTCCGGGTCCTCCCCGACCACCTGATCCTGGCCCTGGCCACCTCTCCCCCGGAAGACCTGCAGGCCCTGCGAGAAATGGCCCGCCACCCGACCCTGGAGACTTGCGGACCAGCCATCCTGGAAGCCTTGCGCGAAGGCCGGAACCTGGGGCGGGTACCGACCCCTCACCCCCGAGGCCGCTCGGACGAGATGCTGACCCGAGAGCAGGAATCGGCCTTCCGAAGTCTGCGGGCCTGGCGCAACCGGCGCAGCGCCGAGCGCGGAGTCGAGCCCGACCGGGTGGCTCCCAATCGGATTCTCAAGCAGATCGCCCAGCTCGCTCCCAGCACACCGGAAGAGTTGGCCCGGGTGCCTGGGATGGAACATTGGCGGATGGCCGAGTACGCCTCCGAAATCCTGGAGGCCCTGCAGTCGGGAGCCCCCCCCGACTGATCTCCCCCAACCAATCCCCTAGACCGGCGGCATCGTGGCCAGGAGGTCGTCGTAACCCTGGCGGGCCGCCACCACCAGCCTTCCAGCCAGCAGACGGGCGGCCCTGAGCAAGGCTTGCGAGGCGGGAGATTCCGGATCGGCCACGACCACGGGCTGTCCCTGGTCCCCCGACCGGCGCACCCCACTCTCCAAGGGAACCCCGCCCAGGAAGGGAATCCCCAACCGGGCGCTGGCCTGGGCCGCGCCACCGTGACCGAAGACGTCGTCCCGATTTCCGCAATGAGGACAGACGTAGGAGCTCATGTTCTCCAGGACCCCGACCACCGGGGCGTTGAGCTTCTCGAACATGTTGATGGCCTTGACGGCCACGCCCAGAGCGACGTCCTGAGGCGTCGAGACCACGACGGCCCCTCCCAGGGGAACGATCTGGCACAAGGAGAGCTGCACATCTCCGGTCCCGGGCGGCAGGTCGACGATCAGATAGTCCAGGTCTCCCCAGGCCACCTCCTCGAGGAACTGGCGCACGACTCCATGCAGCATGGGTCCACGCCAGATGACGGCCTCCCCCTCCTCCATGACCAGGCCCATCGACATGACCTTCAGGCCGAAGCGCTCGGCAGGTTGAATCTGTCTGCCGTCGGTTCCCAGGTCCTCGCGCTTCAAACCCATCAAAGCCGGGACACTGGGGCCGTAGACGTCGGCATCCAGAAGCCCCACCCGGGCTCCCTCGGCGTGCAGGGCCAGGGCCAGATTGACGGCCACGGTGCTCTTGCCGACGCCTCCTTTGCCGGAGGCCACGGCCACCACGTTCTGGACCCCCGCCAGCAGGTTCCCGGCCATGGGAGGCCGCGTGGAGGGGATGGCCAGCGACAGATCCACCTTCACCGATTCTGCACCGGCCTCAAGCAGCGCGCGGCGGACCTCCTCCTCGATCTCGCGGCGGCGGTCCCGCGAAGGGTTGAGCAGTTCCAAGCCGACCTGGACCTCCTGCCCGGAGATCTGCACGGATCCGACCAGCCCCAGACTCACGACATCCTGTCCCAGGTCGGGCTCGAGGACCCGTCCCAGGGCCTCCATGACCATGTTCTTGTCCATTTTGACACCTCTCGCTCCCCCGAATTTCCCCCCCTGTTTGCCCCGGGCGCGTCTCTCCCTTCCAGGAAGGTGGGCCAATGCGCAGAACCCCACCCCATGTTCCGCACTGGTCTTCTGCAGGAAACGGTCCCATTGGCGGGCCTGACCACCCTCGAGGTCGGGGGCCCGGCCCGCTACCTGGCCGAGCCGGAGACCGTTGAGGAACTCTCCGAGGTGCTGGCGATGGCCCGAGACCAGGGGCTGGCCACCTATCCCCTGGGCGACGGAAGCAACCTTCTGGCCAGCGACAAGGGCTTCGAGGGGATGCTGGTCCGGTTGGCCAACCGCCAGGTTGAAATCAATCGGGCGACCGGACCCGAAGGCGTCCAGGTGCTGGCCGGGGCAGGTCTGGACTGGGACTGCCTGGTCGAGCGAACCGTCCTGGAGGGTCTGGCCGGCCTGGAATGCCTGAGTGGAATCCCCGGCCGTGTCGGCGCCTGTCCGATCCAGAACGTCGGCGCTTACGGGCAGGAGGTCTCCGACACGCTGAGAGCCGTTCACGTCCTGGACCGCCACACGGGCCATTTTGCCCGCCTGAGCCGCCAGGAGTGCGGTTTTGGCTATCGTTCCAGCCACTTCAAGCACGCCTGGAAAGGTCGCTATCTGGTCTGGGCCGTCGAGTTCCTGCTGCGGTCGGATGGCCGGCCGACCTTGCGCTACGGTGACCTGACCCGCCACTTCGGCCTGGGCCCGCAAGACCCGCTCCCCTCGCTGGGTACGGTCCGTGAAGCCGTCCTGGAGGTGCGTCGGGGCAAGTCCATGGTCCGTGTTCCGGGGAACCCGAACTCGCGAAGCGCCGGGTCCTTCTTCACCAATCCGCTGGTCCCCGAAGAGGACGCGGCTCGGCTCCTGGCCAGGTCCCCCGCGATGCCGCTCCATCCAGCGACCCCGGGATGGCGCAAGCTCTCGGCAGCCTGGCTGATCGAGAACGCTGGATTCTGCAGGGGAACGATCCGAGGGCGCGCGGGCTTGTCCGAACACCACGTGCTGGCGCTGATCAACCGGGGTGGAGCCAGCGCCCGGGAGATTCTCGATCTGGCCAGCGAAATCCGGCGGTCGGTCCACGCCCGCTTTGGAGTCCTCCTGGAGCCGGAGCCCAACCTGCTTGGGTTCCGCGAGTCCTGGGAGGATCTGCTGGGAGGCTCCTAGGATCGTGGAGATCCGGGTTGCCGCCACGCCCGACCTCTTCCGCCCGACCTGCGGTTGGACTGCCGTGGTCCTGGACGTCCTGCGCTTCACAACCTGCGTGGCGGCGGCCCTTCAGGCCGGGGCCGAAGCGGTCCTCCCCTGCGAGACCGTGGAGGAGGCCCTGGCCGGACGTCAACCGGGCGAACTGCTCTCGGGGGAACGCCAGAGCCTGCCGATCCCCGGGTTCGACCTGGGCAACTCGCCTCGTGAGTTCCTCCCCTCGACCGTTGCCGGGCGGCGAATCCGCAGCACCACCACCAACGGAACCCGGGCCCTGCGCGCGGCGGGCTCGGGCCTGTGCGCCGCCCTGGTCAACCGGGCTGCGGTGACCCGACGGCTGGCCAGGATGGGCACCCCCACGTGCCTGATCTGTGCCGGAAACCGGGGGGCCTTTGGCAGCGACGACTGGTTGGCCGCAGGTGCCCTGGTTGCCGGGCTGCGCCAGGCCGGCGTGGCCCTGCAGCCCGACGACGCCGCCAGGGCTGCTGAGTCCTGGTTCCTGAACTGCCAGGCAGACCTGCCCTCGGCCCTGGCTCACAGCGACCATGGACGGCACCTGGCCTCTGGAGGCTTCCTGGCCGACCTGGACCTCTGCGGCCGGCTGGACCTGTGGGAAGTCGTCCCGGACTACCGGGAGGGGGCCATCCGGAACCGCCCCGACGTCGATTCCGCAGGACCTACGGCTTGAGGATCGACTGCCCGTAGCGCAGGATCACCCGGTTGACGTCCATCCGGGAGCTGTCGGGATTCTTCCGAATCCAGGCGACCTGGTCCTCGGACAGCATCTTGAAGAGCTCCTCATACAACCGAATTTCCTGCTTTCGGCCCTCCGCAGCCTGGGCCAGCAAGGGCAGAAGGGCCTTGGCCTGGTCCGGGCTGACGGCCAGGTTCCCCTCGGCCTTCTCCAGGCGAAGGATTCCGTGGAGCAGGTCGTGGAGTTGGATGTCCCGCGCCTCGTGCTCGACGGGGTCCACCTTCCCGGTCGCCTTGGCTGCCTTGGCCGTCAGAAGACGCTTGACCGCGGAGGCAACCGGGTCCCCCCCTGGTTCGACCGGCTCGTTGGAATCCACCTGGGCATCGCCTCGGTTGGCTCGAAGCCAGGCCACCTGCTGGGCGTTCAGACAGTGCAGGGCCGAGCGGGCGGCCTCCAGCATCGCAGCCTGGGGAGCCTCCAGGCGAACCAGCAGATCCGCGCAGCGCTCCGACTGCTCGGCGGTCAGACCGGCTTCCGGATTCTCCTTCAGGGCAACCAGGGCCAGAACCAGCTCGGGACCAGCCAGGTTGGCGCCTCCGGGCCTGGCCGCCTGCGGCGGGGGTGGCGGCGCGGAGGGGGGGGGAGGAACAGAGCGGTCTTGGCCGCGAGGCTCGAGAGGCGGCGGGGGGGCGGTGGGGAGGGGCGGACCGGATCCGTCCGGGCCGGCAGCCTCGTCGGGTGGCGGAGTCGGCCTGGGGGGAGAAGGAGTGGAGCCGTCTGGCCGGGGAGCCAGCGCCGGGTCTCCCGGAGGCGGAGCGATCGGCTGGGGCGGAGGCGCCAGATCGTGCCGGGTTTCCCAGATCCGCCAGGTGGGCGACTCTCCTGGCAAGGGGCGACGTGGGTTGACCAACCTCGACCAGATCTCCTGGGAGCCCAGGAAGAGGAAAAGGTTGAAGCCCACCAGGACGGCCAGGAACACGAAGACCCAGGTCCCACTCGAGACCCGGGGGGATGGAGAATCCGAAGAAGCCTCGGGAAGAGGCTGGACCGGGGCTTCTTCGGGGGTCTCGGATTGAGAAGATGGCGATGAGGTCACGGGGCGAACTCCTGGTTCAGCAGAGGGGTGTAGGGCTCGTTGGCCGCCCGGGCCGCCACGAAGCGTCGAAGCTCGCGGCTCAGCGGACTCTCACCCCGACTCGGTTGAAGGGGCAGGCGGGAATCCTGCTCGTTGGTCTTCAGGAAGTGCTTCTGGGATTCCGACAGCAGGGTCTCGAGCTCCTGAGCCAGCTCCTGCGCCTCTTCCCCCCTCTGGCCATTCTCGATCGCATTCAAGGCCTTCTCAAAACGAGGAAGGCGCTCGCGAAGCCGTTCCACCTGGGTGGGCTGAAGGCGAAGCCTGGGCTGATCCTCCAGACTGAACAGGATGGCCCGGATCACGGCCTCCAGGGGAATGTAGGTGTGCAGCGGGGGACCCGTCTTGGAGATCTGCGGAGAGGGCGCGGCGGAAACAGGCCCTTGGACCGTCTCGAATCGGGAGGTGAAGGGCTGCCCGGAGGTCCGGGCCTGCAGGAAGCGACCGAACTCGGCGGCGATGGGATCCTCGCCGGGCGTGAACTCCAGTGACAGGACCGGATCGGCTTTGTGACTGAGGACGTGCTCAATCTGGTCGGCCCGCAGGATCCGGGCCACCCGGATCTGGATTTCCGGCTGCCGCTCATCCTTGATCCCATTGAACAGGTTGTTCAGGACCTCCTGGATGCCCGGGGCCAGCAAGGCCAGTTGGGCGACCTGATCCTCGTTCAGGCGCAGGTCCTTGCGGGACTCGAGGTGCATCACGATCCCCCGGATGGCCAGCAGGAGTTCCAGTTCCGCCTCCCCCGGAATGACGGCGGGGCCCTCCCGGGCATCCTCCAGCGGAGCGGTCAGGGAATGCAGTCGGAAGGCATAGACCTCCCCGGCCCGACGAGCCGACAGAAGCGCGATGAACTGTCGGATCACCTCGTCCTCGTCGACCTCGATCTTGTTCAGGCGATTGGCCTGCACCACCTGCAGCAATCTCTGCTGTTGGCTCTCGGTCAGGATCGAACGGACCTGGGCGTCCACCACGGGCAGGAGGTTCTGGCCGATCACGCCGGTCTTCAGATCGAAGATGTCCCGGAAGAGGGGCTGCATCGGCAGCATCATCGAGGCCTGCTCGGCCGTCAGCCGGACCTCCGGCTCCTGCTCGATCAACAGCATCCCCAGGACCAGGTCGCGGATCCGCATCTGGTCCAGGCTCTTGCGAACCGGAGACTGGACGGACGGGGATTGGTCCAAGGCCATCCCGGCCCGACGGCGCATGGTCTTGTCCAGCAGCGTCAGCTTCTCGAGGGCTGCGTCCGGCCTCGAAGCCAGTTCCCCCCGTTCCGAAAGACCGGCCAGGTGCGCCAGTTGCTCGACGCGCAGGGTCCGGACCAGATAGTCTCGCAGCATGGGTCCAAAGCGGTCCGGGGTCGGTTCGCCCTCGGCCTCCACCCCCCAGGTCAAGGCCTGCCGGAAGAGAGGGACGACGGGGACCAGACGAGCTGCCTGGGGCTGGTCCAGCAGAAGCTCGGGTGCGCCTTCCAGGCGGGAGAGCCCGTCGACCAGCTCGGGCAGCCCCAGATCCTGGATCCGCCCCTGAGCGGGAAGCGCACCCGTCCGGGCCAGGCGCGGCAGAAGCCGGACCTCTCGACCGGTTCCCCAGAGCAGAAGGCCCTGCCCGACCACCAGGGCCAGGAGTCCCACGATCACCACCCGGTGAACAAGGCAACGGTCAACAAGAACCTGGAAGCTCATGGTTTCAGAAGAGTTCTCCTGGCCGTCCTGCGGCCCTCCTGCTCGACCAGGCGGAACACGGCCATGCGATACCACGCCGGGTCCCGATCGTCCAGACGTTGCCGGCCGAGGAGGCCATCATGGACCGGCTCATCGGTGTGCAGCACCGGGTCGCCCAGGTGCTTGCGAAAGTGTTCCAGCAAGGCGAAGTAGAGTCGTTCTCCCCCATCCTTGTCCAGGTAGTAGCATCCCCTCTCGTGCAGGATCAGCAAACGATAGCCGTCCTGGACCAAGGCGTCCAGGTCCTCCTCGCGAAAGGGCTGCGGACGCATGGGCTCCCGATTGAGGGCCTCCAGGTGCCCGACGAAGGAATTGCCGGGGTCCTCGAACTTGCCTGCCAGCCAGGCCTGATGACCTGGCGGGTAACCCGGTGGAACCCCGCCCTGGGCAAACGATCCCAGGACCCTCTGCCCATGGACGGTCTGGTTGAACTCCAGATAGTCGCCGGTTCGATAGGGGACTTCGATCAGGCCGAAGGGCGGACGATCTCCCAACAAGTAATAGTAGGGAGCGACCCCCAGGCGCACGGTGGGGAACGGCAGGATCCGGGCCACCTCCATCTGGACCCACATGCCGGTTGCTGCCAGGACCGCGACCAGGAAACCCAGGCCAGGACGCCGGGCGGCCAGGCTTTTCGCCCTCAGACAGACCAGGACGGCCAGCGCCAGGTAGACCATGACCTCCAGGCGCCCGGGTGCAAAGAGCCTGGAGAAGAGGGGAACCCAGCGATAGAAGAGCAGGTAGGGCATGGGGATCCCGGCCAGGAAGACCCGAGAGCTCTCGCCCAGACTCAGCAGGGGCCCGAAACTCAAGACCAGGAAGCCGAAGAAGGTGGCCAGCCAGAGCCAGGGGATCCGGCGTGACACGCCCCAAGGAACGAAGACCAAGGCCAACACGGCCAGCGGCAGGGCGTGGGGCAGGAGCGGGTTCCAGAGGGCATCCAGGGGAAGCGATTCCCTCAGGAAACGCCGCTGCGACCCGGCCAGCAGGTTCTCGGGCCGAATGGTCCCCTGCGGGGCCGTCATCTCCTCCAGGGCTGGAAAGGCCGTTCCGTAGGGGGCCACCTCCAGGACGTCGGGGCCAAAGGCCTCTTCGAGGTAGAACAGGCCGAAGGGCGCGCTGAAGAGAACCCCGATCGCTGCGACACCCAGAATCCTCACCATGACCCCGGGGGCGTGGGGTTGACGGCGACCTGACCAGAAATGCCAGAGCAGGAACAGCAGGCAGAAGAGCCCCAGGAAGACCCCGTAGTAGAAGTAGAAGGCCGCTGTGATTCCCAGGAACAGACCGGCCAGCAGGGTCGGCCGCCCTCCCCCGTGACGCCACGACCGGGACAGGTACAAGACAAACAAAGGGATGGCGAAGGCGACTGCCTGCCTCATTCTCCCGTTGGAAATCTCGAAGATGAAATAGGGGTTCAACCCGAAGAGCAGTCCCCCCAGCCAACTGCCGGCGTGGGCTCCCCAGAGCCGAGAGAGGAACCACCAACAGGCCACACAATTCGCCAGCAGGATCAACCCGACTTTGAGATTGTGGTGGCCAGGCGCTCCGAAGACCGATTCCAGGGGCCAGGACAGGACCTGCAGGTCCAGCAGGTTCCCGAACTCGGGGTAGGATCCGGAAACCAAGGCGACGTAGAGAGCCCCCAGGGGACCGGACCCCAGCCAGGCCCCCGCGATCAGTTGCTTCATCCACCAATAGCGCCAGAGCCAGCCTTCGATCTCACCGCCCCCGATCCAGCTTCCCTCTGGAGCCAGGGCCAGGCTGCGGACGGCCAGCAGCACGGCCCCCAGGTACAACCCTCCAACCGAAACCCACAGGACGCTGGAGCGTGGAGGAGCGGGAGGCACCTCTGCGGGGAAGGTCGCATCCTGCCAGTCCTCAACGGCGTTCCCCCAGGTCTTCCGAGTCCGGGTTTCGCGAGACGACACTACCCTGGCCACCGCCATCCGTGCTATATACTGGGGACGCGGAACTCCCGTCGAGTGCTGGCCCCGAACCAACAATCTAGCATGAAAAGACCTGCGAACCCAACATGGGACGGGCTTCTCGCCCTGGCGCTCTACGGCGTTGGCGCGATTGTCTTCCTGGGACCGGCCCTCTTCGCGGGCGGTGCCCTTGTCCTGGGGCATTCGGAATCCGATGTCTGGAAGCACCTCTGGGGTGCCTGGTGGATGGGCCAGGAGCTTGGCGCGGGTCGCTTTCCCGACTGGACCGACCTGCAGAACTTTCCGGCAGGCGGCCGGCTGTACGTGATCGACCCGCTCAACGCCATGCTGGCTGCACTCCTGGCTCCCCTTGCCGGCCTGGTCCAGGCCTACAACCTGGTCCTGACCTTCCAGATGCTCTCGGCCGCCTTGGCCGCCTGGGCCCTGGCACGCTGGCTGATCGGAGATGCCCGGGCGGCCCTCGTCGCCGGGGCGGCCTACGGGTTCTGCCCCTTCCTGTTGACCTCGGGCATCGCCAGCGGGATCGCCGAGACCTCCAACCTGGCCTGGATTCCGTTGGCGATCCTGGGGCTCTTGATGGGGCTCTCCGGGGTCCGCGGGCCCCAGCCGATCCTCCTGGGTGGCGCTGGCCTGGCCCTGGCGGCCCTGGGGTCCTGGTACTACGGAATGGCCGCCCTGGTCTTCACGCTCATGCTGGCCGCCTGGACGGCCCGCCACGGAGCCCCACCGACCCCTGCGGCTCCCCGGGCCACCTGGCGAAGCCCGATCCTGGCCTGCCTGCTGGGGTCGGTCCTGGTCCTCCCCATCGCCATCCTCTTCCTCGGCACCCTTCAGGGCGAAGAGTCCCTGCTGGCCCGCATCGAGGTGACCGGACGCATGGAGGTCTCCAGCCTGGACTTCCTGCACCGACGTGGAGACTTCAAGAACGACGCAGATCTGGCCGGCTACGTGCTCCCTGGGAAGGCCAGGCTCTCGGTCGCCGAGGACGTCGACCGCCGCCTGAAGTCGGTCTACTGCGGGTTGCTGGTGCTGGCCCTGGCCTTGGTGGGACTGTGGAAGGGGCGCCCCTGGACCGTCTTCTGGGCCCTGGCCGCGCTGGGGATGGGGCTCCTGTCGGTCGGCCCGTTCCTGTACGTGTCCCCGGGGCAGGGCCTCCCCGGCCCCTGGAACCCGGCCTGGGCCGGGGCCTTCTACGCCGTGCCAGGCTTCCGGATGGTCGCCATCGCCGATCGACTGTCGGTGGTCGTCCAACTCTGCGCAGCCCTCCTGGCTGCAGCCGGCCTGGCCCGACTGCTGCCCGACGGACGCAAGGGAACCCTCCTGGCATGCCTGGTGACCGTCCTGGTGCTGGCCGAGGTCGCCCTCATTTCACCGGCTCCCTGGCCGACCCCCACCTCTCCGGCCACTCTCCCGCCCCAGGTGCTTGCCCTGGCCCGGGAACCGGGGCAACGCGGCCTGATCCCCCTCCCGCTCAACCGCACCAACACCACTCTTCAACCGGGGGAGTACTATTACTGGCAGATCCATCACGGCAAGCCGATGCCGCTCGCCCTCACCACTCGATTCCCCCAACCCATGATGGACAACCGCCTGGTCGGAACCTTGTATCTGTGTGAAGACCTGAACTACGGCCAACCGCCTCCAGCCTCGGTCCTGCGCCCGGGCCTGACCGAGCTGCAGAGGGACGGATTCGGCTGGTTCCTGGTCAACGCCGACCAGATGCACGCTCGAACGGCCCGAAAGGTCGAAGGCGTCCTGTCCGGACTGCTGCCCCCGCCCCTCCGCTTTCCCGGCGGGGCCCTCCTCTACCGGATCCCTGAACCGGACCAGGGCTGAGGGGCGTTGTCGGCCACGTCCGGCCTGCGCTCCCTGAGGACCGCGTCCAACCCTCTGCGCGCTCAGACGGCAGGGCCGGCTACTCGGCGGGCGTTGCGTTCCCCTCTTCGGGCACCCCAGGGCGGCTGTCCAGCAGGATGTGGAGGAACTCCTCCATCATCTCGCGATAGCGGGGGTCCCCCAGGATCGTGCGCGTGATCTTGGCCTGCATCTGGGGATAGCCGGGCTTGCTGGCGATCTCCTCGCCGAACTCCTGCTCCAACGCCGAGTCGACCAGGCGGGAGGTCGCATCGGGAACGAAGCTCTGAGCCCCGGGGTCCATCTTGAGGATTTCCGAACGCGCCGAATCCAGGAACTTTTCCTGCGGGGTGGTCGGAAGCTGGCACGCCTGCGGACTGGGTGTGTACACATCATGGGCCGCCTCGGACGCGGAGGTCTTCTCCATGCCCGACTGCTTGAGCAACTTCTTCTGCTGGTGGAACCACTCCTCGCTCAGCGGGGGAGGACCAACGGGCCTCAACGGATCCAAGAGTTCACCCACTTCCTGTCCGCGCACGTCCTCCGCCTTCGCACCGTGCGGTGCCTGGCAGCGGAGTCACGACCTGTTTATCACGCCCGAGGCCGAAAAGTAAACCCAAGCCCACCCCAGGAGAAGCGCTCTCGAATGCCGAAACCACGGGCCTGGAGGCGGGCGGCGGAGAGCCGGCTTCCGGGCCGGTTGTTTACATCCTGTCAACGAGATTCGAACTTCGGCAGCACCTGTTCACACTTTTGTAACAGACCGACAACGAAACAGAAACAGCCCTCGGATAGCATGAACATCGGGAAGAAACCGCGAATTCCGCCGCATTTCGGTCACCCCGGAAAGCGGAACCTGGGAGGAGAGTCAGCCGATGAAGCCGGTCAAGCTCGTCGACACCACGCTGCTTGAGAAGGCCCTTGATGCCGCAGCCTTGCGCCAACAGGTCATCTCCAACAACATCGCCAACATCAACACCCCTGGCTACGATTCCCAGAGGGTGGTCTTTGAGAGCCACCTGAAGGAAGTCATGGCCCTGGAGAAGGGTGAAGACGACGGATGGAACGTGGCGAGCACGGCCGTCGACCCCGAATTCCAGCTCAACTCCAGCGGCGGCTTCGACGCTCAGTCCTTGCGTCCCACCGTCGAATCGCAGGGGGGCCCCTTGGACATCAACCAAGAAATGGGCAACCTGGCCAAGAACCAGATCATGTACAACGCCCTGGCCGGCAAGATCTCCGGCGTCTACGGTACCCTGAAATACATCATCGACAACTCAGGCCGTTAGAAGGCCAGACACCCGGGTAGGAGGCGTCTCAAATGAAGTTCTTCAGCACCTTCGACGTGGCAGCCAGTGGGATGAGCGCCCAGCGCAAGCAGATGGACCTCATCTCCACGAACATCGCCAACGTCAACACGACCGAGACCGCTGACGGCACCCCCTTCCGCCGGATGGTGGCCGTGGTAAGCCAGAAGCAGATGGGAGACTGGAACGACCAGTTCCGCGCCGTCTCCTTCGACAACGAGGGTGCCGGAACCGCCACCGGCGTCGAGGTCACCGGAGTCCAGCAGGACAGTTCGGACTTCCGCTGGATCTACGACCCCTCCAACCCCAAAGCCCAGAAGGACGGGCCCCACGCGGGCTACGTGGCGATGCCCAACGTCAACATCATCTCCGAGATGACCAACATGATGATGGCCACTCGCGCCTTCGAAGCCAACGCCACCGTGGTCGAGTCGGCCAAGTCGATGGCGATGAAGGCCCTGGACATCGGCAAAGGGCACTAACGCATAGGACAGACGGTTCTGGCAGGTTGCCGGACGTTCAGGTAAGATTGAAGGCACCGGGCAGCGATCCGGGAAATCCGAGGAGGTCTCCATGCAGAGTCCGTTCGCACCGATTCAGGGTCTGACAGGGACGGGGGGCATCAGCCCCATCGCAACCCCGACGATCTCCACCTCCATCACGGCAGCCCCCTCCGCCGAGAGCGCCCGCTCGTTCTCGAACATGCTCGGGGATGCCCTGAGCAACGTGAACACCACGATGGAAGCGGCCAGAGCCACCACTGATGGGCTGTTGGGCGGCACGATGGAGAATCTCCACGAGATGTCCATTGCGGGCGCGAAGTCCGAAGTGATGCTGCACCTGACCACGCAGATTGCCTCCAAGCTGGCATCTGCGACCACCACTCTCTTCCAGATGCAGCTCTAGGCACCGGCACAACAAGATCAGCCGGGCCTCGTCCAGACCAACAAGGTAGGCGCCGATGCAAGGGCCACCGCGCTGGTGCGGGAAGCTACGGCAGACGGTAGGAAGGAGTCGAATCTATGGCCACCGGTATCCAGACGGGGATGCGAACCGGCAGCGGTCCGCTCGCCACAGGAAGAGGCCCCCTGGGCAAACCACCGGGCGGAGGCGGCGGCCTCGGCAAGTTCGGAGCCATGTGGTCCGGACTGAACCCGAAGGTCCGGGTCTTGATCATCTGCGCCATCGGGCTCCTGATTGCAGGCGGCGCCGTCTTCGGGATGGTCAGCTCCGCCAACCAGCCTGTGGAGCTCTACGCCACCAAACTCGGCACGGATGACGTCAAGGATGTCTCCATCAAGTTGCAGGAGTGGAACATCCCGCACACGGTTTCCGTGACGCAAGACAACGTGATGATCTCGCCCCACCTGAAGGTCACGGCCCAGGCCCGCCTGGCCTCCCACGGCCTTCCGCGCCACACCATCATGACGGCGGCCAACGCTCCCCAGAGCAGCGGCATGAACATGATGACCGAGCGTGAAAAGGACGACCAGCGCAAGCGCATCCTGGAAGGTGAACTCACCGAGTCGATGCGCCAGATGGCCGGCGTTGCCGATGCCTACGTCCGCCTGGGTCTGTCCCAGAAGAGCCTCTTCTCGGACAACCAGGAAGGCGCCAAGGCAGCCGTGATGCTGAAGATGAAGCCCGGCTCGCAGTTGAACCGGGACCAGATCACCGGCATCGTCCACCTGGTTGCCTACTCGGTGCCCGAACTGAAGCCTGAGAGCGTCAAGATCGTCGACACCAACGGTCGCGACCTCACCGCCGGCCTGCCGCTCAACGGCGCCGTCGGGATGGCTCCCACCGGCCAGTTGGAGTACAAGAGCAACCTCGAAAAGGAACTGCGCAACAAGGTCGAGCAGCAGCTCGCCACCGTGCTGGGCAGCCAGCGCTTCGCAGCCCAGGTGACTGCTGAAGTCGACTTCTCCCAGATCGAGACCTCCCGCGAAGTCGTCGGTGGACCCTCCGACCAGGGCAAGGTGAAGGTCGGTGGCCAGGTCCGGACCGAGCAGTACAACAAGCCCACCACCGAAGACTCCGACAACGGCGCCGTGCAGATGTCCTCGGGCAACCAGTCCTCGGGCAAAGGCAACTACGTCAAGTCCGAGTCCTCCGAGAAGTATGAAGTCAACAAGACCATCTCTCGCACCGTGGACACCTCCCCGCGCATCCAGCGCCTGACCGTCTCGGTGGCCGTGGACAACCTCAAGGACGACCAGGTGGCCGCCATCGCCGGACTGGTCAAGGATGCCATCGGAATCAACGAGAGCCGCGGCGACTCCATCTCGGTCAAGAGTGTTCCCTTCGCCCAGGCTTCCCTGGACAACATCTACAGTGAGATGGCGCAGGGAATGGCCAACGGCACTGCCCCTACCGCCCCAGCCACCTACGGCGGGATGGACCCGCGCGCGATGGCCGCCCTGGCCTTCGTCCCCGCCGTCATCCTGCTGGCCCTGATTGCGGTCTTCGTGACCCGCCAGCGCCAGGTGCAGGCCAGCCAGTCCCAACTGGTCCTGGGCTCCACCACCGGCTCGACCTCCTCGGACATCGCCGACCTGCTCAACGAAAAATCGGGCAAGTCCAAGATGATGGGTGAGACCCGCGTCAACACCAGCGACCAACTCGAGAAGCTCGCCAAGGAACGCCCCACGAAGGTGGCCGAGCTTCTCAAGAGCACCTGGCTCAACGGAGAACGCTGAGCAATGCTCTGCCCCTCGGGGTGCACCTGAAAAGAAAGCGCCTCGGGGCTTTGCCCCGAGGCGTTTTCATCCCCCCCCCAAGTTCCGCCGACAGCACGGATGCGCTAGAATCAGGGCAGCAATCCCACGGCCCGACGGGCCAGCCAAGGAGTGAGCACCATCTCTTCGGTCAACCTCCCCCCCAAACAGAAGACGGCGATCCTGCTGATGTCGCTGCCTCCAGAGCTCTCGGCCCAGGTCTTCAAGGAACTGGGACCCGAAGAGGTCCAGGCCATCACCATGGAGATCTCCAAACTGCCCCAGATCTCACCAGAGGCCCGGGCCCAGGTCATCCAGGAGTTCCTCGAACAGACCAACCATCCCGGGATGCGCGAAGCCCTGGGCGGGGGCGGCCCGCTGAGCGGCTCGGTCATGACCGAACCCGGCGGGGGGACCGCCCACGCGACGGCCCCGACCTTCTCGGGCGGCGGTGGCGCCAAGCGCCCTCTGGACTTCATGCGCCGAGTGGACCCGCGCCAGCTCCTCCAGTTGATCCGCAGGGAGCATCCCCAGACCATTGCCGTGGTCCTGTCCTACCTCCAGCCCAGCCAGGCCTCGACGGTGCTCGGCGACCTGACCCCCCAGGTCCAGACCGAGGTGGCCCGGCGCCTGGCCGAGCTGCGGAAGGTCTCGCCGGAAATTCTCGCCGAACTTGAGAAGGTGCTGGAGATCCGGCTGCACCAGGCTTTGGAAGAGGGTGCCTACAGCCACACCGACGGCAAGGAGACTTTGCTCGAAATCCTCAACCAGGCGGATCGGAACACCGAGGAACGGGTCCTGACAGGCCTGACCCAGAAAAGCCCGCACCTGGCCTCCGACATCAAGACCAAGCTGTGCGACTTTGAAGACCTCAACAACATCGACGACTCGTCCTTGCAGCAGGTCCTGCGCCTGACCGACTTCCGGGACCTGGTCCTGGCCCTGAAGGGGGCCAACCGAGAGTTGGCCGAGCGCATCTACCGCTTCCTGTCCCCCGAAGTGGCCCGCGCCCTGCGCGAGGACGTCGAGAGCCTGGGCCAGGTGCCCTGGGAAGAGATCAAACAGGCCCAGCAGCAGATCCGGAACATCCTGCGCGGCCTGGTGACGCTGGGCAAGATCAAGTTCAAGTAGCCTCAGGAATCCTTCAGAGGGCAAGGTGAACCAAAACTGTCACTGATCAAAGGCAAGAAAGGCGATGTGCGCCCGGGGGCTCCGACCCCGAAGCGCTCGGCACTCATCAAGTCCCACGACCTGGATGAGCCGGTCCTGGCGGATTCGCCTTTCGAGGACGCTCCCCAAGAGGAAGAGGACTGGGAGGAGGAGCCGTTCCTCGAGCCCCCCCCTCCCCCTCCCCCTCCCCCCCTGGCCACCCCTGGGAAAGTCCTGGGTCACCGCCCGCCCGTCGCGCCCTTTGAGTCCAAGCTGCCTCCCATGCAGCAATCGGTGCAGGTCCCCACCGGGGAGGCCCCCCCCAAGCCCAAGACTCCAAACCAGGACGCGCCCGCAGAGCAGACTCCCCCACCACCGCCCCCTCCCGAGCCCATCGACCAGCAGATCCTGGAAGAGGCCCGCCGCAAGGCCCAACAGATGGTGACCGAGGCCCAGGCCGAGGCCCGACACCTGATCGAGGAGATTCGTCTGCACGCCAACATGGCCCAGAGGGAAGCGGCCGAACGCGGGATCGAGGAAGGCCGCGAAGAGGGCCGCCGCCAGGGGCGTGAAGAGTTCGCGCGGATGATGAAGCATGCCCGAGACCTGTACCAACAGGCCATCCGGGAGCGAGAGAAGCTGCTGGCTTCCGCCGAAACCGAGCTGGCCCGACTGGCCATCAAAGTGGCCGAGAAGATCATCGATCAAGAGGTCCGTTCCAGCGGCGAGGTGATCATGGGCGTGGTGCGCCAGGCACTGACCGGCATCAAGGACCGCGAAGAGGTCCTGATCCGGGTCTCCCCCGACGACTACCACATCGTCAATGAGGACCGGACTGCCCTGGCCAGGATGGTCGAAGGTCTCAAGAACTTCG
Source organism: Candidatus Xenobium occultum (assembly GCA_002423485.1). Lineage (GTDB taxonomy): Bacteria > Vulcanimicrobiota > Xenobia > Xenobiales > Xenobiaceae > Xenobium > Xenobium occultum. The sequence continues at coordinate 36,420 of DIWH01000014.1, read as the reverse complement.
AGCTGGTGGTGGACTCCAAGGTCGAGGCTGGGGGCTGCATCATCGAAACCAACCTGGGCAACGTGGATGCCCGCCTGGTCACCCAACTGTCAGCCATCGACCTGGCCTTCGAGAGGGTGACCCAGGGAAGAGAGGAGGTGGATGAAAGCGATGAGTCTCGCTGACCACCTTCCCGATCCCGAGACCGTGATCCCGCAGACGGCAGAACGTCTGGCTTCCCTTCCCCTTCCCGAGCTGACCCCCACCCCCACCATCGACCTGTCTCGCTACCTCCGCGCGGTCAACCGATGCACCACCATCCGGATGCACGGCCGCGTCACGCAGGTCATCGGCCTGACCATCGAATCGGAGGGCCCTGCCGTCAAGGTGGGCGAGTTGTGCTACATCTACGACAAGGAAGGGCGCAACCCCACACGGGCCGAGGTGGTCGGCTTCAAGGCCAGCAAGGTCATGCTGATGCCCCTGGGCGACCTGGGCGGGATCGGCCCGGGGTGCGAGGTCCGGGCCACCGGCAAGCCGCTGTCGGTCCGGGTCGGCCCCAAGTTGTTGGGACGGGTCCTGGACGGCCTGGGCAATCCCATCGACGGGAAGGGTCCGCTGGAATGGGAGGTGGAGTATCCCATCTACAACGACCCCCCCAACCCGATCACCCGCCCCCGGATCGACAAACCACTGGCTCTGGGCGTCCGGGTCCTGGATTCCATGCTGACCTTCGGGAAGGGCCAGCGCGTTGGCATCTTCGCCGGCTCTGGCGTGGGCAAGTCCACCACCCTGTCCATGATCGCCCGCAACACCGAGGCGGACATCAGCGTTCTGACCCTGGTCGGCGAACGCGGTCGTGAGCTACGCGACTTCCTGGAGCGCGACCTGGGCGAGGAAGGCATGAAGCGCTCGGTGGTCGTGGTGGCCACTTCCGACCAGCCCGCCCTGGTCCGCCTGAAGGGAGCCTACACCGGCACCGCAGTGGCCGAGTACTTCCGCGACCAGGGGCGTGATGTCATCCTGATGATGGACTCGGTGACCCGCTTCGCGATGGCTCAACGCGAGATCGGTCTGGCCGTCGGAGAGCCACCCGCCACCAAAGGCTATACCCCCTCCTGCTTCGCCATCCTCCCCAAACTGCTGGAACGCTCGGGGACCTCGCCTCGGGGAACGATCACCGCCATCTACACGGTCCTGGTCGAGGGCGACGACATGAACGAGGTGATCGCCGACACCGTGCGCTCGATCCTGGACGGACACGTCGTCCTGAACCGCAAGATCGCCCACAAGAACCGCTACCCCGCTGTCGACGTGCTGCAGTCGGTCTCCCGACTCTTCACCGAGATCAACCCCGACGACATCCAGAAGGCGGCCGGCAGACTGCGCAACGTCCTGGCCACCTTCCAGGAGAACGAGGACCTGATCAACATCGGCGCCTACCAGCGCGGGTCCAACCCCAAGGTCGATTACGCCATCCAGATGATCGACCAGGTCCAGGCCTTCCTGACCCAAGGGGTCTATGAGCCGGCCCCCTTCCAGGAGACGCGCAAGCGACTCCTGGAGATGTTTGGAGGGGACTGATGGCCCAGCCGAAGTTCCGCTACCGCCTGGAGAAGATCCTCGACCTCAAGAAGAAGAAGGAGGATGACGAGAAGGAGAAACTCGCCAAGCTCCTTGCCGAAGAGGAGAAGGAACGTCTGCTCAAGGCGCAACTCGAGGCGCAACTGGCCTCCGTCCGCGCCGAGCTCAAAGAGCGTCAGCGCAACGGAACCCTGGACATCAACGGGCTGCGCTTCTTCCCCCAACACATCAAGCACCTGGAGAACCTGATCCTCAACCAGGAACTGCGCCTGAAGGAACTGGCCATCCGAATCGTGGAGCAACGCCAGAACCTGATCCGGGCAGCCCAGGAACGAAAGACCTACGAAAAGCACAAGGAGACCAGTCAAGAGGTCTGGCAGGCTGAAATCGACACCGCAGAAGCCAAGATGCTCGACGAGCTGGCCACATTGAAATACGCACGAGAACAAGCGACCGGCTGAGGGCACGGCAGGCCCGCCAAGGAGGAGAGAGATGTCTGTCTACGACCGGATCAACCAGATCGAACAGAGGCTCCAGTCCCTGGAGACCAGATTCGAGTCAAACCGGGGCTTGACCACCGGTTCCGCCCCGCCTCGCGTGGTCTCCGGCTCCAGCCAGAGCGCCGACGGGGTCAGCTTCGAGCGACTGGTGAACTCGATGACCGAGGACCAGAAGTTCCGCCCCACCCAGGGACTCTCCAGGGCGGGCGGCTCCAGGCCCGATCCTGCTCAGTTTGATGGCATCATCCGCGAGGCTTCCCAGAAATGGAATGTGGATGAGAGCCTGATCCGGGCCGTGATCAAACAGGAATCCGCCTTTGACCCCCAGGCCACCTCCTGGTGTGGAGCCCAGGGCCTGATGCAGTTGATGCCTGAGACCGCCGCGGGGTTGGGCGTCAAGGATTCCTACGACCCGCAGCAGAACATCATGGGTGGGACTCGCTACCTGCGCTCCCTGCTCGACCGGTTCGATGGCAATATCAGCAAGGCGCTGGCCGGGTACAACGCCGGTCCCGGAGCTGTCGAAAAGCACGGAGGAATCCCTCCCTACCAGGAAACCCAACACTACGTCTCAAACGTTCTCGAGTTCTATCGAGGCTTCAAGGAGAACCGGGGGGCAATTTAGCCGCGCCGACTCCTCAAACCGGAGTCGGCGGCCCCACCCTCGTGCGGCGGCGGACGGACTCCGATTGACAGGAGGCAGGCTCCAAGGTTCAAGGACCGACCGCTGCCGTGCCCGCAAGCGCGGCCGACCGCCAGGCGGACGCGACCCCCTCCCCGGGGCGTCGCAACCCGGCCGGGCACCCAGGAAAAAGGAGCGAGTGGATGGACAACAAGATGCTGATCTCGATGATGGGCTCGACTGCTCCGTCTCGCGACGGGGCCTCTTCCACAAGCAAGGCCGGTGGGGTGGATGCAGACGCGTTCTCCCAGGCCCTGGAGAAGGCGACGGGGGGCAACCGGTTGGGAGCCCGGCAGAGCGAGAACCTGATCTCCGAGAAGCAGAGCGCCAAGGCCGAGGCCGAGCGCCGCCAGGACGACGCGGCCCGCAACCAGACGCAAGCCTCCGACCCCAAGTTGACCGATCCCAAGACCATGGGTTCTCGAGCCTACCTGTACCAGATGATGTACAAGAACCCCGACGCCATGAGCCTGGCCGAGAAGCAGGCCCTGAAGATGGACGCGGGGACCCGGGACGGAGTCGGTTTGCGGGAACTGCAGCGGATGATGTCCGAGCGCGGCCTGAACATGCGGGAACTCAGCTTCACGCAGATGGCCAATCTGACCCGCACCAACTCCCGCGCCCAGGTCTCCAGCTTCCTCGAGCACCTCTCCAAGGAACAGAAGGGCGACAAGGAGGCCTCCCCCCTGCGCGGGTCGACCAGCGCCGAGGCCGGGATGGCCGCCTCTTCCTCCGCCAACAAGGCCGATTCCGGCACCTCGACCGAGAACGGTCTGGCTGCAGCCGCCGTGCGCCAGGCCGGCCAGACGACGCCAGGCCGGGAGAACGCCCAGACCCAGAAGCGCCGCGAGGTGATCGACCAGATCGTCCAACACATGGAACTGCGCAACCTGGCCAACCGGGACGAGCTGCACCTGAAGCTGAACCCCGAGTACCTGGGCGAGCTGAAGATCAAGCTGGTGCAAGGTGAAGGCGGCGTGGTCAGCGCCCGGTTCTCGACCACCTCTCAGGACACCCGTGAGGTCCTTCAGGAGAGCCGTTCGGACCTGCGCAAGCGGGTTGAAGAGCGGGGGATCCGCCTGGGCCAGATCGAGGTGGATCTGGTCGACGAGCTCGCCTGACGCCTCGTTGTGGGGGGGCCGGCCTTCGGCCCTTCCACAACGAATGTTACAGTTTCGGACGCCGAGATTAACATCTCGGAAACAATGTGTTCAACGGGCGGCAACGACAGGTTGCTATCCTGAGAATGCCCCAGATAGCGAAAATTCCGCCTCCCGGCAGGAGGCACGACGGACGACAGGTGGGTCCACACGGGTCGAAGGAGGCTGCAAGACGCAACATGTTTGATTTCAACAACTCAGCCAACGCCATTCAGCAGAACCAGACGATGCTGAACTCCTATTTCCAGAATCTCCAGAACCAGTTCACCCCCGGCTACAAGGCCGAATCGGTCCAGTTCAACGACATCATGGGCCAGACGATGGGAGGCGGTGGCGCCAAGACCCAGCAGAGCGGCATCATCTTCAGCCAGGGCCAGCTCTTCCAGACCCAGAACCCCACGAACCTGGCGATGGATGGCCAGGGGTTCTTCATGGTCTCGGACGGCTTCCAGAACCACTACACCAGGGATGGCCGCTTCGCCTTCAACAACGGGACGTTGACCAACCCTGAAGGCAAGAAGGTGATGGGCTACAAGCTGGACGCCCAGGGGAACATCTCTTCCGACCCGCAAGCCATCGAACTGTCCATGGACCCGAACACCAAACTCTATGGTGGAAAGTACACGGGCTTCCACTTCGATGAGACCGGCAAGATGTACGGTGAGCAGACCATCACCGACCCGACCACGGGTCAGTCGGTGACCGAGTCGGTCCCCCTGTATCAGGTCTCGGTGGCCTCGTTCGCCAACGCCAGTGGCCTGAAGAAGACCGGAACCACCACCTTCGCCCAGAGCGAGAACTCCGGCAACGCCGTGGTCGGTGTGGCTGGACAGGGCGCCCTGGGCCGCGTGGCGGCCGGCAGCCTGGAGCTGGCCAACGTGGACTTCGCCCAGCAGGCTGCTGCCATCGGGATGGCCAAGCAGAACTACGAGGCCAACTTCGCGGCCTTCAAGGCGATGGACAAGCTGACCCAGTCGGCAATCGGCCTGGTCCGCTAGTTCACTGGTCCCGTGCGGATCCGTCGAGGTTGGAGGGCCCCCCTCCAACCTCGACGTGTCTTCAGGCGCATTCCTGCCGTCGCCGCGAGGCAGGGGCCAGACGTGAAGGGCTTCTGTGGAAGTGGGTGAAGTCGGGTGCTATAATCGCATGACCTGGAATCCCTGAGGGAACGGCCAAAGCCGGCTCGCTCCTGATCCCGGTCCTTGGGAGGCATGATTGCGCCACGACTCCGGAAACTACGACGAGATCATGCGACTGACGTCGTCCCGACGCGGCGACGCGGCCTCGTCTTACCAATTTGGCAGGAACGAGAAGTTCTCGGCGGACCAGACCAAGTTCCTGGAAAAGGTCTTCGTGGGCTTCTCGGAAGCCGTGATCACCCAACTGGCCCCGCTCCTGCAGGCCAAGTTCCAGATGGAGCTTCTGACCATCGTCCCCAGAAGCTACCATTCCTACCTGAATTCACTTCCAGATCCCACTCCGATCATGGTGTTCCGCCTCGAGCCCGAAGTCCAGGGCTTCATCGACATCGACTTCAACCTGGCCTTCGCGTTGTTCGAACGCCTGATGGGCGGCAAGGGTCAGCCTCCTCGCGAGGAGATGCGCCCCTACTTCACGGACCTGGAGAAGGCCGTCCTCCAGAAGCCCCTGTCGAGAATCCTGGAAGCCTACGGAGAAGCCTGGAAGGACGTCAAGACCGTCAAATCCCAATTTGGCAGCCTGGAATTCAACCCCATGGCGGTCCACATCTCCAGCCCTTCCGAGCTGATGGTGATCGTGCCCTTCCAGGCCGAAATCGCCTCGGCGGGCGGACTGATCAACGTCTGCCTGCCCTTCCGCTACCTGAGGGATTGCATCCCCAAAGCCTCCTTCGACGAGTTCATGCTCTCCCGGGAGACCACGGCCCCGCAGACCCAACAGCAGATGGCGCCGATCTTTGCGAAGAACCTGGAAGGGGCCAAGGTCCCGGTCGCCGTGACCCTGGGTCGCGCGGAGTTGCTCTTCCAGGAGCTCATGACCATCGAGGTGGGAGACACCATCCGACTGGACACTGAGATCCGCCAACCTCTGCGCGTGAAGGTGAACAACCGCACCAAGTTCCTCGGCCATCCGGGGATCAAGGACGGCAAACTGGCCTGCAAGGTCAGCCGCGTCCTGCAGGAGGGAGACGAAGATTTCGATGAATGACCAGGGCCCAAGATCCGTTCAGTTCGGAATGATCGAAGGAGGTGGAGCCCCAGCCGGGGCCTCGGCTTCCAGCATCGACCTGCTCAAGGACGTCCCGTTGGAGGTCAAGGCGGAACTGGGTCGCTCGCGACGGCTGGTCCGCGACATCCTTCGCCTGACCGTGGGCTCGGTGATCGAGTTGGACAAGGAGGCCGGTGAACCGGTCGATCTGCTGGTCAACAACAAGATGATCGCCCGCGGCGAAGTCGTCGAGATCGACGGAAAATACGGCGTCCGGATCCTCGAAATCGTCAAATAGGCGGATTCATCTCCAGACCTGCCATCAAGACACCCCACCCAGAAGGAGACCTCGACTTGGACAGCCACGCACGCGGAACCGCCCGACGAGGGGCCCGGGCTCCGGCGCACCAGGAACCTCCCGAAGACCTGGGCATCCTCTTCGACGTCCCTCTGATCGTCGAAGCCGAGATGGGACGGACCCACCGGACGGTCCGGGAAATCCTCAAGATCGCCCAGGGCTCGTTGATCGATCTGGACAAGGAATCTGGCGAACCGGTCGACCTGCGGGTGAACGGCCAACTGGTTGCTCGCGGGGAAGTGGTCGAGATCGACGGAAACTACGGCGTCCGGATTACGGAGATTGCCAGAGCATCATGAACCTGAGGCTCCTCCAGCAGACCACCGGGCAATGGAAGAGGTCCCTGAAGACCTCTCTCCTGGTGTTCCTGCTGGCTCTGAGTGGCCTGGTCGGGCTGGGCCTTCTGGCCTCCCCGCAGACCCGGCCCTCTGCCCAGGCGCAGACGCCCTCGCCTGCGACCGCCCAGGCCGCCCCTTCCCAGACCGGCGCGGCCCCCCCGATGCCTGCGGTCCCGACGGAAGGACCTCGCCCCCCCCTGGTGCAGGCCGTGCCGACTCCCACAGCGCAGGGCGAAGCGACCTTGCAGGACGCCGCCTGGCCCCCAGGCTCGGATTCTCCGACCCAAGGCTCGAACTTCCTGGCTCACCTGCAGAAGACCCTGCTGGTGCTTTCCCTGCTCAGCCTCCTGATTTGGGGCATCCTGCGCCTGATCGCCCCGGGGATGGCCGGCATGGCGCGTGCGCCGGGGTCTCGCCGCAAGCTGCTGAACATCCTCGAGCGCCACTCCCTGGGACCGGGACGGGGATTGATGGTGGTGGAGGTCGCCGGGCGACACCTCCTGGTCGGGATGACCGAACACGGCGTGCAGACCTTGGCTGAACTCGACCCCGAAGAGGTCCGACTCGCCCAGCAGATTCCATCGCCCACCGACCCGGCCCCGCCCGGCACCACCGAACCCTCCCGGAACCTGCTCGGAGAGGTCCTGACTCGACACCTTTCGGCCCTGCCCGGCCTGAGTCCCCGACAGAAGGGTCCTGAACCACGATGACCAGCCGGCGTCGACTTGCCACCCGACTCGGAGCCCTGGCCCTGCTCACCCTGGGTGCAACCCTGTTGTGCAGCCAGGAGACCTGGGCACAGAACCCGTTCCCTCAGTTGAACATGCCGAACATCTCGATCAACGGGAAGGAGGCTGGAGAACAGCAGACCTTTTCGACCTTCCTGTTGCTGCTGGGTGGGCTCACCATGCTCTCCCTGGCCCCCTACATCCTCGCGATGTGCACGGCCTTCATCCGGATCACCATCACTTTGAGCTTCCTGCGCACCGCCATGGGAACCCAACAGGTCCCCCCGACCCAGGTGCTGATGGGGCTGGCGCTGTTCCTGACCATGTTCGTGATGGCGCCGGTCGGTGAAAAGATCAACAACGAAGCCCTGCAGCCCTACATGGGCGGCAAGATCCCCCAGGCCGAGTTCTTTGCCAAGGCCTACTCCCCCATCCAGGACTTCATGCTCTACCAGACCCGCGACAAGGACCTGCTGCTGTTTTCGGACATCGCCCGGGTCAAGGTGAAGACCCGCAAGGAGATCCCCTTCTACGTCCTGCTCCCCTCCTACGTGCTGTCCGAGATCAAGACCTCGTTCGAGATCGGCTTCCTGCTCTACATCCCCTTCCTGGTCATCGACATGGTTGTGGCCTCGGTCCTGATGTCGATGGGAATGTTCATGCTCTCGCCCATGTCGATCTCGCTCCCCTTCAAACTGCTCTTGTTCGTGATGATCGATGGATGGCAACTGGTGATCCGAGGAGTCGTCGAGAGCTTCAATACCCCCAGGTAGCCGTACCAAAGGAGTCCCCATGCTCTTCGTCGGAGCCGAACTGTTCAGCGAATCCTACGTCCTGGGCATCACCACCCAGGCTCTGTACCTGATCCTGATCTTGTCGGCTCCGATGCTGATGTCGGCCCTGACCGTCGGGTTGATGATCAGCATCCTGCAGGCCACCACCCAGGTCCAGGAACAGACCCTCTCCTTCGTCCCCAAGATCGTGGCCACGTTCCTGTCCGTGGTCCTGTGCGGGACCTGGATCTTCAACATGCTGTCCAACTTCGCCATCCGCCTGTTCAGCGACATCGCCAACATGGGTCCGAGGTAGGAGGTTCATGGATACGGGAATGCAGTTGTTTGCCGTGGGGCTCCTGGCGTTCACCCGCATCGTGCTGGTGTTCGTCCAGGCTCCCATTTTCGGCAGTCACCACATCCCCAAGCCAATCCTGGCCGGCATGGCCGTCACCCTGACCCTGGTGATGTACCCGCACATCCCGGTCCCACCGGACATCCCGCAGGACCTCCTCCCCTTCATCGGTGCCCTGTTGACCCAGGCCTGCGTCGGGCTGGTCCTCGGGTTCGTCTCCTTCCTGGTCATGGCCGCCGCCCAGTTCGGCGGCGAGATGCTGGACATCCAGATGGGCCTGTCGGTGGCGGCCTCCTTCGACCCCGCCAGTCACGGCGCCGTCAACCTGCTTCGGAAGGTCCACTTCTACCTGGCCATGAACCTGTGGTTGGTCCTGGACGGGCACCACGCCCTGATCCGCGCCCTGGAAGCCAGCTTCCGGGTCGTCCCGGTCACCTACTTCCAGATCACCGGCGACATCGCTTTCGAAATGATCCGGCTGACCAGCAACCTGCTGGTGGTCGGCACCCAGATCGCGGCCCCTGCTCTGGCCGCCCTCTTCATCACTCAGTGCGCCTTGGGCCTGCTGGCGCGGGTGGCTCCCCAGATGAACGTGTTCATGTTGAGCTTCCCCCTGAACATCGCCATCGGCCTGGCACTCTTGACTTTGAGTCTTCCCCTCATCGTGCGCGTGATCAGCGTGCAGTTCGACATGAACATCAACCAGCTGGTCCAGAGCATCAAGTTGATGGTTCCTCCAGGGAGGTGACGTATGGGCGGCCAGGATAGCGACAAGACTGAAGAGCCAACCGAGCACAAGCTCCAGGAAGCTCGCAAGAAGGGCCAGGTCATGAAGAGTCAGGAGGTGATTTCCACCCTCCTGCTGGTTGCCGTGGCGGGCGTCATGATCGGTGCCGGACCGATGATGCTTGGTCGGATCCGTGAGTTCACGATCTACACCTGGCGCCTGATTCCGACCTTCAACCTGGCGGAGCGAAACTTCTTCGCGGACATCGTCTTCGTCATGGGGACGATCCTGACGGTGCTGGCTCCCCTGTTGCTGGGCGCCTTCCTGATGGCGCTGCTGGCCAACATCGCCCAGGTGAAGTTCATCTTTTCAGCCGAGCCCCTCAAGCCAACCCTGAACAAGATCAACCCCATCGAAGGCTTCAAGCGCATCTTCAGCGCCAAGTCGCTGATGGAGCTGGTCAAGCAGGTCGCCAAACTGACCATCGTGGGCTGGCTCTGCTACAAGGTGGTCTCCGGCGTCCTGCCCGAGCTTCGGACCGCGCCCACCATGCCCCTGACGGCCACCCTGGCCCTGGTCTTCGCCACAATCAAGCGTCTGGTCGGCCAGGTCCTGATCGGGATGATCACCATCGCCGCGGTGGACTACGTCTTCCAGCACAAGCAGTTCATGAAGCAGATGCGCATGAGCATGCAGGAGCTCAAAGATGAGTACAAGGACACGGAAGGCAACCCCCAGGTCAAAGCCAAGATTCGCCAGTTGATGCGCCAGGGGGCCCAGGGCCGGATGATGGAAGAGGTCCCCAACGCCTCGGCGGTGGTGACCAACCCGACCCACTACGCGGTGGCCCTGCGCTATGAACAGGGAACCGACCCGGTCCCGGTGGTCGTCGCCAAGGGCGAGAACCTGATCGCCCGCCAGATCAAGGTGATGGCCGAGGACCACGAGGTCCCCATCGTGGAAAACGTGGAACTGGCTCGAGCCCTGTTCAAAGCCTGCGAAATCGGCGGAGCCGTGCCCACCGAGATGTACAAGGCCGTCGCCGAGGTCCTGGCCTACGTGATCAAGCTCAAGCGCAAGCGCGAGCTCCTTCGCCGTCGGCGCATGGCCCGCAGCGCCCCGCAGATCGCCGCCCGCCCCACAGCCCGGGCCGTGGCGGGCGCTCGCAGAGCCGGCGGAGGCCGGGCTTGACCTTCCCCAAAGACCAGAATTTCCTCCAGAACCCTGAAGACCCCGGGAGTCGTCCATGAGCGCCCAACCTGGCCCGGGCGGAGACCATCCATTTCTCCGCTTTCTGAAGTATTCCGACGTCGGCATTGCGGTGGTGGTGATCGGCATCGTCTCGATGCTGATCATCCCCCTGCCCCCGTGGCTCCTGGACGTCTTTCTGGCCTTCAACATGGCCACCGCCGTCATCACGGTCCTGATCTCGATCTACATCGAAGAGCCCCTGCAATTCGCCGTCTTCCCGACCGCACTGCTGGTGGCCACCTTGTTCCGACTGGCCCTGGACGTGTCGGCCACCCGCATGGTCCTGCTGTATGGAAACCTCCGGTCTCCACCAACTGCAGCCTGGCCTGAAGGAATGCCCATCGGTGCCGGACACCTGATCCCGACCTTTGGAAAGGTTGCCGTGGGAGGCAACCTGATCGTCGGGTTCATCATGTTCATCATCCTGATCATCATCCAGATCATGGTGATCACCAACGGTGCCGAGCGCATCGCCCAGGTGGCGGCCCGCTTCACCCTGGATGCCATGCCCGGCAAACAGATGGCCATCGACGCCGACCTCCACTCGGGTCTCCTCGACGCCGAAACCGCCAAGAAGAAGCGCAAGGACATCGAACGCGAAGCGGACTTCTACGGCGCCATGGACGGTGCCGGCAAGTTCGTCAAAGGCGACGCGATGGCCGCAGTGGTCATCATGATCGTCAACGTGGTGGGCGGAATCCTGATCGGCGTGCTCTACCACGGCATGCCAGTGGCCGGGAAGGGCGGCGCCCTGGACACCTACGCGATCCTGTCGATCGGAAACGGCCTGATCACGACCCTGCCCGCCTTCCTGATGTCCACCGCAATGGGTATGGTCGTCTCTCGCGCGGCCTCGGAGTCGAACCTGGGCAGCGATATCGTCCAACAGGTGACGGCCCAACCCGGAGCCCTGAAACTGGCGGCGGGCTTCATGGCCATGCTGGGCGGACTGGGAATGCTGATGGGAATGCCGATTCCCCTGGACATCACCTTCTTCGGGATTGCCGGCCCGCTGTTCTTCATCGGCACGATCCTGGACAAGAAGAAGGTCGAGGTCACCCAGGTGGCCGCCCAGGCCCAGGACCAGCAGAAGAAGGCCGACACCAAGAAGCCAGAGAGCGTGGTCCAGTTGATGCAGGTGGATCCGATCTCCCTGGAGGTCGGGCGCGGCCTGCTTTCCCTGGTCGACCCCAACCAGGGCGCCAAGTTGCTGGACCGGGTCACCTCGATCCGACGCCACATCGCCCTGGAACTGGGCATCGTGGTTCCCGGCGTCCGCTTCCGGGACAACCTGCAGCTCAAGCCCAACGCCTACGTCATCAAGATCAAGGAGATCGAGGTGGCCCAGGGCGAGGTCCAGGTCAACCAGTTCCTGGCCATCGGCCCCGAAGAGAAGCTCAAGAACCTCCGGGGGACCAAGACCGTCGACCCCACCTACGGCATGCCCGGGGTCTGGATCTCCCCCGAACAGCGCGGCGACGCCGAGCGGCTGGGCTGCATGATCTTCGACCCCGTCAGCGTGGTGGCCACCCAGCTCACCGAGGTGGTGCGCACCCACGCCAACGAGCTCCTGGGCCGCCAGGAGGTCCAGGCCCTGGTCGACACCGTCAAGAAGACCCACCCGGCGGTGGTCAAGGAGGTCATCCCCGATGCCCTCTCCCTGGGCGAGGTCCAGAAGGTCCTGCAGAACCTGGTCCGGGAGCGGGTCTCGATCCGCGACCTGGTCTCGATCCTGGAGACCATGGCCGACCACGTGCACATGACCAAGGATCCGGAGATGCTGACCGAGTTCTGCCGCGTCTCCCTGTCCCGGGTCATCTGCAAGGAGTACTCGAACAACGAGGGGACCATCAACGTGATCACGCTGGACCCCCAGATCGAGCAGCTCGTGCAGAGCGCCATCCAACGGACCGACATGGGATCCTTCCTGACGCTGGACCCCAACGTGGGGCAGGAGATCCTCCAGGCCATCTCCCAGCAGGTGAACTCCCTGCAGGAACGGGGATTGCAGCCCATCCTGCTGGTGGCGCCCCAGGTCCGTCCGGCCCTGCGCAAGCTGACCGAACGCTCGTTCCCGAACCTGGTCATCCTCTCCTGGAACGAGATCGCCCCCAAGGTGAACGTGAACTCGGTCGGCATGGTCGCCTTCTGAAGAGGCCCACCCCGACCCCCAAGCCCGCCCCCGAACGGAGGATTGCCCGGTGACCGAATGGCTGAACCTGGACCCGACCCTGACCGAAGAGCAAAACCAGAAGCTGACCGAGACCGTCCTGGGGCGCCTGGAACGTCACGTGCATCCCCAACTGGCCCGCAACCTGCGCCTCCTCCACGAGGAGTTCATCGAATGGCGCGCCGAGGGATGCTACGTCTACGACCCGATGGGTCGGCCCCACTTCGATGCCGTCGGGGCCGGCGGGGTCTTCGCCCTGGGCCACTCCCATCCTCAAGTGACCGAGGCCGTGCGCCGTCAACTGGACCGCGGCGGCCTGTCCGTCCGGACAGGGTTGATCCCGGGTCAGTTGGAGCTCCTGGAACGGCTCTCCCGACTCGTGCCCGGCCAGATGCCCTTCGGCTACATCGGCTCCACCGGCACCGAAGCCATGGAGGCGGCCTTGAAACTGGCCCGCCTGACGACCGGCCGCCCCGGCCTGGTCGGCATGCAGATGGGCTACCACGGGATGTCGGTGGGGACCCTCTCCATCAGCGGCGTCCCCTACTGGCGCGAAGGCTTCTCGCCGCTGCTGGAACCCGTCCAGTTGCTGCCCTTCGGGGATCTGAAGGCTGCTCGGGCCGCCATCGGCTCGACCACCGCCGCCGTCTTCCTGGAGCCGGTCCAATGGGCGTCGGCCTGCTCGGTGGCTCCGGCGGAATACCTCCAGGGCCTGCGCCGGATCTGCGATGAGACCGGCGCCCTGCTCATCCTCGACGAGATCCAGTGCGGCCTGGGGCGGACCGGTCGTTGGTTCGCAGCCGAACACTCCGGGGTGGTCCCAGACATGATCTCGGTCGGCAAGGCCCTCTCGGGCGGAGTCATGCCGATCTCGGCCCTGATGTTCAACCAACGCATCCAGGAGGCCGCCCTGAGCCGTCCCCTGTTCAACAACTCGACCTACGGAGGCAACCCCCTGGCCTGTGCGGCAGGTCTGGCCACCCTGGACGTCGTGGAATCGGAAGACCTCGTCTCACGCGTCGCCGTTCTGGGAGAGCGCCTGGAGGCGGGCCTGGAAACGCTGCGAGTGGCCTTCCCCTCGGTGCTGGCCGGCCAGCAGGGCCAGGGGCTGATGCGCTGCCTGCTGACCCGGGATCCTCGATACGGGCTGATGATCTCGATGCTGCTGATGAAGGAGCATCGGATGATCCTCCCCAGCATGTCCCACGCCCCCCATGTCCTGAGGATGTCCCCACCGTTCATCTGCGCGGAGGCCGACATCGACCACATCGTCGAGGCGCTACGCGCATCCTGTTCAGAGGTCCGTTCCCTGGGGCTGCCAGGGATCGACCGCTACATCCGGGAAATCGGACAGAGACTGGCTGAAGGTGCCTGATCCGACATCCCAAGAAGCCCCATGCCAGAATCGGGAGGTCTAGACCCCATGGAGACTCGTATCGGCCTGACTCCGGAAGAGATGATCAGCATCTTCAACCGGATGTATCTGGATGTCTGGGATCGCACCCGGGAACGGGTCAACTGGGAGTGCGGAAGGATCTCCGAGCAGATCTCGGCGGGCAAGGAGGTCGACATCGGCAACTGGATCGTCGAGGTCCTGGAGGTCGTCGTCACCGCCGCTCGCGACGGGGTGATCCTGACCCTGTATGAGAACAACGAGAAGATCGCCGAGGATCTTCGCCAGACGGGGATTCGACTGCCGGAGGCCACCCCCGACGCGGGCCTCCTGGACGAGGCCGACGAAGTTTCTGGAGCGAATTGAGCTTCCCCCCTTTACTTCGGCCGGGCTCCTCGTGATAATAACCTCAAGGTAAAGTTCCAGAAAAGGGAGGTGTCCCCATGATCGGTCAAGCCAATTCAGTCGCCCAGTTCCAGATGTTCATGTCGGACTTCCAGCAGGCCCAGACGATCCAGACGCAGATCGGCGCCGACGCGCAGAAGCAGCAGATGGAGCGCTGGAAGATTCTGCAGGACACGCAGACCAAGATCTTCGAGATCCAGCAGGACGTCACCGTGAACAAGGCCAAGACCCAGGACAAGATGTTCAACAAGTGGGATGAGTACATCCGCTCCTAGAGCGTTCAGTTCCCGGCTCTTCAAGACAGACGGCCCGAGGCGACTCGGGCCGTCTTCATCTTGTCCCCCTCAGGAGTTCAAATCCCGGCAAGATTTCGGACAAATCCCGGCAAGATCCCGGACAAATCCCGGTGCAGGACCGAGGGCTAGGATCAAGACGGGCCGTGAACGTCTTCGGCCCGAACCAGCCGGGAGGTGTCAGATGATCGGACAAGCCAATTCGGTTGCCCAGTTCCAGATGTTCATGTCCGACTACCAGCAAGCCCAGACGATCCAGGCGACCACCGCCATGGAAGCCCAGAAGCAGCAGATGGAGCGCTGGAGGATCTTGCAGGACACGCAGACCAAGATCTTCGAGATCCAGCAAGAGGTCACCGTGAACCGGGCCAAGACCCAGGACAAGATGTTCAACAAGTGGGACGACTACATCAAGTCCTGAAGTCGAACCTCTCCCAACCGGCCCGGACGCTGGAGCGCTCCGGACCGTCCTCCCCGATTTCCTGGCTGGAGGTCCCAGCCCATGCGAATGGATCCCGTCGGAGTCCTCTTTCCAAGACCCCGACTCCAGGCCGACCCGGCCCCCTCCAACACGGTCGCCTTCCCACACGACGAGTACCGACCTCACTTCGGCGCAGAGCCTGACGAGCGCCTGCAGGCCTCACCCCGCCCTCCGCCGGGCCCCCGCGAAAAACAGGCGTTGGAAAAGGAAAAGGACCAACAGGACCGGCTGGCAGCCGAACAGATCTACGCGCGGATGCGCGCCGAACGTGCCCTGGTCCAGGCCCGCCTGGCCGCCCTGGCACAAGACCTGCAGACCGAAATCCAGAGGATCTTCCAGGAGGTCATGATCCGCCGGCGCAAGGTCCACGACGCGATCCTGGCCAACTGGCACAAGGTCCTGATCGGTTGACCTCGAAGCCGGTCGAAGGGTTGTGCTCCGGAGACCGGCTCCCGGGTGACCTGTAACACCCCCGCAACATTTCCACCTTTCTCTGCGGGCGGTCGCCGGCTATAATGAGGGCACAGTCGCTCACTGGTGGAGGCTTGTCTGCACTCATCAGTGGCCCAGCCAAGGAGGCCCTATGGCCGGCCCTCAGAGAATCAACTCCGCCTCGATTCCCCAGAGATCCTACGAAGCCAACCTCCAGCAGGTGGGCGGTCAGCGTCAGCTCGTCAACCGGCGGGCCGTCCAGACTCCGGCCGAAAGCGAGGAGCACGTCCACCTCACCCAGGACCACGTGAGCCTGGCTCAGGATGCCTCCGAGAACGCCTCCCACATCGGGGTGCTCCGGGACGAGGATTCCGAGCCCCTCATGCTGCCGGCTCCTGAAGAGGAGGCCACCAACCTTCCGGCCGTGATCGAGGGCAAGAGCCAGGCCCTGGTTCCCGTCAAGGATGAGCCACTCACCGGCGAGATCGTGGACGCCGAATGGGAGCCGGCCTATCCCGGCACCCCCGAGCAGGGCCTGAGCCCCTACATGCCTGGCGGACCCGGCGGGCCAGGTGGCCCGGGTGGCCCCTACGGCCCAGGGAATCCCGGCGGCCCGGACGGCCCGGGTGGCCCGGGTGGCCCCTACGGGGGTCCCAGCCAGGCGGATGCAGCCCGGAACTATCAGCAGCATCAGCAAGAGCAGGAAGAGGTCCAGAAGATCTTCGTCCAGATGATGGCCGACCGCCAGAAGTGGATGATGGAGATGTGGAAGATCATGCAGGACACTCAGACCAAGATCTATGAGATCATGACCAGTTCCCTGATGTATCGCCAGCAGGTCTCCGACAAGATGAACGCGCTGTGGTCGGAAACCATGCGCGGCGCCTGACCCCTCCGCCCCTGAAGGGCTGAAAGCCCGGTCCGAACGGACCGGGCTTTTCTCTTGCCAACGCGCAGGACCAGGGCGGCTACATCAGGCTGGAGGCATCGGTGGACATCTCTTCCAGCTTGCGGCGATTCTCACGGTTGATCCGCATGGCCTCGTTGACAAACTCGTTCCCCTGCCGGACCAGTTCCAGCCCCTCCTCCAGGAAGAGCGGGTCCGTGTCCACCACAAAATCGAACATCCGCTGAACTCCCTGGTTGTACAGGTCAATTCCCGTGTAGCCCACCTCGAGCTCCTCGCGGAAGTCCTCTGCAGCCTCGTCGGGAATGGGGATCTCTCGGATGGCCCGTTCCTTCTCGGCCAGGATGACCGCCGTCTCTTCGAGAAACCGCCCGAACTCTTCGGGGTTCCATTCACCAGAAGCTGCCCGAGCGGCGGCAGCCTCGATCTGTTGGAGTCGGTCGTGAATCCGAGGGACCTCGGGCTCGGCCTCCTCTTCCGGGGTATGGAGGACCCGCGGCAACTGAGCGTTGCATTTCGAGCAGTAGTTGGCTCCTTCAGAGTTCTGGAAGCCGCACTTGACGCAGAGCAAGGAAGACCTCCCGACTGGTATTCCACACGTCCAACCAGCTTCGTCCAGGTTTCGTACGACTCCTGCACTCCGACCCGACAAGCCCGCGGGGCAGGGGTCTTTCATCCGGTTAGCCAATTCTCACGGGGCGCCACCACGACATGGTGCAATGAGGAGTTCAAATGAAGCTGCGAACCGTGGCCATGACGGCCTGTCTGTTGATCTGCCTGGGCCTGGTCTGGCACCGCGAGGCGACGGGTGCACCCGGCTCAGCCAACCAGAGCCTGGATCCCCGGGCCCTGGTCGACCGCATGTACACCGTGGCCGGCCAGATGCCCATCCGTGACATGATTGTCGAAATGGAGTGCAGCGACGCCAGTCCCGACACGGGGAACCTGGTCTCGACCGGGAAGGACAAGACCTACTACAAGTTCCCCAACAAGTTGCGGATCGACTCGGTAATTCGAGACCCCGGCGGGCCCATGGATGGCCGGCAGGTGATCACGATCCGGGACGGCACGAATGCCTGGCACTTCGTCAGCACGGGCCAGTACCCGGTCAAGAAGGCGCCTGATCCTCCCAGCCCCACCCTGAACCTCCCCTACAACCTCCAGCGCTATGCCCAGGACAACGCCCGGAAATACGAGCTGGGGGGGAGCCAGACCATCGACGGCGTGGCCACCCGCTCGGTGAAGATCACCAACCCCCACGACCCCCAAGATGTCCGGATCCTCCACATCGACGTCCAGCGCAACGTCCCCCTGCGGCTGGAGATGCAGATCCCCAGCGACAAGGGCGGAGCCCCGATCAAGAAGAGAGTCGACTACAAGGACATCCGACGTCTGGACGATGGACGGCACATGCCCTTCATGTTGGAGATCTACGAGAACGACCGCCTCCAGAAGGTGCGTGTCTACTCTGGAGTCAAGGTCAACGTGGGACTCCAGGACTCGCTCTTCCAGCCGATGAGCGGGCTGATGCGTTGACCCCCGGACTCACCTGAAGAGCCCGAAAGCCCCCGCTGCGAGCTTTTGCAGCGGGGGCTTTCGGTTCTCAGGAAGGGGCCTCGTAACCGACCTGGGCCAGGAACTCCTCGGCGGACTCCTGGTAGGTCTGGAAAGTCCTCCAGTTCATCGAGACCGCCTGGTTGAGCAGGCTGTTGGCCTGGGTGGCCAGCGCCAGCGCGCGGTCCAGGTCCTCGGAGGCGCGGCTGCGCTCCCACTCGCACAAGGTCCCCAGGGCCTCCAGGAAGCCCTGAATTCCACGACGGCCCGCCAGGAGTTCATCCTGGACCTCCGCCTCCATGTCCTGGGGAATCTCCAGGCCTCCCAGATCCTCCAGGACCCGGTTGTAGTGGGCCCGACGCGCCTCAATCCGAGAGAGGAACTCGGTTCCCTCGATGTCCTGAGAGCGCAGATCCAGGATCCAGCGGCGCAGATCCTCCAGCGGCGCGTTCATGGGAGGCGGAGGCTTGCGCTCGGGCAGGAGGGCCCCGCAAGACTGGCAATTCGGGCCAGAAGGAGACAGTTGGCGGCATTCAGGGCAAAGCACGATCAGGCGATTCCCCGGGCGCCGGCCCCGTTCCTTCCCGCCCCTGCCAGGCCCGCTCGAGAAGGAATCCCCCGGAGGAGGAGCGAACCTCCGGCGAACCTTTCATAAGATTCTTCAAGCGAGCGGTCGATGCACGCGCCGGAATGGCGACTCTGGCATCCCCTCGAGCGGGGCCTCGGGACGACCGTCCCCCCCGCTGCCTGGCCAGCGCAGGACACCTGCCCTGGTCCCACCTGGAGGTGCTCTGTGCAATTCGGTAGGTTCGCGGCGGCGGCCGCCCTAGCCCTGATCCTTGTGGGGAGCTCCCCCGCACGCGCCGACATCCTGTATTCGGTGCGCACCGGGGACACCCTGGACTCGATCGCCGCCCGGCACGGCCTGAAGGCCGACCAGGTCCTGCAGGCCAACCCCGGTCTGAAGACCGACGCCTCCCGCCTGGCGGAAGGACTGGTCATGGTGCTTCCCGTCGAGGAGGACCGCGATCTGGCATTGGACGGTTCGGACCACAAGCCCCCTACCCCCAAGGTCGTCCGGATCCAGGCTGCGGACTCCTCCACGCAGGACGCCGAAGCCAGCCGTGCGGGTGACCGGCACCGCGTCAACCAGCTCGCCAGTCGTCGGGGCAGCATGCTCCACTCGATCCTGGGCAACGCCCGCCGCTTCATGGGCACTCCCTACTCGATGGGCGCCACCGGCAACGGGGCGTTCGACTGCTCCGGTTTCGTCATGCGCATCTACTTGATGCAGGGGATCCGCTTGCCCCGGACCGCCGACGTCCAATACTCGGCGGGACGGAAGGTGACGCGTGGCCAGGAACAGCCGGGCGACCTGGTCTTCTTCGAGACCTACCTCCCGGGGCCATCGCACGTCGGAATCTACGTGGGGAACGGTAACTTCATCCACGCCTCCTCCAGCCGGGGCGTCACCGTCAGCAACCTGGGCGACTCGTACTACAAACCCCGTTATCTCGGAGCCAAGCGCGTCTTCTAGGGGCTGAAGCCCCCCAATCCCCCGGCAAACCGGCGGCGAGTCCACTGCGGACCCCCCCGCCGGTTTGCTTTACATGCTCCCCAGGGTTGGCCATAATCGAGGCATCTCCCGTAAGTCGAGGCCCCCGTGCAGGTTGAGACGATCCTCCAGAAGATCACCCGGCGCCAGGACGACCGGTTGGACATGCTGTTCATCCACGTCGACAGCTTCTACAGCCTGTACTACTCTCTGTTCAATGCCGGGCTCTTGTCGATCGCCACGGTCTGCCGGGACGCCGGCTTCCGGGTGAAGTGCCTGTCCACCTCCGACCTCTTCGGCCTGACCCCGGCGGCCCTGAAGAGCTTCGTCCAGCGCACCCGCCCCGCCCTGGTCGGCTTCTATACCCTCTCGGACAACATCCAGGCCGTCGAGCGCTATGCCACCTGGATGAAGGCCTGGCACCCCGAGTGCCGGGTGGTCCTGGGGGGGCCGCTGGCCAACATCGATCCCGAGGAACTCCTGGCCTCCCCCTGCTTCGACCTTGCCGTCCGCGGGGAGGGCGAATACGTGATGCGGGATCTCGGAGAACACTTCCTGCGCGGGAACGGCACCCTGGACTCCATCGACGCGCTGACCTACAAACTCGATGGGGTCGTGCGGACCAACCCCCGGGGGCAGACCATCCGGAACCTGGACGAGCTGCCCTTCCCCGACCAGGACCTTCTGGGGGTCCGCCACGGCTTTCACATCTCGACCGGCCGGGGTTGTCCCTACAAGTGCGCCTTCTGCTTCCAGAAGGTCCACGAGGGGCCTTTCCGGTTCCGCAGCGCCCCCAACGTGGTGGCCGAGATCACCTCGCGTCTGGAGAAATACGACGTCAAGAGCTTCTACATCACCGACGACGTCTTCGCCGTCAACTACGACCGGGTTCGCGAGATCAGTCGCCTGCTGAACGAATACCGGGCCAACACCGGGCGGGACTTCGTCTTCTTCTGCGAGGGCCGAGCCGAGGTCCTCCACCGCCACCCCGACATGATCAACATGCTGGTCGAGGCAGGGATGGCGCGCCTGCAGATCGGCATTGAGACCGGCAACCAGAGGATGCTGGACGAGTATCGCAAGAAACTCCGCCTGGAGCACGTCGTCTCGACGGTCCAGCACGCCGGCCGGGTGGGAGGCCTGACGGTGGCCGGCAACTTCATCCTGGGTGGCCCCCACGAGACCGAGGAGACCTTCCAGCAGACGCTGGATTTCGCCACGGACCTGCTGCGGGAGGCGCCCGGGGTCTTCGAGTGCGTCAACTCCTTCCTGACGCCGCTCCCGGCCACCGCCATCGCCGAGGATCCCGGCTCCTTCGGTCTGCGCATCCTGGACACCGAATTCCTGACCGGAATGACCCTCAACGATGCCTGGTGCGAGACCGAGGCCCTGGACCGCAATCGGCTGCGCGCCCTGGACCGGGTCTTCCAGGCCGGAGTCCACCAGACCATGGCCCGGCTCCTGCCTGAACTGCCGTTCCAGACCGTCGAGAACCACTTCCGCTGGGCCCGCAAGTACCGGTTGAACACCTACTACTACCTGGACCACCTGTCCCGCTGCGAAATCCTGGACCACTACTTCCTGTTCCACTCCAGCCCCCGGTTCCGGAGGCTGGAAGAGATCCCCCGCGAGGAGTTCCCCGACTGGATTCCGACCCGGACCATCGAACGCCGCGAGTATTCGGCCGACGGAAGGCGCCTCTTCCTGAGGGGCGACTTCGGCCGACGGGCCTTCCTGAGCCGTCCCCACGAGATCCGGACCTTTGAGTACTCCGCCTCGAAGCTGACGGCCCGCCAGATCGCCCGACGCCTCCAGGACGAAATGGGTCAGGACAAGACCGTTGACGAGATCCTGGATCGCTGGATGATTCCCCTGTACCGCCGTCTGGAGAAGCGCTTCCAGGTGATCTTCCAGCAGTAACGCCGTCGGTCGGAGGCGAAGACGCCCTCCCACCGCAACGAGGAGGTTGGCATGTCCACCCAGGTTTCCAAGGAGGATCGGCTCCTGGCCGCCCTCAGCTATCCCTTCTGGCCCCTGGCCTTCCTGATCATGAACCTCTCGCCGGTCCTGCGGCGCCAACCCTTCGTGCGCTACCACGCCTTCCAGGCCTTCTTCCTGGGGATGAGCCTCTGGCTGGGGATGATCCTCCTGGGAACCGTGGCCGACTTCCTGGGTCGCTTCCTGTGGCCCATCGGCCTGCTCTACTACCTGGTGCACAAGGTCCTGGGCCTGGGCGCCCTGTTGATCACCGCCTGGAGCAGCTACAAGGCCTGGAAGGGCGAGAAGCACACCCTCCCCTGCCGACTCTCCGAATGGACCCGGCTCTTCTCCGAGCAGATCCCGGCCGAAGAGCCCACTCCCGGCAGCCGCACCACCACCCGGGACCTGGTGGAGCGCCTGCCCGGCGAGTCCTCCTCCCTCACGACCGGGTCCACCCCGGATCACCATGGAGACCCCCCGGCTTGAGCGCTCAGGTGGTGATCTATACCGACGGGGCCTGCTCGGGCAATCCTGGTCCAGGTGGATGGGCCGCGCGCATGATCCATCCAGGGTCGGGCAAGACGCTCGATCTGAGTGGAGGTGAGCCCCTCACGACCAACAATCGGATGGAGTTGACGGCTGCCCTGGAGGCCCTGCAGGCCCTGAAGCGTCCCGTCCAGGTGGAGCTCCACTCCGATTCCCAGTACCTGATCCGGGCCTTCAACGAGGGTTGGCTGGACCGGTGGCGCTCCAACGGGTGGCGCACCTCCTCGAAGAAGCCCGTCGAGAACCAGGACCTCTGGGAACGACTTCTGGAAGCGGCGGCCCGGCACCGGGTCCAATGGCGCCACGTGGCAGGACACGCAGGCCACGAGCACAACGAGGCCTGCGACCGGCTGGCCCGCGAAGAGGTCTTGAAATTTCGCCCCGGAGGGTCTTGACCGGCCGATCCGGGCCATGCTATAGTCTCGCTTGTCCCCACGCGGAAGTGGCGGAACTGGCAGACGCGCAGGACTCAGGATTCTGTGGGGTAAAACCCGTGAGAGTTCGAATCTCTCCTTCCGCACCAAGAGCCCCTCTCGAGGGGCTCTTTTGCTTTTGAGCGAACTCGGAGGAGGGCGGGAGTCTCCGCAGAATCCGTGCCGCCATGTCACGACCCTCGCGCCCCACCCACCGCAAGCGGGAGCTTCCCCGCCTCCTCCAGCCGCGTTCCTGGTCTCTTCCGGACCTTCAGGATCTGGAGGAAGAACGCGAACTGGACCTGATTCCAGTCAAGGAAGTGGTGCTCTTCCCCCATCTGATCATCCCGCTTCTGGTCGGCCGCGAGCGCTCGATTCGAGCCCTGGAACGTGCGTTGGAGGCCGAACGAGGCCTGGTGGTGGTGACCCAGAAGGATCCCTCCCAGGAAGACCCGGCGCGGCGCGACCTGCACTCTACGGGAACCTACTGCTCCGTCCTGCAAGCCCTGCGCCTGCCCGACGGGGGCTACCGCGCGGTGGTCCAGGGCATCGCCCGGGTCCGCATCCAGAAAACCCTCCAATCCCGACCCGGCTTCAATGTCCTGACCCGAACCCTGGAAGAGACGGTCCCCTCCGAACGCGAGGGCGAGAACGCCATGCAGGTCGTGATGAACCAGTTCCGCCAGGCCGTAGAACTGGGCAAGATGATTCCGCCCGAGCTGGTCGTGGCCGTCCTCAACATCGAAGACCCGGGCCACCTGGCCGACGTGGCCGCCTTCCACCTGGACCTGTCCCTGGCCGAGAAGCAGGCGCTCCTGGAGACCGTGGACGTAGCCGACCGCCTGCACAAGGTCTCGGTCCACCTCTCCCGGGAGCTGGAGATCCTCAAGATCGAAAACCGGATCCATAGCCGGGCCGAACGCGAGATGGAGAAGGGCCATCGCGAGTACTTCCTGCGCCAGCAGCTCAAGGCCATCCAGGAGGAGCTGGGCCACGCCAATGAGGATCAGGAGGAGGTGGCCCAGATCACCGAGGAGATCCGGGCCGCCGAGATGCCAGACGACGTCCGGGAGCGCGCCCTGCGAGAGGTGCGCAAGCTGGAGCGCATGAGCCCGGTCTCCCCCGAGCGGAGCGTGATCCGCACCTACCTGGACTGGATGGTGCAATTCCCCTGGAGCCGCCTGACCGAAGACCGGTTGGACCTGGCAGAGGCCCAGAAGATCCTGGAAGAGGACCACTACGGCCTGGAGGACGTCAAAGAGCGCATCCTGGAGTTCCTGGCCGTGCGCAAGCTCAAAGGCACCCACAAGGGGCCGATTCTGTGCTTCGTCGGGCCTCCAGGAGTGGGCAAGACCTCACTGGGCCGCTCGGTGGCCCGGGCCCTGGGGCGGGAGTTCAACCGGACCTCCCTGGGTGGAGTCCGGGACGAAGCAGAAATCCGAGGACACCGCCGGACCTACGTGGGCGCCCTCCCCGGTCGCATCATCCAGGCCCTGTGCACGGCCGGATCGCGCAATCCGGTCATCGTCCTGGACGAAATCGACAAGGTGGGGACGGATTTCCGAGGCGACCCCTCGGCGGCCTTGCTCGAGACCCTGGATCCGGAACAGAACCACGAGTTCAATGACCACTACCTGGCCGTGCCCGCGGACCTGTCCTCGGTCATGTTCATCCTGACCGCCAACGTCCTGGACACCATCCCGCCCGCCTTGCGCGACCGGATGGAGGTCATCCGGATCCCCGGCTACACCGAGGACGAGAAGGTCCAGATCGCCACGAGCTTCCTGATCCCCCGGCAGAGACAGGAGCACGGCCTGAAGGACGAGCAGTTCAGCCTGGAGGAGGAGGCCCTGCGCCGAATCCTCCGCGAATACACCCGCGAGGCCGGAGTCCGCAACCTGGAGCGGGAGATCGCCCGACTCTGCCGCAAGCGTGCCCGCCAGATCGTCGAGGCTCGCAGGCCCCGGCGCCGGATGAGCGCCCTGAAGTCCCAAGACCTGCCCAAACTGCTGGGCGTGCCTCGTTTTCGCTGGGGCGCCGAGGACCCCGGACAAAGCCTCCCCGGCGCCGCCCGCGGCCTGTCCTGGACCCAAGCGGGAGGGGAACTGCTGACCATCGAGGCCAGCCTCATCCCGGGCCGAGGGCGACTGGTGCTGACCGGAAGCCTGGGTCAGGTCATGAAGGAGTCGGCCCGGGCCGCGCTCTCCTGGGTTCGCTCCCATGCGGGTCGCACCGGACTGGACTTCGACTACTACAAGAACGACTTCCACCTTCACGTTCCCGAGGGGGCCATCCCCAAAGACGGCCCCTCGGCGGGCGTGACGATGGCTTGCGCCTTCCTCTCGGTGATCCTGGACCGCCCGGTGCGCTGGGACGTGGCCATGACCGGAGAGATCACCCTGCGGGGCCGGGTCATGCCCGTGGGCGGGATCAAGGAGAAGGTCCTGGCGGCTCACAACTCGGGGGTCTTCGAGGTGATCCTGCCCGCCGAGAACGTCCGGGACCTGGAGGAGATTCCCGAGCCCATCCGCAAGAAGATGCACTTCACCTTCGCCGAGCACATGGAGCAGGTGCTCGCGCAGGCCCTCCCCGAATAACCACACGATGCGCTACGGATTGGTTCGCCTGACCCCGGGGGTTCGCAACGTGATGGTGATCTGCGGGGCCATGTTCATCCTGGACGGCCTGGTCGGCCTGGTCTCAGGGCGCCCTCTCCTGGCCGAATGGCTGGGCGTGGTGATGGAGCCGCGCAGCGATCCGGCCCGGACCTGGCTGCAGGTCTGGAGGCCTTTCACCTACACGCTGATCCATCAGGACTTCTTCCATCTGCTCTGGAACATGGTCGGACTCTTCTTCCTGGGGGCCGCCCTGGAAGAGAGCGTCGGCACCGCCCGGTTCTACCGCGTCTACGTGGCCAGCGGCGTCCTGGGAGCCCTGGTGGCCATCGGCGCCGCCTGGTTCAGCCCTGGGGCCCCCTACCTGGTGGGGGCCTCTGCGGCCGTCCTGGGAACCACCTTCGCCTTCATCACCTTGCATCCGAACGAGACGATCATGCTCTGGGTGCTGGTGTTGATCCCTATCCGAGCCCTCTACCTGGGGATCCTCTTCTTCCTGATCCAGTTCGTCTCGGCCTTCAGCGGAGGCGGCTCCAACGTCTCCTACGTCGCCCACCTGGGGGGCATCGCTTCCGGGGTGGGGATGGCCCATTTCGGCCTGTGGTTCGACAACCTCTCGCCCCTGGGAGGCTTGAAGCGCAAGTGGCGGCGGCGCCACCTGCGCGCCGTCCCCCAACCCAGGTCCAAAAGACCCTCGCTCCTGCGGGAAAGGCCGCCAGTCGGTCCGAAACCGACGGCCGTCGAGGTGGATCTCGAGCGGGAAGTTGATGCCATCCTGGACAAGGTCCGCTCGAAGGGGATGGATGCCCTGACCGCACAGGAACGCCGGGCCCTGGACACGCACTCCACGCGCCTGCGCCAACGTGACCGCACCTGGTGAGCTCGGCTTGCCGGGGCCTGCTCCCCGATTGTCCCATATCCTAGTTCAATGGGACTAGGATTTTCGTGACATTCGAGTTATAATTGGACCAGCCACCGGGGGGCGCCACGGGAGGGCCCAAAGCCTGGTCGGCCGGTCGAGATGTCAACCCCAGCGGGGGGGAAGGGCATTTCCCGGGCCAGGAGGAGTTCTTCGCTGTGGCAACTTGAGCGGGCTCAGGGATTGAGCCCGCTCCCTTTTTTCTCAGTCGCAGGTCACGCTCTGCGGTCGATCCCGCACCGCATCCACGATGCACAGGAAGCCAAGGGGCTCGGCTTGATGGGGGTTGCGCAACTGATGGGACTCCCAGGGAGCCACGTAGAGAACGTCAGCGAACCCCATCTGGTGGGTCTGGCAGTTCAAGACCACCTCCCCGTGCCCCCGCAGGACTACCACGCAATGGGCGTGCTGGTGGCGTTCCAGCGTGGTGAACCCCCCAGGCGCGACCTCGAAGTAGCGCACCTGGAAGGCGGTCAGATCCTCCTGGTCTCCGACGAAGACCCTGCGGGTGACGTCTTGGAAATCCCCGGAGTCTTTGTAGGCCGTCGGAACCACGCCGGCCCACTGGAAGTCTCCGGTGTGCGGCAGCAACCGCGAGGCGTTCACGCTCATGGCGAGGGCGCAACCGCCGGCGGGTCGGCCTCGGGGACCTGGACCTCCGGGAACTTCTGGGCCAGTTCGATCTTGGCCTGACGGATCTCCTCGTCCAGGGTCTCGGCCGTGGCGGCCAGTTCCGCCAGGTCCGACTGCGTCGTGCGCAGCGCCTGGGCCAGGGCTGGAGTCGCCAGGGTGCCCTTCTGGTGCTTCTCGGCTTCGACCAGGAAGGTCGCCAGGAGACCCAGGCGCCGCGCCGCCAGATCAAAGGCCCGATCATGCATCTTGTGCAGGGCCTCGCAGGGCTCGGGCACGTGAAGCTTGCTGACTTCAGTCCGCTCGTCCCGCACCAACTGCTGCAAGGCCTCGACCCTCTCGCGGACTGTGGCCAGATCGGTTGGTTCCTCGCCCTGACGCGGGACCAGGGTCTCGAGTTCCTCGGCCCAGGCCTGCAGACGGCGCTCGTGGATGGTCACCGAGCCCAGGTAGAGCCCGATGTTCTGGCCCTCCGAAGGGCCGCATCCCGCCACGGCCAGGAGCACGGGGACGAGACACAAGACGGCAATGAATCGACGCAAGATCAAGAGCTCCTCTATCGGGGATCGGGCCCCCCCTTTCGCTTCCAGGCCGGGCGCGCCCTTCAAGAAGACGAACAAAGGGCGAGGGCGCCCGACCCGCAGCGGGAGGGCGCCCTCGGGGGACCCGGGGAGCCGCGACTTCTTTCGTGGTCGCGCCTCCCCGCGGTTGGGCAGGCCTAGGAACCCAGCCGGAAACCCCNNCTCATTTGCCTCAAGCAAACCGCAACTTTTTGCTCCTGACGTGGACAAAAAATCCCTCGACGATGCTCGGTCGGGGTTTCCGACCAGGCTCCTAGAAGTCCATGCCGCCCATGCCACCCATGCCGGGCATTCCGCCCATGCCGGGCATCCCGCCGGACATGTCCTTGTCCTTCTGGGGCTTCTCGGCGATCAGGGTCTCGGTGGTCAAGACCATGGCCGCAATGGACGCCGCGTTCTGCAGGGCCGAGCGCGTGACCTTGACGGGGTCGACGATGCCGGCCTGGACCATGTTGGTATAGACGCCGTTCAGGGCATCATAGCCCTGCCCGATCGGAAGCGCCTTGACCTTCTCGACCACGACGGATCCCTCGACTCCGGCGTTGTGGGCGATCTGGCGCAGCGGCTCGACCAGTGCGCGCTTGACGATGTCCACGCCGACCTTCTCGTCGCCCGTCAGGGCCAACTGGTCCAGGATCGGCAGGACGTGGACGAAGGCCGTGCCTCCGCCGGGGATGATCCCCTCCTCGACGGCCGCACGCGTGGCCGACAGGGCATCCTCAATCCGGTGCTTCTTCTCTTTGAGCTCGGTCTCGGTGGCGGCGCCGACCCGAATGACCGCAACGCCGCCCACCAGCTTGGCCAGGCGCTCCTGCAGCTTCTCCCGATCGTACTCCGAATCGGTGTCCTCGACCTGGCGCTTGATCTGGTCGATCCGGGCCTTGATGTCGGTCTCGGAACCGCGACCCTCGACGATCGTCGTGTCGTCCTTGGTGACCTTGATACGGGCAGCACGCCCGAGCTGCTCGATGGACGTCTTGTCCAACTTCAAGCCCAGCTCTTCGCTGATCACCTGGCCACCCGTCAGGATGGCGATGTCCTTGAGCATCTCCTTGCGGCGGTCCCCAAAGCCGGGGGCCTTCACGGCAACAGTCTGGAAGGTGCCACGAAGCTTGTTGACCACCAGGGTCGCCAGGGCCTCGCCCTCGACGTCCTCGGCGATGATCAACAGCGGCTTCTGCATCTGCACGATCCGTTCCAGAACCGGCAGGATGTCCTGGATGGAGCCGATCTTCTTCTCGACGATCAGGATGTAGGGATCCTCCAGGATCGCTTCCATCCGGTCGGGATCGCTCACGAAATACGGCGAGATGTAGCCTTTGTCGAACTGCATGCCCTCGACGTGCTCGAGCTCGGTGTGCAGGGTCTTGGACTCCTCGACCGTGATCACGCCGTCCTTGCCGACCTTGTCCATGGCCTCGGCGATCAGGTCGCCGATGACCCGGTCGTTGTTGGCCGAGATCGCCGCCGTCTGGGCAATGGCTTCCCGGGTCTCGACCGGGACGGCCATCTTCTTGATCTCCTCGACCACGCTGGCCACGGCCTTCTCGATCCCCCGCTTGATGAACATGGGGTTGGCGCCGGCGGTGACGTTCTTCAGGCCCGTCCGGATCATGATCTGGGCCAGCACGGTGGCCGTGGTGGTACCGTCGCCGGCCACGTCGTTGGTCTNNTCGATCTCCTTGGCGATGGTGACGCCATCATTGGTGATGGTGGGCGAACCGAACTTCTTGTCCAACACGACGTTGCGCCCACGGGGGCCGAGGGTGATGCGAACGGCGTTGGCGAGGGTATCCGTGCCCCGCTCCAGAGCCTGACGAGCTTCCTGACTATAGATGATCATCTTGGCTGACATGCTTGACAGAGACCTCCGTATGAGTTCTAGGGGGGGGGGTTAGTTCACGAAGACGCCGAGGATCTCGCGCTGTTCGAGGATCGTGAAGTCTTCGCCGTCGATCTTGACCTCGGTTCCGGAATACTTGCCGAACAGGACGATCTGTCCGATCTCGACCTCCATCCGGGTCTTCTCTCCGCTGTCCAGGGTCTTGCCGGGGCCGACGGCCACGACTTCTCCCTTCATGGGCTTTTCCTGGGCGGTGTCCGGCAGGAAGATCCCGCCGGCGGTCTTTTCCTCCTGGGGCAATCGCTTGAGGACGACGCGGTCACCCAGTGGCTTCAAAGTGACGATTCCGGTGGACATGGTCTACCTCCGTTGAGTTGGTGCAGGCCTCGAAAAATGAGGCCGGATTGTGCCTGGAAGGCCCGTCGGCACGGGAAGCCCCCCGTGAGAGCCGGCGGATATCGCTGCCGACGGGAACCAAGTGATACGAGACTGACAGGAAAGGACCTGCCGCGGCGGCCATGAGACTCCCCTGAGGACAGGGGAACCGGGAGATGAGCCCAGAATCCTCCTCACAACAGATCCTGCCTGGGAGGTGAGTCGATGCGGTTGGCAAGACAGGCTGTGCTGGCCATGGGCCTCGTCCTGGCCCTGACCGCCTGGGGGTCCCCTCAGTCCACCCCCGCGGTGATTCGGAATTGTCGCCAGGACCTTTCACAGCGTTTGGGCCTGCCCCCCGAAGCCATCCGGGTCTCGCGGATGCGGCAGGTCATCTTCCCCGACGCGTCCCTGGGCCTGCCCCGACCCGGAGAGAGCCCGGCCCGAACCCGCGTCTCGGGGAGGGTCCTGGTCCTGGAGGCGGGGCGCGAGGACTACCTCTACACCACCAGCGAATCGCGCTTCCGCTATGGCGGCCCTTTGAGGTCCTGGAAGTCCTCGGCCCTGGCCATCCATCCCGTTCCCGGCGACCCCAACCTGAACGGCAACCTGATCCAGACCTCGCTGGTCGGGACCAACCCCACCATCCGACTTCGACGTGTTCGTGACTTCCAGCCCCAGCCGGACGGCTCGATCCTGGCCTGGAGGCGCCATTCTCGCTCCAGCCAGGAGTTGCTGTACCTTCCTTCGGGAAGCAAAAAGAAAGAGCGCAGACTCCTGATGGCCTTCGACCTGGCGGCCGGTACCCTGGACTCCTCGAGGAGCCGATGGGCCTGCTTTGTCCGCCCCGAAGCCGGTGCCACCTGGGCCCTGGCCCACAGCCCACTGGGTGCTGCGGCGGACCAGATCCGGCTCTCGGAGCTTCCCGAGCAGGCCCGCCCCGTCCGGGTCTTCTGGGAGGAAGCCAACCCGGTCATCCAGGTCACGGTCTCGGGGGCCACCCGACACTTCGAGTTGACTCGTGAAGAGGAAACCGAAACCTGGCGGGAGCGTGCCTCCTACCCCGATCCCCTGGCCCGTGAGCTCCAGATCAACAAGAGCCAACGCCTGGTGGTCCGCGCCTCCCCTCAGGGGCGCTCGACGCTGGTCCTGGAGGTCTGGTTCTCGGGAGACGAGCGGGTCCTGGCCAGCGTCCCCACCTTCGAAGCCCACCAGGTCTCGCTTTCGGCGGAGAAGGACTTCCTGGTGCTGTCAGGCCGGCGCGGGGACGAATCCCGAGCCGTGACGGTGGATCTGACCACCGGCGAGGTCCTTCCCCTGGGCCAGGGCGCCCAGAGCGAGACCCGACTCTTCCATCAGCCGGTCGGCGACTGGTCTCGCCTGGAGAAGTGGCTGCGCCGGGGGCCCTGAGAAGGCCGGGCCGGCTTGGGACCGGCGATTCAGGGCTTCTCGAAGGTCAGGACGTACATCCCGTGGGCCGGGGCCGGCCGTCCATCCACCAGGGTCAGGCCGAGGTCCTCCATGTCCCGAACCGCCTGTTCTTCTGAGACGTGAGGAAGCCCCGGCTGGGGGATGAAGTCGATCAGGACCAACCGGCCTCCGCTCCGGAGGGCGTTCACC
Organism: Candidatus Xenobium occultum; assembly: GCA_002423485.1. Lineage (GTDB taxonomy): Bacteria > Vulcanimicrobiota > Xenobia > Xenobiales > Xenobiaceae > Xenobium > Xenobium occultum. The sequence goes on along the minus strand of DIWH01000014.1, from coordinate 5,086 downwards.
AGCCTCTGCATGGTGGCGACGACTCGAGGGCCGGGTCTGCCCGAACCGACCAGATCGATCCCAGCCAACACGTTGTAGACGTCGATCAGGAAGACGCGATCCACCGAGGAGCGCTCCAGGTTGGGCGATTCCCGCGAGGCCAGCACCGTCTCCACCTGCGGAATCCCCCGGCGGGCCGCCACGAAGGAGATGAAGTCCAGGACTCCGGGATCGATGTCGACGGCCAGGACCCGCCCCTCCGGTCCGATCCTGTGGGCCATCGACCAGGTATAGCAACTCGCCCCGCACCCGTAATCGACCACGACCTCTCCAGGCTGGACTCCGGAGGGCACAGAGGGCTCCAGGACCGCGTCCAGGCTGCGACTCCGATCCTCGCGGAAGTAGCCCATGGTCAATTGAGGGTACAGCTCAGAGGGGGAATTGGCTGGGATCGGATGTCGGGGGCTGAAGGACTGGTCGTGGAACCCGCATCTCAGGAGGTCGTCTGCGACCTGATAGGGCTTCCCGTCGACGGGGCAACGCCCCCACGATGGCAGAGGCCGGGGGGGAGGACGTGTTCGCGTCCCTGGCCACAATCGCTCCACCCGCCACAGGCAGAGGGTGCGCCCCAAGGCCTCCAGTGACAGGGAAGCCCGCTGGGGCGACCCGAAGAGGTACTCGTAGGCCAAGGACTCCTCCTCCGTCTCCAGATCCCCCGAGGAGCTCCCTTCCAGCAAGGCCTGGTAACGGGCCAGCAAAGGCGTCAGGAAGGCTGAGGCGCGTCTCGCGCCGGCGGGGATCTCCTGTCGCGCGTGCCCCTGCTCCAGATCCAGGATCCATCCCCCCAGGGCGTCCCAGTCCGCCTCCAGGGGTCCAGAGGGCTCCTCGGAGCGGGGGGAAGGCTCCACGGAGGCCGGATTCGGGGTTGCGACGGGCAGGGGTGGCCGAGGGCCATCCCGGAGGGCCCAGGACAGACCCGCCACCAGCAGAAGAAAGCCTGCCACAAAACCCACGCGACGAAGGCTCATCCGGCAGGCTTCCACATCACCCGAGCCGCCCCTTTGCATCCGAGCTGAAGGGGAGGGCCAGGCGAGACGGGGAAGACCCGCTCCGGGACCAGAATCGTGCCCCGAGGAAGGGAGGTGAGGGTCCTGGCTGCACCCGTGCGCCAGAGTGTCCTGGTCTTGAAAAGGAAGGGGCTGGTCCGGGGACTGCTCGTGGTCCTTCCGGCTGCCCTGCTCCTGACCGTCCTCACGGCCTGGTGGCTGCCTCGACTTCTGCCCGACACCGTCCCCCGCTTCGAGGCCTCGGGCTTCTTTCCGCCCCACGAGACCCTGGTCTTCCTGGCCTGGACCAGCCTGGCCACCATCCTGCTGATCGGGTTGTGGCGCTGGGGCGCCGGGCGGACGGGTCGGCCGGTTGCCGAGGCCCTGGTGCTGGCCCTCCTCTTCCTGACGGTCCAGGAAGGAGCGGCCCAAGCGTTCCTGGCGCACCTCCCCCGGGCCGCCTATGCCCCCCACCCCCTGCTGCGCTGGGACCTGCACGGATTCGAACGGGCCGCTTCAGGACAAGGCCACCCGCCCCCCCCCCGCGCTCCGGGCGAGTTCCGGGTCCTGTGCCTGGGTGACTCCGCGACCTACGGGGTGGGAGTCAGCATTGAAGACTCCTGGCCCACGCGCGCCCAGGCCGAGCTGCAGCAGCACTCCCGGCGGCCGCTGCGCTTCATCAACCACGGAGTGCCCGGCTACACCACCTGGCAGGCCATGGCCTGGCTGGAGCGGGAGGGGCGGGCCCTGGAACCGGACCTGGTCCTGTTTGCGAGCTGCCACAACGACCACTCCGATTCCCAGGAGGCCGACCCGGCCTGGATTGGAGAGTCCGCATCCCGGCGCCAGGTCCGCCGAATCCTGATGAGCCCGGCCCTGGTCCAGATCCTGCGGGCCATGCTGCTTTCACCGCCCCGCCACCCCGGAATCCCCGCCCTGGAGCGTCCGAACTTCCGGGTCTCGCTGGACCAGCGCCGCTCCGCCCTGGACCGCGTCCGGGACCTGTGCCATCAGGATGGCCGGCCCCTGGTCCTGGTCCTGATGCCGCTGGGCCTGAAGCCCTGGCCGGCCGGAGACTACATCACGGACTTCCGCCGCTACGCGGCCCGCAACCATCTGCCCCTGATCGATGCCCAACTGGCCGCGGAGGAGTCCACAGACTGGCGCTTCTTCTTTCCCCCGGGCGACACGGTCCACCCCACCGCCGAGGGCCAGCGCGTGGTGGCCAGCGAGGTGGTCCGGGTCCTGCGCGAGGGGGGTCTGGTCCCCTCGAAATAGTGCGCGACCTGGGATCGACCTGACGAAGTTTCAGAGGGAAAAGCCCCGCGATCTGCGGACCCCTTCGAAAATTGGCCGGATTCCGCCGCCTGGCGTAAGAACCGAGGGCGTCGAGGCGGGTCTGGATGCAAGCAAGGCGTGCGTCCAGGAGCGGAGCGTCCTTGGAAACGACGTGAGCACCGCAGAGGTGCGCCTGACGCGATCTTCACGCAGGCCCCCTGGAACACCTGTCCGCTTCAGGCGCGCAAGAGCTTTTCGAGAACCCGCTCCATCCGCTCGACCACGGCTCGCCCCACGGGCTCCAGCGCAGGGTTGCCGGCGAGGCCCAGACCGCGGGCAGGGTCGAAAATCACCACCCGTGAGCCCTCCGCCCGCTCGTGGACCACCACGTTGCAGGGCAGGAGGGCCCCGATGTCTGGCTCCGCCTGCAGGGCCTGGTGGGCGAGTTGGGGGCTGCACGCGCCCAGGATCACGTAGCGCTGGAAGTCCACGTCCAGCTTCTTCTTGAGGGTCTGCTTCACGTCGATCTCGGTCAGGACGCCGAAGCCTTCGTCAGCCAGGGCCACGCGCACCCGCGCAACGGCCTCTTCATAGGGGTACGGCAGTTCCTCGGTCATGGCATAGGGGGTGTGCTGCATGTCTTCTCCTCGTCGTCGGGTCGCGCCCGGTCTCCATGGGAGCCTACCCGGACGGAGGCTTTTGAATCCCGCCGACGCCCACCTTTGAAGGCCTCTCCTGGCCCGATTCTGACGGGATTGGTGGTCACTCAAGGCCGCTCGGGCGCACCTTCGCTGAGATCGCTGGGGATGTGCTCTTTGTCCCAGATGTGCAGCGAGGCGAAGAAACCGTCAAGCAGATTCTGTGTCATCGCCGCTGGCATCGTCGCGTCGACGACATAGAGCCTCCGGCCGACCAGCACGAACCAGGTGCGGCCGACTCGAGCCAGGCTGTCGGCCTCCAGCGTGTAGGTCAAGACTCGGGCCTGCCGCTTGGCCACCTTCAGAGCCAGGAACGCGACCTGCTGCCCGTCGACGTGATCCAGAAGGGCGAGACGGGCCTGGTCGTAAATCCCCTGCCGCCCCCCGGCCAACAGGGCAACTGCGGGCAGATCCGTGTAGGACACGGTGAAACCGGCCTCTTGGCTGGTCGACCCAAAACTATGCTCGACCACTGGCCCGACGAGGGTCTGGATGGTGGAGGTCCCTTGCCGGGGGATATCCGGTAGCATCACACTGAATCGCCCCTCATACGAGCTGAAAACGCTCCAGCCCTCGGCAGCCAGGACGGCAGATCCTACCAGCAAACCCAGCGCGACGACCAGCACAGCCAGGGAACCACGAGGCTTCGACATGGCAAGCCCCCTTCCCACCAAGGACCTCTGCAGGCCCCGGTGGTCACCGAACCGGCGTCGCGGACGGACCACCCGCCGCGAGGCCTCGGTCGACTTCAGAGGATCGTCTCATCCTCGACGACGGTGGTCTCCACCACCTCCTCGACCACCGTCCTCGGCCGCGCATCCACGACCACGATGGTCGATTGCGGCTCTAACGACTTCCCGCAGTGCTTGCACAGGCGGGCGTCATCCTGAACGAATTCGGCGCAGTATTGGCACTTCTTCACGGCGACGTACTCCTTGTTCCCAGGATTCGCTGGTTACTTGTTGACTCGGGTCACCGAAGTCGTCGACTTGGTACGCTTGGAACCCGACACCATCGCGATAAGGCCGACCAGGAGCAGCAGGCCGCCCACGCCCACCGCGATGTACACCATGGTGTTATCCGAGGAGGTGGTGGTGGGGGTTGGCGTCGTGGTGTTGACCACGGTGGTGCGTTCCTTGCTCGTGTGGGTCGAAGTGGTCGCGGTCGCGGTGGGGGTGTCGACCTGGACGTTCACCTGAGGCGGAGGTGCGGGGTTGTCGTTGCGAACGTTCACCTCGACGTTCTGGGGTGGGGGTGGGGGCTCAGGAACAGGTTCAGGAGCGTCCGCGGTGGGCGTGACAGCCGGGGCCGTCGTGGGGGAATCCGTCTGCGAGAAGCCGGTCCCACCCAGCCCGAGCGTCAAGATTCCCAACAGGATGGCGATCAACAGTCGTTTCTTCACGATTGGTTTCCTCCATTAATCACTGCAATGCCCTCGCTCGTCTTCAGGGCGGCCCTGGGCGGGAGTACGAAAGTTGACGGCGTGGTCCACTGTGGCAACGCCCTCTACGGTTCGGGGACGCCCGACCACACCGGGAGCAGAACCCAATCTCATGCTAGGTCGCCCCCTCGCCTCGCGAAAGAGAGCCGGATACCCAGAATCTCCCCACTGGAGTACCCCTGTCCGGGACCCGCGTACTGATACCAGACGAGCCATCTCACACCTGGCGTCCAAGACGCCCACCACCCCAGGCCGTGCATTTCCTGAAAAGGCAGTTCAAAACCAACAACGACGGGCTTCTCAGCGACTTCTCCCAGCCTGCTCGAGTCAACCCCCAGAGTGGCGGATTCAGGTGGCGTCGCAACCGATGAGGGTGAAGGGGCGGAGCGGCAACCTCATTTGCTTCTGTTGCTATAACTCCACTTTTGCCCTTTCGGGTCTGGAGCGGGGTTGCCTCGGGTCGGCCGGCAAGCCCGTCAGGCCGAGCGGGCGAGTTGGTCGCAGATGTGTTCCAGCAAAGGGCGTGGGATTTCTACAGATTGGGCGTTTGGAGTGGACTTGAGAAAAATCCTCCCGGCCCATGGAGACCGGCGTAGAGCAGCTAGGAACCCGGCCGGAAACCCCTCGGTCGCCTCGCCGGGTCT
>DIWH01000010.1 GCA_002423485.1 Candidatus Xenobium occultum | reverse complement strand
CGAGCGCCTGGAAGCCCTCTATTCCGAGATCCTGACCCAACACGGGCGATAGACGGACTCCTGCCGGCTCCAGGCGAGGAAGGGGTTTCGGGTCTAGACCGAGCCACCAAAGAGAAGGACCTCGGCATCCGCCGAGGGTTTTCCCACGAGGGATCTGTCAACCTCTTCGAGGGGTACGCCATATTGCGGCGCAGGTAGGCGCCGGTCTCCCCCTGGGGGAGGGCATCGGTCTCCTTGAGTATCTGCAACTTGAACCTGGCGCTATAGGTTCGGCGGCTGGGGCGGGGCTCAACCTCTGGGTTTGGAGCCGGCGTACCACCCGCTTGGTTCGCGGGGAGTTCCTGCGTTTCCATGTGTGCTTCCTCTCCCCACCCTCGATCGTCATCCATGCCCCCACCTCCATTACTAGCGTAAATTCGGCGGGGCTACCTGTCTCACCTCATCTTGGCACAGAGGGGTCCGAGGGAAGTCCTGGATGATCGACTCGTAGATCTGGCGGCACCGCTCGAGGTCGTGGAAGGCCTTGCCGTGGATGGCGGCAGCCTCCATGCGGGCGGCAGCATCCTGCCGCGTGCCCGGATAGCTTTCGGAGAAACCCTCCAAGAGTGCGAGGGCCTCCTCATAGCGGGAGTCGGCCAGCAGGGCGTCCGTCTGGCGGAGGATCTCCTCGATCTCGGGGGGCTGTCCGGCGAAACTCCAGACCCCCCAGACGGGGAGCAGGAGAAGCAGAACGCTGGCCAACAGCAGGATGGGGCGCTTCATTGTTTCGGGCTCCCTTCCGGGTCGGGGGGGGTGGGTTGAGCGGAGGGGGGCGGGGCGGGACGAGTGCGCCGGTTGAGCGAGATCAACCGGAATCTCCCCACCATCCCCGAATACCTGCCGGGGTCGATGATGGTCAGGTCCACGCCTTCCAGGCGGTAGTAATAGTTTCCATCCCAGCTATTGGGGCGGCCCAAGGCATCCATAATGTCACTGGTCTTGGGCGGGTTCCACCTGCTTACCGAGTGGAAGTCCAGGAGGATCCGTCCGTCCTGGGTCAGCACATTTCCCGCGATAAAGCCGACGGTCGCGTCCTCGAGGGAGCCGCCCTCTGGTTCTTCGAACCCGACCCCAGTCTCCAGACGGTAGCCTGGAATCACATGTTCGACAAGGATATTGCTCAAGAAGCCAGCAGGCCTCTGCCCGGTGGCCTGAACCACCTCATCATAGGTCATCCCGATCCAGAGGCCGTCGACCGCCAAGGGTCCACCCCTGGGATCGAAGACTTCCGGCTCCCGGATGGACTGCATGAGGCCCCAGCTCAGGAGTGAAGCGGCCAGGAGCGAGGCCGCCAGGAAGAGGATGGTTCTGGGCAGGGGGCGCATCTTCACGGTGCCACCGGAGGATCGGGAACGGGAGGAATATTACCGGGAAGCGCCCAGTATCTGACATCGTCGAGTTGATTTCCCAGACTCTCCACCCGGTGAGAATCCGGATCCGGCAGGTGCCAATCAGAGCGAGGCGCCCGGACGAACCACCTGTCAAAGTGGAGCAGCCGGATGTATTGCCCCGCCTTGCGAGTTTCCCCGGTACGGCGCCAACGGTGCTTGATGAAGTAATAATAGCCAGAATCTATGGCGCAGGCGCTGTCATACGTATCATGGCGAGCGTTGGCTTCCAGCCAGTCGAGAGGTTCCATGCTGGTCGACAGGAATTGCTCGATGATCCTCGTGTCCGTATGGGGCCCCGTAGGAGCCACCTGGTTGTAACCGAAGAGTTGGGCACGGCGCGCTGGATTGCCGAGCACATAATCCCAAACCAGACCGGGGTCCGGGTGAGGTTCCGGCCACCATCGGTTGTAGTTGTTGATGTTGAGCACCGAGCAACCAGCGATGACGAGAAACCTCAAATTATCCTGCCAATGAACCGGCTTCAGGGTAATCTGGCGCCCCTCTTCACCGGGGTCGCCGATATAGTTTCCGGGATGGATCCCCATAGTCGAGTTGTCGAGGATCAACTTATTTCTCCCTCCATCCCCATGCCCGCTATAGTATATCAACGACGCTTGGTTTCGAACGCGCATCCGAGCGGCGAGCTCGGCCCCCCCGGGCCCTGTCACTCCCGGAAGATCCACCTGGAGGACCTCGTAGCCCGCGGCCTGGAATGCCTCCTGCTGACCGCCATCCGAAGTCGTCGGGTCCTTGGCGGGGACGTTGTCCTGCTCAAGCAGGCCGTCCATGTTCCCCCAGCGTCGGCTCAGGATGGCGTCCGGATCGATGTGGCTACTCCACATCCGCCCCATCAACTGAAATCCGAGGCGACTGATCATTCCCTTTTCGAAGGCCTCCGAATCTCGTAACCCGGTGCTCGCAATATCCAGGGACGTCGCCGTCATCGCCTTCCGCTGCAGCAACCGTCCATCCAGCACGACCTCTCCTTCGAACCGGTTGGTACCGGCAACCCGTTGAAGCCGGACATCCACGCCGGCGGGAGTGGTGTGGCTAGTGCGCACCTTCGCGTCCAGGGTCTCTTGACCGGTACGGCCGGGGGTCACCACCCGCACATTGATGCGCTGGTTCCTTCCCTGCAGGTTGGCGGGATACACCCTGGAAAGAAGGTCGCGGATGCCAGGGAAGTCGTTGTTGGAGGTCGCCAGCCGTCGACCCGTCTCCGGCTCCAGCACCTCGATGAGGGTCACCCTGTCGAGCAGCGCCACCTCCTGTCTCTCGAAGTAGCGTGCGAATCCCGGATCTTCGGTCGAGGCCGAGGGAACCGTGGGCCGCATCTCCCCGCTGAGATTGGGATAGGTGCGGGCCGAGGTCTCAAGGCATACGGTCAGGTCGAAGGCGGGCTCTTCCTCCGGCAGAGGGTCGCCTGTCGGCTGCGCCTGCTGGACCCGCTGTACGCTGTCGGAGGCCAGCCGCACCCGCACCGGGCGGCCATCCGCGCGGGCCAGACCCAGGTCGCCCGGGTCGAACGAGAAGGCCACCTGGGTTCCGCCGCCGGAGGCCGTGGCCAGCACCTCCCCTGCAGAGTCCAGGACGGTCGCCGTCCATCGGGGCTCCTCCCCTGGCAGGACTGGCTCGAATCTCGGAGCGGCCGATGGGTCGTCCGTCAGCCAGGCCACCTCGTTCTGGAACTCCAGCGGCTCCCCAGGGGAGAGCTCCATGTCTTCCAGGGGCTCTCGAAAGCTGAGCCTGCGCTGCACGTAGCTGCGATCCACCAGCGTTTCGCTGGACATCAGCATCCCCAACTGCTCCACCTGACGGACGACCTGGCTGGTGTAACGCCCTGGACCTGGCCATCCGATGCCCAGGTGGAGCGGGAGCATCACAATCTGGCCGTTCATGGGCCCCACGACCTGCTCCGAGCGCGCCAGGGTCTGCCCTTCGAGGACAAACTCGTGGAGGATGGTCAGCGTGGCCTTGAGACCTGCTTCCGTGTGCTCCGCAAGGTATTCATAGGTCAACACCGAGCGCAACCCGTAGGGCAGGACCACGGTGCTCCGCACCCGGGTCAGGGTGGGGATGTCCACCGGATTCTCCATTTGCGCAGGCACGTAAGCGTAAACGTCGAGATAGCGTGTGTTCCCGGGAGGCAGGGCGAACCTGCCCGAATCTCCCAAGGCCTCGAAGCCGCTGTAGGGACAATACGCCACCATGTCCCCGGCCTGCTCGTCGCGCATTCTCGCGAAACCCTGGACGGTGGGCTCGACATCAGCCGAGGTGGGAAGCAGCAGTTCCTGGTAGAAGGGCCAGTCCGTGGGGCGTGGTGTGTCCTGTGCGGCCAGACTGAGCCTCACTCGACCCCCGTCCCGCCTGCTCTCGGCATACCGGATGATCGGCTCTGCCGGGGCCTCCGGACCGATGTCCAGGAGCCCGGACTCCGTCTGCAACCAGGCCCGTACGGACAGGTTCTCCATCTGGCGATGCGCCTGCCCGAGGCCCAGGGGCGCGGACATCCCGGAGCGGGGTTCTGGGTCAGCCCCCCCCCCCCCCAAGCCAGACGATAGAACAGCACCCAGGAGGATGAATCCCGCGACGACCCGGAGGCAGTACTGAACCATATCCTCTCCCCCATCTTGTGTCTCGACTGGTGTCGGATCTTCTTGAGCCCTGACCGAGGCCCCTCTGTCCGTGATAACTGAAAAGTGCCCCCCTCGGCCCACCGGGCAACCACAGCGCCCCAAGCGCCTCCTGCGTCAAGGCCAGCATCGGCCTCGGTCCAGGCGCCCTATGGCGTCCCCCCCTGAATCCGCCACCTGGCGTGGCATTCGGCCCTCGGTGCTCACGTCAGGCCGCGGATTCAGTCTATTCGGCAACCAGGGCGATCTTGTCCAGCCCCGCCTGTTTCGAGGCATCCATCACCAGGATGACGGTCCCGTAGTTGGCGGCCGCATCCGCCCGGATGGCGACCTTGTCGGTGCCCTTCTTCTGTTTGTAGAGGGTCAGGCGCTGAGCCAGGTTCTTGCGGGGGTCGGCCACCGCGGTGTCCTCATCCTGCAGGAAGATGGCATTGCGCGCGCTGACGCTGACCAGGACGAAGTCCGCCTCGGCCTTGACGGTGACGGGGCTGTCCCCCTTGGGCAGGTTCATGTTGAAAGCGTTCTGGGTGGCTGCCGTGGCCGTCACCAGGAAGATAATCAGCAGCACCAGCAGCACGTCCGTCAGGGGCGTGATGTTGATGTCGCTCATCCCGGTCTCTTCTTCAGGGATTGGGATTCCGCGACGTCGCTTCCTGGTGATCACTGGCGCACCTCGATCTTTTGCGGCTGACCGTCATCCGGAAGGTTGGCGACGGACTTGTCGACCTCGGTGGCCAGGGCGATGTTCTCAAGGCCGGCGTTCCGGGCTGCCTCCATGGAGGCCATGACCGGACCATAGGGAGTCGTCTGATCGGCATTGACAATCACCCGGTCGGTCTGACGCTGCGCTGCCAGCTTTTGGAGGTAGGCCTCCATCTTGTCCAAGGGCACCTCGAGGTTGCCCACATAGGTCTTCCCATCGGGCAGCACGTCGATCATGATGCTGGCGTTGGCCGCCTTCTCCTTGGTCATGACCTCGGGCAATTGAATCTCGTGGGCCGGGGCCGTGATGGAGCTGCCGGTAATCAGGAAGATGATCAGCAGCACCAGCAGCACGTCCGTCAAGGGCGTGACGTTGATCTCGCTGAAGCCATCCTTGTCGACGTTGCCGCCGCTCGAGACCGCCATGGACCCTCCTCAGTGCTGGTTGGAAGAGAAGGTGAGCAGATCGGCCGGGAAGGTCTTCTCCTCCCGGGCCAGTTCCATCATCTCGGACAGGCGCCCGGCCGCCCCGACCATCTGACTGACGATCGCGCTGACTCGGGCCTTGAAGTAGTTGAAGAAGACCACGGCGGCAATGGCCACCATCAGACCGGCAGCCGTGGCCACCAGGGCCTCGGCCACGCCGGCCGCCACGACGGCGACCCCGGCCTGGCCCTTCTCGGCCACTGCCGAAAAGGTGTGCATGATGCCGACGACGGTCCCGAACAGACCGATGAAGGGAGCGATCACCGCGATGGTTCCGATCACGGGCAGGAAGCGCTCCAGCAACAGGCGCTGGGCCGAGATGCTGTTGCCCATGGCGATGTCCGAGGCATCCTGGGGCAGATGATAGCGCTGCAGGCCGACCTCGTAGACCCGAGGCAGAAGCCCGCCCACCTGAACCACGAAGTGGGTCGCCTCTTCGACCTTTCCGCTGTTGAGGAAGAAGGCCACGTTGGAGTGGAGCCATTCGGGATCAATCACGTTCTGACGGTAGAAGAAGAACCTCTCGAAGACGACGGCCATGATGACGACCGAGCACATCAACAATAGAACCAGCGTCGCGATCCCGACGGCTGAATACTCGCTTAGCATGGCCATGAAACCAGGGCTCCTCTGGAGAAGAATCTGTCTTCGACCAGCCCGAAAGGCTGATCGTCCTGCAAGAATATAGCAGACGATCCACGCAAAGGGGAACCGTCGGAGCGGGCAAGAACAGGATCCCCCATGGACAATCTGGACATCCTGGAGGACCTCCGGCAGGACGGCCAGGTGGAATCCACCGGCCATTTCACGCTGGACGCAACCAAGGCCCGAGAGAAGCTGAAACGCTTCCAACTGCAGGACCCTCATCACTACGTCCTGCAGGTGGTCCGCTCGGCGGTGGCCTCAGGGGCCCGAAAATTGGACCTCCGGGTGGATGCCGATGACTGCTGGATCGAACACGATGGGCGCCCGCCGACGGAGGCCGGGCTCCAGGGCCTGTTCAACCACCTGCTGCGCTCCGCCAACACCCCGGAGGAGCGTTCCCTTCGCGCCCTGGCCACCGGAGTGAACTCGGCCCTGGCTTTGGAACCGGCCTGGATCGACCTGCAAGCGTGGGATGGACGGAACGGCTGGGCGCTGCGGATCGACGCGGAGGGCGAGAGGGTCCAACCCGTGCAGGTGCCCCCCGGACGCCCCCCGGGGGTCTGGCTGCACGTCCGGAGGCGCCGCTCCTGGCAGGTGCTGGGTCGATTCCTGCGCGGCATCGTGACCATGCACCCCGAGGCCCGGGCCATGCATGACCATTGCCGCTGGTGTCCTGCCGAAGTCCAAGTCAACGGTCGGCTTCTGGAAAGCGGCCGTCTGCCGGGCGAGCCGGACCTGCAACGGGAGGTCCGGGCTGAGGACTACCGGGCCCGGGTGGCGCTGCCCCGCCGCCCTCTGGCGGACTCGATCCTGGCCGTGGTCCTGGACGGAGTGGTTCTGGAGACGCGGACCCTGGACCTGGGTCCGCTGGCCGTGCACGCGGTGGTCTGGGACCCGAACCTGACCTGCAACGTCTCGCAATCCGGGGTGGCCGAGGACGAATCGTGGCGCGCCTTCCTGGTCGACCTGCGCAAGAGGCTGCGGGGCCTCCTGGTCGAGTCCTGCCAGCAAGCCCGGGAGAGCCCTGGGCTAATCCCCCATCTCCTGGCCGCCATGCGTCATCAGAAGCTGCGGGCCAACCAGAACTGGAGACGGTGGCGCGAACTCAAGCAGGCCCTGCTGGACGTCCCGGCCTTTCCTGTCGCCCAGGGGCCACCAGCAACCTTGCGGAGTCTTCTGGAAGAAGCCGAGCGGCTGGGTCGGTTTCCCGGAACCACGGCGAGCTCCAAGACCTCGCCTCGGGTCGTGCCCCTCACAGAGGGAGAAGCCGGGGAGGTCCTGCGCGAGGTCTTCGCGGGGTTCGTGGGGGCCACAGAGAAGGCCCCCGCCTCGCGGGAGGCCCCCCTCCCCGAGGTGATTCCAACCTGCGAGCCCCCCGTCCGGGACCAGGCCTCCCCCCGCCCGACGACTTCTCCTGCGCCCCGCCGCAAGCCTCGAGTCTGCCCCCCTGTGCCGGTGCCGGAGACCGAGCCCCCCGACCCGACCTCGCGCTCTGGGTTGACCACGCGGCCTTCGCTGACTCCGAGCCAGATCCGGCCCCTCGCCCCGTCGAAGGCGCGGGACGGCGCCGCGGAGATGGCGACAGGAGAGTCCCTGCTCGGGATCCTGCGCCAGGAACTGCAAAGCCTGCAGGGCCCCGCCAACCCGGAAATCCGCCAAACCTTCCTGGATTCGTTGAGCCTGGGGGCGCTCGGCCCGCAGATCCTGTGGAGCTTTTCGCCCGGCGGACGGGAGGCGACCTTGTCCTGGGACCACCCTCTGGTCCGCCGCCTGCTGGACCTGCTGGACCGCCAGCAATCTCTGGATCCCTGGTTGCAGATCTTGATGTGCACGCTGCATACGGCCATGAGCCAGGCCACCCCGGGCTTGCGTGGAGCCCGTGAGCGGGCCTTCCACGGCAGGCTGCTGGAGACGTTCCTGGCGGACCCGGAGGAGGGCCTGACTCTGGAGGACGAGCTCTTCTCGGACCTGTTGGGGACGGTCGTGCTCCCTCCGGATCCCCGCCAATCGGAGTCGGCCTGCGACTGAGACGTCGTCCTCCCGGGTCGGCGCCCCGAACCCCGTGCTCTCGGGTTCATCTTCCAGGATCGTTCCTACAGGTCTCGAAGTAACTGCCCGATGGAAGAGACGACCGATTCCCCCCTCCAGGATCCGAAGCCTGTCCCTTTGGAACAGGAGGACTTCAAGCGCATCGCCGACCACATGAGCGACGTGGTCTGGGTCGTCGACCTGGAGGGCCGCTTCACCTACGTCAGCCCCTCGGTCCTCCAACTGCGAGGGTACAGACCCGACGAGATCGTGGGCCAGATGTTCGAGGAGGCCCTGGTCCCGGAGGAGGGGCAGCAAATCCGGGCCCTCTTCCCCGAGGTCCTGGCTCAGTTCCGCGCTTCTCGCTCGGCCCAGGTGCGGCGCTTCGTGACCCAGCCCTGCCGGGATGGAAGCAACATCCCCTCGGAAATCCTCACCAACGGGATCTATGACGAGGAGGGCCACCTGGTGGCGGTCCTGGGGGTCACGCGCGACATCAGCGAACGCCACCGGCTGGAGCAGGAGCTCCGGCATGCCAAGCAGCAAGCCGAGCGGGCCCTGGCCGAGGTGCGCACCCTGTCCGGTCTGATCCCCATCTGCAGCAGTTGCAGGAAGGTGCGCGGCGACCAGGGCTATTGGGAGCGGGTGGAAGACTACATCGCCTCCCACACCGCGGCCCGCTTCTCACACGGGATGTGCCCGACCTGCCTGGTCCGCTACTTCCCCGAGTGCGCCGGCGACCCCCTCAACTGCACTCCAGACCCCGAGGACCCCGCCTGACCTGGAAACCGGGGGGCGCAGTCCCTGGCAGAGCCTGGGGCCACGCCGACCAGGACGGCTCGGCGCCGGGGGTTCAGGCGGCGCGGGACTCGGGCGTGGCCTCGCAGACCCGGTCGGCGGCGGGGGTTTCAGCGGCGGGGGTTTCAGCGTCGGGGGTTTCGGCGTCGGGGGACTCGGCGTCGGGCGTTTCGGCGTCGGGCGTTTCGGCGTTGGGGGTTTCAGCGTCGGGGGTTTCCGCGGCGGGGGACTCGGCGGCGGGGGTTTCGGCGGCCTGGGGCGACTCGGCGTCGGGGGACTCGGCGTCGTCCCCCTCCCAGTTCAGCGCCTCTCCGTCCACCAGTCGCTCGTCGCACCAGACCCGCCAGGGCTCACCCTCCTCCAGGCCGATCTCCCAGATGCGGGTGCTGGGGTGCTGGCCCTCCACCCGCATGGTGCCGCCGTGGAGGTGGCGCAGGTGATGCGAAGCGCAGGCCACCGCCAGGTTCTCGAGCTCGTCCGACCCGCCCTGCGAGCGCCGCTGGATGTGGTGGACGTGCAGGTTGGTCCGGCAGGCGCAGCCCGGAACCTCGCAGCGGTAGCCGGCCCGCTCCAGGGCCTGACGGCGGACCCTGCTCTGGCCGGAGTCTTCCTGGCCGGCCTGACGCAGGAAGACCAGGCACAGCACGTAGAGGCACTCCTCGCCCGAGAGCGCCTCGCCGGCGTCCCGCCGCAGCGTGGCTTCGGCAGCCAGCAGCAACCGGTCCAGGGATTCCGGCAGGACCAGGCGCAGGCGGAGGGTGGGCGGGGGCTCGGCGGTCTCGGGGGCTTCGGGTCCAGACGGGCCGGCCGGTTCGCTTTGGGTGCCGGGGAGGTTGGCCTTCGTCTGGAGGGCGTCGCGGCCCTGGGAGGCGGCCGCCAGGGACCTCGAGCCGCCGGCAAACCCTTCCGTCGGGGCGTTCGCGCCGGACGAAGGGTCCGAGGTGGAGGCCGGCGGGGGCGCTGCGGATGTCTGGACTCCTTCCGGGGCGGTCCGGCTGGACTCGACCTGTTCGAAGGCCCGGGCCAGATCCTCGCATGTCGCCTCGAAGCCCTGCAGGCCGGCCTGCTGACGGAACTCCTCCAGGGTCTCCTCCTCCCCCGGGGCGGTGCCCAAGCGAAGATTCCAGGCGGCGGGGAAGCGGGTGGCCAGCACCAGGGCAGCCTCGACCGCCTCCTCCAGACGGCGGCAGGTGTGTTCTTCGGCGTAGGCTGCCCAGTTCTCGGGATCGGCCCGGCGGGGCAATCGCAGCAGCAGATCCACCTTGGTCGGGGACAGATGGCCTTCGCAGAGGGCCTGGCGCAATGCTTCATGCCGCTCCAGGCGCTGGTCCCGGGCGGTGGCTTGGAAGGCGGTGCTGGGCGCAATCTTCTGGTCATTGAGCCAGCCACGGAAAGAGCGGAACCCGGCCTCGCGGTACAGCCTTCCCTCCTGGACCCGGCGCAGGATCCGACCGCGCTGCAGTTCCAAGCGCTCTCGCGAGGCCAGCAGCCTGCGCGCCAGACGGGTCAGCTTGCGAGGGCTGCGGGGGAGATCCTGGCGCAGAAGGCAGGGGAGTTCCGGGGGGGCTTGCGCGCTGTCGGGCATCGCCTGGCCTGCTCCGGCTTCGGCTCCATCCGATCCGGTTCGCGCACTGCCCAGGTCGGACGCCGCGCCGCTCGGCCCGGCCTTCCCGCCCCTTGAGTCGGGCGTCGAGGGAGGTGCCGTGGCCGGCCACCGGGGATCGCGCTGGAAGGGAGGCGGAGTCGGGGTGCCAGAATCCTCGGCCACTTCAGGTCCGGCCTCCTGCTTCAGGAGCAGACTGGCCGGGAGCGAGGGTCCGCCTTCGCCCTCCACGCTTTGCAGCAGGTGGGCCTTCGGAATCCCTGGCTGCCGGCTGTAGGCCTGCAGGCTGGGGTCCGCCGTCAGGGTGCCCTCTGCCGCGGCCTGAAGCGGCCGGGCCGCCGCGAACTCGGCCAGGATCTGCTCCAGCACGTGGGCAAGATCCAGGTCGCGGCCCTCGCGGCGCCGGGCCAGCTCGACTGCGGCAAGCCAGGTGGCGTAGGGCTCGGCCTCCAGGTCGTAGGTCCGGACCCGGGCCGTTTCCTTCTCTTCACCCGCCATTGAAGAACGCAGCGGCCTCAAGGCCCGGCGCAATTCCTGCACCGGGAGGCTGGCGGCCCGTGCCGCCCATTCCGCGTCGCTTGTTGGGTCCAGGCGCAGCAGCTCCAGGGCGTGGGTCCGGGGCAGCGCGCCTTCCAGGAAAGCCTGCCGCAGGATCGATCGGCGCAGCAGCCCCTCGGCCAGGCGCACCGAATCCCAGGCGGCGGTCGCCGAGATTCCCAGCTCTTCGCGACAGAACATCGCGGGCGTGACGTAGCCCAGGTGCTTGTGGCCTCCCCGGAGCATGGGTGCGAGCACCTGGCCCAGGCGCAGTTCGAGGAGAGGTGCGAAGCGCTCCAGCTCGACCAGGGCTTCCTCCATCAGGGCGGCCTGCCGGGCCCGGGAGGGCCGGAAGCCTTGTGGATGGTCTGCCAGGAGGGCGAGGACTTCCGGGCAGAGGGTGGGATGGGCCTGGGATGCCGGATTCTCCATACCTCATTTTACCGTGGATGGGTCCGCCAGGTCCAATTTGCCGATCGCTCAATCGCCTGCGCCGCAGCGGTTTGCGCGATTCACAGGCGATGATTTTCGGCCTCTTTGAAGGCCTCGACGAGACAAATCTCGTCCGGCACCCGAGAAAGCCCTTCCCGGCCCTTTCAGGGGGGCTTGCGGGTCGATTTTTCGCCGACATCCTTCAATGCCGGTTTTTGCCCCCTGGAGGCCCCGTCACAAAGAATTTACAATCCGTTCGTGCTTCAATGCTTGAGTCATGGGGATGGCTCTCAGGATGAAGGCCTTGGAGCCGAGGCCACATCCGGGGCTGGTTCGGGGACTGGCCGGCGGTGTGGGGCGAGGGGTGGGAGGGGCAGATGGTGGGGCGTGGCCTACGTGCCGACGGCGCGCCGGACGGCGTAGGACGGGGGGCACAATCTCGCGCAACAATGCCGCACAAAAGCGTTGACGATATCAATTATCTGCGTTATGGCAAGCCCGTGGAGTCGATGATGCGCCGCGAGTTTCTGGAGATGGTCGAAGAGATTCGCCGGGGAATCATCCGGCAGTGGCAGCAGAAAGACCGGAAGGCGGAGGAGGATGGACCATGAGGTTGCGAGACAATGTCAGATACTTCCAGGAAGAGGACTGGTGGTTGGCTGAAGTTCCGGACATCGCTGGAGGCCAGATGACCCAGGGCCAGACGTTGGAAGAAGCGCGCCACATGGCCAGCGACCTCGTGACCACGATGCTTCTGGTGCGCATCGACGCCGGAGAGGAACTGGATCCTCCAACGGAGGGACGTCTCCCCGCCGGGTGGGAGTGGGTCCATCCCGACGCGCGGATCGAGGTGGCCCTGATGGTGCGGTCCGAGCGCCAGAAGGCCGGCCTGACCATGCAGCAGGCGGCGGCAGGATGGGCGTCAGCTTCTCCACCTCTCAGCGCCGGGAAGACCCTGAGAAATGCAACGCGAGGATTTCCACGCGGGAGAGGGTTGCCCGGGCCCCAGACCGCACCAACAGAAAAAGAGGAACCCTCGTGTCATCGGGGGTTCCTTGTGGAGCCGAGGATCAGACTCGAACTGACGACCTGCTCATTACGAGTGAGCTNNCTCTACCAACTGAGCTACCTCGGCGCGGGTCGGAGTATACCATGAGCCGCCGCGCACTGTAAACACTGACGGGGAGCGCGGGACCTCCCTGGCGTCCCGGAGCGGACGACCGAGGGCCGCCCTTCAGGAATCGGAAAGGCGGCACACCACCCCGATCTTGATCCTGTCGGGGTCCTCGAAGTAGCAGGCCACCTGGTCCTCCCTCTCCAGAGGGCCGCCATACAGCAGGGGCACCCGGAACTGCTCCAACACGTGCAGGTATTCCTGAAAGGCCTCGCGGGTCCCGACCCGGAAGGTCAGGTGGTTCAATCCGGTGCGCTTGCGGTGGAAGTCGGGTTCAAGATGCTCGACGTCGGTCTGGACCAGGCAGAGCGAGTCCTCCCGCCCCTTCAAGACCTGCCAGCCTTCCCCCGTGGCGCCTGGCTCGTAACCCAGGGGACCCAACAAGGTCCGATAGAAGGCAGCCGAGGCCAGCAGGTCCGAGACGTTGAGCTGTACGTGGTCCAGACGCATGGACTTGGGCTTTTCGCGGCAACCGGGCCCAAGCCCTTCGAGGGCAGGGGACAGGCAGGGCCAGTCCACCTGGGAGGGGAATGAGGACTTGAGACTCCTGGGGGGGAGGCGACATGACCACCCCCCGGAAAGGCGGCCCGCCATCCAGGCCTGGCAAGACGACCTCCCCGAGATCCTCCAGGCGGCACGCGGCCGGATCCCGGTCGACCTGCTGCTGACCGGAGCCCGGGTGGCCAACCTCTTCACGGGCGAAATCCTGGATTCCGCCGTGGCCGTCCACCGGGGACGAATCGTGGGCTTCGGCCCCCGCGAGGCGGTCGAGGTCCTGGACCTGGGAGGCCGGCACCTGGTCCCAGGCCTGATCGACGGGCATGTGCACATCGAGTCCTCGATGGTCACGCCGGGTGAGTTCGCCCGGGCCGTGGTCCCACGCGGGACGACCACCGTCGTGGCCGACCCTCACGAGTTCGCCAACGTGTGCGGGATGGATGGGGTCGAGTTCGTCCGGCGGGGCAACGACGTCTCGCCGCTGGAGATCCAGGTCATGCTCCCCTCGTGCGTCCCAGCCACGGGGATGGAGACCTCGGGAGCGCGCCTGGACGCCCGCGACCTGGAAGAGGCCCTGACCCGGCCGAACGTGCTGGGTCTGGGCGAGGTCATGGATTATCCCGGGGTCCTCTCGGCCGACGAGGCGGTCCTGGCCAAGCTCCGCGTCGCCGCGGGAAGGCCCGTGGACGGACACGCCCCGGGCCTCTCCGGGCCCGACCTGCACGCCTACGTGGCGGCCGGAATCGGCTCGGACCACGAGTGCACGACCGCCCAGGAGGCCCTCGAGAAGCTTCGGGTCGGGATGCACATCATGCTGCGCGAGGGTTCGGTGACCCGCGACCTGGAAGCCCTGCTGCCGGTGGTCAACGCGCAGACCGTGGCGCGGTGCATGCTGGTGACCGATGACCGGGAACCTGAGGATCTGCTGGAAGAGGGCCACATGGACTTCCTGGTCCGCAAGGCCGTGGGACTGGGTCTTCCTCCCCTGCAGGCCCTGAGCATGGTCAGCCTGAATCCCGCGCGCTACTTCGGGTTGCGGGGCCTGGGGGCCATCGCCCCGGGGTACCAGGCGGATCTGGTGGTCTGCAACGACCTTCGCGACTTCCGCGCCGACCTGGTCTTCAAGCGGGGTCGCCTGGTGGCTCGTGGCGGGCAGGCCCAGTGGGAGCGCCAGGCCCAGGACGCGGCAGCCCTGTCCAACCGGGTCCACCTCGGCCCGCTTGGACCCGACGCCTTGGAGATCCCGGCGCGCGGACCGCGGATCCGGGTGATCGATCTGGTCCCCGACCAGATCGTGACCCGCCAGGTGCTGCTCGAACCGAAGGTGGTCGAGGGCCGGGTCGTCTCCGACCCCGGGCGCGATCTGCTGCGGCTGGCCGTGCTGGAACGGCATCACGGCACCGGCCGGATCGGTCTGGGGATGGCGCGGGGCTTCGGACTGAAGCGGGGAGCCCTGGCCTCGACCGTGGCCCACGACTCGCACAACCTGGCGGTGGTCGGCGTGGACGAAGCGGACCTCCGGTTGGCCATCGCCGAAGTCCAGAGGCTGGGCGGAGGCCTGGTGGCGGTGGCCGACGGAGAGGTCCTGGCCAGCCTGCCGCTGCCCGTGGCCGGCCTGGTCTGCGACCGACCGCTGACCGAGGTCCGCGAGGCCATCCGCCTGCTGCACGAGGCCGCCGAAAGCCTGGGCTGCCTCCTGCCCCGCCCCTTCATGTCGTTGGCCTTCCTGGCCCTTCCCGTGGTTCCGACGCTCAAACTGACCGACCGGGGCCTGGTGGACGTCGAGGCCTTCCGTCTGGTCGACCTGTTCATGCCGTAACATCCCGGCAAGAACCGGCGGGTGGACTTCGAGGCGCGGGGCGTGAAGAACCGAAGAGAATTCTGATGACCGGGAGGGTCTCCATGAACTCGATCTCCGGACTGAACCAGGTCCCTGCGCTTCCGGCGCCCACTGCTCCCAGCGCGCCGCCGGCCCAGAGCGAGGCCCCCCAGGACGGGGTCGAGATCGGGGGCGAGCGCTCCTTTGGCCATTCCCTGGCCCGCGGCGTCTTCGGGGTCGCCGGAGGCGTCGGGGGGGCCTTTGCCGGTTTCGCCGGAGGCACGGTCCGCCACGCAGGCGACCGTTCGGTCCAGGTGCCCGGCACGATCTCGGGTGCGGCCCGTCTGGTCGGAGCCGGTCTGGGCCTGCTGCGCGGCGTGATGGTCGGCCTGGGCCAGGGCCCGGTCGGACTGGCCCTGGGGCTGGTGGTCGGCCCCGTGCTGGGCGCGATGGCCGGGGGTGGCGTGGTCGGGGCCGCCGAGGCGGGAGTGGACGCCCTGAAGGGGGGCTTCAAAGGCGGTGCCAAGGGCGCCCGCAAGGGCATCGACGGGGGTCAGGCCCTGGCGGACCGCTGGTTCGGGCCCAAGGATCCCGGACAGGGCAAGCCTCCGCAGACGCCTCCTTCGGGAACCTGACCTTCCCCCGCTCAGATGAGAGGGCCCCACATTGGGGCCTTCTTCATGTACGGGCGGCATGGGGGGTTGATCTGGCCACCAGCTTTCGCCAGCGAGTCGCTGGCGAACACCACCTGGCCGACGAACGAAGACCGCCGTTGCGATGGCCTTTCGCTTCCCCTCCCCCGGCTTTCGCCAGCAAGTCGCTGGCGAACACCCTCCTTCGAAGGGTCGTCGCCGTCGGATGAGACCTCTTGCAACACCGCGGGGGCCTTGCACCCTCGCCCGAGACCCTTCGCGCCGGAGGAGCCGGGGAGGCTTCGCCCTCCAGATCAGGGTTTGCCTCGTGGTCTTGCGCGTCCATGTTCATGTTCGTTCCTCCCGGTAGTTCGCCGGGGATTTTCCTACAGGGGATCTGTCAACCCCTTCGAGGGGTACGCCATAGTTCCCGAGTCAGGACCCCCATGACGAGTCCCGGTCTGCAGGCTGGAACTCAAGACCCGTTGAAAGCAGTCGCAGCGTGAGCCTCCGTCGGTCAGCACCGGAAGCAAGAGGTCCGGGCCGAGCGTGGAAGGCTCCGGGTGCAGTGCGCAAGGTCCGCCTTGTGCCCTGAAGAATGGAGAGGTCTTCCAATGCGGAGTCTTTGGATCGTGCTGGCGGGGCTGATCGTCCTGATCGCGCCGGGCTTTGCCCAGGATGCGCCCGGGCCGGATTACGCCGAGGCAGGGAACTGGATCGTCCGGCCGGAGCACCCGGACAAGGCCTTCGACGTCTTCTTCATGCACCCGACCACCTATGACGGCACAGAGGATGGCATGAACGCCAGCCTGGCCGATGCCGCGCTCAACGCTCGGACGGATGAAGTGGTCGAGCACAAGGCGTCGGTCTTCAGTGGTTCGTGCAACGTGTTCGCGCCGCGCTACCGCCAGGCGTCGGGGAAGGTGCTGTCCATGGGCGCCGAGGAGCGCAAGCGCTACCTCTCGGTGGGCCTGGACGACATGATCGCGGCCTTCAATTACTATCTGGAGCACCTGAACCACGGGCGCCCCTTCATCCTGGCCGGGCACAGCCAGGGCTCAAACGATCTCCTGGAATTCCTCCGCACAAACCCGGAACGGGTCGACAAGCGGAAGCTCGTGGCCGCCTACCTCATCGGCTGGACGGTGACGGAGGCCGACCTGGCCAAGATGGGGCTGCCGCTGGCCACCAGTCCCGGCCAGACCGGGGCGGTCATCACATGGAACACGATCGCCGAGGGCGCGACGTCGCCGGTCCTCCTCCCCGGAGCCCTGTGCGTCAACCCCCTCAACTGGAAGACCGGGCGCACCGAGCAGCCGAAGACCCTGGACACCTACGCGCACATCCGCCTGGCGGATGGGACCGTCGTCCGGATGGAGCACTTCACCCCCGCCCGGATCGATGAGCGCGGCGGCCTTGTCATCCCGCCACCCGCCATCCTCGACAAGTTGTCCATGCATATGGGCCCAGGTGTCTACCACAGCTACGACTACGACTTCTTCTATGGGAACCTGGCGGCCAACGTCGCGGAACGGTGCCAGGCATGGAGCCGGAAGCACTCCTGTTGCCGTTGAATTCGGGTTTCCCCAGGGGTGCTTGCGTCACGCGGCGCGCTTGCCGCCACGATGCCGCGCACCTGCCGGATCATGGCGGATTCGACGCCCAAGAGAGCGCTGGCAGAGAGGGCGGAGCCTCGGGGGCGCTCAGTCGCCTGGTGTCGGAGTCGGTCGAGTTGGGGTTCAGTCTGGACTGGCGCGAATGCGGGAGACCGGAACCTGGAATTTATGAGGCCCCCGGGGCGAGGTGGGGCTGAGGCCAGGACGAAGGTCCGCGCCGGGATCTGGAGAACGATCCTCCGCGTCCAGGCCTGCGGGTGTGGGGTCTGAGGACTGAACCCACCGGGGGGGATAGGCAGATGGACGGACCGGAACACGACGTCGGCCGCGCCGAGAAAATGGAAGACGTTGGCGTTCCGGACCTTGGAATGGCCATCCGGCTCGACCTCCCTCGGGGTACCGAGCGGATCCTCTTCGTCGACGATGACGAGATCCTGACCCGGCTGGGGCGCGTCGTGCTGGGCCAGCTCGGCTACCAGGTCGAGGAGTTCACCAGCCCGGAAGAAGCCCTGAATCGCTTCCGCCAGGACCCGGGCACCTGGGATCTGCTGATCACCGACCAGACCATGCCCGGGATGACCGGCGCCCGGCTCATCGAGGAAATCCGCTCCCTCCGGGCCGACTTCCCAGCGATCCTCTCTACCGGTTCCAGTCGGGACGAGGAGGTTGCCCTGCGCCTGGGCCTGGGCGCCCTCCTCTCGAAGCCCTTCTCGGTGCCCGAACTGGCGGCAGCCGTCCGCGGTGCCCTGGACCGGCAGGGCGCCTCCATCCGGAGGGTTGACCTCACGAAGGCGGCCCCGGCAGACCCCGGCTCTGGCCAGGGTGGGGGCAGCGCGCTGCCGGCCCCGATCGCCGGCCTGGACATGAGGGACGGGCTGAGCCGGATGCTGGGCGACAGGGACCTGTACAGGAACCTGCTGGACCGGTTCCTGGCCTCCCAGGGCACTGCGCCCGGTGCCATCCGGTCCGCTTGCGAGGCCAACGACCTGGCCACGGCCGGGGACCTGGCGCACACCCTGAAGGGCGTTTCCAGCACGCTGGGCGCCACCGTGGTCTCGGCCCTGGCTGCCCGACTGGAGGAATTCTTCAGGACTGGAGGGGACCCGGACGAGGTCCAGACCGTTCTCGGCTGCCTCGAAGTGGCCATGGCGGACCTGGTGGCCGGGCTGAGAGCGGGTCTGGCGGCGCCGGAAACCTTGAGCGTCTCGCCGAGCCGGAGCGCACCGGATCTTCGAAGCGACGCCGAGAACCGGCCGACCATCCTGGTGGTGGACGACACGCCGGAATACCTGGTGCTGCTCAGCCGCCTGCTGAAGGACGAATACCAGGTTCGGGTGGCCAATAGCGGGAAGGTAGCGCTCCGGCTGGCCGGGTCCGAACACCCACCGGACCTCATCCTGCTGGACGTCGTGATGCCCGACATGGACGGGTACGAGGTTTGCCTGCGCTTGAAGGCCGATCCCCGCACGAGGAACATCCCGATCATGTTCCTGACCGCCCGGAGCAACGTGGAGGACGAGCAGCACGGTCTGGAGCTCGGCGCGGCGGACTATATCGCCAAGCCGATCAGCCCTCCCATCCTCAATGCGCGGGTCCGGGGCCAGCTCAGACTGAAGGCCGCGGCCGACTTCCTGCGGGACAAGACCGAATTCCTGGAACATGAGGTGGCCCGGCGCACGCGGGAGGTCATCGCCATCCAGGAGGTCACCATCCTGGGCCTGGCGGCTCTCGCCGAAACCCGGGACACCGACACGGGCAATCATCTGCGCCGGACCCAACTGTACATCGCCGTCCTCGCGAAGAAGATGCAGACGCACCCTCGTTTCCGGAAGGACCTGACCCAAGAGAACATCGAGACCATCTGCCGGTCTGCGCCTCTGCACGACATCGGCAAGGTCGGGATCCCGGACCGCATCCTGCTGAAGCCCGGTCGACTGGACCCGGACGAGTTCGAGATCATGAAGACGCACACCACGCTTGGCCGGGACGCCCTGGAACAGGCCGAGCGCTCGCTGGGAACCGACATGGAGTTCCTCAAGACGGCCAAGGAGATCGCCCTCTGCCACCAGGAAAAATGGGACGGTTCGGGCTACCCGCAGGGCCTGGCCGGCGACGCGATCCCGGTGTCGGCCCGCCTCATGGCGGTGGCCGATGTGTACGACGCGCTCATGAGCCGGAGGGTCTACAAGGACGCGATGGCGCACGACAATGCCGCGCGGATCATCGCCGAGGGCCGGGGCCGACACTTCGACCCGGACCTGGTGGACGGCTTTCTGGAGATCCAGGAGGAGTTCCTGGAGATCGCCGGGCGCTATGCCGATACCCCGATCGAACTGGACCGGAAAACCCAGTTCCGAGCGCACGCGGCAGAGGCCTGAGGGCCCCGAAATCGGGGTCCAGGCCTTGGCCCGGGGGGATGGCTTGCGGGTCTACTGGTCCAGCGCCTCCCGAATTTTCAGTCCGAGTTCCTTGATGGTGAAAGGCTTTGGCAGGAACACGATGCCTGGCAGGAGGACCCCGTCCCGATCCACGACCTCCTCGTTGAACCCGGACATGTAGACCACTTTCAGCCTCGGCCATCGCTCGGCCAGTCGTCTGGCCAACTCGGGTCCGCGGGCACCCGGCATGACGACATCGGTCAGGAGCACATCGAAGGACAGGCCCTGCTCGGACAGGTGCACCGCCTCCTCCGCATCCGCCGCGACCAACACGGCATAGCCCAGTCTCTCCAACAGACTCCTGACCACCTGGCGAAGCCCTTCGGAATCCTCGACGACAAGCACGGTCTCCGCCCCGGTCGGCGGCAAGAGGATCGGTGCCGGCGCAACGGCCGCCACGCCCGCAGCCTCCGCCCTGGGCCAATACACCTTGAACGACGTTCCCCGATCGATCTCACTGTCCACTTCGATGAACCCGCCACTCCTGGTGACCAGGCCATGAACGATCGCCAGTCCCAGCCCGGTGCCCTGACCGACGGCCTTTGTGGTAAATAGAGGCTCGAACAGACGAGACTTCACCTGCGGCGTCATTCCGGCTCCGGTATCGGTCACGCTGAGCAGCACGTACTCACCCGGTTTGACGAGGGGGTGCGCCCAGGCGGACTTCTCGTCGAGTCGGACATCGGCGCTCGCGATGGTCAGCGTTCCGCCTCTGGGCATTGCATCCCGGGCGTTGACGGCGAGATTCATGAGGACCTGCTCTACCTGGCCGGGATCGGCCCTCACGGGCCCGAGATCGGGCTGGAGGGCCAGGACAACCTTCACGTCTTCCCGGATGAGGCGCCCCACCATCGCCCGCAATCCCGTTACGAGATGGTTCAGATCGAGAAGCCTCGGCTGCACCACCTGCTTGCGGCTGAAGGCAAGCAACTGGCCCGTGAGCCCCGCGGCGCTCTCTCCAGCCTGCTGGATCACCAAGATGTCCCCCCTGCGCGGATCTGCCGGATCGAGATGGTCCAACGACAACTCGCAGGTGCCCAGGATGACGGTCAGCAGGTTGTTGAAGTCGTGCGCGACCCCGCTGGCCAGGCGTCCGACGGCCTCCATTTTTCCGGCCTGCAGGGACTGCCCCTCCAACACCTGGCGTTCCGTGAAGTCCTGGGAAATCCCCACCGCGCGCAGCGGTTCGCCTTTCTCGTCCAAGTAGACCCGGCCGGCGCCACCCAGCCAATGCACCGTCCCGTCGGCCCAGATTGTTCGATATCCCGTCGTGAAATCTCCGCCGCGTTTCTCAGAATCCCTGATCCCATCCAGAACGGACTGCCGGTCGTCGGGATGGATGCGGTCCACGAAGGCTTCGAAGGTCCCCCCGAACGTTCCCGCCGCTATCCCGTGTTGAGCTTCAAGGAGGCCCGACCAGTGGAGCACGCCGGTGCTGAAGTCCAAGTCCCAGATCCCGACGCCTGCGGCTTGCAGCGCGAATCGCATGCGTTCCTCCAGCGCTTGCAGTGCCTCGGCGGCGGCCGCCCGCTGGGTGATGTCGATGCCCGAGCTGAGCGTGCCGGTGGCGCGTCCGGATTCATCCTGCAGCACGGCATTGTGCCACTCCACCAGTCGCTCTTCGCCCGACCTGGTGAGAACGAGGTTCTCGACGGTGTCGAGGGAGCCGCCGATGACCTCGCGGAACACCCCTCCAACCACGTCCCGCATCCGCTCTGGAATGCACGCCTGGACCCAGTCTCGGCCCAGCAACTCGTCCTCCGTCCATCCGAGGAGGGAGCATGCATATCGATTGGCCAGCGTAACCCGCCCCTCCGCGTCCAGCGCGAGCAGGATGACCTGGGCAGAGTCCAGGTATTGCTGCGCCCGATCCCGCTCGTAGCGCATGGCAGACTCCGCCACTTGGACATGGGCCCCGAGGGCCTTCTTCTCGGTGATGTCCTCGATGACCGAGATGAAATGCCGGGCTCGCCCCTCGTCGTCGCGATGGACGGACGTGTGGACCCTGGCCCACATGAGCGTCCCATCCTGCCGCCGGTATTGCTGTTCTTCAACCACGTGGCGATCCAGCGTTCCCGCGACCATCTGCCGGAACATCTCGGCCTCACGAGCCACCGCGTCCGACGGCATCAGTTCGCGAGCGGCGATCCCCTGCAGTCCCTGGCGCGTGTATCCCAGCATCTGGCAGAGTCGCTGGTTGACCCGCAACCATTGCCCGCCCAGCCCTACATGCGCGATTCCGACCGGAGCCGCGTCGAAGGTCGACCGGTACAGACGCTCGCTCTCGAACAAGTCGGAACCAAGAGAGTCCACCTCGCCTTCCAGAAGGCGGCTGTAATGGTCCAGATGGTCGCTGTAGGCCTTCAGCCGCAACAGGTTTCGGACGCGCGCGCACAGTTCAGCGCGGTCCACGGGCTTGGTGAGGAAGTCCTCGGCTCCGGCGTCCAGGCCCAGCATCCTGGCCTCCCGGTCGTCCAGGGCAGTGACCAGGATGAGAGGGATGTTCTTCGTGGCGAGATCGCCCTTGATCCTGGCCGCGACCTGATACCCGCTCAACCCGGGCATCATGACGTCGAGCAGGATGAGGTCGGGGGGCTTGTGCGCCACCATAGCCAGGGCTTCCTCGCCGCTGGAAGCCGTCTGCAGCAGCAGTCCTTCCGGCGCCAGCATGACTTCGAGCAACTGCCTGTTGTGCAATTCATCGTCCACGATCAGGACGCGGGCCGGGTTCTTCTGGATTTCAGGTGCGTGGCTCATTCTCGCTCCAAGCGCGCCGCGACGGTCGCCAGGAGCTCCTGATAGTGGATCGGCTTGGCGATGTAGTCGACGCACCCCGCGGCTCGAATGCGTTCCTCGTCACCCTTCATCGCCAGGGCGGTGAGGGCGATCACCGGAATGTTCCTCGTCGCTTCGTTCAGCTTCAAAAGCGCGATCGCTTCGAGGCCGTCCATACCGGGAAGTTGGATGTCCATCAGGATCAGGTGGGGTTGCTTGTCCTGTGCCAAGGTCAGCCCGGTCTCGGCATCCGTCGCGGTCAGCACGGCATGACCGGCCGACTGCAACAGGAACACCCCCAACTTCAGGTTGGCGGGGTTATCCTCTACGATCAGGATCTTGGCCACGCCAGGCCCCCCAACAGCGCGCTCTTGACTTCGGCCACAAAGCGGGCGGTGTCGAACTCGGTCTTATTGAGGACCGTCACCACGCGGCCATCCAACCTGCCCAAATCCTCGGAGGTGACCTGCGCGGCCGTGACGACCAGGACCGGAATGCGAGCCGTGTCGGGATGCTCTTGCAGCGCCTCCACCACATCGAAGCCGCTCACTTCGGGCATCATCAGATCCAGCACGATCAAGTCCGGCAACTCCCGACGCGCCACCTCGATCGCCTCCCGGCCCCCATACGCGCGCAGGACGGCCCCGGCGACGCCGAGAAGGTGGATGGCCGTCAACTCTACCGCGGAGGGATCATCATCCACCACGAGGACCTTGAGCGACCCGCCCTGTGGAGAGGGAAGCAGCCCCAATCCCAGGAGTGATTCGTGCAACTCCTGTCGGGAAACCGGCTTCTGCAGGATGGCCGCTGCGCCCAGCGCGAAGCCCTTCGTGCGATCCGCCACGATCGAGATGATCACGATCGGGATGCGCGACAGCTCTGGCAACTGCCTGAGGCGGTCGAGGAATTCCCAGCCGTTCATGTTGGGCAGCATGAGGTCCAGGGTGATCAGGTCCAACGGCTGCCGCACCGCGAGGACCAGCCCGGCCTCGGCGGAGTCCGCCTGCAGCACCTGGAACCCCTCCGCCTCGAGATGCAGGCGGATCACTTCGGCAGACTTGAAGTCGTCCTCCACCACCAGGGCGGTGCGCCGTCCTGGTGAAGGTGTGAAGGAAGGGACGGCTGGCGCTTCGACCGACCGGGAGGCCTCTATCTCAGGCGCCCGGAACGGCAGCCAGACCGAGAAGCAGGAGCCCTCGCCCACGGCACTCTCCACTGCGATGGTGCCACCGTGCAACTCGACCAGGAGCTTGACCATCGCCAGGCCCAGTCCCGTCCCCTCGAACCTTCGCGACAGGCCGCTGTCTATCTGGAAGAAAGGCTGGAACAGCCTGTCCAGGCCGTCGCTTGAGATCCCGATCCCGTTATCGGTGACGCGGATCTCGAGAAATTCCGGAAACCCGTTGTCAGGCAAGGAGAAGCTTCGGCCCGTCCACGAACCGGAGGCCCGCCCGACTTCGGCGCGCTGGACCCGACGGGTGCGCAGCGTGACCCGTCCGCCCTCGGGGGTGAACTTCACTGCATTGGCGAGGAGGTTGTACGTGATCTGCTTGACCTTGCGCGGGTCGACCTGGATCGACCCCAACCCCTCGGGGGTGTCAAGGTCGAGACGGATGCTGTGGATTGCCGCCTTCTCCCTGACGACCGACAGGCTGCCCTCGAACAGGGACGAGGCGGGCAGCGACTCCAGATCAAGCGTCATCTTTCCGGCTTCCACCTTGGACAGGTCCAGGATGTCGTTGATCAGCGAGAGGAGATGCCTGCCGCTGCTGAAAATGTCGCCGATGAAACCCCGCTGCTGGGGCGTCATCTCGCCGACCAGGCCGTCCCGTAGCACCTCTGAGAAACCGATGATGGCATTCAGGGGAGTTCTCAGCTCGTGCGACATGTTGGCCACGAATTCGGACTTCATGCGGTTGGCCTCTTGAAGCTCGAAGTTCTTCTGCTTGAAGCGTCTCAGGTCCGACATGTCCCGCGCCGCGGCGATCACGCCCTGCAGGTTCCTGTCCCGGTCTCGAAAGATGCTGGCGTTGCAGGACACCGCGGTGAGCGTGCCATCCCTGGCGCGCGCCGTCAATTCGTAATTGGTGACCGTTCCCTCGTTCAGGACGCGCTTGATGCCGGCCTCGGCCATGTCTGGATCGGTGAAGAAGCTTTTGAAGGGGGCGCCGATCAGTTCGTCACGCGTGCACCCGGCCAGCGTCTCGGCCTGCTTGTTGACGTCGGTGATGATGCCGCGCGGATCGGTGGTCAGCATCGCGTCGATGTTGGATTCGATGAGGGAGCGCGTGTAGAAGGACTGGTCGCGCAAGCGCTGTTCCAGCTTCATCCGCTCGTCTTCGGCCTGCTTTCGCGCGGTGTTGTCCGTGCCGATCAGCAGGTAGCCGATGATCACGTTCTGCGCGTCGCGCAGCGCCGTGACGGACACCACCGCCGGGAAACGGCTGCCGTCCTTGCAGAGATAGGTCAACTCGTAGATATCTTCGATGCCGCGCGAGGCTTTGTACACCAAGGCTTCGAAACCCGGCGCGATCGGTGTGCAGAGTTCCAGGCTCAACTCCGAGGCGCGCGCGACGACTTCCTGCGGATCGGAGAGGTCGGCCGGCGTCTTGCGGTTCGTCACCTCGGCGGCCGTGTAGCCCAGCATCCGCTGGGCGCCGACGTTGAAGATCTGGATGACGCCCCTGGCGTCGGTGGCGATGCTCGAGAAGTAGGCGCTGTTGAAGATCGCGTCCTGCAGCGCCCCCGCCTTGAGCAGCGCCGCCGAATCCTGGGCCTCCCCATCCGGCAACTTCATCGGGCCCTCCCCAAGACAGAAGGCGGCTCGGACTTCGAGTCGATACTGTGGACCCTATTTATACCCCGCCGATCGTCCCTTCAAACCCAGGCCTTCGCTGCCAGATGGCCTTCAGAGGTGGTCCTCCAGAGCACGGCGGCCGAAGGGGATGCGGTGCGCATATTGCATGGGCGAGAACCACCACGACGTGATCTTGACGGGTGGCGGCGAGGCGGGTCCGCTTGGCGCCGTGGAGTGGCCCTGATCGTCAAAGCCGCCCCACCTGCATCACGGGCAATTGTTGGCGGAAGATGACCGCCTCCGGCGAAGCGACCGCGATGCAAGCCTACGATCCCGAGGAATTCCGCCGATTCGGCCACGCCGCCGTCGACCTGCTTGCCGACTCCCTGAGCCAGGCCCAGAGCGGCATCGGGCCCGTCCTGCCGCCCCGGACGCCTGAGGCCGTGCTGGAGCGGTGGCCTGCCCCCACGGAGCGCCAGCCCCGACTGGAAACCCTCCGGCAGGCCCTGGAGCAATCCAACCACCTGCACCACCCCCGGTACCTGGGCCACCAGGTGTCGGCGCCCCTCCCGGCGGCCGCGCTCTGCGATCTGGTGGGGTCGCTGCTGAACAACGGGACTGCGGTCTTCGAGATGGGGCCCGTGACCTCGATCCTGGAGCGGCGACTGATCGAGTGGATGGCAATCACGGCCCGAGCGCAGGACGGCCTGGGGAGCTCCCGAATCCTGATCAAGAGCGTTTCCAGACCGTTCGACGCGCCATAGGAGGGGACCTCATGAGCTTTCAGGATTACTTCCGGGACAAGGTGTGCGTCGTGACCGGCGCCGCCTCTGGAATCGGGCTGGCTTTGAGCGAGGGGGTGCTGCGGGCCGGCGCCAGGGTCGTCATGGCCGACCGCGACACCGCGACGCTGGCCTCTGCCGCCGAGGGTCTCGGCGCTCTGGCCGAGCGGGCCCAACCCTTCACCGTCGACGTGGCGCGCGAGGAGCAGGTCCGGCGACTGGTGGAAGAGACTGCCTCCAGCCACGGCCGCCTGGACGTCCTGTTCAACAACGCCGGCCTGGGCGGCACAATGCCGATAGAGCAGGCAACCCTGGACCACTGGCGCCGAATCGTCGACGTCAACCTCTGGGGAGTGATCTACGGCGTCCACTTCGCCCTCCCCATCATGCGCAGGCAGGGCCATGGGCACATCGTCAACACGTCGTCGATCGCAGGGCTCATCCCGTTCCCATTCCAGGCCCTCTACTGTGCCACCAAATACGCCGTGCTGGGGCTGAGCGAAAGCCTTCGGCTGGAGCTGGCGGACGAGGGGATCCACCTCTCGGTCGCGTGCCCGGGAAACGTCGCCAGCCGAATCTTCGGTACCCCGATCCTGGGTGAGCGCATCGAGGGCGTTCCACCCAAGGATGCGATGCCGACTGACGAGGCAGCGCAGATCATCCTGGCGGGCGTGGCCAACCAGGAAGGGATCATCGTCCTTCCCGAAGCGATGAAAGAGGGCTGGCGCCTGTATCGCACCGAACTCGAGTCGTCTGAGGAATTCCTGCTGAACATGGCGCGCGAGCGCCGGGCTGCCTACCGCGCCGCCGACGCGTCCCGCTGAGCCGGAGGGGCGGATGTCGCAACCCCTGGAGTCGTTCATCAAGACGCAGGCCCTCATCTGCGCGATCCTCAACATGGTGCTGAATCCCACGCTGGCCTGGATGCTTAACCCGAGCATGGCCGACGTGCCGATGATCGGCGGGAACGGCCTGGTTGTCGATACCGCGGTAACCTGCGTCCTCCTATCCGTGCTGGTGTCCTTGTTCACCACGGCGGGCTTGGCCCGCGCGCTTCGGACCGGGCAGATTCCCGAAGACTGCTCCCTTCCCGGTGCAGGGCCCCTTCTTTCACTCATGCCCCGCGGCGCGTGGGCCTTGGGGCTGACGCTGGGGATCGGTCTGGCCGCCATCCTCCCCGCCGTGGCCTTCGGGATCTTCTGGACCATTGGCGTCTCCAGCATGCCCTTTGCCGGGTTCGCCCTCTACAAGTGCCTCTACACGGGAGCGCTGGGCTATGCCGCCACGCGTTGGGTGATCCTCCGACAGGTGCAGCCGACTCGGGAGGACGGGTAGGAGGGCGCCGCCCCCGGCACGCATCGCCGCCAGGCTCGCAATCCAGCATCCTTCCCAGGAATCTCCTGCG
>DIWH01000031.1 GCA_002423485.1 Candidatus Xenobium occultum | reverse complement strand
CGGGCCTTCTCCTTTTAAAGGCCGGAACGAGGTCGCGAACCGTGGGTTCGGGCCACCTTCCAGTCCGCTCCCTCGAGAAACCTCCCGAAAAGCTCCAGGCACCCCAGGAGGATCCGACGCCTGCGCGTCAAAAGTTCGTTCCAAGCCTCGACCAGGTCCATCCTTCCCCCACCTGGCTGAGGCTTACTCCATTTCCCGCAGGCGGATCGACCGGAGCCGCGCTTCACTGCCCCGGAGCCGGGATGGTGAACCAGAAGGTGCTTCCTCCTTCCTCCGGGCACTCCACCCCGATCCGGCCATCGTGAGCCTCGATGGCCAGCTTGCAGAAGGCCAGGCCCAGGCCAGTCCCCCGCCGCTGCCCCTGTCGCCAGGCGTCCACCTGCTCAAACTTGTTGAAGATCGACTCGCGGTACTCCACAGGGACCCCAGGGCCCTGGTCCCGCACCCCGAACCACACGCCTTCTGGGCGGGGTTCCACGGAAACAACCAGGGGAGACCCGGGTGGCGAGAACTTCAAGGCGTTGACCATGAAGTTGGCCAGGACGCGCTCCACCAGATCCTGGTCGCAGGTGACCGCCAGCGGTTGAGCCGGAGTCTGGACCGAGACCTCCGCCCCTCGAAGTTGAGGACCCAGGCCCTTGAGCGCCCCTTCCACCAATATTCGCGCATCCATGTCGACCATGTTCAAGGGCATGGCCTTCTCTTCCAGTCGGTAGACATCCAGGATCGTGGAGATCCGATTCGTCAGCTCGGTGGCTGCCGCCCGGGCATGTATCAGAAGATCCTTGGCTTCCCCGTTGAGGCAGCCCTCCGCCTCCTCCTCCAGCAGTTCGAGATACCCCAGGATTCCCATCAACGGTGAGCGCAGGTCGTGCACGACCATCCGGGTCAGTGCCTCGCGCAGGCTCTCCAACTCTTTGAGCTTGCGATAGCTCTCGTCGAGCTCCCGGTTCTTGGCGACAATCTCTTTGCGCGCCCACTGCAGGGCCAGGTGCGTCTCGACGCGGGCCAGGACCTCCTCGAAGGCGAAGGGCTTGATCACGTAGTCCAGCCCCCCCACCGCAAAGCCCCGAACCTTGTCGGTGGTTTCGGTCATGGCGCTGATGAACAGGACCGGAATCTCTTTCAGGTGCTCTTCCGCCTTCAGCCGCTCGCAAACCTCGAAACCGTTCATGCCGGGCATGTTGATGTCCAGCAGGATCAGGTCCGGGGGATTCCTCGTGGCCGCTGCCAGGGCCAGGTCTCCGCGAGGAAAGGCCACGACCCGATAACCTCGCTCGCGCAACATGCTGTCCAGCAAACGCAAGTTGGCTGGAGTGTCGTCCACCACCATGATGGTGGTCTCGTCGGCTTTCCGGTTCATGACCCACCCTCCATGCGACCCAGGAATTCCAGAAGTCGCTCGTATTCGTAACGGTCCGCCAGGGTCTGCAAAACCCCGACCAACTCCGGATCGGGGACCTGGCCCAGAAGTTCTGCCAGAGACCCCATGTCCCCCTCCACGACGGCCTGGCGCATGGCCTGGACCAGGTCCCGGGACACACCGGCCAAGCCGCCTTCGGGCAGGCTCGGAAGGTGCGTCGAAAGGACTCCCTCGTACACGTAGCGCAGGCCCAGGCACTCCTCCAGGGCTTCGAGCAACTCGTCCGAACGGAAGGGCTTGCGAAGATAGCGGTCCACCCCCACCGCCATCACCTGGTCCCGCAAGTCGTCGAAGGCGCTGGCCGTGACGGCGATGATCGGTGTCCGGGCGCCCGACTCCGTGGCCCGAATCCGGCGCGTTGCCTCATATCCATCCATGACAGGCATGCGCATGTCCATCAGGACTGCGTGGGGAGACCACTGGTTGAAGGCTTCCAGGGCCTCGGCTCCGTTGGAGGCTTCGCGGACCTGGAAGCCCAATGGGCCAAGCAACTCGACCAGCAGAGCGCGATTGGTCGCGATGTCATCCACCACCAGGATCCGCCACGGCCCCGAGCCCGGCTCCAGGCCGATGACCCGGCGCAGAATCGGCTTCTCCCGCTCGGCAATGTCCTCGGAGGGTTCCACCAGAACATCGAAGCGGAAGCAGGACCCCTTGCCGGGCACGCTGACCACGCCCAGCGTGCCCCCCATCATCTCGACGAAGCGACGACTGATGGCCAGACCCAGCCCCGTCCCCCCCGCATTGACTCCGGCATCTGCCTGACCGAACGCATCGAAGATGTGCTCGAGATCCTCCGGCGAGATGCCCGGTCCACTGTCCTCGACCTCGGCGACCAGCCGCGTGAAACCCGGCTGGTCGGGGCAATCCTCCGCACGGATCCGAACCGCGATCCCACCCTCCTCGGTGAACTTGACCGCATTCCCCAACAGGTTGATCATGATTTGGCGCAGCTTGCCCTCATCCGAGGCCACGCTGCGAGGAACGCTGGGATCGCGCTCTTCCAGCAGTTGGAGCCCCTTGGCGTGAGCCCTCGACTTGAACATCAAGGTCAGGTCGTCCAGCAGATCGTGAAGACCGAAGGGCGCCTTCCGGACGAAGACCCGTCCCGCCTCGATCCGCGACATGTCCAGGATGTCATTGATCAGGTGCAGCAGATGGGTCCCGCTGCGGCTGATGGTGCGCACGTGCTCGGCCTGCTGGGGGGTCAGGAAGGGGTCGCGCTCCAGCACCTGGGTGAACCCCAGGATGGCATTCAACGGGGTGCGGATCTCGTGGCNNGGCTGGCCTCCTCGGCGGCCTCGCGAGCCACCCGCTCCTCCTCACCCCGACGTCGTTCGGTGACGTCCCGAACCACCGCGACCACGCTCCACCCCTCCCCCACCGGAATTGCAGAGACGGAAACCTCTGCGGGGAACTCCTCCCCACCCTTCCTCCGGGCGATGAGTTCGACCGTGCGGCCCGACGCCAGGCTCGCTCCGGTTCGAACAAGCTTTCGCAACTCCCACGTCAACCCGGATCGAATCGTCTCCGGCGCCACCCGCGGGATGACCTCCTCCCCCACGATCTCCTCCCGGGAATGGCCGAAGATCCTCTCGGCAGCGGGATTCCAGTAGGTCACCCGGCCCTGGTGATCCAGCACGACGATGGCATCCTGGGCCGAGTCGGTAACGGCTCGGAGCTTGCGCTCGCTCTCCTCCAGGGCGGCCGTCTTCTCGCGCAAGGCGGAGGTCATGCCTCTGGCCAGGGCGGTGGCCCGCGCCTGGGTCTGCTCCAGATTGCGGAGGAAGAGGAACGCCAGAGCGCTGATCAGCAGGCCGGCGAGCAGGATTCCCCGGGCCGTCCAACGGTCAACGCCCGATTCGAAGGTGGGAGTGGACTCGAAGAGCAGGGTCCATTGGTGCCCGAAGAGATCCAAGGTCTGAGTCTGACGGAAGACGGGAGCGTCCTGCCGCGAATCCTGGAAGGCCGAGCCCGCCGCGGCGTATATCAGGGATGCGGGCGAGACCTCCGACCCATCATGGATCTGGAATCGGACCCCGGGGGCCTCTTCCAGGCGAAGCGAATCCAGGAAGTCCTGGATCTGGAACGGCGCAAAGACGAATCCGCGCACGCCCGCCAGGTCTCCGGGCCGATCGACAAGCGGACCCGCCTTCTGAAAGATGGGAACGAAGAGGATGCCCCCGGGCTTCTCTCCAGGTTCGATCTGACTGACCAGACCAACCCTGCCCGAGAGGGTGACCCTGCCAGAGTCTCGCGCCTTCTCCAAGGCGGCCCGACGGACCGGCTCGGTGGACAGGTCGAAGCCCAGCGCGCGCCGTCCCCCCTCATCCTGGGGCTCCACATAGAGGACCGGGACCGCAGGATCGGAGTGCTGAACGGGCCAGACCACGTAGTCGACAACCCCGGTCCGACGCACGAACGCCTCGTGGGCCGGCACCCGGTCGCGAGGGACGACCGGCGCGTAGACCACGTGCCTCAACCCTGGAAATTTCTCCTGAGTCTGGCGATACTCGTAGAAATCGCGCCACTCGCGCGAGGTGACCGTCTGCGAAGCCGCAAAAAGAGCAGCTCCGGACTCCAGAAGGTTGGCATAGTCGTCCAGACGCGTCGTCAGCGTGCGGGCGATCCTGCGCACCTGGGTTTCGAAGTCGTCACGACCTCGACGGGCCGCGGTCTCGGACCAGAACCACCAGACTGCAAGAGTGCATGCCAGCAGAACCAGCGCCAGGAGATAGGGAACCAGCCGCCTGGCCCCCGAGAGCCTCCAGGTCGATCCGGACCGGTCCGCCATCAGCAGGCCTCCTCTGAACCTCGACAGACAGGCTTCTCGCCCCTCCCGCGGGGCCCTCCTCTCAGCCCGTCAGCGATTGAGAGGTCGCCGGTCGCGCTCGGGCAGACGATCATACAGACGGGTGAACACGGCGTTGGTCCAGCCGAAACCGACCTCGTTGCTGGTATAGCCGTACTGGATGCCTTCCGAGACCCTCGAGGTCCGCTTCACCACGTCATACTTCTCGACGATGGTCCCGCTGGCCTCAAACTCCTGCAACACCAGCGAGAGGAAGGCGACACTCACACGGTCGGCATCCCGGTGGTATCCATAGTTGCGCAGCCCCTCCACGGCCACCATCTGCAAAGGGGCCCAACCGAAGGGGAAGTCCCACTGGTTCCCCGAGGCGTAGGTGCTGGTGACGATCCCTCCAGGCCGCTCGAAGAGCTTCAGTCGACCGGCCACCGAAGCCGCCTGGCCGGGAGTCGCCAGCCCCGACCAGAGAGGGAAGAACGTCGTCGCGAACTCGTAGTTCCGGCGCTTGCCGGTCTTGAAGTTGTAGTCCAGGAACAATCCGGTGGAGGCGTCCCAGTTGTAGCGGAAGATGAGGGCTCGGCGGGTGCGGGCACGATCCGTCCACACCTGGGAGTCCGTTCGACGTCCCAGCGTCTGGAGGATCTTCGCGGTGTTGCACTCCGCCATCCACAACAGGGTGTTCAGGTCGACCGGGTTGTAGTGGACCACGTCGAGGTTGAAGGCCCCGAAACGGTTGGACGGGTCGAAGCCCGATTCGCGCATGGAGCGGTCCCCTTTGAAGAAGAGGGGCGTCAGGCGGTCATTCTCCCGGTCGTAGTACTGGGACAGGTCGTAATCGTCAACCTGGTTGTGGCGGAAGAACTCTTGAATCCGGTCGTAATGGGTTCGCCCCTGCTCGTCGCGCTCGCTCTCCAGAACCTCGGCGGCCGGCCCTTCTCCCAGATCGTAATAGCGCGACAGTCCCGTCTCCTCGACCAGATGGGGACCGCTGGTCCAGAAGGCGTAATCCTTCTCGATGGCAGGCAGCGCTGCCTCCAGCCACCTGCGGTCCTTGGTCTTCTCAAACACCGCCAGCACCATGTGGGTCAGGAAGGGTGGTTGGGAGCGAGTCAGGTAATAGGTCCGGTTTGCGTTCAGGATGTGCCCGTAGTGCTCGATCTGGTACAGGAAATTGTCCACCATGTCGCGGGCCTGCTGGTTCTTCCCGTCACGCAGGAGACCCAGGACGATGAAGTAGCTGTCCCAGCCGTACATCTCGTTGAAGCGGCCCCCGGGGACCACGTAGGGGTGAGGAAGGTAGAGCAGGCCGTGGACCTGGATCTCGTCGGGGTCCTCCGGCAGCACCAGCAGTTCCAGCCTCTCGAACTCGGAGGCGGGCATGAGGCCCTTCAGCTCCTGGTGCACCCGCTGCAGATTCTCCTTGCGGGAGATATAGACGGGCCAACGCTCCCGCTCGCCCAGTTTGGGATCGTAGGCTGCCTGCAGCAGTTGTCGGTTGGAGCGCTCCAAGGTCGTCCAACTGTCGCGGATATAATCGAAGATGGTCCCCGACGGATTGCTCCAGGCGGGAAGTCCCACTGCCATCAGCAACAGGGCGGCCAGTCCGAGGATCAGGTAGGTACGGCGCATCGCATCTCAATCCTTCATGAAGTCTGCTGGTTCTATTGGCTCTCGCTCCTCCGGGCCCTGCCTGGAGGAATCCGGCTGGACAGGGAACAGAAACTCCAACAGCACTGGCAACTGGTCCCTCCAGGCCGTCCAGGAATGCCCTGCCGGAAACTCCCGATAGAGAGGCTCCAGACCTTGCTCACGCAGGGTTTCGGCCAGTTGTCGACTGGCTTGAAGAAAGCTCGGCTGGTTCGGATGGGCCAGATCATAGAGACCCACATCCAGGTACAGCCTGGCCAGTCGGGGGACGGACAGGCCGGCTTCCCGCCGGACCTCCGGCCGGTGTGCGAAGGCTCCGGACTGGCTGGCGACCCGGCCAAAGACTTCTGGATGGGTCGATCCCAAATGCCAGGAGATCAAGCCTCCCATCGAGGCTCCCATCACCCCGCGCCAGGCGGGGTCCTGTCGGGTCGGGTAACGCCCATCCACGAAGGGGACGATGGAATCGACCATCTCGCGGGTGAAGTCGGAATCCCGGTCATACTCCCGGGTTCGGTCCAAGGGATCGACGAAGACGAGCACGGTGGGGTGCATCCGGCCCTCCGCGAGGAGGTCCTCGGCCACGCGAGCCAGACCCGTCCGTTCGAGGTATTCGCTGCCGTCATGGATGTACAGGGAGGGCAGGGGCCCCTCCAAGATGCCGGGAGGTGTATAGACGACGATCTTGCGGGTGCCCCCACCTGGGACGGGTCGTTGCCAGATCGCCAGTTGGCCCCGCAGGGGGGCCGCCGAGGGGAGGACGGGAGAGTACCCGGGCATGGCCAGGACCGAATTCTCCCCCCCCACTCCGTTATCGACCCGAAGGGGGTTCCGGGCGTCCACGAGCTCACGACCATCGACCCGGAACCGATATTCCAGCCGCGCTTGGGCCGGGACATGGGGCAGTTCCAGGTAGAACAGGGAGCTCTGGGAGAGGCGTTGGGCCGGCTCCCAGCGATTCCATCCGGTGAAGTCGCCCCCGACCTCCACCTGTCTGGCCTTGCGGTCCCGGTAGAGGAAGACGACCTTGTCTCCTAGGAGCCTGGTCGGAAACCCCGA
>DIWH01000084.1 GCA_002423485.1 Candidatus Xenobium occultum | reverse complement strand
CCCGCCGCCAGCCGGCTCGGGCGGTCACGGCGCCACGGGGACCACGCGGCCAAGACCCGCGGCCCCCAACCCGCCGCCAGCCGGCTCGGGTGGACACGGCGCACCCGGAGCGTGGCGCCCCGCGCCCGCCCCGGCTCCGTCACGCCCGGCAGCAACCTCTCAAGCCCCCACTCCGCAAGCCCCGCCGCCCCCCCGTCCGCCTGGAGGCTTCTGGTGGGGCTGGGCCCTCCTGGGGGCCCTGATGGTCGTGATGGTCCTGGGGGCGCTCCTGGGTGAGGAGACCGCATTGGGGGGCGCCCTGCTGACGGGGGGCGTCTCCGGGACGCTCCTGTTGGCGATCATCTACCCGGTGATGGCCCTGATCTACCTGTTCGGAGGGCGGCTCAGCCTGGGAATGCAGGCGGCTGCCGCCACGCTTCTGCTGTGGGGAGGCTTCACCCTGGCCCTGCTGATGGGTTGAACCCCCTCAAATCTCGATCTGGGAGCCCACCTCCATGACCAGCGTCGGAGGAATGCAGAAGTAGGCGGTCGCGTCCTCGGCGTTGCGGGCCATCAAGGCGAAGAGCTTCTCGCGCCAGGTGGCCATGCCCGACCACAGCCAGTGCCGGGGCAGGATGGTCTCGCGCGAGAGGAAGTAGCTGCACTCGGAGGCCGAAAATGACTCACCCCCGATGGGCAGGCCATGCAGGGCTCGGGGGACGTCCGGACGATCCATGTAGCCGAAGCGAAGCAGGACCCGGAAGAAGGTCGAGCCCACCTCCTCGACGCGGGCCACCTCCTCCGCCGGGACGTAGGGCTGGTCCTCGATGCTGACGGCCACGATCAGGTTCCTCTGGTGCAG
This sequence comes from Candidatus Xenobium occultum, assembly GCA_002423485.1. Lineage (GTDB taxonomy): Bacteria > Vulcanimicrobiota > Xenobia > Xenobiales > Xenobiaceae > Xenobium > Xenobium occultum. Next base: position 63,204 of record DIWH01000084.1, on the reverse strand, counting down.
GACCTGGTTGTGCTGAATGTTGTGCAGCAGGGCCGGGGGCATCATCGCGGGGTCGGAGTGCAGGAAGACGGCCGTGCCCGGCACGCGCACCAACTCCTCCGAGTTCAGGTTGGAGACCAGGGTTTCCAGGGGGACGCCGACCTCCGAGCGCAAGGCGGAGATGCGCTTGCGCCCCAGGCGCCAGGTCGACATGACCAGGAACATCAGGCCGGCCACCACCAGGGGGATCCAGCCGCCGTGAGGGATCTTCACGATGTTGCCGGCCAGGAAGACCACCTCGATGCTGAGGAAGAACAGACACAGCCCGCCCGCCTTCCAACGGGGCCACTTCGAACTGTAGCGCAGGAAGAAGTAGAGCAGGGTGCTGGTGATCACCATGTCCATGGTCACGGCCACCCCGTAGGCCGCCGCCAGGCTGCTGGAGCTGCGGAAGATCAAGACCAGGCCGACGCAGCAGATCATCAACGCCCAGTTGATGAAAGGCACGTAGATCTGGCCCACCAGGCGATCCGAGGTGTGGTCCACGCGAAGGCGCGGCAGGTACTTCAACTGCAGGGCCTGGGTGGTCACCGAGAAGGTCCCGGAGATCAGCGCCTGGGAAGCGATGACGGTGGCGCAGGTGGCCAGGCCGATCACGGGAAAAAGCGCCCAGCGCGGAACCATCAGGTAGAAGGGGTCGACGGCATTCTGGGGATGATGCAGCAGCATGGCCCCCTGGCCGAAGTAGTTCAGAAGCAATCCAGGCAGCACCACGGTGAACCAGGCCATGCGGATCGGCCGAGCCCCGAAGTGCCCCAGGTCGGCGTACATCGCCTCGCCCCCGGTGACCACCAGGAACACCGAGCCCAGGACCCCGAAGGCGGTCCAGCCGCTGTGCAGCAGGAAGCTCACCCCGTGGTGAGGCAGCACCGCCCACAGCACCTCTGGCGAGCGGAAGATGTGGGGAAGCCCCAGCAGCGCCAGGGTGGCGAACCACACCAGGACCACCGGCCCGAAGAGCCGCCCCACCTTCTCGGTGCCCCGCCGCTGGACCATGAACAGCCCCACCAGAATCGCCGCCGTGATCGGCACCACGAACGGCTCCAAGGCGGGCGTGGCGATCTTCAGGCCCTCGACGGCGCTCAGCACGGACACCGCGGGGGTCAGCATCCCGTCTCCGAAGAGCAGGGCCGCCCCGAAGAGCCCCATGAACATCAGCAGGGGAAGATCCATCCGATGCTTGGGCATCATCTTGTTCACGAGGGTGGTCAGGGCCAGGACCCCACCCTGGCCGTGGTGGTCCGCCCGCAGGACGAAGACGATGTACTTGATCGAGACGATGATCATCAAAGCCCAGAAGATCAAGGACAAGACGCCAAGGACCTGGGAGGGTCCTGGTTGAGCCCCATGGGCGTGGAGGGCCTCGCGCATCGAGTAGATCGGGCTGGTGCCGATGTCGCCGTAGACCACGCCCAGCGCCCCCACCGAGAGGGCCAGCAGATAACCCGACCTGCCGGGACGCCTGGCAGAAGTGGAGCCATGTCCAGCGTTGTGCACGTCAGAAACCTCGGATGGATGAGAATCGAAATCGCATGGTTCAGGACCGGTCGGAGACCACGACCAGGTCCAGCCAGGGGCACAAGCGGATGACCTGTTCCAGCACGCTGCGCTGGAAGAACTCACGCCACCCGGTCTTGCGGCTGCGCCCCAGCAGCAGTCGGGTCACCCGATGGCGGGTGGCGAAATCCGCCACGGTCCGGGCCACGTGCGAGCCGTGCAGGATCCGGGTCTCCAGGTGCAGGGTCCGGGCCAGGCCCAGATGGGCCTCGGTCCGGGCCCTGCTCTCCAGGGGGATCCCGGTCCAGTCCTCGTCGGGGGCGACGTGGACGGCGTAGCACGAAGCTCCCATGCGATCGGCCAGCCGACGGGCCCGGCGGATCGCCCGGGCCGAGTTGGGTCGCGAGTCGACCGCCACCATGACGACCTCATTGTCCGTCGAGGCGGACCGGCTGCCTTCCAGAGCGGCCAGACGGTCCTGGACGCGGTCCGCAGCCAGCCGCATGGTCAGCTCGCGGAGGGCCTCGAGGCTTCCCTCATTGAAGAGGCCCCGCAAGCCGTCCGGGATCTCCACCCCCTGGAACACGGCTCCCCGGCGCACCCGATTCAGCAGCGCCTTGGTGGCCACGTCGACGAAGATCAACTCCTCGGCTTCATCCAGAAGCCAGTCCGGCGCCGTGCTGCCGACCTCCAGGCCGGTGATCCGCTCGACCGCGTCCTTCAGGCCCTCCACCCCCGAGATGTCCACCGTGGCGAAGACATGGATGTCCTGGTCCCGCAAGGCTTCCACCTCTTCCCAGCGGACCCGTCCGTCGGCGGTCGCCGCCGCCAGGTCGTCCACCAGGCAGACCTGGGGCCTCCGAGCCACCACGGCCGCCACATCCAGCCCGTTCGGCAGTCCATCGGAGGTCTGGACGGGAGGGATGGTCTCGAAGTTGCGCAGCACCTCGACCAGGTCGGGTCGGTCATGTGAATCACAATACCCGACCACCACGTCCTGGCCTTGCCCCTTGAGAAAGCTGCCGTCCTGGAGCATCCTCCAGCTCTTGCCGCTGCCTGGGGCGTAACTGAGGTAGACGCGCAGATGCCCCCGGCTCTCCGGCCGCGGGGTGGCCGAGAGCAGACGGGCCAGGAAGGGCAGGCTGGAGGCGTCTCCAGGCACGCTGGTGGACTGACGCTGGGGAGCCCCCTCATCGGCGATCAGGTGGACGTCGATCCCGGCCGCACCGTGGATGATGCGCCCGGCCACGGTCCCCGAGAGGGCCCCGCGATAAGGGTAGGCCGCCGCGTGGCCCAGGCAGATCTGGGTGACCCCATGCTCCTGGGCGAAGGCCAGGATGCTGCAAGCAGGTTCGGAACCCTCCACGACCTGGACCCGGGCTCCCCTGGAACGGGCCAGACCCAGGAAGCCTCGCACCGTCTCGGCCTCGGCCTCCGAGAGGTTCGACCAGCGTGCATCGGGAGTCACGTACAGGGCCCACAATTCGCCGTTCCAACGTTCGGCCACCTTGCGGGCGCGCTCGATCAGATGGGGCGCGCGGCTGTTGGCGGTCAGACAGACCAGCACCCGCTCCTGGGTCTCCCAGGTCTCCTCGATGTGATGCTCGTGGCGATAGTCCCGGACCACCTCCTCAGCGTTCTCGGCGGAATACAACAGGGCCATCCCTCGCAAGGCCAACAAGGTCTTCTCGGGAACCGGGGCCAGACCGGCCTGTTCCGAGCGCCCCATGACCACTCCGGCGCTGGCGTCGACCAGCACCACCTCGTCGGCCTTGTGCAGGAAATCTTCAGGGACCGAGACGTCGGGGGCCTTGCCCAGCACCTTGAGGATCTGTTCGCGCAAATCGGCCACGTATTGGATGTTCATGGCCGTGACCACGTCGATTCCCGCCTCCAGGAGATCCTCCAGGTCCTGGTAGCGCTGAGGATGGAGGCTTCCCGGCGGGTTGTCATGAGCCAGTTCATCGACGAAGCACACGCCCGGGGCGCGCTGGAGGATGGCTTCCAGGTCCAGGAAGTCCTGGCGCAGGGGCAGCAACTCCAGGCCCTCCAGTTGTTCGGCCAGGGCGGAACAATCCTTGGGGCGGATCCAACCGACCACCACGTCCTCGCCCCGGGACCGACGGCGCCGGGCCTCCTCCAGCAGGCGCCAGGTCTTGCCGGTGTGGGAGGAATAACCCAGGTAGATCTTCAGATGCCCGCGAGGAGGCGGTTCAGCCTGGGAAGCCGAGGCCTCTGAACCAATCTCTTCGCCGGGCGGCCCCACCTCAGGGGTGGGCGACTCCGGCGCCGCCGCGGATCCGGAATCCTGAGGCGTCCCTGAAAGGGATGGCTCCGCCTGACCGGCAGCAGCCTGGGACTGCGTGTCCCCAATCTGCCGCTTCTCAAGCGACTCCTGACGACGCTCGCTCATGATCCACCGTGCTTCTCTGGAAATGCTAGAAGACCAGCCTTCCGCCGGACTGCTTCTTGCAGGGCCTCAATGACTGGTCGTCCGGCGAGCCTTCGACGAGGTCTGGAGGGAGCCCTTCCGCCCGTTCCTGGGTGTCGCATCACGCCCTCCGACGGACGATCTCCAGGGCCAGGTCGGCTCCCAGGCGGGCGTTGTTCAGGATCAGGGCCACGTTGGCCTCCAGGCTCCTCCCTCCGGTGGCCTGGCGCACCCGCTCCAGAAGGAAGGGGGTGACCGCCTTGCCCTGGACCCGATGGGATTCCAGTTCGGCCAGGGCCTCTTCGATCGCCCGGGAAATGGCGGCCTCCTCCAGCGAGTGCTCTTCGGGGATCGGATTGGAGACCAGGACCCCGCCCTCCAGGCCGAGCTCGCGCTTGGCCAGGATGATCCCGGCCAGGTCCGCGACCTGATCCGCCCGGACCTGCAAGGGCAGGTGACTGGTGGTGGTGTAGAAGGCTGCCAGCTCGTCGCTGCCAAAGCCGACCACCGGGACGCCCAGGGTCTCGAGACACTCGAGCGTGGCCGGCAGGTCCAACACGGACTTCACCCCTGCGCACACGACCGTGACGTTGGTCCTGGCCAACTCCTGCAGATCGGCCGAGATGTCGAAGGTGCGCGAGGCCTCGCGATGGACGCCTCCGATGCCGCCGGTCACGAAGACCTCGATTCCGGCCCGCTCGGCCAGGATCATGGTGGCGGCCACAGTGGTGGAGCCCCAGAGACGACGGGCCATGACCACCGGCAGGTCCCGGCGGCTGACTTTGACGATCCCCTCACGCCGGCCGAACTCGGCGATCTCGTCCGGAGTCAACCCCACCACCGGCTCCCCGGCCAGGATGCCGATGGTTGCCGGAAGCGCGCCGCGCTCCCGGATTTCCTCCTCCACCGCCAGGGCGGTCTGGACGTTCCGGGGATGGGGCATGCCATGCGAGATGATGGTGGACTCCAGGGCCACCACCGCACGTCCCCCCTCCAGAGCCTGAAGCACCTCGGGATGAATCCGCAAGACAGACCTCCGCGCCGCCCCTGCCCCGTGCGTCCTCCACCCCATCCGAGCCAGGGCCCGGAATCAGAGGTGCGTCGGGAGTTCGAAGTCCTGGCGCGAGGGTTGATTCTGATCGCCGGGAGATCTCTCCTTTGCTCGACTCCGGCGCGTCCCCTCACCGGCCAGGGGAGTCCGCGGGTCTTGACGAAGTCTCCCAACCTCAGGATATTGAGAAGAGACCACGCTGGAGTCCGCCATGCAGCCCCTGATCGGTCCAAGCACCCCCTCCATCTCGCAACCGGGGATGATGCCCCAGGCCGCACCCGCCACGCTGGGGGTCATCGGCGGGATTGCCAGCGCCATCCTGGGCAGCGTCGTGCCCGGAGCCGGCACGGCCATGGCCACCCTGATCGGGACCACCCTCTCGGCCACCATGGGAGGCAGCATCGGTGCCCTGTTCAAGGCCACCGAAGAAGACCGCACCAGCGAGGACTGGATGAAGGAACTCACCGACCGCGAGAGGGTCCGCAGCGGGGAAGCCCGGCAGTTCATGCAGAGCCTGGGGTCCAAGGCTTCGCAGCCCGGGGCCCTGGGCGTTCCCGTGCCTGGGCTGCAATCCGAAGCCGTCCGCCGCTTCGTGAGCTGAACACCTGTCCAGCTTCCCCTCTCGGGCCCGGGCGACAGACAACCCGGTAACAGGCGATCGGAGCCAGAGACTTGGAAGAGTCCGTTCAAGAGACCCTCAATCCAGAGACAGCCGCTGAAGAAGCCGGCATGGATCAGGGCCCCACCCCGTCGGAGAGCACCAACCGGCTGATCGCCTTGTGCCTGGAGGCTGCTGCCGGCAGGCGGGACGCCGAGAGTCTTCGTCAGGCCCTGACGGCCTGTCGCTTCGAATTGACCGGCGCCAAGGACGCGTTCTACCACCAGGTCAAGGACGAACCGGGACTGCTGGACACCCTGCCCGAGGCCATCGAAGCGGTGATGGACGCCTTCGATGCCTACGGCGAAGCCCTGGAAGGAGCCCGCGCCTGGCTGTCCCGCCAGGATCCCGAGGTCTTGCAGGCAGCCGCAGAGGCGCTGGCTGAAGCCTACCTCTCCCTGCACCAGTCCCTCCTGGGCTATGAGTGGGCCTACCTGAGCCACGGAGACGAGGCCCACCCGGCCCTGAACCTGATGCTGAAGGTCCAGTCAGCCCTGCGCCAGGGCTTGATGGATGACGAGCGATTCGACGAGATCCTGGACCGCCTGTGGGAGCACTTCACCCTCGGGATCGAGACCTTCGAGGCCGACTCCGACCCTGTCCGGGCGAACCGGGGAGCCCAGGCCTCCCGCCAGGCCCTGGCCGGGATCCAGGACATGGACATGTACCTCGAGGACCACGACCTGGCGGTCTTCGAGAAGGGCTTCGTCCGATTCCGCGAGGGCTGCCTGCTGCTGGTCGAGCAGATCCAGGACAGCATCGGGGAGGCGCTGATCGAGAGCCCGACCCCGTCCCCCCAGGTCAACTGGGTCATCCACGCCGCCCGGGCCGTCGCCGATGGTCTGGACGCCGCTCTGCTGGTGCGGGCCCAGGCCTGGTTCGAACCTCAACTGGCCGAGAGCTACTTCCGCTTCGAGCAGTGTGCCGAGGCGGCCCTGGAGGGGCCCATCCGGATGGCCGAGCAGGTGCCCGTGGCCCGGGACGGCTTCGACCGCCTGAACAGGTCGCTTCCACTGCTGCGCCTGGGCATCGAGCGGCGCGATCTGCTGCCCCGTGGCATCGAGAAGATGGAGACGGGCGCCAACCTGCTTTTCGAAGCGTGGAGGATCCTGACGGAGATCGAGCAGGGTGAGACCGAGACCCCCTGCCCGCGCTGCGGCGCCCCGAACCTGGCTACCGCACGCGTCTGTGCCGGATGCGGCGCCATGCTGGTGCGCCCGGTGGAGCCGTCTCCCCAGGCGGCCTGGTCCTCCGAAACCGAGGGCCCGGCCAACCTCCAGCGGATCCTCTCGGCCTGCCAGAAGGCCGAGACCGGCCAGATGGGAGCCGACGAGTTCGCCTCGGTCCTGGCCTGGGCCGAACAATTGCTCAATACCGCCAACCTGGGTCTGGCGCGCCTGTCCCAGGATGAAGAGCCGACGGCAGAGGTCCAGCAGGCAATCCTGGACCTGCGCCAGGGCATCGCCGAGTTCCGCCAGGCTCTGGACGAGCTGCAGCAGTTCGTCCTGGACGGCCGCCCCCTCCACCTCTCGGCCGGGACCCGCCTGCTGGTAGCGGCCTGCGACCGCCTGGCCGAGCTCCAACAGCGCTCCGACGCGACCTGAGCGGTGCCTGCCCGCCTCCAACTGGAGGGATTCGACGAGACCGAGCTCCTCGTCCAATCCGCCGAGAGCCTCTTGTGGCGTGCCCGTGGCCCGGAGGGCCCGGTGCTCCTCCGGGTCTACCCCGCCGAGTCCTGGACGGAGTCCGAGATCCAGCGCCTGCGGCAGGGGATTGAGCGCCTGGAGGCCTTGGAACATCCCGCCATCCCTCGACCCCTGGCCAGGATACAGAACCAGGGGGCTCTGGCCCTGGTCTTCCCCGACCCGAGCTCGTGGACCCTGCGCGAACACCTGCAGGGGCAACCGATGCCCCCCCTGGAAGCTGCCGAGACGGTCCTGCAGGTTGCCGAAGCGCTCCAAATCGCCCACGGCGCAGGCCTGGCCCACGGGCACCTGGACCCGGACACGGTCCGGATCGCCCCCGAGACGGGCCGGGTCCTCCTGCTGGGCCTGGAGACCGGACAGCCGCTTCCCGGTGCGCCTTTGGACACAGCCAGGGACGTTCGGGCCCTGGGCGAGGTGCTGGCCTTCCTTCTGACCGCGCAGGAGCCTCCCCCCGAAGGTCCCGCCCTGCGCCGCGCCTGTCCGGACCTGTCCTGCGACCTGGAGTGGATCACCTCGCGACTTCGCCGCGCCGGGACGCCCCAAGGCGACCTCTCGGCCGGGGAGGCGGCGAGCGACCTCGAGTCCTGGCTGGCTCAAGGCCTCTCTTCCCCCGCCCCCAGATCGGACTCCCCCTCCCCCGACCTGGCCCCCCTCTGGGCGGAGATCGAGGCGGGCCCCTCCGTGCGCCAGGAAGCCCCTCCCCGGCTGCGCTGGCTGATCCCTGCGGTTCTGGGCATGCTGGCGTGGTTGGGATGGCTGGTGGCTCCGTCCTGGAAGACCACCGAGGCAGGGCCCCTGCCCGACGAACTGGTCTATTCCGCCCCCGGGGCACAGGACCAGGAGACCACCCACCCGGGCCACGGGATCCTGGCTTTGGAGGTCCGGGGCTTGCGCCCCGCCGATGCGACGGTCCGGCTGAAGATCCGCGACGGGGGTCAGGTCATCCGCGAAGCCGAGTTGCCTGCCGGTCAGGGGCTTGTGGAGATTCCCAAGGGGCGGCTCCTGACCCTGGAGATCGCCGCCGACCTGCACAACACCCGCACCCGCTCGATCCTGCTCGAACCGACCCGAGGGAGGGTCACCCTGAAGACCGTCCTGGTCCGCCACACCGAGGTGACCGTCTCGACGGTCCCGGGTGCCCTGGTCCACCTGGACCGCCGTCCACTCGGACAGGCCGACCGGAAGGGCATCCTGATGCTGCCGCCGGGCGCCCTGGAGGTGGGTCGGGTCTGCCTGCTGTCGGCCTCGAAGGTGGGTTATGAACCCAAGGAGGAGAGCTTCACCGTCAAGACCGGGCACACGGTGATCCTGATGGACCTGGCGCCCCTGAAGGCCGCTGGCCGCCCGAGCGGAGCCGAGCCCCGCCCCGCCGCGGCCCCGCCGCTCCCCGAAGCGCCCGCCCCCGGCTCTCCCTCGGTTTCGGGGCCTCCGCCCTCGAAGCCCGTGCACGCTCCCCAGGCCCAGCCCGCCCTGCGGCCCTCGCCCGCCGTGGATCCCTCGCCGGCCACGCCGGAGGCTCCGGCCTTCCCACAGATCCCCCCCGCACCCGCCAAGAACCCGCCGAGTCCTCCTCCGGCCTCCACGCCACCTCTGCCTTCCCAGGATTCGGCGCTGCCGGTCCTGCTTCCCGACAACTGAGGAGGCTCACGCGGCAGGAGACCGGGCCTCGGGCGCCGGAACCCTTCCATGTGACCTCCCGACTGCTGCTCCTCCTGTGCACCCCGTTCCTGCTGCTCTTGCTGGCCCTGCCCGGCGCCGCCGGACCGCCGGACTCGACCCCTGCACGGTCTTTGGAAGCGCTGCCTCGGGCCCTTGAGCTGCGTGCCGCGGGCCAATCGGTCCAGGCTCGGGCCCTGCTCGAGGAGCATCTGACCCGGAACCCCGAGGACGCCCGCTCCCGCTACGTCCTGAGCGTGATCCTGCTGGAATCGGGCGAGCCTGGAGCGGGGCTGGAGAGCCTCCTGGAGACGTTGCGCCAGGCCCCGGACCTTCCCGAAGCCCGAGCCTCCCTGGCCGGCGCGGTCCAGGCCCGCGTCTATGACCTCCTCGACCGGGGTGCCTGTGACGAGGCTCCAGCCGTCCTGGAGCACCTGGAGGACCCCTCCACCGCCCACTTCCTGCAAGGAGCCATCCATCTGGAAGAATGGCGTCGCACCGGCGCTCCCGACGACTTCCAGCGGGCCATGGACTCCTGGAGGCAGAGTCGGCAGCTCAAGCCCGTCTCGGCGGTCTCGGAGTTGCTGGCCGGGATCGCGGCTTTGGAGGGCCGAGACCCGGCTCGGGCCGCCCGGCGCTTCCAGTATGCCCTGAGCATCCGAGGGCGCAACCGCTACGCCATGCTCTGGCGGGGTACGACCCTGGCGAGTCAGGGCCAGACCTCCCAGGCGCTGGAGGCCCTGGAAGCCTGCGGCCCGGTCTTCGGCGCCAACCCCGTCCTGCACCGCCTGCTGGGAGACGTGCACCTGGCCCGCGCCCTGGAAAATGCCGACCTCGCCCCCCAGCTCCTGGACCAGGCCGAAGCGGCCTATTCCCAGGCCCTGGAACTGTGGCCGGAGGACCCGCGCACCCTGAAGGCCCTGGGAAGACTCCTGTGGCTGGAGGACCGGGGAGACGAGGCCCTCGAAGCCTGGTCCAGAGCCCAGGCCCTGCGCCCCGATCCGGCCCTGGCGGACCAACTGGGCTGGCTGTTGTTGGAGACGGGCCGCCTCGAGGAGGCCCAGGCCGCGTTCATGGGCCCGAATGTCGGGCCCCGCCCCTCCCCCGGTCCTGAGAGTTCCGAAGAACGCCGGTGGCGCGCCCGCTCCCGGATCGGAGCGGCCCTGTGCCTGGCCGAGCAAGGTGATCTGGAGGGCGCCCGGGCACTCTCGGCCGAACCGGTGGCCCTCCTGGCCCCCTCCCACCCCCTCCGCCTGCTGCTGACCGGGACCTGCGGCCCCACCGAAGGGCGGGAAGAGGCGCTCCGTCAGGCCCTGAAGGAGGTTGGCCCCGCGGCGCAATCGACCCACCTTCTGGCCTGGAACGGGTTGGCTCGCCTGGCCGAACAGCGACAGGAAGCCGAACTGGCCCTGTCGGCCCTCTTGGAGGCGATGCGCCTGGCGCCTCCGGAGAGTCCGCGAGCCCAGGCCCTCCTCCAACGCTTCCTGACCCTGCGTCAACAGGAGTTGGACCGGATCGCCGCCTGGGAAGCCCACAACGGGCTGGTCTTCCTGGTGGATGCCATGACCGGTGCCAGCCGTTCCGCCGGCCTTCAGACCCGCAAGACTGCCCTGGAGGCCCTCCAGCCCGAAGAGGCAGGCACGGGTCGCCAACGCCCCTGGGGGGCTCTGCGCCCCGTCTGGTCACGGGAACTGGAGGGGGGCCTCCAGGACCTGGAAGAGGCTGACAGGCGACACCCCGAGCCCCCGCAGGCGGTCCCACCCGGCCCGAAGGCACCCCCGACAGGCTCTCCGCCGCACCGCGACGGAGCCTCCCCGGCCGGACCCGAACCTCAAAGATAGCCGTGGGGGTGGCGCCGACGCCACTCCCAGGCGGAGGCCACGATGGACTCCAGGGTCGGGAAACGGGGTTCCCAGCCCAGTTCACGTCGGATCTTCTCCGAGCCAGCCACCAGCAGGGCCGGGTCTCCAGGCCGACGAGGGCCCTCCACCACGGGGATCGGATGCCCGGTCACCCGGCGCACGGTCTGGACCACCTCACGGACCGAGAACCCCTGACCGTTGCCCAGGTTGTAGATCAACCTCGGGGGGCATTCCGGGCGTTCCAGGGCGTCCAGGGCCAGGAGGTGGGCGCTGGCCAGGTCCAGGATGTGGATGTAGTCCCGTACGCAGGTCCCGTCCGGCGTGGGGTAGTCGGTGCCAAAGAGGCTGGCATGCTCGCGCTGTCCCAGGGCCACCTCCAGCAGGATGGGGATCAGGTGGCTCTCGGGCACGTGGTGCTCACCCCGCTCGGGGGTGTTGCCGGCGGCGTTGAAATAGCGCAGGCTGGCGCTGCGCAGGCCGTGGATCCGGCCGAACCAGTCCAGCATCCTCTCGACCAGGAGCTTGGACTCGCCGTAGGCGTTGGTGGGCTGCAGGGCGGCCTCTTCCACGATGGGAACCCGGTCCGGGGTGCCGTAGACCGCCGCGGTGGACGAGAAGACCAGGCGATGGACCCGATTGCGGACCATCGCCTCCAACAGCGAGAGGGTGCCGCAGGTGTTGTTCCGGAAGAAGAGACCCGGATCGCGCATCGACTCGCCGGCCTCGATGAAGGCCGCGAAGTGCAGGACGGCCTGGGGACGATGCTGCGCCAGGATCTGGTCGAGAAGCGCCCCGTCCTGCACCGCTCCCTCGACCACCACGCAGCCGGGGGGGATCGCCTCCCGATGCCCCTTGCAGAAGTCGTCGAGGATCACCACCTGCCGACCCGAGCCCACGAGCTCGGCCGCCACCGTGCTTCCGATATAGCCTGCCCCGCCCGTGACCAGGACCGTCTGGCTCATCTGGCTCATCCGCCACCTCCCTGCCTTCCTGCCAGGCCCGTCAGGATCGTCCGAGCCTGCCCCCCCAGGTGCGCCAGGGGTCCTGGATTTCCCTGCCCGGCGAACCAGGCAGGAAACCCGCGCGGGCGGTGCAAGGCCCGGGAATGTCGATTCGCTTCTTCGCCCCCTTGTTGACGGCGTTCCTGGCCGCCCTTCCGGCCCTGGCCGCCCCCCTTTCCTACCCCGAGGCCCCTCGAGTGGACCACGTGGACGAGTACCACGGAGTCCAGGTCGCCGATCCCTACCGCTGGCTGGAGGACCTCGACAGCGAGCAGACCCGGACCTGGATCGAGGCCCAGAACCGCCTGACCGATCGGATCCTGGAGTCGATCCCCGAGCGGGCCGTCCTGCGCGAGCGACTCGACGAGCTGCAGGATTTCGAGCGCTACAGCACGCCCTTCAAGGAAGGGAAGCGCTGGTTCTGGTTCCACAACTCAGGGCTGCAGAACCAGAGCGTCCTCTACACCGCTGAGAGCCTGGAGACCCCCGGCCGCGTCCTTCTGGACCCCAACACCCTCTCCGAGGAGGGCACGGTGGCCCTCTCGGGGACCGCGATCAGCCAGGACGGGCGCCGTCTGGCCTATGGCCTGGCCGAGGCGGGTTCGGACTGGAACACCTGGCGGGTCCGCGACATCAAGACAGGGAAGGATCTTCCCGACGTGATCCGTTGGGTCAAATTCTCGGGCGCCTCCTGGACCAAGGACGGCCTGGGCTTCTACTACAGCCGCTTCCCGGCCCCCGAACCGGGGCAGGACCTCAAGGCCGTGAACCACAACCACACCCTGTACTACCACCGGTTGGGGACGCCCCAGGAGGAGGATGTCCAGGTCTTCGCGATCCCCGAGCACCCGGACTGGAGCGTCGGAGGGGGGGTGACCGAGGACGGCCGCTGGCTGGTGATCCAGGTCGAGCGCCCCGACACCGACAACGGGGCGGTCTGGGTGAAGGACCTCACCTGCCCCGAGTCACCCCTGCGCCCCCTTCCCGATGCCTTCGGGGCCCGTTTCCGCGTCATCGAGTCGGAGGGCGACACCCTCCTGGTGCAGACCGACCTGGAAGCGCCCCGATTCCGCCTGCTGGGGTTGGATCTCTCCAATGAGGAACCGGACTGGCAAGAGCTGATCGCCCAGGGCCCGGAGAAGATGGAATCCGTGGGCCGGGTCGGGAACCGGCTCTTCGTGGAATACCTTCACGACGCCCACTCCCGGGTGGCCGTGCATGATCTGCAAGGCAAGCCCCTGGGCGAAGTTCCGCTTCCGGGGCTGGGGACCGCCGGAGGCTTCTCGGGCCAGCGCCAGGACACCGAGACCTTCTACGCCTTCACCAGCTTCACGGTGCCCACCGAGATCCACCGCTACGACCTGGCCTCGGGCAAGAGCACGCTGTGGAAGCGTCCCCGCCTGACCTTCGACCCCGCGAAGTTCCAGACCCGACAGGTCTTCGTCACCAGCAAGGACGGCACCCGGGTGCCGATGTTCCTCAGCCATCGCCAGGACCTGGTCCGCGACGGGCAGCTCCCGGTCCTGATGTATGCCTATGGAGGCTTCAACTACAGCCTGACCCCCTACTTCTCGGCCACCAGCATGGCCTGGATGGAGGCCGGCGGGGTGTATGCCGTGCCCAACTTGCGGGGCGGCGGGGAGTATGGCGAGGAGTGGCATCAGGCCGGAACCCGCACCCGCAAACAGAACGTCTTCGACGACTTCATCGCGGCCGGCGAGTGGCTGGTGGCCAACAACTACACGACCCCCTCACGCCTGGCGATCATGGGCGGCAGCAACGGAGGCCTGCTGGTGGGTGCCTGCATGACCCAGAGGCCCGACCTGTTCGGAGCCGCCATCCCTCAGGTCGGCGTGATGGACATGCTGCGCTTCGCGAGCTTCACCATCGGGTATGCCTGGGTCGCCGACTACGGCGACGTGGAGGACCCCGAAGAGTTCGCCGCCCTGTACGCCTATTCGCCCTACCACAACCTCAAGCCCGGCACCCACTATCCGCCCACCCTGGTGACCACGGCTGACCACGACGACCGGGTCTACCCGGCCCACAGCTTCAAGTTCGCGGCGGCCCTGCAACAGGCCCAGGGCGGGCCGGCCCCGACCTTGATCCGCATCGAGACCAAGGCCGGGCACGGCGCCGGGAAGCCGACCTCCAAGCGCCTGGATGAAGCCGCCGACATCCTGGCCTTCCTGGTGCGCGCGCTGGGGGTCCGGATGGCCGACTGAGCCTGCGCCGGGCCCGGGGGACGATCCCCTCGGGATGGGGACCGGCCGGTGGAGGGGGGGTGCCCGAATCCCCCCCTACCGCCGGCAAACCGTCAGGACGATCCTTCCTGCTTGCGGCCCCGACGCCGGGCCAGGGTCTCCTCCAGGGTCCAGGCCCGGGGTTCGTGCCCCTGCTCGACCAGCGAGCGGCGCACGGTCTTCTCGGCATGTTCCTGCAGAAGGCCGACCGATTTGGGACCGAGGTCCAGCAGCTCGGCCACCGCCTCCAGCGTATAGGAGCAGCGCTCCGAGAGCCCGTAGCGCAAGGTGAAGACCATCCACTCCTCCAGGTCCAGATCCTCCAAGGCGTTGTCCAACGCCTGAGCCGGGACCCCCCAGAAGCGGGCCGTCTCGCCAATCCAGCGTCGTTCGGGCAGATGGTCGCGCCAGTCGGGAACCCAGTCCATCTGGGGAACGGGCAGATTGGGGGCCCGAGGCCGCCGCTTGGGCGCCGAATGGCGGGGTTCCAGACCCAGGATCTGCCGACGGGCGCTCAGCCCCCCCGGCCCCCGCCCCAGGGCCGTCTCCTGCTCTTCCTGCGAGGCCTGACGGGCCGTCAGGGTGCGCAGCAACTCGTCCTCTTCAGCCGTCCACGGCGCCCAGGACCGCGGGTAGCGCTGGCGGGCTCGCAGCATCCAGGCCGTCATGGCCCTCTCGGGTTGGGAGTTCAGGCAGGGAGTCTGCATGGGGCATCACCTCGGGGTGGCTGGTCGCGGGGCGACCACCCGGCCGCCTCCCCTCCACCGTAATCCCGACATGTTGCGAAACCTCCCACCGGAAGGTTGCCAGAATCTTGCCGCGTTGTTGCCGGGAGATGAATCCCCGGATGCGCCCGGGGAGACGGTCAGAACATGTTCCTCGAGGCCACGTACAGGGCCGTGGCCAACCCGTACAGCCCGGCCAGGAGGGTTCGCACCAGGGCCTCCGAGCCCGGACCTGCGGAGGTCCAGCGAGCCAGCACCAGGTGCAGGGGAAAGACCACCGCCACGAAACGGGGCAGGCTCATCAAGAGGTTGCCCGGGTAGGGCGAGATCAAGGGAACCAGGAGGCAGAGGAAGGCCAGGGCTCCATAGCAGGCCGGCATCCGCAGCAGCCCGGCTCCCAGGACCAGGGCATACAAAGCCGCCGCTGCTTCGAAGAGGTAGATTCCCCCGCCCTCCACCCCGGCGAACTCAGCCGCCTGGCGCAGTCCCCCCCAGAGCGTGCACCAGGGCCATGAGAACTGGCGCTGCCAGCCATCCTGGGCGTGCAGGAAGGCCAGTGGATCCCCCGTGCCGTGTGCCTGGAGGACCATGACCCCGAGCAGCCCCGCGGGAACCAGGCCCAGCCACAGGACCTGAATCCAGGGCGCCCCCCGGCCTCGCCGCCGGGCTGCCAGAAACTCGATCAGCAGGGCCGGCAGAATCAAGATCCCCACGGTCCGGGTGGCGGCCAGAAGCCCCCCCAACAGGCCCGCCCACCGCCAGCGCCCCTGCCGTGCCCTCAGCAGGGCGCCCACCGAGAGAGCCAGGAAGAGCGACTCGGTGTAGGGAGCCAGCAGGAAGAAGGAGGCCGGGAACAAGGCCTGATACCACAAAGCCTTCTCGGCCACCTCCGGCCCGAAATCCCTCTCGGCGAGCCGGAAGAGCGCCACCAGGGCGACCAGGAAGGCCCCGTTCGACAGCAACAGGGCCGCCAGAAGGGGCGGCAGGCCAAACCAGGACAAGCCCCGGATCAAGCCGGGGTACAGGGGCATGAAGGCGGTCGACGGGCCTGCCACCCCGTATCCCTCACGGGCCAGGTGCAGGTACCACAGGGCATCGGACCTCTCCCAGACCCCCAGGAGGATCTGGCCGGTCCGGGAGAGTTCGGCCCCGGCGTAGCCCCCTGCGGGGAGGACAGGATTGGGCGGCACGCAGGTCCAGGCCACGGCGGCCACGGCGGAGGCCATGATCCGGACGGCCATGAAGACCAGCAAGGCCTGACGCCAGCACCCAGGCAGGCGGCGGAAGGCTTGGAGGCCGGGGAGAGGGCTCAGATCTCGTCCAGTTCCTCGACCGCGACGGGCTCGTAGGAACGCATGGTCTGGGTCTTCAGGCCGGCCAGGATGGCCAGGAACTCCTCGCTGGGCTCGGCGTCCAGGTAGGTGCGGTGGTAGATCGGCTGAGGCACGTCCCGCACCCATCGGTGAGCCGCCTGGGAGATCTGGCTGAAGGACAGGATCCGGCCATCCTTCAAGGGAGGGGGAGGGTCCTCCAGGTAGACCAGGTCCACAGGAGGGAAGATCGAGGGCGCCAGACCTGCCCAACGGCACATCCGCAGCACTTCCCCGGTCTTGCGCCGGCGCACGAACTCGACGCGCGGCACGGCCACCCCTCGGCGACCATAACGCCAGAAAAGCTCCTCCCGCAGGGTCAGGTACTCCCAGGCCGCCTCCAGCTCATCGGCCCGGCAGGCGGATGCCGGACCACGGTCCTGCCGGGCCTGGCAGTTCTTCTCCAGCCAGATGGCCAGCAGGCTCTCCTTGGAAGGATGGGGCGAACCGGTGGGACCGTCCGGGCCGTGCGGCCGGGTGTCCAGACGCAGCTCTCGGGCCACCAGGACGGCCAGGGGCAGGGCTTCGTGTGCGTAGTAGCCCGGACGGGGCAGGTTCATCTCGAAGGTGAGGCCCACCTCGCCGGGCTCCTCGGCCAGGTAGCCGCGGAAACAGGCCTCCACCCCCGTGTCCGGGTTGAGGTAGCGGAAACACGGCAGTCCCTGCTCGACCGAGCCTGGATCCAGGAGCAGTCCGTCCAGGGCCTGCAAGGCTCGCCGAATCTCGGCCCAGGAGGGCGCGGAGGCCTGGCCGCAGGCGCAATAGCGCAAGCAGAACACTTCCGGACCGGACTCGGGCAGGGGGCAGGTGCGTGGATCACGGGCGGCGCCAGTCCCAGAGGGCTGCCCGTTCCCCATGCGAGGTGGTTCCGAGGCCCTGGGGGGCCGGTGTGGATTCCCTCCCCTCCTCCTCTTCCTGCGGCTGGTGCCGCCAACGTCACGTTCCAGCATGGTCTTGCCGTCTCATTCCACAAGATTCCCGGCAATCCTGGCAAGGCGCGAGGCCGCTCCTGGGGGAAGGGCGAGTGGGATCCGTGCAGAAATGCATTTCCCCCCGGGGGAGTCTGGAGTGCCATTGAACAATCAGGGTCGAAACCTGCGCGTGAGCCGCCTCGACAGCCCGAAGCCGTCGACGTCCGAGGTCGACATGCTGAGGGAAGACGCGGACTTCTGGCCCATCCTGGACGCCCCCTTCCCCCTCCCCGGCACTCCCGAGGAGGATCAGCGCTTCGGGGCCTTGCAGACGCGCCTCAAACCCCTCTGGCAGAATCTGAGCGCAGACGACCACGTCGAGCAGGTCGTGGTGGTCGTCCCCTCCCTCTCGTTGGACCCCGAGGAGTTGAGGAAGCTGAAGGGAATCGAGCACTACGAAGAGCGCCTGCTCTTCCTGCTGATCCTGCTGGGGATGCCCCGAACCCGGGTCGTCTTCGTCAGCTCCCAGCCCATCCACGAGGGGATCGTCGATTACTACCTGCAGTTGTTGCCGGGGGTTCCTTATTCGCACGCCCGGCGCCGCTTGCATATGTTCAGCGCCTACGATTCCTCGCCCGACAAGCCGTTGACGAGGAAGATCCTGGACCGCCCGGCCCTGCTCCACCGCCTGCGCGAGTGCGTCCGCGGCACCCGAAACGCCCATCTGACGGTCTTCAACGTGACGGCCCTGGAGAAGACCTTGTCGGTGGCCCTGGGCATTCCTCTGCTGGGAGCCGACCCCGCCCACCTGCACTTCGGCTCGAAGAGCGGGGCTCGCAAGATCTTTCGCCAGACGAAGGTGCTCTTCCCCGACGGATTCGAGGACCTCCGGGACGAGGGGGACCTCTCCCGAGCCATCGTCGAACTCCATGCCCGAAACCCCGACCTGCGACGGGTCGTCCTCAAATTGAACGAGGGGTTCTCGGGAGAGGGCAACGCCATCTACCCCTTGACCGCCCTCAAGGAAGTCTGGCACGCCCCACACGCCGACCGCCGACGCGCCGCTCGCCGGGTCCGGGAAACCCTGCCGCTGTTGACCAGGATACAGGCCGAAGGTCTGTCCTGGGAGCGTTACCTGGCCAAGTTCAGGCAGACCCAGGGAATCGTGGAAGCCTTCCTGGAGGGCGAAGAGAAGGCTTCTCCCAGCGTCCAGATGCGACTGACCCCTCTGGGAGAGGCCCAGATCATCTCCACCCATGACCAGATCCTGGGAGGAGAGGATCGCCAGGTCTTCCTGGGGTGTCGCTTCCCGGCCGAGGAACGCTTCCGCCCGTCCCTGCACCAGGCCGCCATGGAGATCGGCCGCTACCTGGCCGGCGAGGGCCTGATCGAGAGGCTCTCGATCGATTTCCTGGCGGTTCCCGACGGGGCGGACTGGAAACTGTACGCCGTGGAGATCAACCTGCGCAAGGGCGGGACGACCCACCCCTTCCGGACCCTTCAGTTCCTGACCGGCGGACGATACGACCCGGAAACCGGGTTGTTCCGGACCAGCATGGGGGTTGCCAAATACTACGTGGCCTCCGACAACCTGGTCTCGGAATGCTATCTGGGAATGACGCCCGAGGACCTGATCGACGTCACGACCTACACCGGCCTGCACTACAACTCATGCTCGAATACCGGAGTGGTCTTCCACATGATCGGAGCGCTTTCCCAGTATGGCAAACTGGGGGTGACATGCGTCGGGAACAGCCCCGCCGAGGCCCAGGACTTCTACGACCGGACCCTGACGACCCTGGGAACCGTCTGCCAGTCCACGGGGTGGATGGTCTAGGAGCCTCGCCTCGGGACGACTCAATCAAAGGCTGAGAGCACCAGGCGATCCAAGCGGTCCAGGTGCTCGAGGTCGAGGGCCGGTCCGTTCAGGACGATCTCGTCCACCCCCAAGGCCACGTAGGGTTCGACCGCCTCGATCAGGCGAGATGGCTCACCCAGCGGCAGCGCTTCGGCCTCGTCGTCGGGAAGATGCTGGCCCAGCCAGACCCGACGCTCGCGGGCCAGGCGCGGATCCTCGACCACGTCCCCATACAGGGTCACCGTCCGACGCACCTGTCCGGGATCCCGACCCGCCTCCCGGCACAACTCGTCGAGCACCCGCAACTTGTGCGTCACCTCCTGCAGACTGCCGAAGACGTTGCCATAGAGGTTGCAGGCGTCGGCGTGATGGGCGACGGTGCGCAAGGTGCGCCGCTCTCCTCCCCCGGCCACCAGCAACGGCAGGGGCGCCTGGCGTGGTGGAGGGGCGAAAGGGGCTCGGACCAGGCGGAAGAATCGCCCCTGGAAGTCCGAGGGCCCTGGTCCGGACAGAAGTCGACGGAGAACCTGGGCAGCCTCCTCCAGTCGGTCGGAACGATCCCGGAGGGTTCCCAGGGGAATCCCGAAGGCCTCGTGCTCGCGCTCGTGCCAACCCGTCCCCAGGCCCAGATCCACCCGCCCCTGGCTGACGTGGTCCACAGTCACGGCCATCTTGGCCAGCAACCCGGGCGGGCGGAACGAGGCCGGGCTGACCATGCACCCCAACCGGACCCGCCGGGTCAAGGCCGCCAGGGCCGCCAGCAGCGTCCACCCTTCCAGGATCGGACCTGCCTCGCACTCGTCCACCGAGGCCACCGTCAAGGGAAGCTCCTCGGCCGTGCAGGGAAGCAGGTGGTCGTAGGCCCACAGGGTGCGCCAGCGCTGGTCGTCCGCCCGAAGGGCCGCGGCGCGCAGGGTCTCCCAGGGCTGGGTGTTGGGGATCTCCAGGCCGAAGTGGATGCGGGGCACGGGGGGGGGTTCCAGGACAGGCAGGCGGACCCTTTTCCGAGCGGCGAGAAGGTCTTCCCTTCCCCGGCGAGAAGGCCGGGCCGATCCGTCCAAGAGCGCCCGACGCCCGGGACCCCCCGGCCGCAGTGGGAGAGCCTGGACCCGGTCTTTCCAAAGCGCCCGGGGGCCAGGAGCAGCATCCCGGAGCATCACGAACAGATCAGGAGTCGACCACCATGCCCGTCAACCTCAAGAACCGCCATTTTCTGAAGCTGCTGGATTTCTCCAGCGACGAGATCCGCTTCATGCTGAAGCTCTCGGCGGACCTCAAGACCGCCAAATACACCGGCAACGAGAAGCCCCGCCTGGTGGGCAAGAACATCGCCCTGATCTTCGAGAAGGGGTCCACCCGGACGCGCTGCGCCTTCGAAGTGGCGGCCCACGACCAGGGCGCCCACGCCACCTACCTGGGGCCCTCCGGCTCGCACATCGGCGTCAAGGAGACCATGAAGGACACGGCCCGGGTGCTGGGCCGCATGTATGACGGCATCGAATACCGCGGGTTCGGCCAGCACATCGTCGAAGAGCTGGCCCAGTACGCGGGAGTCCCCGTCTGGAACGGGTTGACTGACGAGTTCCACCCCACCCAGGCCCTGGCCGACTTCCTGACCATCATGGAGCACACCTCCAAGCCCCTGGACCAGGTGGTCCTGACCTACATGGGCGACGGACGGAACAACGTGGCCAACTCGCTGCTGGTGGCCTCGGCCAAGCTGGGTTGCGACTTCCGCATCGGCGCCCCGGCCAAGTACCACCCCAACCCCGAGCTGATGGCCCGCTGCGAAGAGGTGGCCGCCGCCACCGGAGCCCGCCTGAGGGTCACCGACGACCCGGCCCAGGCCGTCCAGGGCGCGGACTTCCTGTACACCGACGTGTGGGTCTCGATGGGCGAGGCGGCTTCCCTGTGGGAGGAGCGAATCGCCGATCTCCGCCCCTACCAGATCAACTCCGAGTGCCTGCGCCGGACCGGGAACCCGAACGTCAAGTTCCTGCACTGCCTGCCGGCCTTCCACAACTCCGACACCAAGATCGGCCGCGAGGTCGCCGGGAAATTCGGACTGGAGAGCGGCATGGAAGTGACCGAGGAGGTCTTCGAGTCGCGCCACTCGGTCGTCTTCGACGAGGCCGAGAACCGGGTTCACACCATCAAGGCCGTCATGGTCGCGACCCTGGGTTCCTAGGAGCCTGGTCGGAGTTTCCGGCTGGGTTCCTAGACCCCGAGCACCGGCCGGGCGGTGAGGAGGGTCCGGGCCCTCGCCGCCCGGCCGGGCCACCTGGGCCGTGCCGGCGGGCTCTGCTCTGGTTCCCAGCGGTTTCCAGGAGAAGGCCCGTCGGCATGTCCCCAAGGGAGCGCATCAATCCAGAAAGGGTTCCCAAACCCGCCCCGCCGGGCGAGCCTGGAACTCCAGCCAGGCACCGCTGAGGGGGTGGCGCAGACCCAGATGGGAGGCGAACAAGGCGATCCCTCCCTGACGCAGGGCACTGGAAGCCCCATACTTCAGGTCCCCAGCCAGCGGGCAGCCCAGAAGCGCGAACTGAGCCCGGATCTGGTGATGGCGCCCCGTCAGGAGGCGAACCTCCAACAGAGCCCGGGTCCTGCCGGTCTTCAGGACCCGGTACTCGAGAATCCCAGGTCGGCTCCCCGGCACCGGCTGGTCGTAGGCCTGCGACCGATTGTGCCGTCCGTCGCGCACCAGGTGGTGCTCCAGCCTTCCCTCCCCCGCCGACAGGGCCAGGAAGCCCTCCACCAGGGCCAGGTAGCTCTTCTCGACCTGGCGGGCGCGAAACTGGCCGAAGAGTTCCCGGGCTGAGGCACGCCCCCTGGCGACCACCATCACCCCCCCCGCGGGCCGATCCAGACGCTGCACGGGATGCACCTGGTCCCCGGGAAGGCTCCGGGTCACCCAATCCAACACCGAGAGAGCGCCGGATGGGTCCGGTTGGGAAGGCATCCCCACGGGCTTGTCCAACACCACCAGCACCGGGTCGGAGTACAGGACCTTCGGTTCCATCGCGGCCGGCCTTCGCCGCCCCTGGTGCCCCCGCCTGCGCGGCGGGACCGCGGGATTCGGTTCCCGGGACACCGGTCTCGCCGGGCACGCCCCGGGTCTGAAAAATGATTGAAATGGGTCATTGGCCGGCGGTTTACATCCAAGACATCGAATCCAGGCACCTCCGGTTGTTCAATGAGACTGCAAGAGATCAAGACTTCATCCGGCCCGGACGGGCCTTGCTTCCACGAATGGAGGACCCGGAAATGACCCTCAGCGTGACCGGCGCGGTCCAGCCCCAGATTCCCTCTCAGGCCCTGGCCGCCCCCCCCAAGACCGAGGGCGCCCAGGCCACAACGACTCCTGATCTGGCAGTCGCCCCCTCGCGCTCGCTGGACAGCGTGGCCCTGCGCAGCAGCGAGACCGGCAACGCGATCGCGACCACCGCAGGCGGGATGCTGGGACTGGGCATGGTCATCCCCGGCCTGTATGCCGGCGTCCTCGGCGGAGCCGTCGTGGGAACCATGCTGGGCGCCGGACTGGGGCCCGCCGTGGCCTCGATCACCAGCAAGGGGGCGCTGGGATTCCTGAGCACCACCTGGCAGACCGCGGGAACCGCCGCCCGGGCCGGGATGTTCGTCGGTGGAGCCAGCGGCCTGGTGGGCGGATGGAAGACCGGGACCGGGATCGGCAACGCCCTGGGCCGCGTCTTCGGCGCCGAGAAGGAGGCCGAGAATCCCTCTGCCCCGGTCAAGATGAAGGGCCTGAAGGGTGTCTACGCCAGCCTGGTCTCGGGTGGCGGATTGGCCTCCGGAGCAGTCGGCGGTGGAATCCTGGGCGCCTCGGTGGCGGCCTCCGGCAGCCTGATCAGCGGACTGGCCGGCAAGGGATTCCAATGGGCGGCCCTCAGCGGCATGGGCTCGGCGGCCATGATCGGCGGGGGTATCGGCCTGGTGACCATGGGCGTCCTGGGCGGCGTCGGCGGACACACCATCGCCAAGAACACCCTCAAGGCAGCCAGTTGGGTCAAGGAGAAGGTCACCGACCTGATTCATCCGCAGAAGCCGACCCCACCTCCGACGACCGCCGAGGCGGGCAAGACCAGGACGGAGTAGCCCACGTCGGTTCATGACGCGAAAGACCCGCCCCAAGCGGGTCTTTCGCCATTTTTCGCGAACCATCCGCCTTCCGGGCGGGTCCTGGCCTCTTGCCCAAGGCCCGGACCACCTTCCGAAATTCTTGACGAGACGAGGAACCCCCCGTGCAGAACATCTACATCGCCCTGTTGTTCCTGGCCTGCACCACAACCGCCTGGGCCCAATGGGGCTCCAGCGCCCCTTGGGTCCGGCACACGCTCCCCGCCGATCGCACCCATGTCCCTTTGAAGGTCTCCTTCGAGTTGCCGGATTACATCGCCCGCTCGGCCTCCTCCGAGATCCCGCAGTGGAAGCACTTCACCGGAGACCTGGACTACTTCCAGGTTCTCTTCGGAGGGCATGATCCCAAGATCGTCCGCGCCTCGGCTCCCGACATGACCGACGAAGAAGCCAACCAGGTCCTTCGCGAGCGCACCCTGAAGCAGATCGCCGAGAAGCCCGAGACCTACCGCCTTCTGGACGCCAGCTTCCAGATCCACATGGCCGACGGAGCCTCGGCTCCGTCCATCCTGTACCAGGAAGTGGACTCCTCCGAAGATGTGGCTTTGCAGCGCAAGGTCCTCAACGAGGCCCTGGCCTCGTTGCCGCCCGCCCAGCGGGAGATCGAGATCCGCAAGAACCTGGATGCCCTGTCCCAGGACGTGACCTTCCACCTGGCGGGCTTCGCCCGGGGCAAGAAGCTGCTGGTCACAGTCCACTTCACCAAGAACAACGCGGAGGCCAAGAAGGAGATCCTGAACCGGTTCCTGGCCAGCCTGATCGTCGGCTGAAATCCTAACGTCGCCGGGCCAGCCGCTCGACCGGGGCGTGGTCATCGGTCAGAGGCTCGTCTGGCCGGACCCTCAGGACAGAGCGCAGGACGCCCTCGGGTTGGCCCGGTTCGCGACCGGGGGGGAAGGGGGTCCGGGCGTCCTTCAAGGCCAGAAGCGTCAGATTCTGCAGGGAGGTCATGCCCAGGCGAGGGTCGACCTGGAAGAGAAAGACCCTGGGGAAGACCTGGCGATAGGATGCCACCTGGCGGCGGATGAAGGCTGCTCCCCGGCCCTCCGGAGAGCCGAGCAGGTTGGCCAGGACCACTCCACGTGGCACCAGTGCCTCCGAAACCCGGCGCAGGGCTTCCACCGTGGTCAACTGAAACGGGATGGTGTCGCTGGTTCCGAAGGCATCCATGAAGACCACGTCGTAGGGGCCGGGACGGCGATTCAGGAAGACCCGGCCATCCTCGTGGAAGACCCGGACCCGGGGATCGGACCGATGGCGGAAGAACTGTCGGGCGATCTCGTCCATCGCGGGGTCGATCTCCACCACGTCCATCTGCGACCAGGGATTCCACCCCAGGAAATCCCTGGGCCAGGCAAAGCCTCCCCCGCCGATCAGCAGGGCGCGACGGGGCTCGGGCAGGATGTGGTTGACCAGGCGGAAGGCGCGCAGGCAGTCGAAGACCAGCTCGTCGCTGTCCAGGTAGCTGGCGGCCTGGGCGCCCGCCGGGCTGTCGACCAGAAGATTGAGCGGGCGGCCCTGCGCATCGCGGCTGCGGACCACCCGGACCCGGCTATAGGGCGTGTCGGTATCCAGCAGCAAGCCGGGTTCGGGCGGGCGCGAGTCCTGCCAGGCCAGGGCGGCCAGGACCACGGCCAGGGCCAGCAGGGGCATCCAGCGACGGGAGCTGAAGGGCAGGGCCACCAGGACCTGGACCCCGGCCACCAGGAACAAGAGCCGGGTGCTGCCCCACAGGGGGATCAGGAAGAATCCGGCGGCAAAGGTCCCCAGGATGCTGCCGGCCGTGGAGACGGCATACACGGTCCCGATGTGTCGGCCGGCCTCCTTCAGACCGGACATCCCCAGCCGGGTGGCGTAGGGCGACACGCACCCCAACACGACGCTGGCTGGCGCGAAGAGGACCAGCGAGACCAGCACCGAGTGGAGCTCGACCCCGCCCGGTGGCACGCCCCAGCCCAGGATGGGTTCGGAGACCAGCGCGGTCAGGGCGATCAGGAGCCCGGAGCCCATCAAGAGGCCGGCAAAGGTGTCGGCCTCCCGACGGGCATCGGCCATGACCCCACCGATCCAGTAGCCCAGGCTCAAGGCCCCCAGGACCACCCCGATCAGGCTGGTCCAGACCACCAGCCCAGAGCCCAGGAAGGGCGCCAGCAGGCGGCTCCCAACCAATTCAAAGGTCATGACCACGGCCCCCGACAGGAAGACCGACACAAGCAGGAGTCTCCCTGAAACAGGCTTGCCGGGCCCCTCCGCAGCCTGTCGCCCGGCATCCTGGGGTCCTGGCATCGATTTGCCTCCGACTCTCCCCCCCCGGAGACGGCTCTCCTACAGCCTGGTCACCGTCTCGGACAGAGGCTTGCGCTCCGAGTGCCGGGGGCTGGGCGTGGCCTCCTCGGCCGGATGGCCCAGGGTCAGCACACAGTGGATGCGCTCGTTGGCCGGAAGCCCGAAGGCCTGGTGGACCTTGGGGGTGTCCATCCAGCACACGTAGCAGGTGCCCAGGCCCAGTTCGGCGGCTTTGAGCATCATGTGGGTGGCCACGATCGTCACGTCGGTCTCGTCGCTGGGATGCCCCGTGAAGGGGTTGACCCAGCAGGCCTCGGGGGTCCCGCAGCACAGAAGGAGGATGGGCGCGTTGAAGGCGCTGGGGACCAGGGCCCGGGCCTTGGCCAGGGCCTCCGGGCTCTGGATCACGTAGACTCGCTGCGGCTGCAGGTTCTTGGCGGTCGGGGCCAGTCGTCCGGCCTCCAGGACCGCCTCCAGGTGCGTCTCCTCCACGGGCTTCTCGGAATACTTGCGGACGGAGTAGCGTTCCGCCATCAAACGGGTCAGGTCCATGTCCAACCTCCTGCGGGGATCGAGCCGGACCCGGTTCCGGGTCGTCTCCGGAGGGGTCTGGCCTCGTGTCGGGTTCGGGGTTCCTGGCTGGGAAGGCCGTGGAACCGAGCCCTCTGTTCAGCGGGGGTTCCCAGAAGCCCCCTCCAGGACCTGCCCAGGCAACGGATCTGGCCCCCGACGCGAGGGAAGGAACTGAAGGAAGAAGCCGCTCGCAGCGCCGCCCGAGGACATCGCCTGGCCAACAAGAAGGGCCCGGCCATGGCAGCCGGGCCCGTGAAGTCCTGCCCAGGGCAGACTCCTAGGAACCCAGACGGAAACCCCTCGGTCGCCTCGCCGGGTCTTTTCCGCCCCCGCTGTGTCGCAAAAAGTCTCATTTGCCTCAAGCAAACCGCAACTTTTTGCTCCTGGCGGGGACAAAAAATCCCTCGGCGATGCTCGGTCGAGGTTTCCGACCGGGCCCCTAGGCGATCGTGATGTCCTTGTTCAGGTAGACATCCTGGATGGCGTGCAGCAACGCCGCGCCTTCGGCCATCGGGCGCTGGAAGGCCTTGCGGCCGGAGATCAGGCCCGTGCCGCCGGCACGCTTGTTGATCACGGCGGTCTTGACGGCCTGCTGCAGGTCGTTCTCGCCCGAGGGGCCACCCGAGTTGATCAGGCCGGCCCGACCCATGTAGCAGTTGGCCACCTGGTAACGGGTCAGATCGATCGGATGGTCGGTGCAGAGTTCCGAGTACATCCGCTTGTCGGTCTTGCCGAACTTCACGGCTGTGAAACCGCCGTTGTTCTCGGGCAGCTTCTGCTTGATGATGTCGGCCTGGATGGTGACGCCCAGGTGGTTGGCCTGGCCGGTCAGGTCCGCGGCCACGTGGTAGTCGACCCCGCCGGTCTTGAACTCATCGTTGCGGGTGTAGCACCACAGGATCGTGGCCATGCCCAGCTTGTGGGCATGCTCGAAAGCCTCGGCGACTTCGATGATCTCCCGGCGCGAATCCTCGCTACCGAAGTAGATGGTGGCGCCCACGGCCACGGCGCCCATGTTCCAGGCCTGCTCGATGGTCCCGAAGAGAACCTGCTCGGGCGTGTTGGGGTAGGTCATCAGTTCGTTGTGGTTGATCTTCACCACGAACGGGATCTTGTGGGCGTACTTGCGAGCCACGGCGCCCAGGACGCCAAAGGTGGAAGCCACCGCGTTGCAGCCGCCCTCGATGGCCAGGCGGACGATGTTCTCGGGGTCGAAGTACATCGGGTTCTTGGCGAACGAGGCGCCCCCGGTGTGTTCGATGCCCTGGTCCACGGGGAGGATCGACATGTAGCCGGTGTTGGCCAGACGGCCGGTGCCGAACAGTTGCTGCAGGCTGCGCAGGACCTGGGGCGTGCGGTCCGAGTGGGCCACCACGCGGTCGATGAAGTCGCCCCCTGGCAAATGGAGCATGGATTTGTCGATGGTCTTGCACTGATGCTGGAGCAGGAACTCCGCTTCCTTGCCCAGCAGGGCCTCGATTCCGGCGAGCCGGGTGGTATCTGCGGTCAGGGTCATGGTCTGTTCATCCCTTCAATTGGGTCTTCCGGATGCGCAGAGCGGGTTCAGGCCGATCCGGCCCCGCCTCCCTCTGCACTGTCTCCCCCGCAAGGGTGCCCGGATGGGAAGGATTCGCCTCCGGCAGGCCATCCCTTCTTCCCCAGACCAGGGACCTCGAAACGCTCGACCCGATAGCGGCCCCCGACCAGATAGAGCGGGGCCCCCAGGGCGCTCACCGAGATCTTCAGGGCATGGATCAAAAGCGAGATGGCCACGGCCTGATCCGGAGTGGCCCCCAGGGGATTCCAGAAGACGATGGAGGCCAGCTCCTGGGTGCCCACGGCGTTGACCGAGACCGGCAGGTGATTGAGTACCCGGAAGATGGGGGTGAAGGCCAGGAACAGCAACGGAGACAGCTCCAGGCCCAGCGCGTCGGCGATGCTGGAGAAGGCCAGACCCTCCAAGAGCGGAGAGGCCAGATTGATGGCTGAGGCCGCCAGGAAGGCTCCGGGGTGCCGGCGATACACCTGGAGGGCGGCCAGGAACCCGGCCGTCGGCACCCCCAGGCTGAAGCGTTCCAGGAGCGGGCCTCCCGAACGACTGGCCGACAAGGCCAGGCAGGTGCTGCCAGCGAAGGCCAAGGCCAGGGCAACCAGGAACAGGCCCATCAACCAGTCCAGACGCAGGTGGATCAGGGGTGGCCAGAGGCTCTTGAGGAAATCAGGCGCCTCGGCTCCCCGCAGCAAGGGGAAGGCCGCCGCGTAGGACAGGCCGGTGGCCACCAGGAGGGCCAGGAAGGCCGACCATCGCTCGACCACCACCGAGGCGGCCGCCTGAACCCGGGGCACCCCGAAGCCCGACAAGGCGAAGACCCGATAGACATCCCCCCCCAGCCCGGAGGGGATCAGGTTGTTCAGGAAGAAGCCGATCATCGACAGGCGGACAGCCTGTCCAAGATGCAAGCGGAAGCCCAGCGGGAGCAGCAGGACCTGCCAGGCCAGGCTCGAGGCCAAGGCCGCCCCGAGGAACAGCACGAAGGCCTCCGCCAGGGGTAACGGGCGAGAACGGACCAGGAGCCCTCCCAGGTCCTCGAGTTCGACCAGACTCAGGGCCCAGACCAGAAGTGCCGTGCCCAGGGCCAGGCGCACGAGCCAACGCCACGGCGACGGCCGGGGGGGTTTCACCGTCAGGGCGTGGAGACGGTCTTGGCCTGGTCAGGAGCGCCTGGATTCCCGACTTCTCCGTGCGCCGGAGCCTGGATGGTGGCGGGCGTGCTGGGCAGCGTCGTGGCGGCGGGCTCACCAAAGAAGAGCCCATAGACCTGCAGGATGATGATGATCACCAGCAGGCCGATGATGATGTCGTCTTTGCGGTCATTCATGGTGGGGCCCTTCCTTCCGCTGAGAGGCGGTCGGCTCCTCCTCCAACCGGACCCGTTTTCCATCCACGAAGCGCAGCCCGGCCGGAATCCGGTAGACCCGGACCCGGTCTGGCCATTCCTCGGGTTTCCCCAGGAAGTGACCGAGCAGGACGTGCATGCGCTCACGCGCGGCCTGTCGCAGCAGCTTGTCGTGGATCACCAGGTAGCGGAACTGGAACCTCGAGAGGTCTTCCAACCCCTGCTGAAGCTGTGCCTGAGAGCGGAAGGGCAGGTCCTGACGAGCGTGCTCCATCATGAACAGGTAGTTGGCGAAGGCGTTCTGGTAGACGAAGAAGGGAACCGTCCCCTCCACCCGATTGGGCATGGCCTTCCGGTGAAAGACCTGGTAGTAGAAGTACTCCCCCGGCAGCAGTTCGCCGCGATAACGCTGGATCGGGTAGTCGATCAAACCCGCTTCCTGCGGGTCCTCCGCCAGGCTGCGGCAGTACTCGGGAACCCGGGCGCTGGACTGAGGGATTGGGAAGGGGGCCGGCGAGAACATGGTCACGTCGAAGAGCAGGCCCAAGACCAGTGAGCCCACCAGCAGGGCCTGATCGCGCGCGGCCCAACGCCTCAGGAGCCCGGCCAGGGCCAGCGAAGAGAGGACCCCCAGGCTCAGCATCACCATGGCGGTGAAGCGGTAAGGGATGGAGACCTGCGAGAAGAACGGGAAGTAGTTGAAGAAGAGCATGTAGACCGGCGAGCGGATCTCGGTGTAGATCTCGTCGCTGACGTACATGAACGGCCCCAGGCTGAACATCGCGAAGACCAGGGCCAGGAAGAGCCAGAAGCGAGGGCGACGTCTCCTGGGGCCCAGCACCAGGCCCAGGCCGACCACGACCAGGGTGATCCACCCCGCGTAGGAGACCCGCGTCAGCTTGTCGACGGTATAGCTTCGGGTGACGTGGGCCTTGCCCGGCCGGACGTAGTCCACCAGGCGCACGACGTTCAGGAAGCGCATGGACAGATGCACGTCGACGTTTCCAGAATGGCGCTTGCGGTAGACCAGCGACTCCTCGCTGTTGATCGTCCGCCGGAACTCGTAGGCCGGGCCCGCCACCAGGACGGCGGCCACCAGGACCATCATCAGGGGAGCCCGCAGGGCGTGCCTCCAGAACCTGTCAGCCAGGGCCCCGAGGCCGTCGCCCTGCCTGGACGTCAGAAGGCGGTCGGCTCGACGACCCAGGGCCAGAAGAACGGCCAACCCCAACTGCAGCGCAACTCCCAGCGCGGCCCAGGTGGCCAGGAAGGGGAGGATCGGGACGTCGGGCCAGGCCATGCGCAGGGCTGGAACCGAGACCAGGGCCAGCAGAAGCAGCGTTCTGGCGTGGGCCGAGAAGAAGACCCGATAATCCGCCAGCAGGTCCCCCTCCTCCCTCGAGCGGGGGGGACGGGCGTAGCGCAGGAGCAGACAGACGACCATGGTCACCGTCAGGAGGACCGTTCCCACGATCCATTCGGCTCCTGCCTGCCCCAGGAACGGCATGGCCACCAGGATGGCGGCAGCGCATGGCAGCAGCAGGCTCAGCGAGACCAGGAAGGGGACATGGGGAGCCACGATCCCCCGACAAGCTTGAGTTTCAGACCACCTGACGCGCCAGGCCCTCCAGGCCCGGGGGACGACGAACACAGCCTGAAGTCCGGCCAGACCCAACAACAGGGGCGGCCAGGTGGACAGGGTCCCCAGGATCCACAGCCCCAGCGCAGCCTCCAAGAGCAGGATCACGCCGGCAGGCAGCAGGGCTCCGAAGGCTGACCAGGCCGCGCCGGCCGTCGCCCTCCCCCGCAGCCGCATCAGGAGCCAGACGCTGAACCCCAAGGCGCCGGCCACCATCAGGAAGTCCAGGGCCCCTCCCTGGAAGGGATCCAGCAGCCTCGGCAGGCGTCCCAATGCGAAAAGGGCCAGGGCGAGCCCCAGCACACCCACCTGGAAATTCCTGGACCAGGGCGGCCGTAGGGCCGAGAGCACGGAACCGACCAGGAAGCCCAGGGGCTTCCGGAAACGACGGGACTGGACGGCGAGGTAGTAGAAGGTCGCGAACAGGACGCAGAAGGTCCCGTAATACCAGCATCCGATGGTGGCCAACGCGAAGAAGACACCGGAACGCACCGCGTCGGCCACCGAACTGTTCCGCAGCATCCGGATGAAGAAGAGGCAGAACAACGGGATCCAGCCGAGGTTGATGGCCTCGGTGACCCCGGAGGTGACGTAGGCCATCATGTAGGCCGAGAAGCCGTAGACGGCTCCACCGAAGAAGGCGGCGTAGCGGTTGCCCGACAACTCTCGAGCCAGACACCATCCGCCCACCGCGGCCAGCACGATGTTGAACAGGACCATCAGGTTGTAGACCGTGGCCGGGTCCCAGACGAGCTGCAGCGGAGTGGAGATCAGGCCGTTGAGGGGATCGATGAAGAACAGGGCGCCGCCATAGGGGGCGTTGAGGAGATGGGTGTGGAGGGGCAGGACGTTGGCCTCCAAGAGGCACGCCTTGACCCACCACATTCCCCAGAGATGCTTCCAGACATCGCTCTCCAGGTCGCCCAGAACCGAGCCGGTGAAGTCCAGCACCAGGGGGAAGGTGAAGACCAGCGCCAGGAGGACGTACAGCGGAACGACCCATAACAGATCCGCCGCCATGGGCCCCAGGCCGGAAGGCATGGTCTGCAACGGTCGGGGAAGGACCCGACGCCAGGTCGGCAGGCAAACAGATTCCGAGCGCTGGGGGGCGCTCGGAGAAAAAGAAGTTCTGGCCAAGACTTCAGCATTATAGCGGGAAAAGGGACCGAGGGGCAGGCCTCTCGACCCGCCCCCCGGATCCTGCTCTCAACCCCTGCCCGGAGGAGGGGTCGGGCTCAGGCCCTGCCTGACTTCAGGCGGGAGTCAGGCAGGCCTCCAGGTCCGCCTGCACGGTTCCGATGGGGGTCAGGCCGAACTTCTCGACCAGGACCTGGACCACCGGAGGCGTCAGGAACGCCGGCAGGCTGGGGCCCAAGCGGATGTTCTTGATGCCCAGGTGCAGCAGGGTCAACAGGATGCACACCGCCTTCTGCTCGTACCAGGAGAGGATGAACGACAACGGCAGTTCGTTGACGGTGCAGCCGAAGGCCTCGGCCAGGGCACCGGCGACCCGGATGGCGCTGTAGGCATCGTTGCACTGTCCCATGTCCAGCAGACGTGGAATCCCGCCGATGGTCCCGAACTCCTGGTCATAGAAGCGGTACTTCCCGCAGGCCAGCGTCAGGATCACGGCATCCTGGGGGACCGAAGCCGCCATCTCGGTGTAGTAGTCGCGGCCCAGCTTGGCTCCGTCACAGCCCCCGATCAGGAAGAAGTGACGGATCGCGCCCGACTTCACGGCCGCGATGACCTGATCGGCCACACTCAGCACCGCGTTGTGGCCAAAGCCCACCAGGACGGTCTTCTCGGGGGCGTCCTCAGTGAAGCCAGGGGCCTCCAGGGCTGCCTGGATCACCTCCGAAAAGTCGTGGTTCGTGCAGTGGGTCACGCCCGGCCAGGCGACCAGGCCGGTGGTGAAGATGCGGGCTTTGTAGGTCTCCTTGGGCTTCTGGATGCAGTTGGTGGTCATGAGGATCGCGCCCGGGAAGGCCTCGAACTCGCGGACCTGATCCTGCCAGGCGCCACCATAGTTGCCGACCAGATGGGGGTACTTCTTCAGTCCGGGATAGCCGTGGGCCGGCAGCATCTCGCCGTGGGTGTAGATGTTGATCCCCTTGCCCTCGGTCTGCTTGAGAAGTTCCTCGAGGTCCTTCAGGTCGTGACCGGAGACCACGATGGCCTTGCCCTTGACGGGGGTGATGCGGACCGGAGTCGGTACCGGATGCCCGTAGGCGCCGGTGTTGGCGCGATCCAGCAGCTCCATGACCTTGAGGTTCCACTCGCCACAACTCAGGCAGCGGGCCAGAAGGTCGTTCACCTCAAACTGGCCCTCACCCAGGAAGCGCATTTCGCCCAGGAAGTAGCGGTCGACTTCGGGATCCTGCTGGCCCAGGATGCGGGCGTGGACCGCGTAGGCCGCCGTGCCCTTCAGGCCGTAGACGAGCAGCTCGCCCAGGCCGACCAGGTCCTTGCCCAGAAGGTCCATCCGGTGAGGAATGGAGACCTCCTCGCCCTGCTTGATCAGGCCCTCCAGGGTGGAAGCCGGGGTCCAGACGGCAGCACCGCCGGGCTGGTCCGGCTTCAGGCCGCGGGCCAGGCACAGGGCATTGTACTTCTGGCGGACCTCGTCGCGCAGGTCGGCCCCCTGGCGCAGGATCCCCGCCAGGCGCTCGGGATCGAAGTTCACGTTGGTGACCGTCGTGAACAGGGCTTCCAGGACGTACTCCGTCGCCGCCCGATGGTGCTCGCCCAGGCCCTCCAGGCGGTCCGCCCAACTGGCCAGCCCCATGGCGGCATACACCAGGAGGTCCTGGAGCGCAGCGGTTTCGGGATCCTTCCCGCAGACTCCGAACGTGACGCAGCCGGTCCCCTGGGACGTCTGCTCGCACTGGTAACAGAACATGGACATGATTGGCTCTCCCCGGTCGCGGTCAGCCCTTGGCCGCCAGGAGCCGGGGCCTTGAGGCGCCTGCGGGCTCCAGCGTCTGGACTGGTTGCGGATTCCACCGCATGATGCGACCTGAGAACCCCGGATTCCTTGCTCTGGCGCAAGGAGGGACTACTGGGTGATCAGTGAGCGGGGATTGGCCCAGCGGCGCACCAGGGTCCAACTCATCTCGCCCCGGCGGATCATTCCCACGACCACGCCTGCCATCTTGACCAGGTTGCACCCCTGGGCGAACCAGGCTACCAGGCGCGGATTTCGCTGAAGGAAGCGATTGTCGGCCATCCAGTAGAGCAGGCGGGAAGGCAGGAAATCCTTGGTGATCAGCACCAGCATGGCGGCCCAGAACAGGTCCTCGGGGGGGCGGGGAAAGTTCAGGCTGACCCGGATCTGCTGGAAGGTCTTGTTGCGCTCGCCCTCCAGATCGGCTTCGGTGATCTTGCCTTCGGCAAGCAGCCTTCGAGCCAGCCGGGTGTTGGGGAAGACCACGATGCTGAAGAGGTAGAGCTGGAAGTGCCCTCGGGGAAAGCTCATCAAGAGTTCGAAGAGGTGGCGCTTGTCTTCCCAGGTGGACTCGACGTCGTCCAGGATCACCTGGTAGCGGGCATCCAGACCCAGTCGCCGGAAGAGTTGCACGCACTCCATGATCTTCTGGTCGGTCACGTGCCGATCGTAGAGCTCGTGGGTGACGCGGTGGGTGTTCTGGATGCCCATATACACCACTTCCAGGCCGCACTGACGCAGGCGGGTGAAGAGCTTCTCGTGCACCAGCTTGGGTTCGATGAAGACCTCGAAGGGAAGCCCGATTTCCTGGGGATAGCGCCGAGTGAACTCGTCATACCAGGCCTTGGAATAGAGAAAGACCTCGTCGTCGAAGCGGATCCTCTTCATCCGGGGGAAGACCCGACGGGCCTGCTGGATTTCCCGCAGAACTGAGTCGACGCTCCGGGTCCGATAGTAACGCCCCTGCCCTTTGTACAGTTCAGAAAGTTCGGAGTTGTAGCAGTAGGCGCACTTGAAGACGCATCCCCTGGAGTTCATCATCTGAAAGCAGGGGTCCGAGACCATGGGGTCGCCCTGCTGCACCGAGCGTCCCATCACGAAATACTTGTCCGGAGAGGTATAGTCCCGGAAGGGAAGCTCGTCCAGGGCCTGGACGGTGGGTCCCACGGGATTCCGGAAGATCCGTCCTCCCTGCCGCACGTACAGCCCCTGCAGGTCCGAGCAGTCGGCTCCCAGGGACAACCGGTCCAGAAGTCGGATCAGGGTGATCTCCCCTTCGCCGCGGCAGACCAGGTCCGCCTCCTGAATGCACCGCTCAGGGTCCAGGACGGCGTGGGTCCCCCCCCACATGACCTTCAAGTCCGGACAATGCTGGCGAAGGACCCGGGTGATCTCGACCGCCACCTTGTGGTAGGCCGAGGCGCGGACCGAGATCCCGACCAGGCCCAGGTCGTGCTCGCGAACCAGCCGGACCAGGCTGGCCAACTCCTGCGAACGGGGCCAGTCCAGGGAGTTGTTCACCCAGTCCTTGAAGTAGATCTCGACGGTCCGATACCCTGCCGCGCGGGTGCAGGCCGCCAGCACCCGCACAGCGTTGTTCTCGACGTCATACAGCGAGATCAGCCCCAGGTTGAGGCGCTTGTCCCCCGGCCCCGGGCGGATGGCGCGGGCCTCGGGTCCGGCATGACGCATCCAGGGGGTCGATTCCAGGTGACCCGGCTTCGGGCCGGGTTGAGGGTTCGCTGCCTCCAAGTTGGCCTGCCTCCAGCAGAGCCGCTGACGGGTGGCCCTCCCGAAACGAAGGACCGGCGGCTCCCGGGGCCCATTATGGCAGAACACCCGCAGGAAAAGAAAGGGGCTTGCGCCCCGGGCGCTCTCCGGGATGCGTGCCGGCACGGACGGAGGGAGGCAGGTTCAGGGGTTCCAAGGCTCCCCGCCCCCCCGGCCCGCGGTACCCCAGCTCCTGCATGCCCAGGAGGCGCTGAACCCGGCGGACCAGGCGGTCGACGAACGACGCGCTGAGGATGTCCCTCTCGGTCAAGCGCAGGGTCGGCAGCCCCAGGGCCTCCTCCCGGTGATGGCTCTCGGCGCTGATGGCCCCGCCCTCATCCACCTCGACCAGCACCCAATCCACCCGGTCGCCCGTGCGGACTCGAAGCAGGACGTCTGGGACCAGGACCTCTCCACTCGCTTCGACGGGCACCCGGGGCCAGTACAGGACCTCCGGGGTGCCGGCCAGGACCAGGGCGGGGTGACGGCGATTCCTCATCTCGACGTGTCTCCTTCCTTCAGGCCCGCTCGTCGGGGGCCTGTCCCCAGACTGAACCCGGGTCCTGGGCAGGTTCTGGGATCCAGCGGGGGAGTTCTTTCCAAGAGATTGAACTTCCGTGAACAGCTTTCTGTGCACCCGCCTTACAATGTCCGGGTTCTGCTACAATCTCTGGAATGGAAGGGGCGCCCCCCATGCCCTGAAGGGCCCGGGCGTCCCGGTCAACCTGCCACGGAGGACGGGAATGAAGGTTCTTCTGATCAACGCCCCCCGGATCAACTCGATCTGGTGTGGGGTTCCGGACATCTTCAACGGGAAGGACCAGCACCTGTTCCCGCCGCTGGGGATCATGTATCTGTCGGCCTGGCTCAAGAAGCACACCGACCACGAGGTCATGATCGTGGACCCCAACGCCGACCTGTTGGGCTTCGCCGCCATCGAGAAGCGGATTCGTGAGTTCGCTCCGGACGTCGTCGGGATCACGGCCATGACCCACAACCTGATCGACGTGCACCAGTGTGCCGAGGTCACCAAACGGGTGGATCCAGGCATCCACGTCACCGTGGGGGGCCCCCACGCCGTCAGCTTCCCGGACGAGGCCATCCGGTTGCCGCACGTGGACTCGATCGTCATCGACCGGGACGCCGAAGTGACCTTTGGTGAATGGGTCGACGCCCTGGCCGGACGACGGCCGCGCCACGAGGTCGCCGGGGTCTACTACCACGAACCCGACGGAACGGTGGTCCGCAACCCGACCCGCCCGATCCTCAAGGACCTCTCCCACCTGCCCTACCCGGACCGCAGCGGGGTCGATCTCACTCAATACTACACTCCGGGGATGACGGGCCTGGTCGCCACCACCATGGCCACCAGTCGAGGCTGCCCGCAAGGCTGCAAGTTCTGCCTTTCGACCTCGGCCTTCAGCACGCGCACGCCGGAGGACGTGGTCGACGAGATGGAGCACTGCCTGGGCATGGGGATCCAGGAGGTCCAGTTCGTCGATGACATCTTCAACGCCCCGGCCAGCCGGGTGATCGCCATCTCCGACGAGATCCTGCGCCGAGGGGTCAAGATGGCCTGGGGCTACAAGGCCACCGTCAACGCCACCACCTACGCCTCCCTGGAGCGGGCCAAGGAGGCCGGCTGCACCAAGGGTCACTTCGGCGTCGAGACCGGCACGGTGGAGGGCCTGCAGTCCCTGGGCAAGACCTTCGTCAAGCTGGAGCACGTCCGCCAGGTCTTCAAGTGGTGCCGCGAGCTGGATCTGACCTCGTGCGCCTACATCATGATCGGCACGCCGGTCGAGCGCAGCCGGGACGACATCTACCGGACCATCGACTTCGTGAACGAGTTGGACCCGGACTACGTGGTCTACGCGATCACCAGTCCCTATCCCCACACTCCCCTGTGGAAGGAGGGAGCCCGGCTGGGTTTGTGGGACGAAGGCGTCTGGAGCGACTTCATGCGAAACCCGACGCCCGAGATGGCGGCCCGGATTCCCACCGTCTGGACCCAGCACATGAGCAAGGACGAGCTGCTGCGGATCTTCAAGGAGGTCAACCGCCAGTTCTACTTCAACCCCCGCAAGGTCCTGCGCACCCTGGCCCGGGTCTCCAATCTCAAGGAGGTCCAACGCATCGCCCAGGGCGGACTGGCCATCGCCAAACTGCAATTGATGAACGCCGCGGGACGGCGGATCTAGTCCCGGGGGTCGGCTTGATGGCCTCCCTCCGTCCCCACCTCTCGGTCGTCATTCCCGTCTTCCAGGAACAGGGCAGCCTGGAAGCCACGGTGGACGAGGCCTTCAGGGTCCTCGAGGAGTTGGGGCGCCCGTTCGAGGTCCTGGTCTGCGACGACGGCAGCCTGGACCAGACGCCCCAGATCCTGGGCTGGCTCCAGGAGCGTCACCCCGGGCTTCGCGCCCTGAGCCACCCCACCAACCGCGGAGTGGCCCAGGCGCTCAAGACCCTGTATTCGAAAGCCCAGGGTGAATGGGTGGTCTTCCTGCCAGCGGACGGCCAGGTCCGCGCCGACCAGATCCCCAAACTCCTGCAGCACCAGGACTTCCCGGTCGTTTTGGGTCGGCGCCAGCCCCGCCGGGACCCCATTGCGCGCCTCGCGGCCTCCTGGGGATTCAACTTCCTGATTCGAAGGCTGTGGGGCCTTCAAGTGTGGGATGTGGACTCGGTCGTGCTGTATCGGCGGGACGTCCTGGATGTGGAGTTCCGTTCACGGGACCTGTGCCTGCCCGTCGAGGTCCTGCTCAAAGCGGTCCGCCGAGGTTTGGCCTATATCGAGGTCCCCATCGAGCACCATCCCCGACGCTCGGGCCGGGCCTGGGGCGCCAACCCGAGGGTTGTGGTGCGCACCCTCGTGGATCTGCTCCGTGCCTGGTGGCGACCAGGTCTGTGGGGGTAGCCCCCCTCAACCTGCTCCGAAGGCCTTCATGACCTTTTCCAGGGTGCCCTCCACCCACCCGGCGTCCCGAGACTGCACGACAACCCGGGCGACGGGTTCGGTGTTCGAAGGCCGGACCAGCACCCACCCCCCGTCGTCGAAGGTGAGACGAAGGCCATCAGGCCGGTCCGCAACAGCCTTGGGGAAGAGCGCACGGACCCGGGCATAACGCTGTTCCAGGCTGCATTCGTCCTCCAGGGGAACCTTGCGCTTGGCCATCGGAAGGTCTGGAAGCGTCGCCACCACCTCGGAGATCGGCCGACGGCGTCCGGCCAGGACCTCCAGCACCAGGGCGATGCCCGTCAGGCTGTCGCGGCCCATGGCGACCTGGGGCAGGATGACTCCCCCGTTCCCCTCTCCCCCGAAAGCCACGACGCCGTTCGCCCTCTCGCGTGCCAGGGCCCGCGAGAGGTTGACCTCGCCGACCCGGGTCTCGACGATGCGCGCGCCGCGCTGGGCCACGACCGCATCGAGGGCCCGAGTCGTGGCCACGTTGCGGACGACGGCGACCTCTCGACCCTGGTAGCGACCCAGCAGATGGTCCACCGCCAGGACCAGGGTGAACTCATCCCCCAAAGGCTCGGCCTTCTCGGAAACCAGGGCCAGACGATCGGCGTCCAGGTCCTGGGCGACACCCAGATCGCACGCCTGCTCACGGACCGCGACGCACAGGGCCGAGAGGTTCTCGGGCAATGGCTCGGAGTCGCGCCGGGCCTGCACGGGAACCACCTGGCAACCCAACTCGGCCAGGAGGCGAAGCGTCGGCTCGGTGCCGGCCCCACCCGCCGAATCGACGGCGACCTTGAAACCGGCCTGACGAACGCTCTGCACGTCGACCTGCTCCAAGACCCGGTCCAGGTGCGCGCGCACAGCCTGCTCGTGCCGGTCCTCGACCAGCGGAGCGGCGAACTCCGCGGGCGGATTCTCGGTTCGCCGCACTCCTCGAATCAAGGCCTCGGTCTGGATGGCGTCCAGGACGGTCCGCTCAGGACCCAA
This sequence comes from Candidatus Xenobium occultum, assembly GCA_002423485.1. GTDB lineage: Bacteria > Vulcanimicrobiota > Xenobia > Xenobiales > Xenobiaceae > Xenobium > Xenobium occultum. Next base: position 23,977 of record DIWH01000084.1, on the reverse strand, counting down.
CATGAACTTGAAGCCGTTCCAAGGCTCAGGGTTGTGACTGGCCGTGATCATGACGGCCCCGGCGGCCCGGGTCGGTTCCATGAAGAACTGGACCGTCGGCGTGGGCACCACCCCCAGGTCCAGCAGGCGGAACCCGAACGGTGCCAGTCCCGTCAACAAGGCTTCCCGAAGCCACTGGCCGGAAGGTCGGGTATCTCGAGCCAGAAGGACCGTGGCCCTGGGGTCCCGGGAGGCCAGCAGGCGCCCGAACGACGTCCCGTAGCGCCATGCGGTCTGGCGGGTCAACGAGGCTCCCACGATCCCCCGAACTCCCGAATAGCTGACCTTCAGGGTCTCCATGTCACTCCCTCTGCCAGTCCGGCTTCCTGCGATAGACGTCCCGATAATAGTCTCGCATCCTCAGGTTCCGGCCGGCGGCCTCGTCCACCAGGACGGTCGCGCGCGGATGCATCTGCAGGATCGAGGCCGGAACCATGGCTGTCAGCGGTCCCTCCACCATCCGGGCCACAGCGTTCGCCTTGCGCACGCCGAACGCCACCAACAGGCAGCGCCGGGCCTCCATGATGGTGCCGACCCCCATGGTCAGGACGTGCCGAGGAACCTCCTGACCCGTCGGGAAAGCCGGCCGGTGGGCGGCCACCGTGTGAGGCGTCAGGGTCTTCAGGCGGGTCCGGGAGGTCAGGGAGGAGCTGGGCTCATTGAAACCGATGTGCCCATCCTGTCCCAGACCCAGCAACTGCAGATCGACTCCCCCAGCCTGCCGGATCTGCTCTTCGTAGCGGGCACAGCAGGCGGGAATGTCCAGGGCCATCCCGTCGGGCAGGTGAGCCCTCTCCGGGGCCAGATCGACCTTCCCGAACAGATGATCCTGCATATAGCGCCGATAGGAGGCGGGATGGTCGGGGGGCAGGCCCACGTATTCATCCAGGTTGAAGGTGGTCACCTGCCGGAAGCTCAGGCCCTCCTCCCGATGCCTCCGAACCAGTTCCTCATAGATCGGAAGGGGCGTGGCCCCCGTCGCCAGGCCCAGGACCGAATCCGGCTTCAGCCTCACCTGCCCGGCGATCATGCGGGCTGCCAGGAGCGCCCCCTCCTGCTCGGTCTCGACCAGGATGACTTCCAAGATGGCCTCGCTTCAGACAGGGTCGGACAGTCCTTCGCCCCTCAATCCCGGAAGTCTTGCAGCCTCTGGCGCACATCCGCGGCCAGACGGTCGACCATCCCCACGGCAAAATCGACCACGGACAGGCTCGAGTCCCGCAGCAGCGGTCCCAGATCCATGGCGTATTCCAGCAAGGTCACGTGGTCTGGAGCATAGGCGTCGTGATAGGTCGCGTTGGCGCGACGGCGTCCGGAGGTGGCCAGATCGTAGCGCTTGCCCCCGGCGATCTGCGAGTCGTAGACCCCCATCAGGGCCGCCGTGAGGTTCTCGTGGGCGCTGACGTCAAAGCCGACCCGATCGTCGGGAAGGAGCCAATCCAGGCTCCTCCAGACCTCACATCCGTAGAACTCCTGGGGATGGAACTCGGGGCCCAGACGGCGCAGCGCCGCCACGACCAGGGTGGCCACGGCCACATGGCTGGCGTGTCGATCACACAGGCTATGCGTGTAGAGGACCCGCGGCCGGGTGGCCCTCAGCAGGGCCTCGAAATCCTCGCCGACCTGCCGGCGGGCCGGACCTCGGACCTCGGCGCTGGAATACCCCAGGGTCACCAGGGCCCCGTACTCCCCGACAAAGGCGGCCTTTCGCTGTTCGTCGCGGCGGACCCGGGCCATCTGTTCGTCGGAGAAGTCCGCGTAGACTGAGGCCCGGGAGCTGCCCCGACCGTCGGTGACGGTCACCCCCGAAAACCAGCGGTCGGTGCGGTGCAGGCACTCCAGGATGCCGTGCCAGGTCATGAATTCCAGGTCGTCCGGGTGGGCTCCGATCCCCAGATGGGTGGTCCGGGCGAGGGCCTGGGATTCAGCCGTGCCGTCGGGAGCGAAGACTTCCGACTCCGTGCGATTCAAGTGCATGTCCAGAGGCCTCCGAAAAGCAGCAGGAACCCCTTCAAAGCAAGCGCAGAGAGGTCCGGGAACCCCAGATCTCTAGAGGATCTCATCCGGGCGCAGGAGGTCCAGGAGCAGGCGCGAGAAGCGGTCTTGAGGCTTGATGCGACAGGCCTTCTGGAATCCGACCCGGGCTTCTTCGAACTCGCCCGTCTTGTAGGACATCAACCCGTAGTTGAAAGCCGCTTCGAAGAAATCGGAATCGGCCTGCATGGCGCGAAGGAACTCTTCGCGCGCGTCGGGATAGAAGGCCTCCTGATCGGTCAGGGTCAGACCCATGGTGAAGTGGGTCCGGGCCGCCACCGGATCCTTCCTGGACTTGGGCTCGATCTTGACGAAGAAGCTCAGCAGTTTGTCGAAGAGCCCGGGCTTTCTGAGGGGAATCTTCTCGAGATGCGTCCGAGTGTTGATGTTGGCCGAGAAGCCCTTCGGAACCCGCACCTTGAAGTGGGATTGCTGGTCATACCCGTCACGCCTCTCATTGTTGGACAGGATCTGGTAGGCGGACGTGCACTGCGTCATCTTCTCCTGGGCAGCCACGGCGATGTCCTGGTTGAGGTCCGGGTGGTATCGCTTGGACATGGTCCGGTAGGCGGTCCTGATCTGCTCAGGGGTCGCGGTGGGAGGGACGCGCAGCACAAGATAGGGGTCTTTATCAGACACAGCAAGGCTCCATGGTGAACTTGACCCAGGTCATTCAACGCATGGGGAGCTTGGCCTTCCAGGCCCGAAGGCCTGTGAGGTCCGACAACCTCCCGGTCCCTCACTCCGAAGAGGTGGAGCCCACCGGTTCAGCAGGCACAGGCTGTTCCTGGAGCCCGGCATCCGATGGGGCCTGGTGCTCCTCGCCCCCGGCCAGGATCCGCAGGACCTCCTCGGCGATGCCGGCTTCCCAGCGCAAGGTGGTCCCCCATTCGTTGGAGTTGACCCGGCAAGCCTCCAGGAAGCGCTCCAACCGGGAGGCTCCTTCCTCGGGCTTCTTGCCCACGACCAGGAGGACGCCCGCCATGAAATCATTGTAGACCCAATCATCCTCAAAGGCTTCCAGGGCCTCCAGTCGCGCGGACAGGTCCGGGATGGGCAAGCCCAGCAGCCCTCGGAAGGTGGCCTCCAGAGCCAGATGGATGCCCGGCTCGGCGGGCCCAATTCCCTGCTCGAGCAGGGCCAGGGCCCCCGCAACGTCGCCGGATCTCGCCCGAGCCCTCACAGCGGCCTCGGGGTTTCCGGTGGCCAGGTAGCGTTCCTCGGCCTCCTGGTAGCGGTCCGCTGCTTCCAGGCTCATCCCCAGGCTGTTCTCCAGGACTCCGACCAGACGCGGGTCCAGATCCTTCTGCTTCAGGATCGTCTCGAACTCGGCGACCGCCTCGGGGTAGTTGCCCTGATACCAATAGCTGAGGGCCACCTCGACCCACAGCCACTGAAAGGCATCGTGGGACGGAGGCGTGACCTGCATGGCGGCGTGGGCCAGCAACCTGCGGCGCTCCGGAGTGAACTGCTGACAGAGGTGGACAAAGAGGTTTGGTTCATCCGTCCCCAGTTCCAAAGCCTTCTGGGCAGCCTCCCAGGCCTCGTCCGGAGAGCCTTCGCGCATTCGCGAATAGCTGCGCATGAGCCAGCCGTAGAAGTCCTGGGGCTCCGACTCGGGCTCTGCGTCGACCTGGCCGGGTTGTTGCTCGGCGCCGGCGCCGGCCTGGACCTCCTGGTCGCCGAAGTCTTCGGTTTCGGGGGGCGAAGCATCCGTCGGGGAATTCGGGTCCGATTCCGCCTCCTCAGCGAGCCTGGTCTGGACGGGTCCCACCTCGGGGACCGATTCGGGCGCGTCGGTCACGGGACACTTCCCCTTCCTGGAATTCTGCCCCCCTTACCGTGCAGGAGGCTTCAACGCGTCCTGGTTCGGCCTCGGCGACCACGTTCCTGGACCCGATGGGGCCAAGGCCCCCGGATTCTGCCAGGAGGGATTGAATCCTGGACAGCAGCCCTGCCTTGCGAAAGGGCTTCTCGAGAAAGTCGAACAAGGGCAGGCCGTCGAGATTTCCCAGGTGGTCGACCGAAACCCCCGAGGTGAAGAGGACCGGGACCCCGGGGTGTCGAGTCTGCAATCGACGCGCCACATCGGGGCCGTTGGTTCCGGGCAGGCAGACATCGCACAGCACCAGGTCGATCCGAATTCCCGGAGCGGCCCCCAGGTCCAAGGCTTCCCGGGCCCCGGCCGCCTGGAGGACCCGATACCCCTGACGCTCCAAGGTCCTGGCGACCATCTCACGGAAGGTCGCCTCGTCATCGATCAACAGGAGGGTCGGTCCAGCATCAGACACCTTCCGGTGGGAAGGACGCCGCGGGCTTGGGGCCTCCGCGGCGAGCGGCAAGTCCACGTCGAAGCGGGCGCCCCGGCCAGAGGTGCTCTGGACGCGGATCTCCCCCCCCAATTGACGCACCGCGCGGCAGACTTCCGAGAGCCCGAGCCCGGAACCCTGGTGCTTGGTGGTGAAGAAAGGCTCAAAGATGCGGGGGTGCAACTCGGGAGGAATCCCGCATCCGGTATCCTGGACGGTCAACCGGACAAAGCCTCCCGGAATCGGGTGGGAGGAGGGGTGGGAGGAGGATTGCCCGGAATCTCGGCGCCGCCGGGTCCGCAACCAGAGCGTCCCTCCTCCCGGCATGGCCTCCCGGGCGTTGACCACGAGGTTCAGAAGGATCTGCTCGAACCGGGCCGGGTCGAGCCGCACCTTCAAGGGAACCGACTCGGTCTCCAGGACCAGGGTCACATCCATCCCCAGAAGTTGTTGGAGCATCCCCTCCATCTCGAAGAGCACCTGGTTGAGGTCCAGCGAACAGGGAACGTCGCTACGCTCGCGGCTGATCGACAAAAGCTGCAGGGTCAGGTTCCGCGCCCGCTCGATCGAGGCCATCACCTCATCCACTCCGACGCGGCGGGGGTCCCCCTCAGGGATCGACTCCTCCAGAAGCTCCACCCAACCGGAGACGACCGCCATGTGGTTCTTGAGGTCGTGGGCCACTCCCCCGGCAAGCCGGCCCAGGGAATCCATCTTCTGGGAATGTCGGAGCTGCTTTTCCAGGTGGCGCCACTCGGAGAGGTCCTGGACCAGGAACTGGAAGACCGGAGATTCCCCCGCGACCTGCGGAAGCGCCCAGGCGGTGACACGCACGGCAACCCGGGTTCCATCGCAGCGGGCCAGCAGGACCTCTCGCCCGACGACCTCCCGACGGGTCGCCAATTCCTTCCAGAGGGCCCGACGTTCGTCGGTGGAGGCGAAGAGATGCTCGGGCTTGAGGCGAAGCGCCTCTGCCCGGGAGGATCCCAGGATCGAACAAAAGGCGGGGTTGACCGCCAGGACCGCGCCCCGTCGGGCGCACAGGATTCCGTCACGGCAACGTTGGAACAGGAACCTGCCGGGAAGGTCCAGGCCCATGCTCTCGGACTCAGGTTCTGCCAGGCCAGCCTCAGTGGCCGGCGAGGCCGACTGCGGCGGCCTCGCCCGGCGCGACCCGGCCCACAATCTGACCTCTGTTCCCAATGACGATTCAAGCATGATGCTGACGAACGCCCCCCGCATGCCCGAAGGCCCTGCCTCCTCGGGCACAGCCCCGCGGAAGAGGCCTGGATCGACCCCACCAGATTGACCATACTTCCAGAAAGGGCCAGAATCCGGAACGAAACGTTAACTTCCCGACGACGAAGATCTTCCGTCTGGCCGAGGCCAACAGAAGGACAGCGCGCCCTTCGTGGACACCGCTCCCGTCGCCTCGCCGCGGCCCGGATTGCCGCACAGGCCGCTATTCGACGCGCAGGGTCCTGAGAAGCCTCAGGCGCGACTCGACCACCTTGGGGGTCATGTCGACGGCGGCATAGGGAGACTTGACGAGGGCGACCTCGGTGAATCCCACTGAGACCATGGCAATGCCTTCGGCGAAAAGCGCTGCGATGTCCTGGGCCCGGGTGCCCTGAGCCAGGTACTGACCGACCTGGTCGGCCTTGGGCGAGGAAACCCGGAAGCGCTCCTTGGGAACGGCTTCTCCCGAGACCACACCCCGGCGCTGGTCGATGATGGCCTGCTCTTCCTCAGTCAAGCGGGCACGCCAAGGTCGTGCGGTGTCATCTTCTTCGGCCTTGGGTCTGGCACGGTTGCGGATTTCCTCGGCCAGACCCGCGCCGGGACGGATGTCTGCGGTGAAACTGGAGCGATGTTCCATCCGATAGTGGATGGCCGAGGGCAGGGAGGGGCCGCTAGGCAAAGCCTCGACCCAGATCCGGGTTCCCCTCCAGACCCCGGAGACCGTGGCCTTTCCCAGGCCTCCGGTCAGTTCGAACCTCTGCAGGTCCAGGCCCTGCTCCAGCTCAAAGAGATAGTTCTTCTTCATCTGGGTGGAATACCAGACGCTGGCAGCGGCAACTCCCAGCAACACCGCCAGGACGGTCAGGTGGATCTCCAAGTCGGCCTCCTAGACTTCCAGGGTCCAGCAGTCGTCCGCCCTGCAGGAAGTGATGAAGCCGGCCAGCAGGGTCGCGGCGTTCTCAAGATCCGACAGGGCCAACATCTCACACGGGCTGTGCATGTAGCGCAGTGGAATCCCAACCAACCCGGTGGCCACGCCGGCACGAGACACCTGCAGGGCTCGAGCGTCGGTCCCCGTCATGCCGCCCGCCGTCTGGACCTGGAACGGGATGTCCCGCTCTCTGGCCACTTCCACCAGTCGGCGGAAGACCCCAGGATGGATGTTCGGCCCCCGGACCAGGATCGGGCCCGCGCCCAGGGCGATCTCGCCCACCTTGCGCTTGTCCACGTCGGGGTAGTCCGAGGTGTGGCTGACGTCGATGGCGATCCCGATCACCGGATCCACCCCGAAGGCCGCCGCCGTGGCTCCCCGGACGCCAATCTCCTCCTGGACCGCCGAGACCCCGTACACGGCCGCCGGGAACTGCTGGCCATGCAGCAGTCGCAAGGTCTCCGCCACCACGAACAGACCGGCCCGATCATCGAAGGTCTTGGCGAAGGCCATGTCGTTTCGGGCCGGGACGAAGCTGGCCTCCAGGGTGACCGGGTCCCCGATGGCCACCAGCTCACGAGCCTCGGCGCCATCCCGGGCGCCGATATCCACCCAGACCTTGTGGAACTCGGACTTCTTCTTGCGCTCCTCTTCATCCATCAGGTGGATGGCCTTCTTGCCGAAGACCCCGGGGATCGGGCCCTGGGCGGTCTGGACCCGGACGCGCTGGGCGACCAGGATCTCCACATCCCATCCCCCCACCCGTTCGACGAAGAGGAAACCCCGTTCGTCGATGTGCTTGACGACGAAACCGATCTCGTCGGGATGAGCATCCAGCAGGATGCGAGGCGAACCGCCCGGGTTGCGGATGGCCATCAGCGAGCCCAGGCGATCGGTCTGGATTCCGTCCACCCAGGGCTCGACTTCGCGCCGGAAGAGGTCCTGGATTCCCTCCTCATACCCCGAGGTCCCGTGGGCCTCGACCATCTGCTTGAGGAACTGCAATCGTGCTTCTTCCATGACCACCTCAACCTTTGATTTCCAGGAACAGCTCGCTCATCTCGGGCGAAGGCGAGATGTTCAGCTCATCCTTCATGACCTGGGCGCATTGCTGGTACTGCCGGGCTGCCAGCTCCGGGCGCCCCTGCGCGACGAAGGCTCGCATCAGGGCCAGGTGGGCCTCCTGGTGACAGGGATCCACCTTCAGAATCCGCCACGCATGATCGTTGGAGACCTCGAATCTCTCCTTCTCGAAGAAGTAATCCATCAGGCTCTCGAGCAGATCCAGGTAGCGCATCTGCAGCTCGTCGCGCTGGTAGATGGCCCAGTCCCCGTAGTACCCCTCCATGAACTCACCGGCGTACAGGCTCTCGGCCTTCTGGAAGGCGGCCACGGCCTCCTCCATCCGGTCTTCGGCCTGGCGCGTCGCCCCCAGATCCGCCTGACGCTCGAACTCGCTGACATCCAGGAAGAACGAGCGGTCGACGTTGAACCGGTAGAACCCCTTGCGGGCCAGCACCACCCGATCCGCTTCTCCCGGAACCACGGCCTCCAGGGCCTTGCGCATGTGGGACAGGGCGGCGTACAGGCTCTGGCGGGCCTTCTCGGGGGGGGTCTCGGGCCAGAAGATGTCCATCAGGCGCTCGTCTGGGACATCGCGCCCCGAGTGCAAAGCCAGATAGGCGAAGAGATACTTCGATTTCCTGGTCTTCCAATGCTTGTCTTCCACCTCGCGCCCCCCGGCGAAGACCCGGAACTTTCCGAAGGCGTACAGCGAGAGGGGAGGTGCCTGACTGCTGCCTTCGCGGGAGGCGAAGAGCCCCATCACCCGTTCGCGCAGGGAGGCCTCGATGTCTGCCAGGAAAGGAGAGACCGCCTCAAACCCCAATCCCTGGAGAACCTTGGCGGGAGCCGAGGCTTCCCCCAGGCGGGCCGCACAGCCCAGCAGCAAGGGAATCGCCAGACTGCGCTCCTGGCGCAGGATCTGCTGACTCCCGTAGCGTTCGATCTCCGAGGCCGCCTGCGAGAGCAGGGCGTCAGCCTCGTCCTGGCGGCCGGCTCCGGACAGGACCCGAGCCTCATAGAGCAGCGCCCGCCCCGTCTCGAGGTGGCTCTCCCAAGCCGAGAAGATGTCCCGAGAGCGAGCCAGGTCCTCCAAGCCTCCGCTGGAATCGCCCTGGACTCCGCGGACCAGCCCTCGGACGGCCAGCGCCCGGGCGCTCTGCAGGGGACTCCCCCCGGCGGCGGCCTCAAAGGCCCGCTCGGCGGCTGATCCTGCCGGTTCCAGGCGGCCGCGATGGAACTCGGTCAGGGCCAGGCCGATCAGGGCCTCCCCTCGCAGGCTCCGCGCGGTCTCAGGGGCAGAGTTGAGGACCTCGGCATAGGCCTGACCCGAGGTCTCGACGTCGCCGACTGCCAGATACGAACCCGCCAGGCCCAGCATCAGTTGAGCCTGGCGCTCGCGCGAGAGGGTCTCTTCCCGGTCGTCCTCCTCCTCGGAGGCGGTTTCTTCGGCCCCTTCGCCGGCCAGCAGCTCCAGCATGATCCGAACCACCTCGGGGTCGAAGTGGGATCCCGCCTCCCGCTCCATGACCTTGCGAGCATCCGAAGCCGTCAGGCTCTGGCGATGAGGCCGAGGGCTGATCATCGCGTCGTAGGCCTCGGCCGCGCACAGGATCCTGGATTCCAGGGGGATCTCCTCGCCTCGAAGCCCTTGAGGGTAGCCCGAACCGTCGAACCACTCGTGATGATGCAGGATGACCCGGAAGACCTCGCGCAGGCTTCCCAGGGAGGTGAAGAGAATCTCGGATTTCTCGGCGGTAGCCTCCTGAACCCGGGCCCGATCCTCCGAAACCAGGGCCTCGGCGCGGCTGAGGAGGTCCTGCTTGCGATCCAGGGTTCCGATGTCGTGCAGGAAGGAGGCCAGCTCCAGGACACCCTGGCGATCTCGAGGCAAACCCAGGGTCCGCGCCATACGACGCGCCAGGTCTGCCACCCGACGGGAATGACCCGCGAAGTGAGGATCCTTCTCCTCCAGGGCCTCGGCCAGCAGGCGGATGATCGTGGTGAAGTCACGCCATTGCTGCTCCAGGCCCTGCGTGTAGCGCCGCTGCAAGCGGAACGACTCCAGGCTGCGACGAACGCTTTGGACGAACTGCCTGTCGTCGAAGGGCTTCATCAGGTAGTCGTCGACGCCCAGTTTGATGGCCTGGATCGGGACGTCCGGGCTGGCATACCCGGTAATCATGATCGAGCGGGAATCGGGCTGCTGCTGCTTGAGGTTGGACAGCGTCTCGATCCCGTCCATCTCGGCCATTCGGACATCGCAGACCACCAGGTCGAAGTGCTCTTCGCGAGCCCGCTGGATGGCCTCCTTGCCGGAAGCAGCGGTGGTGACCTCGTAGCCCTCGTCCAGGAGAAGGATCTCCAAGGCTCCCAGCATGAGAGGGTCGTCTTCGACAACAAGGATCTTCTCGGGCAAACGCATGGACCTCCTCCAGGCGTGGCCCTCGGCAACAGAGCCGTCGCCGCCCACGCCGCCTGCAATCCGACCTCGGATCCCGCGCCGAACCCTGGTGCCCGGACCCATCCCCCGAACGGCGCCGGGTTCCTTCCCCCGCAGGCGGAGGGAATCCTTCAACCGGCCCTGGCGAAGGAGCCATCCCGGTCGGCATGGAAGGGCCCGGGGTGAGAATCGAAGGCTCCCCGGACGTAGAACGCACCTGGACGGTCAGCGGATTGCTGGGCCGGTTGGGCGATCTGCTGGACGAGCAGCCGGACCTTCTGGATCTGACCCTGCGGGCCGAGATCACCAACTGGACCCGGGCCCGCTCGGGCCATTGCTACTTCTCGCTGAAGGATGATCAGGCCCAGGTGCGCTGCGTGATGTTCCAGGGTGAGGCGCGGCACCTGGACTTCGAACCCGCCGACGGCGTCGCCGTGCGCGCGCAGGGTCGGGTCACGCTGTACCGGCCGCGAGGGGAACTGCAGCTTCGGATCCGTCGCTTGCGGGCCGACGGCGTGGGAGCCCTGTACGAGGCTCTGGAACGCCTGCGCCGACGCCTCGAGACCGAGGGGCTCTTCGGTCAGGACCGCAAGAGGCCCCTGCCCACCCATCCCAGGGTAGTCGGGGTGGTCACCTCCAAACAGGGAGCCGTCCTCCACGACATCTGCACGACCCTGGCCCGCAGGAATCCAACGGTGCAGATCCTCCTGGCGCCCTCACCGGTCCAGGGCGAGGGCGCCGAAGCCGGGCTGGTTCAGGCTTTGGAAGACCTGCAGCAACAGCCGGAGGTGGATTGCATCATCGTGGCCCGCGGTGGGGGTTCCCTGGAGGACCTCATGGCCTTCAACTCGGAGGTCGTCGTTCGAGCGGTGGCCGGGTGCCGCGTCCCGGTGGTGTCCGCGGTCGGACACGAGACCGACGTGACCTTGTGCGACCTGGCCGCCGATGAGCGGGCTCCCACCCCCACGGCAGCCGCCGAAATCATCGCCCCGGCCCTGGAGGACCTGCTGAGCGAGCTGGCACGCTTCCGACAGAAGGTGACCCAGGCCATGTCCAGAAGAGTGTGCCTGCAACTGGAGAGATTGGAGCACCTGCGCTCAGCCCCCAGCCTGCGCCACCCTCGACGGCGCCTGGAGGGTGAGATGCAGCGCCTGGATTCGCTGGTCGAGGGCCTGCGTCGAGGAATGGGTCGAGGACTGCAGACCCGCAGCGAGACTCTGGGCGTCCTGCGGAAGGGCCTGACTCAACAGCATCCCAGAGCCCGGATCCAGAGAAACCTGGACCTGCTGCGCGAGCAGACCGGCCGCCTCCAGCGCGGCATGGCGCTCGGGATGCAGGCCGCCCGGCAGAGGTTCGAGGTCCTGGGTTCGACCGGAGCCTTCCGAGAACCGCTCCGTCTGACCGCCTCCCGACAGGAAGGATTGGAGGCTTTGCGAACCTCCCTGTTGCGCTCGGCATGGAGGGGTCTCACCCGGCAGCGCGAGCGCCTGGACGCCGCGCAAGGACGCCTGGAAGCCCTCTCCCCCCTCCGGGTCCTGGAGAGAGGCTACGCCCTGGTCCTGGCCCGGGAAGAGGTGGTTTCCAGTGTCGCGGCGATCCGGCCTGGAGACCGCCTGGAAGTCCGACTGCGCGACGGGGCCGTCAAGACCCTGGTGGAAGAGGTGGAGGAAGCGAAATGACCGACCCTGAGCCGAGTTACGAGGAGTCCATCGAGAGACTGCGGACCGTGGTCGATCTCCTGGAGGACGGGAACCTGGGCCTGGACGAGTCGCTGCGCCTCTTCGAGGAGGGCATGCACCTCTCGCGCCGCTGCGAGGAACGGCTTCGCGTCGTGGAAGAGCAGGTCCGCGTCCTGACCGAGAGCCCTGCCTCTCACCCCTGATCCGCTGCAAGGACTTCCCCAGGGGGACTCAAGACAAGATGGGAGATTCCCGGTGACGACGAATTCCGCACTGACCTTTGATCTGGCGGCCTACCTCAAGGATCGGGCCCTCGAGGTGGACCGGGCGATGGAGACCTTCCTGCCCGCGGAGGCCGACTACATGGGCAACCTGGGCGAGGCCATGCGCTACGGCGTCTTCCCCGGCGGAAAGCGCTTCCGACCGGTGCTGGCCCTGGCGGCTGCCGAAGCCCTGGGGGCCGACCGCGCCCTGGCCATGCCGGCCGCCTGCGCCTTCGAGCTGGTCCACTGCTTCTCGCTGGTCCACGACGACATGCCGTGCATGGACAACGACGTCGAACGGCGGGGCAAGCCCACCTGCCACGTGGCCTTTGGAGAAGACGTGGCCCTGCTGGCAGGCGACGGGCTGGTCATCCATGCGTTCGAGGTGGCCGCCGCCACGGCTGCGCTGGCCGGCGCGGAGGTGGCCGTCCGGGTGGTCGGGGAACTGGCCCGCGCCGCCGGACACCCCGGCATGGTGGGTGGGCAGATCCTGGATATGCACGCCCAACGACACGGAGTCGACCGGGCGGGCCTGCTGGCCATCCACCAGGCCAAGACGGGCGCCCTGATCCGCGGGGCGGTCCGCGCCGGAGCCCTCGTCGGCCGTGCCAGCGAAGCCCAGTTGGAGGCATTGACGGGCTTCGGAGAGCGGGTCGGCCTGGTCTTCCAGATCACCGACGACATCCTGGACGCCGGGGTCGATCCGGATCCCATCAGCTTCCCGGCCCTCTTCGGCATGGACAAGTCCCGCCGCATGGCCCTGGAGGCCACCGAGGAGGCCATCGACCTGCTCCGCCCCTTCGGCCAGTCGGCCCAACCCCTGGTCCACCTGGCTTCCTACCTGCTGGATCGGAGCGTCTGACCCGGGTGGGAGCCATTCCCCGCTCGCACCAGGCCCGAGTCGCCCTCTCGCAAGCCTTGCTGGAAGCGGCCCCAGGCCCCGTGGCCTGGAGTGGAGCCGGCGGCGCCGCGCATTACCGGGCCTGCGGAGGCGTCTCGCGGAGCCTGGAGCGCATCGCATCCTGGGCGGAGGACGAGGTGGACCTGCTCCACCTGGCCCTGGGATGGAGACACGCCCGCATCGGAACCGAGCTGGATGGCCCGCTGACCCTGGTCATCGAGGACCTGCCCCCGGATTTCCTCTCGGCCCTGGAGGCGGCCATCCCCCGAGACGCCGACCTGATGGTGGTCTTCCTGGACACCGCCCGCCGCTATGGCGAGCCGGGACGCTCGCCGTGGAACCGCGGCTCGGGCTCGCCGGGCCCCTACGCCGAGGCCCGGGGTTTTCGGTTCAGCCAGGCCGTGGAGGCTTCCCGACCAGACCGACTGGCCCGCGCCCTCCAAACCACGCTGTCGGAGACAGGGGTCCGCTTCCTGCACGTCCTGGGGCCTGTCCTGGAGGAGGAGTCTCCCACTCCCTCGGGGCGCAGATCGGCCGAGCACTGGCTGTCGACCCGGGTCGACAGGCCCAGGCCCTCCTGGCCCGGCCCGGTCGAACCCTCGGCCTCGGGCAGTTCCCCCGCAAACGACTCGTTCGAGACCCAGGCGCTGGCCCGACTGACCTCGGACCTGGCCCAGACTCCGGAGGTGGTGTGTTTCTGGGCCCGTTCCGCCACGCCTGGGCCACTGGCCGTCCTGGGCCGACGGTTGCGTCGTTGCAGCCTGAAGGGGGTCCTCCTGGAGGCGGCCGGCGCGGCGGCCGCCGGATGCCACCCGGTGGTGGCCGTCTCGGCCCCCCGGTTGCCATTGCTGCTGCCGGAGCTCTTCGAGATGGCGGTCTTCCCCCTGACCTTGTTGGTGATGGGCGGCGGCCTGACTCCCGTCCGAGGCTCGGAGGAGCCCAACCCGGCTGCGGTTCGCGACCTGGCCTTCCTGCGCCAGATCCCCGAGATCACCATCGCCGTCCCGGCCGACGAGGAGGAAGCCCGAGGGGTCCTGCGCGGCCTCCTCGAGCTTCCCGGCCTGGGAGCCCTCCGACTGGCCTCCTCCCCCGCCGTCGGCGTCCCCGACACCGACGAGCCTCCCAGCCTGCTGCCCGGGGTCGGCCGCCGGCTCCGGCCAGGAGGGGATCTGTCCCTGCTGTGCCTGGGCAGCACGGTCTTCCCCGCGATCCTGGCCTCGGAGGCCCTGAACTCGTGGGGTGTCCGAGCCGGCGTCTACGACCTGCGCTACCTCGAGCCGGTGGATCAGCAGTTGCTGGCGCAGGCCGCCGAATGCGGGCGCATCCTGACCGCGGAGGAACACTGCCTGCACGGAGGGCTGGGCACCGCAGTCCTGGAGAACCTGGCCCGGGCTGGCCGGACCGACGTCCAGGTGGAGGTGCTGGGGATCCGTCCGGACCTGGCGCAGGCGGATCCGGAAGCCCACGGCCTGTCGGCAGAGGGGATCGTGGAAGCGGCGCGTCGAATCCTGGGCTTGGGGGCCGGGCCAGGACAACAGGCCAGGGAGGGCAGATGACCGTCGAGGTGGGCGCGATCCGAACGGACAGCCGCGAGCGAATCCTGGTGGTCGACGACTCTGAGGCCAACCTGCTGCTCCTGACCAGCATCCTGCAACTCGATGGCTACGAGATCGAGACCGTCCAGAGCGGACCGGAGGCCCTCCAGGAAGCCTGGGCCCGGCTCCCGGACCTGGTCCTGCTGGACATCATGATGCCCGAGATGTCAGGGCTGGAGGTCTGCCGGGTCCTGAAGTCCGATGCGCGGACCTCGGACGTCCCGATCATCTTCCTGACGGCCCTGGGCGACGTCCCCGACCGCGTGGCCGGTCTGGAGGTCGGCGGGGACGACTACATCGCCAAACCCTTCCACCCGGATGAGCTGCGCGCCCGCATCCGGGCCGCCCTGCGGACCAAACAGGCCCGCGACCAGTTGCGGCGCGAGCGCGAGAGCCTGGCCTCCCAGGCGGTGACGGATCCCCTGACCGGGGTCTACAACCGGCGCATGCTGGAGACCCGCCTGGCTGAAGAGGTGACCCGGTCCCGCCGTTACGGACACAACCTGACCTGCCTGATGCTGGACCTGGACCACTTCAAGCGGATCAACGACCAGCACGGCCATCTCACCGGGGACGCCATGTTGCGCCAGTTCGCCGATCTGACCCAGTCCTGCCTGCGGGGCAGCGATGTGCTGGCCCGCTATGGCGGCGAGGAGTTCGTGATCCTGGTGACCGAGACGGGACTGGAAGGCGCCACCACAACGGCCGAGAAGGTCCGCCGAGCCATTGCAGAGCACGGTTTCCGGGGCGCCAACGGCCAGGACCTGCGCATGACCACCAGCATCGGGGTCGCCGAGCTCCTGTCCGAAGAATCCCCGGAGGGAGTCCTGGCCCGTGCCGACAAGGCCCTCTATGAAGCCAAGCGGACCGGGCGCAATCGGGTGGTCTGCGCCTGACGAGCCACGAGGTTGAAGCCAGTCACTAGCGCACGTCCTTCTCCAGCAGGTGGTAGGTGCCCCCGCGCACCTCCACCAGGTAGACCTCACGCCTGTCCAGTCGCCGCGCCAGGGCGAACGTGCCGGTCACCCCGGCGTAGGGGGGCCTGCCGCCCTCTGCTCCCAAGGAAGCCAGGTAGTCCCGGACCGACTGCCGATCCTGGGCCCCGCTGGAAAGAGCCTCCAGAAGGATTCGGGTGGCATCGTAGGCCGTGGCGTCCAGGTGCGAGGTTGTCAGCGAACCAAAGAGCTGGCGAAAACGTCGGACGTATTCCTGGACCTCCGGGCGCGGGCTGTCGAAGTGGTAGTAGCCCGAAAGCAGCAGGCCTTCGACCGCGCTCCCCCCGTCGGCCACCAGGTCCCGGGTGAAAGGAGCCGTCTGGCTGGAGATCTGGGCCTTCAGACCAGCCTCTCGAAGCTCTATCGCGAACTGGGCCAGCACGGCGCCCCTGTAATCCGAGAAGAAGACCGTGTCGGGGTTGGCCTCACGCAACTCGGCCAGGGCCTGGGAGAAATCCGCCTCGGCAAAGGTGGTGTCGCACACCACCCGGCCGCCCAGGCTCTCGAACTGGTCCCGGAAATACCCGGCCACCGAAGAGGACAGGACGCTGTCGCGGTCCACCACGACTCCAGCCGTGCGATAGCCGGAGGCCACCAGGCGGTGGGCCAGGCTGCGGATTCGGGGAAAGTTGGAATCGGAGGCCGTGAAGACGTAGTGCCCGGCCTCCCAGAGACGCGGGTCCGAGGCCACCGGCGCCAGGAAGGCCATCCGAGCCGCATTGAAGAGCGGCGCGATCACCAGCGAGCGCTGCGAAGAGAACGGACCCAGGACCGCCAGATACTCGGGGTTGTTCAGGACCAGATCGGTGATCTCAAGGATCTTCCCGGTATCGGAAGCATCGTCATAAAGGTCGAAGACCACCAGTCGGCCGTCCACCCCACCCGCCTGGTTGAACTCGACCTGGGCGGCGGCGATCCCGTGCAGAAGACGGTAGCCCTCGGGGGCATCGAACCCCGTCAGGGACATCAGGGCCGGAATCCGGATCGGCTTGGGGCCCGCCATCAAAGCGTAGGTGTTGGAAAGGAGGATCCGGGCCTCGGCATCGGCGGGATGTCGAGTGACGGCCAGGTCCAGGAGGCTGGCGGCTTCCCGCAACTTGCCCTGAGTCAACAGCAGGTGGGCCCGCTCCTTGTCCGGGTTGTGGATCGCGTGGGTCTCCTCCTCCAACACGGGCCCCTCCAGCGAGACCGAGCGCAAACCCAGGATCGCGCCGACCACGAAGAGCAATGTGGCCAGCACCATCAGGGCCGGAATCCAGACCGGAAGCGCCGCCGCGCGGGGTGAACCGCCAGGGGGGCGGATGGCGGGGGCCTCGGCTTCTGCCACCCGGACCGGGCCTGAGGAAGCCAGGGGACGACGAACCGGCTCCTGACGAACCTCCTCTCGGAGAGGCAGGCCCGAGGGCCCAGGCTCGTCTGTCTTGGAGATCTGCAGGAGCAGCTCGCGGATCACCTCGGCAGCGCTGCCGAATCTGCGGCTCGGGTCCGGATCCATGCAGCGCAGGACCAGGGCCTCCATCTCTGCGCTGAGGTCGGGGCGATAGGGAGCCAGGCGGTGGGTCCCGTAGACGGGCGAGGGCGGGCGGCCCGTCAAGACATAGTAGAGTGTGGCCCCCAGCGAATAGACATCCGAGCGGGCATCGGTCTGGGCAGCATCCTCCCAGATCTCCGGGGGCGCATAACCGACCGAGCCGATGGCCTCGGTGTCACGATGCTTTCCCGGGTCGAAATGACGGGCCAGCCCAAAGTCAATCAGCTTCAGGTGACGGTCCTCAGCGACCATCACGTTCTCCGGCTTGAGGTCCCGGAAGATCACCGGCGGTTCCTGCGAGTGCAGGTAGTCCAGGACCCGGGCGATCTCCAGGGCCCAGCGCAGCGCCTCGGCCTCTGAGGCCGGGCCATCGTCGTCGATCAGTTGGGCCAGGGTCCGCCCCTCGACCTCCTCCATCAGCAGATAGGTGCTCTCACCCTCGCTGAAGTAATCGACGATCACCGGCAGGCTGCGGTGGCGCAGCGCCGAGAGCATGTGGGCCTCACGCTCGAAGTTGCGCCGAGCCTCGTCGATGAGGGCCGGCTCGGGACAGATCAGCTCCTTCAGGGCCCAATGCTTCCCGGGCAGGCGCAGATCCTCACAGCGATAGACGGCCCCGAACCCTCCTCGCCCCAGGACATCGAGGATGCGGAAGCGCCCTTGCAGGACCGTTCCCAGGCGGGTCCCTCCGGGCGCAGTCAAGCCTTGGCCTCCGGCCTCGCAGCCGGGGACGATTCAAAGTCCTGCTGCAACGGAAGCTGGATGACGAAGCTGGCTCCGGCTCCGGGTTCGGACTTGACCTGGATGGCCCCCTGGTGTTTGCGCACCACCTCCCGGACGATGGCCAGGCCCAGGCCGGTCNNGGTGGTGAAGAAGGGCTCGAAGATGTGGGAAATGACATCCGGGGGAATCCCGGGGCCATTGTCGGAGAACTCGATCTGGATTCGTTCACGGTCGCTGCGCGTCCGCACCTGAATCTGCGGCTCGTCGGTCTGGCCGCTGCGCAGGGCGTCCCGGGCGTTGACCAGCAGATTGTTGAAGACGTGCGACCACTGGGTGGTGTTGGCCCGGAACTCCGGGATCTCGGCCAGATCCAGCGACACCGAGATGCCGGCCTCCGAGAGGTTCTCGCGCATCAACTCGACGCAGCTCTCGATGGTCCGGTTCAGGTCGGTGGAGGCGCGGACGAACCGCGAGAAGGTCAAGCCTCGCTCCGTCTCGATGGGCCCTCGCGAATAGACCAGGAGCTTCTCGATGATGGCTTTGCACTTCTCGACGGCATCCCGCATGATCTGCAGACGCCGGGCGCTGGAAGGGTCCTGCACGGTCCGGGACAGGCTCCCGACCATGGTCAGGACGGCCCCCAGGGGAGTGTTCAGTTCGTGGGCCACTCCGGCCGCCAGGCGGCCCACGCCCGCCAGGTGGCTCTCCTCGGCGATCTCCACATGCAGGGCCTGCAGTTCCTCGTGGGCCCTGGCCAGGGCTCCCTCACGCGCGAAGCGGGGCGCCAACAACGAGGCCACGGTGGCGGCGGCATCCAGAAGTCCACGCTCCACCTTGCCGGGCGGGCGGCTGGAATCC
The DNA here is from genome assembly GCA_002423485.1 of Candidatus Xenobium occultum. Lineage (GTDB taxonomy): Bacteria > Vulcanimicrobiota > Xenobia > Xenobiales > Xenobiaceae > Xenobium > Xenobium occultum. Next base: position 5,372 of record DIWH01000084.1, on the reverse strand, counting down.
CAGGTCACCAGCAGCGCTCCTCCGCCCAGATGCCCCGGCCAGACCGGAACGGCCACCAGCCAGCGGCCTCCATAGTTGGACTCGACGCTCTGACCGGTATCCCAGGCCTGGTTGAGCAGGTCCCGAACGACTCCGGGGCCCGTCTCCTCGGCGGGCCGGCCAGCCTGGGCCGCCCTGCGAAATCCGCTTTCCTGTTCTCCAGGCTGCAGATACAGGCTGCATCCCGAGGCTCCAGCCTCACGGGTGCAGGACTCGCACAGCATCTGGGCCTGACCGGCGAAGTCATCGATCTCCAGAGGTGCGCGCAGGATCGCCAGGATGCTCTGGTGATAGGCCTCACGCCGACGCAGATAGATCAACACTCCCCAGGCGCCGGCCAGGGTCAGGGCCGTGGTCACCAGCCACAACAGGTACAGTGCCATTCGAGTCTCGTCACCAATCCTCGACAGAGAATGGACCCGCAGAAGGACGGCCAGGAAATTCCTGCGTCACGGGCCTGGTTCCTGCGTCCGGGACTTCTCCGGCGGGTTGCCCCCCCGGCCTTGAGTCCTCCCCTCTCCTTCAAGGCCGTGCCCGCAGGAGGGACAGAAGCGATGAGCCTCCTGCGTCCAGGCCCCGCAGCGGGCACATGGGCGCCCCCCTCCCTGGGCTCTCCCACAACCGGGGCAGAAGGCCATCTGGAAGCCCACCCGGTGTCCGCATCCCGTGCAACGGGGGCAGGCCAGCAGCACCGAAACCCAACGCTTGCCTGCCCGAGCCAGTCCCAGAACTTCCAGGGCCGCTCCGATCCCCAGCAAGACCACACCCAGCGCACCGACCTGGATTCCCAAGCCCAGGAAGCTGGATGGCTCGACTCCACGTGGCATCAGATCCACAGGCTCGGCGCCCATCCTGGCCAGAAAGGAGTTCAAGCCCATGATCGAGAGTTGGACCCGGCCCAGGGTGTAGGCGGTCCTCTCCGTCACCAAGGTGACATCCCAGACGAGAAGGCCTGCGGAAGTCCCCGCCAGGAGAAGCTGTGCCCCCGGCCAGGGACGCCGCAAGAGCGCCAGCAGCACCGCCAGGGTCCCGCAGACCAACACCCCCCCTCCGTGAAGGAAGAGACCGGGAACGGGGACTCGCAGCGACAGGACCGGCACGCTGGCGAAGGCCAGGAAGGGCGCCAGTTGCAGGAGCAGACCACCGGTCAGCTCCAGACCCGAGGCCCAGCGGACCAGCAAAGGAGTTGGAGGTCTCATCGGGTCCTTGTTCCGGACCTTCCCCACTGCTCCTGCCCTGGGGGGGGAGGAGCCACAGGCCGCAGGACGAAAGGTCGCGCCCGACAGCCCCCGTGGTTGTCGATTCCTGTTTCTTGGAGGCTCCCATGGGAGACATGTCCCCGAAGCCCGTCAACCCCGTCCTGGCCGAGGTCCTCAAGCTCGAGCGGACCGAGAAGGATTCCGTTTCCTGGGTCAAGGCATGAGCACCGGCCTGAATCCGCAGCCTGGCCCTCACCTGGAGGTGTCGGCTTCCCCTGTGCCCCTGCCTGTCCGACAGGACTCGGGGCAGGCCGTGCCCGGCGGCGGATTCAGGCCCGACCCCAGTCGCCTTCGGCCGGCCCTGAAGCTGACCGAATCCTGCAACCTGGCCTGCCGCTACTGCTACCAGGAGGGGCGACTGGACGCGGGGCAGTTCATGTCCACCGAAACCCTGGAGCGAATCCTCTCGGAGGTCGCCGGCAACACCCAGGGGCCCATGCACCTGCTCTGGTACGGTGGCGAACCCACACTTTTCGGCACCCGGCGCTTCGCAGACGCCTTGGAGCGGGCTGCCCGCGCGTTTGCGGGACGTCCCCTCTATCACGGTGTACAGACCAACGCGACGCTGATCGACGAGGAGTGGGCCGACCTCCTGGCCGCCCACCGCTTCGCCGTGACCGCCAGCCTGGACGGCCCGGCCTGGCTGCACGACGCCCAGCGTCCAGACCGCCGGGGCCAGGGGACCCACGCCCGGGTGATGGCCGGGATCGCCGCATTGCAGGCCCGAGGCATCCAGCCGCGGGTCTCGGCGGTGGTCACCCCGAAGAGCCTCCCCCACGCTGAAGAGATGGTCGACTGGTTTGCCGGGAACGGCCTTCAGGAGGTCGACTTCGTGCCGTCCACCCGGTGCACCGGGGGACAATTCGAAGTTGAGGTGGATGGAGAAGCCTTCGCCGACTTCATCATGAGGGTCTTCGACCGCTGGTTGGAGTTGGGCCGGACCGACTTCCGCGTCCGCTTCCTCTCCGAACTGGCCCGCAAGATGGCCGGGCACCACCCCTACTTCTGCAAACTGGAAGGCAGTTGCTCTCAATTCGCCGTCTTCGGCTGGAACGGGGATCTCTATCCTTGCGATGAATTCTCGGGACTTCCTGAGACCTGCCTGGGCAACATCCACCAGGCGTCCCTGTCCGAGCTGCGCAGCTCGGAACGCGCGCAGGCGCTCTTCCGCGAATGGGCCGCCGTCCCGGAAGCCTGCCAGGATTGCCGCTGGATCCGGCTCTGCCGGGGCGGCTGTCCCTGGGAGCGCCGGCTGAGCGGAAGCCCCGCCAACCCGACCATCATGTGCCCGGCCCTCAAGGCGCTGTACGAGCGCCTGGCCCAGGAGATCCCGGGGACGGCCGAGCGCTGGGGCGCCGCCTGAAGACCCGAAGAACAGACCTTCCCCCGCGAGCCTTTCATCCCCGATTCCCCCTTCACAGAGGACGAAAGGTCCGGACAGACCGATGCCCTGGGTCCACTTTCGGCCCGGGGCATCCTGCTGTCCCGGGCTTCTCCCTCACCGCTCGTCCCGGCCTCCCCTGAGCGACCGCAGGTCCCCCTCGCGCGCGCCACCCCGGCGTCTTGCCTGAATGTAGGCACCCTCCGTGGCATTCGGCTCTCACGCCAGGCGGCGGATTCAGGCCACCTCCTCCCTCTTGACAGGCCCCCGGAAAAACGATATATCCATATCGATAAAACTTTACCGAAAGCAGTCCGAGCATCCCCTGGAGGTCACACCGTGAGTCCCAGCCCGAACGCCCCGACCCCCGTGGCCATCCCGGAGCCGACCCTCAAGCGCCTGCCTTACTACTACAAGTTCATCCAGGGCCAACGCGAGGCCAGACGGGATTTCGTCTCCTGCACAACCCTGGCCGAGGCCCTGGGGCTCAACCCCATCCAGGTCCGAAAGGACCTCCAGGCCACCGGAGCGGTGGGGCGTCCCAAGGTCGGCTACCATGTCGAGACGACCTTGGATGCCATCGAAGAGTGCCTGGGCTACCACAACACCCAGGACATCTTCCTGGTCGGAGCCGGTCACCTGGGCCAGGCCCTGCTGGCCTACCCCGGTTTTGCCGAGATCGGATTCAACCTGGTCGCCGCCTTCGATGCGGACCCCGCGAAGGTGGGGCGCGAAGTCGCCGGCAAGCCCATCCTGGAAGCCTCACGCCTGAGCGACCTGGTGCGCCGCATGCACATCCAGATCGCCATCCTGGCGGTGCCCGCGGCCGCGGCCCAGATGGTCACCGACACCCTGGTCCGGGCCGGGATTCGCGCCATCTGGAACTTCACCCCGACCCGCCTGGCGGTCCCCAGAGAGGTCCTGGTCCAGGACGAGAACCTGCTGGCCTCACTCTCGGTCCTGTCCAAGCAGCTTGAAAACTCCCGCGTCAAGTCACACAAGGAGTCCATCCATGGAAAACCTGAGGAACTTTGAGCAGGTCTGTGCCATCCTCAAGGAGCACGACCACAACCCCAACCGCCTGATCGCCATCCTGCAGGCGGTGCAGGATGTCTATCGATATCTGCCTGAGGAGGCGATGACCTTCATCGCCACCTCGCTGGGGATTCCTCCAGCCAAGGTCTTCGGGGTGGCCTCGTTCTACGCCCACTTCACCCTCGAACCCAAAGGCCGCTACGTCGTGAAGGTCTGCGACGGGACGGCCTGCCACGTCAAGAAATCCAACGATATCGCCGAGGCCCTGCGCAAGCACCTGGGCCTCAACCCTCAAAGCCAGACCACGCCCGACATGCTGTTCACACTCGAGACGGTGAGCTGTCTGGGAACCTGCGGCCTGGCCCCAGCCCTCGTGATCAACAACGAGGTGCACGGGCTTCAGACCCCGCAGAGCGCGGTCGAACTCGTCTCAGAGATCCAGGCCAGGGAGACTGCCGTCCATGCTTGAAACCATGACCCTCGAGACCCTCAAATCCAACCACGACCGCTGTTCCGAGCTGGTCACCAAGCGCATCATCATCTGCGCGGGGACCGGGTGCATGGCCAACGGTTCCATGGCGGTCCACGACGAGTTCGTCCGTCAGCTCGAGGCCCACGGGCAGAAGGCCATGGTCGTGCTCGACAAGCCCGAATCCGGCTTCCTGGTGTCGGGAAGCGGCTGCCAGGGATTCTGCCAGATGGGTCCGCTGGTCTCGATCCTTCCCGAAGGCCTGATGTACTGCAAGGTCCGCCAGCAGGACGTAGCCGAGATCGTCCGAGAGTCCGTGCTGGGAGAGAACTGCGTCGAGCGCCTGGCCTACAAGTGCCCGGACAGCGGCTGCACCTGCAAACACATGGACGACATCCCCTTCTACCACCGGCAGAGCCGGTTCGTCCTGCAGATGTGCGGTTTCCTGGACCCCGAGAATCTGTCCGAGTACGTGGCCCAGGGCGGCTACTTCGCGGCCCGCGAGGCGGCCACGAAGAGGACCCCCGAGGAGATCTGCGCCACCGTCCTGGAGTCGGGACTCCGGGGGCGAGGAGGCGGAGGCTTCCCCTCCGGCCGCAAGTGGGAGATGGCCCGGATCCAGGACTCGCGCAAGAAATACATCGTCTGCAACGGCGATGAAGGGGACCCCGGGGCCTTCATGGACCGCAGCGTCATGGAAGGCAACCCCCACAGCATCCTGGAGGGCATGATCCTGGCGGCCCTGGGCATCGGCGCCGACGAGGGCTACATCTACGTGCGCGCCGAGTACCCGCTCGCCGTCAAGCGGCTCACCAAGGCGGTCGCCGACGCCGAGGCGCGCGGCTTCCTGGGCGCCGACTGCTTCGGCTCCGGCTGGGAGTTCGACCTGCACCTCAAGCTCGGCGCCGGCGCCTTCGTCTGCGGCGANNCGTGCGCGCCGAGTACCCCCTGGCCGTGGCCCGGATGAAGCGGGCCGTGCGCGACGCCACTGAAGCTGGAATCCTGGGAGAGAGCCTGTTTGGCACGGGCCGTCGGATGACCATGACCGTCGTCGAGGGAGCCGGAGCCTTCGTCTGCGGAGAGGAGACGGCGTTGTTGTCCTCCATCGAGGGCAACCGCGGCATGCCGACTCCCAAGCCTCCCTTCCCGGCCCAGAAGGGGCTCTTCGGCTGCCCCACCATCATCAACA
>DIWH01000045.1:91202-92727 GCA_002423485.1 Candidatus Xenobium occultum | reverse complement strand
GGCGCCTATCCGAAACTCACGCTAGTCGTCCGCAAAGCCCCCCCCGAAGCCCTCAGTCCCCCGCCGCAGCCACCAATCCGTACCGCACGGCCACCCGCAGCACCTCCCCCACGCTCCAGGCCTGCGAGCGGGTGCCTCCACCCACCTGGTCGGACGGCGCCGCCAGGGCCGCGGTGAGGCCGGCGCGGTCGTCCATGGAGAAGCGCTGCAGGGCCTGCAAGGGGCGGCCTCCATCGAAGACCTCAGGGATCGTGCCCTGGAGGTGCGCCACCATGTATTCCAACAGCGGCTGCAGCAGGGCCCGCAACTCGGCTTGGATGCGGGCTTCCGGCCAGCCCTGCTGCCGGCGCACGGACACCAGCGCGTCGGCGTAGGGCCCCAACAGCCACGGCCAGGCGGTCCCCTGGTGGTAGGCCTGGTCCTTGACGATCGGCGGCTGCGAGGTGTCGTAGCGCTCGCAGTAACGGGGGCTGCGGCAGGACAGGGTGCGCATCCCGTAGGGCGTCAACAGTTCCCGGGTGGCGGTCAGCACCACGGCCTTCTGCCGTTCGGGCGGGAGCAGGTCCTCCCCCACGCTGATGGCCACCAGCATGTTGGGGCGGATGTCGTCCCCGTGGGGGTCCCCGTCGACCACGTCGCGCAGAGCCCCGCAGCCCCCCGACGGCTGGAACCAGAAGCGCCGGTTGAAGCTGTCCCGAACGCGGTCCGCCAGGGCGTCGCAGGTCGCCGCGTCCTTCTGCCGGCCCAGGCGCCGCTCCAGGTCGGCCAGGTAGCGCAGGTTGGCATACCACAGGGCGTTGATCTCCACGGCCTTGCCGTTGCGGGGCGTCACGGGACGGTCCAGGCCGTCCGGGTCGGCATCCATCCAGGTGGACTGGGCGGGCGTGACCACCAGGCCGTCGGAGTCCATATAGATACGGTTGAAGCGGTTGTAGCGCCGGTAGCCCGTGCCGGTGCGGGACCTCTCCATGATGCGGCGGAGGACGGGCGCCATCTCGGCTTCGAAGGCCTCATCCCCGCTGGCCTCGGCGGTGCGGCGCACGGCCTGGACGAACCACATCGGGCCATCCGAGGTGTTGTACTCGGCCCCCTGCGGATTCTGGGGCGTCCACGTCGAGACGTCGGCGATGCGGTTGGGGATCAGCCCCTGGTGCTCGTAGCGGGCGAAGCCGCGGATGTTGGCTTTGGCCTCGGCATACCGTCCCGTGGACAGCAACAGGCCGGGCAGGGCGATGAAGGTGTCCCGGCCCCACTCCTCCAGGAACCAGTCGCGGTCGGCCGCCCAGATCTGGACCCCACCCCCCTCGTGACGCACGAAGCCATCCGCGGCCTGAAACAGCAACTCCCGGAGTCCCCGGGGATCCTCCCAAAGACGTCCCTCCCGAGCCAATCCCCTCAACCGCTCTCGCAACGACCCCTCTCCCTCCATCGCCCTGGCACTCGGAGCCGACTGTGCCCACACCAGAAGCAGCAGCATCAGCAGCAGGCCGGCCGTTCTTCCTCCTAGGGGCCCGGTCGGAAACCT
>DIWH01000045.1:0-91183 GCA_002423485.1 Candidatus Xenobium occultum | reverse complement strand
AGGGGTTTCCGGCTGGGTTCCTAGGGGCCATGACACGCGCCGGCTCCCTCTCACAGGCTTCGTCTCCTCTCCAGCATCCTTCTCGGCCCCCTCATGCCGCCTTTCGCGGCGACGGGTCCTCCCGCCTTCGGACGAGGCCGAGGAGAGAAGCCTGCAAGATGGGGCTGCGAAGGGCCTGAGAAGGTTCTCCTGGACTGAATGCGGAAGACTTGGCTCCAAGGTGGTCTCCCCCTTTCAAGTTCCGGTGGGATGGTGAGGTACGCTCGATGTCCGATGAATCCAAAAACCCTGTCTCTCCCGAGGAATCAGCCGGTTCCAAGGAGATTCCGCCCTCCTCCGAGGGGGCGTCTGCCGACGCTCCGTCCCCGACCCCCGCCTCGGAGACGCCCGCGGAGGGCGAAGCCAAGAAGTCCGGGGGCTTCGACTTCCTGACGGCCCTTCTGGTCGTGGTCGTCCTCCTGAACGTCGTCTTCTTCCTCTACAACTCCTATGCGGACAAACAGCCTGCCGGGCCGGCCGCTGGCCCCCCTCCTCAACCCGCGGGCTCCCCGGGCGCCCAGGCGGAGTCGCCCCAGGCTCCCATCGAGACACCGCGTCTGGAAGTCCTCACCCCCGAAGAGGAGACCAAGGCCATCCTCAAGGCTGCCCAGGACTTCGACTTCCAGAGTCCCCGCCTGCTGATGGCCTTGATGGCCTTGAACAGTCAACCCGAACCGGTCGGCCTGAGCCTTCAGCAGAAGCAGCGTTTCCTGGTCGAATTCGCCGCCAAGCGGTTGGACAAATCCGTCGACAGCATCGTGGCGTCCCAACTTGGCGATATCTTCGAGGGGGTCAACTTGAACCCGGCCAAGGGCAAGGCCACGGGATCCGCGCCTGAGAGACTGGACCAGGTCGTCGCATTCCTGACCACGATCCAGGCCAAGGGAACTCCCAAGCCCTTCCGGGTCCGCGAGGTCGGATTCAGCAAACGGCTGAAGAGCGTGGATGAGGCCTGCGTGACCCTCCTGGAGCTGAACGCCACTGGAAAGGACCGGTTCCTGGATCCCGACCTGGCGGCCAATATCCTGGGCCTCCTCCACCCGATCCTGGCCGCCGGCACCCCTCCCTTGACCGAGGCGCAGCAGGCCTGGATCAAGAAGAACCAGGGGACCGAGAACTTGAAATTCGAGACCTGGCTGAAGCCCTTGGGCCTGCCGACCTTTGACAATTCCGCGCTGTCGGTCATGCAGGATCACGTCCGCTCCCTGCTGGCAGGAATCAAATAGCCAGATGGAACCGGCGTGTCCGATTGTCTTTCTGCCCGAGGCTGCCGAGTGGAGATCCAGGTTCGGTGAACTCACGGTCGGCCGGAGTGAATCCACCTGGGTCAAGCGGTCCATCGGGCCATCCTTGAGCCTTGGGTCCAAGAGAATTCCCTTCCCCAACCTCCAACAGTGCTGAAGACCCCTGAATCCCGGCAGGCATTGGCGGTCGTCCTGTGCCTGGCGCTGACCTTCTTTCTGGTTCAGGTCTGCTGGGAATCTCGAGATGGCCTGACCTTTCCCGACCATCATTCGCCGAACTTCCTGGCCAACGCCTTGTTCTGCAAGCAGTGGATCCTGGCCCTACCAGGAAGGCTGCTTCGCATCCTGGACACGCGATCCGCCGAAGGCGTCCAACTGGCCCTGACGACCGGAGACTACCCCCCCGTCTCCTTCATGGTCTCCGGGGTGGCAATGGCGCTGTTCTCTTCGACCGTCGCCGTTGCCCGAACCGCCCAGGTCCTCTTCGTGGCGGGAGCCATCGCCGCCATGGCCTGGCTGGGATGGCAGGTGGCCGGTCGCCGGGGAGCGATTCTCTTGGGGTTGGGGATGGCAACCGCCACCTGGACCACCCATTTCGTCCGGATCTACTGTACGGCTCCGGCCCAGATGTTCATCCTGGCCTTGATGATGGCCCTGGCCCTGGACTCCCAAGCCCTGACCCGGACGCGGCGATGCGTGCATCTGGGCCTGACCCTGGCGCTGGGCATGCTGGTCAAGTATTCGGTCCTGCTTCTGGGGGTGCCGGCGCTCGTGTTGGCCGCCCTTCCCCGCCTGTTCCAGACCCGGAATTCACGGGCCGGCCTGCTGCTGGTGATCCTCCTGACCGACCTGGTGGTCCTGCTGACCTGGTGGGGGATTGCCAGGACCAGAGCCGGGGAGAACGGACTGGATGCCCAGCCGCTGATCTCCGTCGAAGGCCTGTTGGCCCAGGTCCTCTTCGGGGTGGCTCTGGTCTGGAGCATGAAACTGGGGGGAAGGGAGGAGGGTTCCTCGGGTCGGGGTCTGCTCCTGGTCGCCGCGCTCTGCGGCTTTCTCTGTTCGCCCTGGTATTTCTCCCAGATGGATTTGTGGAAATACCTGATCCCCGAGCAATATTCCCACGCTCCGGTGGTGGCGAGCCTGCCCACGGGCTGGAGTTACCTCCAGGACCACCTGTTCGTTCTCTCCACCTTCTACTGGGAAGGGGCCGCCTGGATGGCGCTGGGCACGGTGGGGCTGTTGTCCTGGAGGGCCAGGTTCCGCCCGGCCCTCTTCCTGGTGGCCACCTCCCTGACGATCCTGACCCTCCACGTCACCCTGCTGCCACCGGACCCGCGCTATCTGGCCCCCGTCACCCCCGTCCTGGTGACCCTGGCCTTCCTGTGGGCCGCGCGATGGCGCACCACCTTCCTGTTCTGCGTCGCCCTGATGGTGCTGGCGGGCCTGCTGCAGACGTCGGCCTGGACGCCGGCGGCCCAGGCCGCGGCCTCGATTCTCCGGGTGCAACTGGTCCCGGTGACGACCATCCTTCCGCAGTCAGGCCCTCCCCCGCCGTCCGAGCGCTCTCCCCTGTTGGAGCCCTCCAGGGTCCCGGTGGCAGAACTGCCTTCAAGAGGCCCGAGCCTCTTGAAGGCAGTGCCCAAGGGGATCCGCCTGGGGTTCATCCTGGACGGCTTTTCAAGCCGGGAAAGCATCAGCTTCTTCCTGGCCTACATCGAGGACCAGAACGAAATCCACGAGTTCCAGAACCGTCCTGCCGGGAAGGATGCGAACCTGGACGCCCTCCTGGTGATCTCCTCCAAACCAGGCGTCCGCAGGGATCAAGACCTCTTGAAGCGCTGGGGCGCGCCGGAAGAGTTCGAAGTCCGGGTCTCCGCGCAAGACTTCTACTTTGCCCTCTACCGGTTGACCCCGATCAAGCCCCCGCTCCCCTCCCCCTGAGTCCCGCTCCCAGGGCGCGGCAGTCGCCGGGTCTCCGGCGCTGCGCGCCCCTGGGGCCGCCTCGGCTCCATTCAGGCGCGGGAGGCCATCTCCAGCTTTTGCGCGGGATCGTCGATGGAGTGGATCTTGGAGGCGAATCCCCCGCCTGCCGCCAGGGCCTGGTCGTCCACAAGGTGCACGTCCAGGAGCTCGGTGCACACGTAACCCGTGCGCAGGTGGTTCATGGCCGCCAGGGCCCTGCTCCAGGCCCCCAACCAGAGCAGCAGCGCCTCGCGCTGCTCGAGAGTGCCGACGAAGTGCGCCAACAGGTCCACGTCGCTGCCCGGTCCTGCCGTCCCGTTCTTGGTCCCGCCGATCACGTAGAGCGCGCGGACGCCCATTCGGGCTCCATCCAGGCTGGCGGCCAGACGCTCGGCCATGTGCATCCGCCACTTCCAGTGCTCGGAGTCGTCCAGGTTCTGCCCCGGCCGCCCGGCGCGAACCATCAGGCCGGTGGCACCGGGTTCGCAGAGCACGCCGACGGCCAGTTCCTGTTCGGCATTGCAGAGGATTCGCAGGACCTGCCCCTCGGTCTGGCGGGGCACGTCGATCACCCGCAGAACCTCCGACAGATACGCAAACGAAGGCAACAGCTCACCCAGGATGTTCTCGGATCGCTGGAAGAAGAGCCCCTGCCAGGCCACGTCGGGATCATCCGGATAAAGGGGCAGGTACCGGATCCCCGCCTCGACCAGGTCCTGGAAGAAGTGGGTCCCAAACGACAGGTCCGGGACATAGTCCCCCGTCTGCCGGGCGATCTCGATCATGATGGCCGCGTGGTTGATGTCGGCATAGGTGACCGGAACCCCCAGGCGGATGTCCCCTCGGCTGCCCCAACGTCCAGGACCCAGCAGGGCGAACTTGCGCCGGGGGAGCAGCCCGTTGAGCCGTCCCACAGCCCGGCCGACCTCCCTCATGGCGGCCGGATCCAGGGCGTGATAAGCCTCCGCATCCACGTAGACCACGTGGGTGATCTCGGGCGCCCGACCGTTGGAGACGTACTTGCGGGCCGAGAACAGGACCTGCGAGGCGGGGAGGTCCGCCGGAATCACGTCCGGATCGGAATCCGCGCTGAAGCTCTGATTGCGGCACTGCAGGAGGTAGAGATCCGTTCCATCGTGGGCGAACTCCAGATCCACGGGATGCCCCAGGGTCTCCTCCAGGACCTCGAGCATGAGGGCCACTCGCCGCACGAAGTCGGTCTGGGCGATCAAGCCGTCAAAGGTGACGACATAGGAGCCATCCCGGAAGTCGAGTTCCAGGGGCGAGACCGGGCGCAGCATGTCTTCATCGACCCGGGAGAGCAACCGATGGATCAGGGGCCAGCGGTTGCCACACTCGCGCAGGATCTCGTCCAGCGAGCGGGTGCAGAAGTCGTTGGCTTCCAGATCCAACACATCCACCTGACGGGGCGAGTAGCGCATCACCTCGTCCGGGGTCTGGTTGACCCGCAACTGCGGCTGCCGAGGGGCCAGCAGGACCGGATAGTCGTCAGAAAGCCGGTCCACGGCCCGGGTCCCCAAGCCGGGGACCAGACGCAGCAGCCCATCCTCGCGCTGGATCCGGGGCGACCAGCGCAGCTCGTTGCGGCTGAAGGCCACCCCGGCAAAGCTGGGCATGTGGTAGCGCCCGATCCGGGTCCCCACCACCTGCTGGATCAGGACCGACATCTCTTCGTGGAAGTCCAGCAAGCCCCGTTCAGCCCGGTAGCCGATTGGGTCCGGCGAGAAGACCGAGGCGTAGATTTCGGTGATGGCCCTTTCCAGGGCCTCCAGGCGCTCTTCGCGAGGGCCCTGGTTGGCCAGGAACAAGCTGCGATACTTTCCAGCAAACGAGGAGCCGGGACGGTCCTCCAGCAGGCTGGAGGACCGGACCACCAACGGCACCTGCCCCAGGTCGTCCAGCGCCATGGCCAGCCCGCGGCGAATCGACGGTGGCAGGGGCGAATTCCGGAAGGCCTCGATCAGGTTGGGATGGTCCTGGCGAATCTCCTCGGTGCTCTTGTACTTCAGGGTATGCAGCGTCCCAAAGCCGTTGTATTCCAGGAAGGCCAGAAGAGCGTCCGAGGGCACCACCCAGGCGTTGGGGACCCGGATATCCTTCAGCTCAGGGTGCTTCTCGGAAGACCGGCGCAGGATGTTCCAGGCCACGAAGAGCCCGGCCGTCTTGCCCCCGACGCGACCGTGACTTCGCTCTGGATCCACGATGCGCTCGGTCAATGCATAGAAGTCCGAGACCCGGACGGCCCCGGCACTCTGCCGGACGAACTCGGTCTGGTCGGACAGGAAGCGGTTGACCAGGCCCACCCTCAGGGCCGTCGCGATGGGAGCGGGCAGGCGCTCCTCGTCGGCGCCTTGGGAGCGGAACCTGGCCAGGGCGGAAGAGACCCTCTCCAGGGTGGCCTCCGAGTTGGCCAGGGTATCCAGCAGGAAGCGCGAGCGCTCCTCATCCACCCAGGACTGAAGCAGTCCCAGCAGGGTCTTCTCCCCCAGGATGCTGGCGGCCAGGCTGAAGCTGCGCTGCGCCCGGTCGGCCAGGTCGTTCTCCTTGTGGAAGGGCAGGGGGCGGTTCTCGTCCACCATCTCGTCCTGAGGTGGCAGCAGGTCCACCAGGTCCTCGGGCCTGGCCAGACCGTGCCACTGCAGGTGCGTCAGGATCCGTTGGGCCAATCGCCTGAGAAGCGAAGGATCGGAGGTCCGCAGGAACTGGATGATGACCGACCAGCTCCCCTCCCCCGATTCTGGGCCGTGCATGCCCGTCCGCAGTCGGTGCAGCTCGCGCTGCACCAGGGAATAGCCGATGCGCTCGGACAAGGTATCCAGAAGCCGCCTCTCCTCGCGAAGAAAGGGGCCTTCGTCCGCCGTCGGACGGGGAGAAAGGTAGACGACCTGCAGGTCGCCGACCTTCTCCCCGTGAGACCGGACCGTCGTTTTCTGGATCCAAGGCGTCTCATAGAAGCCTGGAGTCTGGTAGACGGTTCCAGAAAGCCGAAGCCGGCAACAGCAGACCTCAGGGAATTGCCATCCCTGGGGAATCGACTGCACCAGTTCTCCAAAGACATCCTCCGGCGAGGCCTGGTAGCGGCTGAGAAGCTCGTCGGCCTTGTACAGGCAGTCCAGCTCCTTGGCCCGCTCACGCAGGTCTCCCAGAATCCGCTCGACGGGGGCGGTGGTCTCGTGGCCCCCCCCCGGGCCACCCGCAGTGGGAGAACCTGTCACTGAATCCAGCCCCGGTCGCGGCAGGCACGCACCACGCGGTCGACTGAGATCAGGTAGGCGGCTTCGCGCAGCGACACGCCACGGCGCTCAGCCAGGTCCAGGACGGCGGCGCTGGCGCTCACCATCCGGGATTCCAGCTTGGTCAGCACCTCGTCGCGCTCCCAGTAGTAGTTGCTGTTGCTCTGGACCTGCTCGAAGTAGGAGCAGGTCACGCCTCCCGAGTTGGCCAGCAGGTCGGGAACCACCTCGATGCCCCGCTTGAGAAGCATGGCCTCGGCTCCGGGGGTGGTGGGTCCGTTGGCGCCCTCGACGATCATCTTCACCGAAGACGCCACCTTCTCGACGTTGTCCTCGCGAATCTCGCGATCCAGCGCGGCGGGGATCAGGAGCTCCGCTTCCTGTTCAAGCCAGGCATCGCCCGCCAGACGCTCGTACCCCAGATCCCGGGCCTTGTCGGGTTCGATCCCGCCAAAGCGGTCGGTGATGCCCTTGAGTTCATCGAAGTCCACCCCGCTGGAGCGCGCGTAGGTGTAGGAGCAACGGTCCTTCTGGTCCCAGCAGGAGATGGCCAGGACCTTGCCGCCCAGCTTCGTGAGGAGCTGCACGGCGTACTGGCCCACGTTGCCGAAGCCCTGAACGCTGGCGGTGACCCCCTCCAGCTTGCGGAAGCGCGCCCGCAGGGCCTCGCGCAGGGTGTAGATCACGCCATAACCCGTGGCCTCGGTCCGGGCCAGCGAGCCGCCCATCCCCACCGGCTTGCCGGTGATGAAGCCCGGCTGACGCGAGCCCACCAGGGTCTCGAACTCATCCAGCATCCACAGCATGTGCTGCGCCGAGGTCATCACATCAGGGGCAGGAACATCCGTGTTGGCACCGACGTTGCGGACGATCTGGCGAACCCATCCCCGGCAGATCTGTTCCTGCTCGCGCATGCTCAACTGGTGGGGGTCGCACACCACGCCCCCCTTGGCCCCGCCCAGCGGCAGGTCGGCGACGGCGCATTTCCAGGTCATCCNNCGTCATTGTGCTGCACGCGGAAGCCGCGGAAAATCTGGGTCGATCCGTCATCCATCCGCACCGGAATCGCGAAGGAATACTCGCGAATCGGGAAGCGGAGCAGGTCGCGGGCGGCCTGATTGAGATCGAGCAGATCGGCCACCCGGTCGAATTGGCTCTGGGCCATCTGGAACGGAGTCTGGGCTACGGTCGTCATCGAGATCCTCCATGGATTTCCCGGTCTTCCGGGATGGGCGTGATGTGCAGGCAGGCCCGGAGGCCCCCTGCGCTGGGTGTCGAGGAATCAGAACCCGAAGAGACGGGGATTCCGGGTGCCGTGAGGGCCCCATCGGAGTGGGATGGAACCCGGGTGAAGAACTTTGGGGGGGCCGGGACGGGCGCTAGAGCGCCCGGGGGCCAATCCGCAGGCACACGAGGGCGCGAACAGCGAAGGGAGGGCCGTGCAGGCGGATGCGCCGGAAGCTGCGGCCGGCTCCGGGCAGGCAGTGGAAGCGCTCGCCGGGCTTGCAGGAAGGCCTCAGGAAGGCGCGGTCCGGTCGTGCACTGGACAGAGAGAACTCGAATCCGGACGCCGAAGGCTGCTCGCTCTCCGTCTTGGAGAGGGGCCCCTGGAATCGAATATGATTCGGGAGGAATCGCATCTCAGGGAACGCCGCCCCCATACCCCCCGAAGGTAACCCAGAAGACCTCGCCCGTCAAGCCGGAACCAGAAGTCGTTCGGCCCGCTCGGGGCACTCGGGATCGAACAGGACCAGCGCCAGTTCGGGGCCGTCGTGGGCGGCGCTGAACAGGTGGGTCCGGCCCAGGACATCCCGCCAGGATCCCGTGATGCGGGGTGATTCGTGAATGTGCCCATGAAGTCCGACCTGCGGCTGGCGAGCCTCCACCAGCCGGCGGATCGCCAGGCTGCCCACGTTCAGTTCCAGAGGGACCAGGTCGATCTTCTGCCCATCCAAGGCGGCCCGATCCAGCGTGGTGCGATAGGGCGGCGAATGCATCAGGAGAACGGCTCTTCGCATGTCCTCTTCGCCGACCAGTTCCTCCAGGTCGGCCATGATGGTCCCGAAGCGGAGCTCGTGCATCGGCACCTCGACGGTCTGCAGGCCCTCCTCGGGAGCCAGGCAACCCGGGTCCAGATAGCGCGACACATCGAAGCGCTCGAAGTCCTTCAACTGGAAAGGCGTGGGGGGAACGCAGTTGTAGCCGAAGACCGGCCAGCCGGCCAGCTCCTCCCGCCGCCGGTGGAGGTAGACCCACAGGCCCTCCTCCCGCTCAATCTCCTGAAGGGACGCTTCGGCCAGGCGCGTATCGTCGTTGCCCAGGACCAGTCCCACCTGGGGACAGGCTGCCTTGAGCCGGTCACGCATTCGACGGAAGAGGGGGGCCAGCTCCTGTTCGACGTACTCGACGGGGTCGATGGAAGCGAAGTGGGGCAGCAAGTCCCCGCCCAGGAGGACCGCCCGAGGCTTGAGGCGGGCCACCTCCCGTTCCAGGGCGGCATAACGTGCCGCCGATCCGTGCAGGTCTGAGACGAACAGGAAGAGCGGCATCCGGGTCACACCTGCCCCGAGTCCTTTTCAGGTTCGCATCCCGCCTCGGCCGCGGTCGAAATCCCCCGGGAGGAAGGCGCGCCCCGGCGGCTTCGCGGGCAACCCGGTCGTTCCTACCCTCCAGCCTTCGGCACGAGGACTCAATCGGGACTCATCGCCAGTCCGCAACGCGCCACCAGCACGGCCTCTCGAAGCAGGCGCTCGAGTTCATCGGGGACCCCGGGGGCCCCGGGCGCGGTCATCGCCTGGCCGAGAGCCAGGGCCAACCCGGGCTTTGAGAGTCGCTTGACGGCCAGGCGGATCACGTCCCGGGACCTCTCCTTGCGGCGGGGGCGAGGACCCAGGCCGGCGGCCTGACGGAAGACGTGCTCGTATCCGCCGTCCCAGAAGCACTGCTCGACGTCCCGGGCACGCAGGACGCTGACCGCCCCCCAACCCACCGAGGCCAGCGGGCGGGCCCTCTCGGCGTAGGCGTGCCCGGCGGCATCCCCGTCGGCCAGGAGGTGCCAGCCGATGCCCAGGTGATTGGCCAGTGTCGCCAGGGAATCCAGACCACACTGGGCAAATTCCAGGAAATCAACCCCCTCCCCCTGCAGATCGAGGTCCAGGGCTCTCGCCGCTTCGGGCAGCAGCCAGAACTCGGTCTCGCCCTCCACCAGCAGCCAATAACGCATGAAGAGCGCAGACCCCCTGCGAACGCGCAGGTGGTAGGCGATCCGCCGCATCTCGTCCCGACTCATCCCCCCGCGGGGGACCCGGAAGAGCCGAGCCCGCCCCCGGCGCGACCGCACCATCCTCCGAAGGCTCCGCAGTGGGATGGCCGAAAGCAGGTCCGGGCAATTGGTCGTCAGGATCTTCTGGGCCGGAATCCGGTCGATCAACCCCCACAGGGAATTCAGCATCAGGGGGTGCAGGTGGACCTCGGGGTCCTCGACCGAGATCACCGGGTGACAATCCTCCCCCAGGGCCTCGGGACCCCTGGCTTGCAGGAAGGCCCCCGCGAAGGCCAGCATGGCCAGACTTCGCGCACCGGCGCCCCGCAGCAGACCCGCGGTGCGCCGCCAGGATCCAGAGGGCGAGAGCGGAGCGGAAATGCGCCTTTCCAGACCGGACTGTCGTCCAGGAACCAGGCGCTCCTCGAGATGCTGGAGGACTTCGTCCAGGGCGCCCTGGGCGCGGGCCAGGTGGCCCGGCGTGATCCGGTCGGGATCCTCCAGGAACTCCGACCAGGCCTGGCGCACCGCCCACTCCACCTCCTGGCGTGCCGCTTTCTCGGGGAGGGGCTCGGCCTTCAGGGCCGGAGCCGGGCGCAGGATCCCCGAGCGGATCCGCAGGAAGGGGACCACCCGGCGGACCTCGGCCAGCAGATCGGTGGAATCGGCGCCGAGGGGACGGGGGCCCTGGAACTCGAAAAAAGTCTGCACGCTCCCCGCAGCGTCCAGCGTGGCGCTCACCACCAGCAGGAAATCCAACCGCCCGTCCGCCTGGGCCAGACCGGAAGAGCGCAGCACAGGCCAGGCGCTGTCCGGTCGAGAAGGAGGCTCGTCCTCGCGCAGGCCCACCTCGATGCGAATCGGTCCTGCGGGCGGCCCTTCGGGTGTCCCACGGTGAAAATCCGAAGGCACGAAGGTGAAGCCTCCGGGCGGGGCGTTCCGGCCCAGGCAGGCCTCCAGGGCATTCAGCAGGCTGGACTTGCCGCAGTCGTTCTCACCGAAGAGGACGGTGACGGAATCGTCCAGTTCGAGGCTGGCCTCCTGGAGGGCCCGAAAATTCTCGACCCGCAGTGAATGCAACCGCACAACCCGCGTTTCGGCGCCGACCGGCGCGGGCCTGCCTTCAGCCCCCCAGGGGATGCCCGATGGCCCGGTCGAACTCCGCGCGGGCCTCCCAGGCCGCCAGGCGGGCTGCCGCCAGTTGATTGGAAGCCGTCAGTAGAGCCGACTGAGCGTCCAGGACCTCCAGGAACGATCCCAGCCCAGCCGCGTAGCGCCCCTCGGCGATGCGCACCGATTCCAGGGCATCGCTGCGGGCGGCCTGGGCCGCCGTGAGGCTGTCCAGGGCCACGCCCAGGGAAATCCGGGACACGACGATCTCGCTGGCGACATCCTGGCAGACCACATCGTGACGCGCCAGGGCCCGGTCCAAGCCGGCCTGGGCCTCCTCGACCAGACCGGAGGTCTGGCCCGAGTCGACCAGGGGCCAACGCAGGGTCAGCCCGTAGCGGGTGAACCAGGACTCGGGCGGATAGTCCTGCCCCCGAGCGGCCACTCCGGCCCGCGCCGAAAGGGCCGGGGCCTTGTGGGCCTGAGCGGCCCGCAGGGCGTACCGGGCGGCTTCGATCTGGTGCAGGACCGCCTGCATCTCGGGTCTTCTCGGCAGGGCCTCCTGGAGCAGGGCCTCCAGGTCGGTCTGGTCTCCGGCGGGCAGCTCGTCACAGACCGGATCGAGGCGGAGTCGGGGGTCCTGACCCAGAAGGCGGGCCAGGGCCACGCCTTGGTTGGCCTCCCGGGCACGGGCGGCGTTGAGCTGGACCGTGGCCGTGGCCACTGCCGAGGAGGCTCGCACCACGTCGGCCGGGAGCCCCAACCCGGACTCCCAACGAGCCCGGGTCAGGGCCAGGTTGCGCTTCTGGTTCTCCAGATTGGACAAGGCCACCCCGGCCAGCTCCCGAGCCGCCAACAGGCCGTGGAAGGCCAGGCGGACCCGGGTGGCGACCTCCGCCCGGGCGGCAGCCAGGTCGGCTTTGGCGGCCCCCTCCAGGGCCCGGGCGGAAGCCACCTCCGAGGGGGTCCTCCCGAAGTCGAAGACCAGTTGTTCGAGGTCCAGCGACGCCTGGGACTCCCCCGAGTGCCCCGCCGCAGACAGCGAATCCTGCAGCAGGTGGGAGCTCTGCAGCTCCAGAGAGGGAAGCAGGCCCGCGCGTGCACGCACGGTCCGGCCCCGGGCCGCGCGCAGGTCGGCCTCGGGAAGGCGCAGGTCCGGTTGGCGCTCCAAGGCGATCCGGACCGCCTCCTCCTGGTTCAGGCTCAGGGGCCCTCCCGGGACGGGCGGAAGGGTCACAACCGTTGGAGTCGGTGGGGCGGAGGTCCGAATCGGAAGGGGCGGAGTGCGCCTGGTGCCCGAGGCCTCCCCCTCCCCCCACAGGGGTTGAGCCCCCAGGATCGCCACACCGAGGAGGACCCCGGCCCAACCGGCAAGGCCTCTCACGACAAACGGAACAGGCGCCGCAGCAAGCCGGGCACCTCGTCCAGAAGAGTGTAGACCACGGGGACCACCAGCAGGGTCAACAGCGTCGAGGCCATCAGTCCTCCCACGATGGCCGTGGCCATGGGGGCCTGGATCTCCGAGCCTCGAGCCATCCCGATGGCCAGGGGCAGCATGCCCAGGACGGAAGCGCCCGCGGTCATGAGGATCGGCCTCATCCGGGTGGGCCCGGCACGCAGCAGCGCCTCGCGGCGGGGCAGCCCCCTGTGACGAAGCTGATTGGTGTAGTCCACCAGCAGGATCCCATTCTTGACCACGATCCCCACCAGCAGCAGGAGGCCCACAAACGCCGTCAGGCCGAAGCTGCGGCCGCTCAGGAAGAGAGCCAGGATCACCCCTGACGCGGCCAGCGGCACGGAGGTCAGCACCGTCAGGGGATGGATCAGCGACTCAAACTGGGAGGCCAGCAGCATGTAGATCAGGGCCACGGCCAGGAGGACCGCCACGGTCATCCCTTCAAACTCCTCCGCCTGCTGCTTGACGCTGGCACCCCAGCCCAGGTAGTAGCCCTCCGGCAGGTCCAACTCCTGCAGGGCCCGGTCCACGTCCAGGCGGATGTCTCCCGCCGGCCTGCCTTCGGCTCCCCCGGTGATGGCGATGTAGCGCTGGCGGTTCAGGCGGGTGATCTGGTTGGGAGCCAGGTCGGATCGGGCCGTGACGACCTGGCCCAGCGTCAGGTAGCGCCCACCCCCCCCGGGGACTTGGACCGGAAGCTCCAACAGGCGGGGAAGAGTCCGCCGGAGTTCTTGCGGGAACTGGACCTGGATCGGGTACTGATATCCGCCCTCCTGGAAATAGGAGACCACGGATCCCTTGGTGGCCGTGCCCAGGGTGTCCGCCACCTCTTCGAAGCCCAGACCCACCTGCATGAGCTTCTCCCGGTCCACGGTGAACTGGATCTCCGGATTGGCCTCCTGCCAGTTGGTGTCGAGGTTGGTCAGTCCCGGGATCCCCGCGACGTGGTCGATCACGCGGGCCGCCTGGGTCCAGAGAACCTCCAGGTCCTGACCGAAGAGGTAGAGTTCCATGTCCTGGCTGCGCCCGGTGATGACCCGACTGACCATGTCAAACGGCTGAATCTGGGCTCGAACCCCAGGAAGAGCGGAGACCTGGCGGCGGAGGTCGGCGATGTTCTCCAGGGTGGTCCGCTTCCGCCCCTCCTTGAGCTTGACGGTGGCCGACCCCAGGAAGGAGGTGGAGCTGGTGCCCGCCCCACGCAGGCCCATGTTGGTGCCGATGGCCACCAGGGCGGTCTCGACGTCGGGATTGTCCAGCAGCATCCGCTCCACGCGCAGCATGGTCTTCTCGGTCACGTCCAGGGCGGTTCCGACCGGAAGTCGGATGGTGACCGTGAAGTCGCCGCTGTCCGTGGCCGGCATCAGCTCGGTTCCCACAAAGGGAACCAGCGCGAAACTGGACAGGGTGATGCCCGAGGCCACGACCAGGGTCGCGGCCTTGTGGTCCAGAGCCCAGGCCAGGGCCCGCCGATAGGTCTCCTCCCAACCCTCCTGAAGACGGTTCCATGACTCGAAGCGGTGGCGCAGCCAGGCTCCGGGCGGGTTGCCGTTGGCGGAAGCCATCCTGGAGGCCAGCATGGGGACCACCGTGGTGGCGTCCAGAAGCGAAATCGATAGCGAGAAGACCACCACCAGGGCGAACTGGAAGAACATCTGTCCAGAGCGACCCTCCACCAGCAACATCGGCAGGAAGACGATCATGATCGTCAAGGTCGAGGAGACGACCGCGGTCATGATCTCGTCGGTCCCAGTCACCGCCGCCTCGGTCGGAGGCGAGCCGTCGCGCTCGATATGGCGGAAGATATTCTCCAGGACCACCACCGCGTCGTCGACGATCAGGCCGGTCGCCAGGGCCAACCCGCCCAGGGACATGGTGTTCAATGTGAATCCGCACAGGTACAGCAGCGTGAAGGTGGAGACGATCGAGATCGGAATCGACAGGGCCACGACCAGGGTGCTCTGCACGTTCCTCAGGAAGAAGAGCAGGATCAACACGGCCAGGGCCCCACCCATCAGGGCGTGGTGGTACAGGCCGTCCAGCGAATCCTCGATGAACTGCGACTGGTCGTAGGCCACCTGGAATCGCAGGTGGGGGAAGAGCCGGTGAATCTGCTCGATCCGATCCAGGACGCTCTTCACCGTGGACACCGTGTTGGCGTCGTTCTGCTTGTTCAAGGTGACGGCCACGGCCGGCTTGCCGTCCAGGCGGGTGAAGATTCGGGTCTCGGGGTGGGCATCCTGGACCTGGGCCACGTCCTGGAGCAGGACCAGACGGTCTCCGAAGCGTCCCACCGGCAGGCGCAGCAGCTCCTCGGGGCTGGTCAGCCACCCCACGCTGCGCAGGGTGTACTCCGTGTCCCCCTCCCGCGCGATCCCGGCGGGCAGATTCTGGTTCTCGCGGGCAAGCCGGGAAAGAATCTGATCCAACGAGATCTGATGAGCGCGCAGGCGCACCGGATCCACGTCCACCAGGATGGCCCTCTCCTGGCCTCCCGAGACGGTCGCCGAAGCCACCCCGTCGGCGGACTCCAGGATGGGCGAAACCTGGTTGTCCAGAAGCGTGCGCAGGGCCACCGGGTCGGCATCGCCCGAGACGCCCAGCATCATGATCGGCAACTGCGTGGGATCGAATCGGACCACAACGGGTGGCTGGAGGGTGGGATCGGTCGGGAAGCCTCGCCGGGCCCTCTCCACCTGCTGGAGCACCTCGACCGCGCTCTGGGCCACGTCCGTCCCCCAGGTGAACTGGACCCGGACCCGGGCGCTGCCCTCGCTGGTGCTGGAACTGACCTCATAGAGGTTGGAGACCGAGGACACCGCCTGCTCGATCGGGCGGGTGACCTGAGCTTCGATCTCGGCCGGGGCCACGTTGGGCCAGTTCACCATCACCGCGACCATCGGAAGGTCGACCTTCGGCAGGAGGTCCACGGGAAGCCGTGTCAGGCAGATGGCTCCCAGGAGGACCAGCGACAGGATCCGCATGACGACCGTCACCGGCCTGTTGACCGAAAGCCGAGCCAGGCTCACCGGCGAGCCTTCCCCGTGCCTTCCAGGCGGACTTCCTGGCCGTCCTCCAGGTTGCCGCCGCCCAGGGTGACCACCTTCTGACCCTCCTGGAGGCCCCCCAGGATCTCGGCGTGTTCGGGCGTGGTCAGACCCACCCGGACGGCTCGAAAGTGAACCCGACCCTGGGGATCCAGCACCGCGACGCGTGAACCCTCGGGCGTAGCCCGCAGGGCGCTGCGGGGGATGGCCAGGGCCTGCACGACCCCGTCCACCTGCAGGTGGACCCGGGCGAACATGCCGGGGCGCGCCGGGGCACCCTCCGGGAGGAGCACCCGGACCTCGAACTGCCGGCTCTCGGGATCGGCCGCCGCGTTGAGACGCAGGATCCGAGCCTGGACCCGGGTGCCCTCCTCCACCTCGACCTCCACCGGCGTCCGTTCCTCCAGACGCTGACGGACCTCGGCGGGGACGGGGACGGTGACCCAGAGTTCGCGGGTGGACTGCAGGGTCAGCACCGGAGATCCTGGTTGGGCCAGGGCACCAGGATCCAGATGACGCGACGTCACGTAACCGTCCAAAGGCGAGAGCAGTTCGGTATCGGCCAGGCGCGAGCGCGCCGAATCGAGGTTGGCCTGGGAGGCCTCGACGACGGCCTGCAAGGCCGAGAGGTTCTGGACGTAGGCGGATTTCTCGGCGGTGCTGGCCCGGGCGTGCTCGAGGCCTGCGCGTGCCTGCTTCAGGCGGGCCTCGGCGGCCGCCACGTCGGCGGTGGCCCGGGCCTGGGCACTGCGCAGGCCCTCCTGGGCCGCGCGCAGGTGGCCTTGGGCCACGGAGGCCTGGGTGCGGGCATCATCCACATCCTGGGCTGCCGTGAAGGCCTGACGATACAGGGCCTCCACCCGCTCCAGGCGGGCCAGGGCGTTGTCCAGTTGGGCCCGGGTGTTGCCGAGTTCGGCCGCTGCCGCGGCAATCGAGGCCTGGGACGTCTGGCGGACCTGCTGGACATCCGCCTCGGCCGTGGTCAGCGCCGCCTCCTGCTGGCGCAGGGCGCTGGCCACCAGGGCATCCGCCGGCCCCTGCGTCAGACGGGCCTGGGCCAGCCGGGCCCGGGCTTCAGCCAGACGCGCCAGACGCTCGTCCACGGCCTGCTGAAGCTCGGCTCGATCCAGGCGGACCAGCAGTTGCCCCTTCCGGACGTGGTCGCCCGGGTGCACATCGAGCTCTTCGATGCGCCCCGGGACCTTGGGCGACAGCTCGACCTTCTGGGGCGACTCGACGGTGCCCACGGTCTGGAAGGTCTCCTCCAGATCCCGGCGCACCACCTCGGTGAAGGCGACGACGGGAGTCCCTCGAGCCCTCCCCGCTGCCCGGCCCGAATCGCCCAGACGAGCCCAAAGCCGCCAGCCGACCAGGGCCGCCAGCAGGACCAGGAAGAAGACCAGGAACCATCGTTTCTTGAGGGGAAGAGCCATGTTCGACCCCTCAGTTTCCACCCCAAGGCAAGTCCACGTCAAGGTCCGTTGTGCCCCGGGGCAAAGAAAAAACCCCGCCGAGGCGAGGTTTGATTGTGGTGCGCCATCCAGGACTCGAACCTGGGGCCCGCTGATTAAGAGTCAGCTGCTCTGCCAACTGAGCTAATGGCGCGTGGCCGTCATCTGATTCCGGATGTTAGCGCAAGCGCGGCCTCCCCGTCAAGACCTTTTTCAAACCCGGGGAAGCCGGGCCGCCCTCAACGACCCGGAGCCTGGGCCCCTCGAAGAAGCGCGCGCTCCCTCAAGACCAGGGCCGGCTGGACGGTGCTCCACAACTGGACGGGGTTGGACTCGTCCCCCGAGGAGGCGGTTCCGGTGCCGAAGGGAACCGCCCTCCAATCCCCGGACTCCACTTCAAAGGTCCACAGCTCCGAGCCAGCCAGGTCACCGGCCCTCTCCTGGGACGCCGCCAGGTCGGCCAGGACGGTCTCCATCCGCCGCGCCAGCGCGGGATCCTGCTGGCGGAACCGGGGCAGCAGGCGGGCCAGTCCGGCCCGAAGCATGGCCGATTGCCAGGACCAGACGACGGCGCCGTGGTAGGCGCCCCGGCCCAGGGTCTCCCAGTGTCCGGGGTCCGTGCTGTAGGCCGCGTTGGCCACCACCGGACCGACCCCGGTGCGCAAACCCACCGGATAGGGCAGTTCCAGAAGCCGGAGGGCAACCTCCACCCGGTCTGCCGAGGGTTCACCCAGGAAGAGTTCAAACGAGATGTCGCTGTTCATGATGGCCAGCTTCCGCCCTTCGGCGTCCAGGGCCAGGGCAGGAAACTCCAACCCACCCTCCAACGCCGGTGCGCCCTCCAGGAAGTCCCCCAGGCGGACGCCGTCCACGGGAAGGGAACGATAGAAGTCGCGCTCAGCCGGCGTCAGCGGCCCTTCCTCCAGGAAGCGGGAAAGGCGGGCGCGGATCTGGGCGGGTTCCAGACGCACCCGGTAGTCCTCTTGCGTCCCCTCCCAGGCTCGAGCCAGGCGGACCGCCCGCTCGCGGGCTTGGGGCAGGACCTGAAGGCACGACACGCGGTGGGGTTCAGGCAGGCCGTCCAGAACCGCCACGACGGCCCGCAGGGCAGCAGGTACCAGCACGGCGTTGACGTTCATCGGATGCCGACCGCCTCCCAGGCCCTCGTTGGAGTCCCGCCACTCCCCCACCGACTCTCCGGGGTAGAGCGCCACGGTCCGTCGCCAGGAGGATTCCTGACCATAGGGCTCGGCCGAGGCCAGGACGTGCCCGAAGTTGAGCATCACCTGCTGAAGGGCCTCAGGTTCGGCGAAGAGGCTGCTCAAGGCCTGGGGACTGCGCTCCCCCAGACGGGCCAGGGCTGGCGCCAGGAGGAAGTCGTCATCCACCATCTTGTAGTCGTGGATCGGGCGGTACATGTCCCGAATCGTCTCGGGGGACAGGGCCTGCCCGGAGCGGGGCAGGACCACCCCGAAAAGTTCACCCGCCACGCGGCGCCGTTCCGCCCAGGGGCCCAGATCCTCCTCGTGGGCGACCTGCCCCGTCGGAGAAAGCCGCGCCAGGACCGACTGCAGACCCCGGATATAGGCTCCCTGGGTCAGCGCCGGGTCCAGGAGCATCAACGAGAGCAGCGTGTCCCGTCCGAAATAGGTGAGAAACCGCCAGGAACCTGCCATGAACTTCTCACGCGGCGCCAGGAAGGCCAGACCCTGCATGGCTGCCCGGGATCGGGGGTCCTCCAGGGCCAGGGCCTCAGGAACGAAGAGATCCTCGGGGGCCGAAGCCGTCAGGGGAGCCGCGGGGACCTCGGCCACCAGGCGCAGGTCGAAGGGGGCCGCGGAACGGAGCAGCCAGCCCTCCTCCCCGTGCTCGACCCGGACCTGTGGGGGAAGAAGCAAAAGGGCCCGGAAGGCCCCACCATCCAGGTTGACCCTGTCGGCTTCCCAGCGGCCGGAGGCCACGCGGATCCGTTCGCTGGCCCAGTTCTCGGGCACAGGGTGACGGAGGGCGAAGGCCTGACGGTCCCGCCGCACGACCTCGGCACCTGCGGGTCCCAGGGTCTGGCGGTCCCGGATGGTGCGGATGGAATCCAGGACGACGTCGCGGATCTCCATCGTGGAGTTCTGGGAGATCAGGGTCACCTCCAGCCGCTGGCCTTGGGGCACGGCCTGCATGACCGGTGGGGCGGCGACCCGGACCCGGGTCTTGGGACCGAACCACAGCGAGACCCCCAGGTTCTCGGCGGGGAAGGCGACCACCAGACGGGAGTCGGCCCGGACCAACAGGTGGGCCTGACCGGGTCCGCCCCAGGTCAGGAAGTGCTGCTGCCCCCCTTCCTCCATGGCCAGTTCGGTGCTCGACTCGGAGGGTGGCAGAGGTCTGGCTACGACGGGCAGACCTGCCAGAAGCGCCAGCGCCAGCCCCAACGCCAGGCAGGCCAGGCGCCTCAGCCCTCGCTTCGCGGGAGTGCCCGTGCGAATGTTCCAGCCCTGTTCCACTTCCCAATCCCTCCCGTTCGGCAGTCCGGTGCTCTCGAATCCTGCATTTTTCAAGGGTTCTTCCACGGGTCCGGCAGGCAGACCTCCAGCCCCGGGAGGACGGTTCCTTCTCCCGCCGAACCCCGCTCCTTCCGTACCTGGACGGCGCGATGGCCCCTCATGAAGAGGTCACGCGGAACCCGTGCGGCGACCGGAGCGTCAAGCCCCCCCCTGCAGGGGGAAGGAGGACGACGCATCCAGCGGGTCGGACCGGCCTGCGCCGGACCCCGGCGACCCATCGAAGTGAGGACCTGTCATGAGCGATCGCTACAGATACGTCTTGGACGAAAAGAAGCTTCCAACGGCCTGGTACAACGTGGCCGCGGACCTGCCCGAACCCCTGCCTCCCTATCTCGGACCCGACGGACAGCCGGTGAAGCCCGAACAACTGGCAGCCATCTTCCCTCCGGCTCTCCTCGAGCAGGAGATGTCGCAGGAGCGCTTCATCGACATCCCCGGTCCGGTGATCGACCTTCTCCGGACCTATCGCCCCAGCGCCTTGACGCGCGCACGCCTCTTCGAGAAGGCCCTGGGCCTGCCCGAAAACGTCCACATCTACTACAAGTACGAAGGGGGCAACGCCTCGGGATCGCACAAAGCCAACAGCGCCATCCCGCAGGCCTACTACAACAAGCAGGCCGGCATCCGCAAGCTGACCACCGAGACCGGAGCCGGCCAGTGGGGCACGGCCCTGGCCATGGCCGGTGCGCAGATCGGCCTGGAGGTGGACGTGTACATGGTCCGCGTCTCCTTCGAGCAGAAGCCCTATCGCCGCATCCTGATGGAGACCTTCGGCGCCTCGGTGCACTCCTCGCCTTCCACCCTGACCCAGGCCGGCCGCAGCTTCCTGTCCGCCAGTCCTGAGACTCCGGGCTCGCTGGCCATGGCCATTTCCGAAGCGGTCGAAGTGGCCTTGCAGGACCCCGGGACCAACTACGCCCTGGGCTCGGTCCTGAATCACGTGTGCCTGCATCAGACGATCATCGGACAAGAGGCCATCGGGCAGATGGAGGTGGCCGAGGACGAGCCCGACGTGGTGATCGGCTGCTTCGGAGGAGGCTCGAACTTCGCGGGTCTGGCCTTCCCCTACTACCACCGCCGGCTTCAGGGGCACTCGAAGGCCCGCCTGCTGGCCGTCGAGCCGCTGGCCTGTCCCAGCCTGACCTGCGGCGAGTATCGCCATGATCTGGGCGACGCCTCGGGGATGACCCCGCTCCTGCCCATGTACACCCTGGGACACGACTTCGTGCCCGCCGGGATCCACGCCGGAGGTCTGCGCTACCATGGGGGCTCTCCCCTGGTCTCGGCCCTGGTAAAGGCCGGTGAGGTCGAAGCCGTGGCGGTTCCCCAGAGCGAGTGTTTCAGCAGCGCCATCCTGTTTGCCCGCTCCGAAGCCATCCTGCCGGCTCCCGAATCCAGCCACGCCATCGCGGCGGCGGTCCGGGAAGCCCGTGCGGCGGCCGAAGCCGGCGAAGCCCGGACGATCCTGTTCAACCTGTCCGGCAACGGCTATCTGGACCTGTCGGCCTACGATGCCTGGAATCAGGGGCGAATCCGAGACTACGACTACGCCGCCCGCAAGGTCCTGGGGGCCCCGGCAGGCAACTGAGTCTCGCGGCTCTTTCAGGATCCTCCGGCCCGGCTCTGGACCTCCGTCAGGCGGTCGCAGGCCCGGATCAGCATGTGCATCCCGTTGGTGATATGCACCGGCAGGCGGTCCTGAACAAACCGACCCAGCTCTTCGAGGGCCGTCCGGAACTCGGCCATGCCCTGGCGCAACTCGCGCAAGGCCTCGGCCACCTCGGGTTCCAGGCTTCCCTCGGAGGGCAACCGGGTCAGGCCCAGCTCGGCCTCCTTGAGGATCTGTCCGGCCCAACCCAGGATCCCGGCGAACTCCTCCGGCTCCATCCGCCCCATTCCGGCCGCTTCGCAGGCGTCCAGCAGACGTTGCAGGTGCACCGGAACGCTCGAAGCCACCAGACCCGGGACCGACACGGCCTGATCGACCCGATGCACGAGTTCCGCCCCGCAAGAGGCGCACAACGAATCCGTCTGAGGATTGGAGAACCCGCAACGAGGACAGAAGACGCTGGTCTGCTCCTCTTCATACAGGTTCAGGATCATCCAGGCTTCGTAGAGCAGGCCGGCGCCCTGTTCCAGGTGCTCGATGGCCCGCACGAGCAGGTCGGGGACCCGAGCGCCCATTCGCAGCAGAGGCAGAGCCCGATTCAACCAGTCGAAACCTTCCCGGGCCACGGGCACCTGCTCGGCCACCCGGGCTGGCCCCCGCAGGGCCGCCGTGGCGCACTGCTCGAAGCGGAAGTAGCTCTCGCTGAGCTGGGCCTCGAACCAGGCCTGGGCGCGCTGGAGCAGGTCCGGGGCGAGCCCGTCCAGGACCGCCAGGGCCGCGTGGATGACCCAGTTGACCTGAGGCGACGGGGTGGGAGCCTTGACCAGGGCCTCCCCGGTACTGTCCTGGATCTGTTCGACCAGCCTCAGACAACCCTGGCGGAACTGCGCGAACCCCAACTCCAGCAGATTGAAGTCATGCTCGACCAGGTACCCGTCCATGACCTGGATGCCGTCCATGGCCTCACGGCATGCCCGAACTCCACGGATCGAACGACCCGGGTCGGAGTCCTGCTCGAAGACCGCGATGCCCTGCTCGAAGTGTTCCCAGAGCTGGTCCAGGATCTCGACGAATCGGGCGTCCTCCATCGTCCCCTGATGCAAGGCGGCCAGGACCTTCTGCATCAGGTTCAAGGCGGCATGCGGCTCGTCGCCGTGCCCCAGGTAGGCCCACTCGTAGGCCAGGAGGGCCTCGTTGAGGTCCAGGAAGGCCACGGCCAGGGACTCGGCGGCCAGAGAGAGGATCTCGGGATCCGGCCGGGTCAACCAGGCACAGGCCCCAGCCAGCACCTCGCCGTAGGCGTCAAAGGTGTCCAGCACCGCCTCGATGGCCTCAGGCAGGGCTTCCAGCAGCCCGGGTTCCTCACCGACCTGGGTCGCGAAGGCCCCCTTGGCCGCAGAGAGTTCCAGGGTGCACTGGGTCAGGGCCTGGCGCAGGCTCTCCGCCTCCAGGACGCCTGCCGCTGCCTCCAGGCAACGCGAAATCAGCCGATTGGTGGTCTCCGACGGGGTCGGGCCACCGGTATAATCCGCGTCCTCCGGAGGAGGTTGTTGGTCCTGGAGTTCATCCATCTGTTCAAGCCTGCCAGCCCCCACCTTCGTCGGGGAAGGGCCCGACTCTTCTTCACGAGGGACGACGGAGGGCTGGCCCCGGACCTTCTACCAATCCACGGTGCATTCCCGCACCGGCACCCCCGCCGAGTCCCGCTGCCCCGGACGAAACTGGAAGAGCAGGCGCACCTGGGCGCTGCCGGAACGGGACGGCAACGGCCAGCTCAGGACCTGGGCATGCCCGGAAGGCAACTGCGTGTTGACCCCTCCCTCCCCCGGGAAGGGATTGCGGAAGCGATAGCGCTCGACGGCCCCCGAAGGTTGGAAGTGGACCACCAGGTCCAGCGAGCGGCTGCGGCGCCCGCTGGGGATGTTGTGACCAGCTCCGATGTTGCGGACGACAACCTGGAGTGCCCCGTCCTGGACCCGAGCCGAAAGGTCCAGGGCCTGACTCAGGGTCTGGGAATCGTGGCCCCCCGGACTGGAGTGGTCCCCCTCCGGCATGTGGCAGGCTCGGCAATCGACCCCGCGGCGGGACCAGTTCGACTGGCGCCACTGGTCCACGGTGCCGTGGGCGTTGTGACAGGACTGGCACAATTCCACCGACAGCAAGCCCGGTTGGTAGACGGGCCGGCAGGCCCCCCGGGCCCCAGGCCGGGCCGAGGCCAGACCTCCGGGTCCGAGATGGCAGGTGGTGCACCCCACCCCTTCCCCGCGCCGCGCGCTGCGCGGAATGGGGGCCTGGCCCAGACCGGTCAACAGAACCGGTTGGGGGGCGTGGCAGGGAAGACACGTCCGAATCTTCTCGGCCCGGGACAGATTGCGCGGCTGGAGCGAGGAGAGGGCCTTGGCGTGGGGGGAGGTGCTCCATTGTCGGCAGGTCTCTTCATGGCAGCGGCGGCAGGAGTCCGCCTCCAGGTAAGGGTAGCGCACGAAGTCTGGCAGGTTGCCCGAGGCCCGGCGGACCTCCTGGTGGAGCAGAAAGCCCAGGAAGGCCACCCAGAGCAGAGCCAGGGCAACCAGCACCCCCCGCGCGGTCCTGGGACTCAAGCCCCGTCCTCCAAGCGCACCGACTGGCCCTCCTGAAGGTCCGCCGGGCCCAGGAAGCGGACCCAGAGCTCACCCTGCCGGGCCAGCCACAGACACTCCCGAGGGCCCACCAGTCGGCCTTCGATCCTCCCCTCTCCTGCGGGGTCTGCCAGCACCCGGGGAGCTCGCGAGCCGCATCGGCCCGCCACGGGGACCGCTGGAGCCCCGCCGTGCACGTGTCCGTCGACGAAACGGGCAAAGGCGGGGCTGGCGGACTGTTCCAGGACCAGGGGGAGGGGGCCGTCCAAGGCCAGCTCCCCCTCCTCCAGAAAGAGCAGCCGCCTTCCCACCAGCATGGCTTCCTCCAGGTGATGGGTCACGTACAGCATCCCAAACCCCTCCTCGAGCTGCAGGCGTCCCAACTCGGCCAGCAGTTCACGGCGGGCAGGGGGGTCCAGGTTCAGGAAGGGTTCATCCAGAAGCAGCATCGAGGGCTTCCCCGCCAGGGCCCGGGCCAGGGCCACCCGCTGGCGCTCGCCCCCGGAGAGGCGATCCGGCCTGTCCGCAAGGCGCCCGACCCAGCCCACCCGAGCCAACCAGTCCCGCGCCGCCGAGTCGCTGCCGGCCGTGAAGCGCACGTTCTCCAGGATCGTCAGATGGGGGAAGAGAGCCAGGTCCTGGAAGACCATCTGCATCCCCCGTCGAGGAGGGGGCAATCCCGACTGTCCATGCACCAGGACCTGCCCCCGATCCGGCACATCCAGACCCGCCAGAAGCCGAAGCAGGGTGGTCTTGCCTGCCCCCGAGCGCCCGACGACGATGGCCGCCTCGCCCGAATCCAGCCGAAAGGAAATGTCCCGAAGGACCTCCCGGCCCGAATAGGATCTTCCCAGACCCAGCACCTCCAGGAGGGGCTTCATGGGGATTCCCGCGTGGCGATCAGGGCCGAGGTCGCCAGCATGGGGCTCAGGGAAATCGCCACCTGGACCAGGCAGAGCGCGGCCACCAGGTCAGGCTGCCCGTAGTGATTGAGGTTGAACAGGCGCACCGCCAGGGTGGCGTGTCCCGGTGGAGCCAAAAGCAGGCCCAAGGTCAGTTCACCGCAAGCCAGGGCAAAGACCAGCGAGCCGCCCACCCACCACACGGGCCAGTGCATCTGCACAAAGCGATGCCACAACGTGCCCCGGCGCATCCGGGCCACGTCGTCCATGCTGACGGGGACCGTCCGGTATGCGACCAGAAGAAGCAGCAGGGTCAGCGGCAGGAAGCGGACCGCCAACCCCACGGGAAGCAGGAGCAGACTGCCCCCCAGCCAGACGCTCCAGCCCAGGCCCAGCAAGGCGGGGGGCCAGGCCAGCAGGATCAGGGCCAGTCCAGCCAGGGCCAGACTGCGCCCGGCAGCCAGCCACGCCCCCAGGACCAGGGCCAACCCGGCCGCCAGCGAGCACGCCAGCAGACTGGTCAGGATATCAGGCCCGGCCTCCCAGAGGGCCAGGGGGAAGCGGTCTGCCTCCCGGAACAGGACCCCCAGAGGAAGCCCGACCAGACAAAGAGCCAGGACCAAGGCCACCAGGAAGGCGGGCAGATGACATCCCGGAGGCAGGTGCAGCCTCACGGAGGCCCCACCTTGGGGGTGCAGGAGCGGCCCCAGACGGGGCATCAGCCAGCGTGCCGCCAGGAAGGCCAGGCCCAGGACCAGCGCCAGGGGTGCCAGGGTGGCCTGGCCCGCCGCCGCGAAATCGTGATAGCCGTTCAGCAAGGTGAAGACCTCCAGGGCGAAGGTGTCCACCTGAAGAAGCGACGGAACCCCATACTCCACGGTGGCCAGACAGAAGACCGCCAGGGCCCCGCACAGCATGAAGGGGAGGGACACCGGCCCCAGGAGTCCAGGCCAGAGCGCCGCGTCTCCCCGGGTCAGGCGGACCGCGTCGGCCTGGCTGCCCGGACAGCGGCTGACGGCCAGCAGGGCCGGCCAGGTCACCAGCGGGAACCAGCAGGTTCCCAGGACCAGGGCGGCCAGGCCCGGGTTCTGCGAGGGAAGGCCCAGGCGCATCCAGGCCAGGGTCCAAAGGTAGGGTGGCACCAGCAACGGCACCAGGAAGATCCCTGCCCAGGCTGCCCGACCGGGAAGATCCCGGAAGGAAAGCAACACGGCCAGGGTTCCCCCCAGTCCCAAGGCAACCAGGGCGGCCCCCAGGGAGACGGCCAGGGTCCGGGCCAGCAGCCCTCCCTGCCTGGTCAGGTCCAGGGTTCCCGCCTCGGTGACAGGCTGACCGAAAAGCGCCAAGGCCGGCGCCAGGAAGGCCAACAGGACGACGACCCGGAGAATCAGCGGACGAAACGCTCGCGCAGCATCCCCATCACCGGGCCGAATTCCAGGGCTGCGGCCGACGGGTCCACAGGCATCACGCGCAAGCGATCCAGTCGCGGAGTGGCCTCGGTCGCCTGGGCCTCGGGGTGCAACGGGATCTGCAGTGAATCGCTGCGGGCCAGTTTCTCCTCCACCTCGACCGAGAGCAGGTAGTCCACCAGTCGTCTGCCAGCCTCGGGGTTGGGGGCTCCCCGGATCAGGGCCACCGTATTGGGGATCAAGAGCGTCCCCGGCCCGTCCTGGTCGGGCAGGACCATCTCCACCGGCGCCCCCGACAGCACCGCCACGTTGGCGTCATCGGAGTCGGTGTAGCCCCAGGCCACCTCGCCGCGAGCCACCTGGTCCTTGACCACCGAGTTGCCGTCCAGGATCTGGACCTGATTGGCCTGGAGGGTCTCCAACAAGGAGTCCAGGGCCCGGGGGCCCTGCGACTGGCGAAGGCAGACCAGATGGGTCAGGGTGGTGCCGAAGAGGGGACGGGCCATCGCGGCGCGACCCTTCCAGCGCGGGTCGCCCAGATCGGCCAGCGAGTCGGGGCGTTCCTGGCCCACCGAGGGTTTGTGTGTCAGGATCACCCGGATCCGGGCGGCAAAGCCGGTCCAGGCTCCCTCCGGGTCGCGGTACTCCGCGGGAATGGTTGCGGCGGAGGGCGAGAGGTAGTTCTCCAGGATCCCGGCCTTCTGCAGGACCACGGTCTGGAGCATCTCGTTGTTCCAGAACACGTCGCAGCGGGGACGGTCCTTCTCGGCCAGCAACAGGTTGACCAGGCCCGTGGTCTTGGTGGCCTCCAGGTCATAGCGGGGCTTGACGCGGATCCCGGTCTGCTGTTCAAAGTCGCGGAGAATCGGCTCGGAGTAGACCTGGTCCAGGGCACAGTAGACCACGACCTCCGGACCACGCTGACAACTGCAGGCCGTGAGGGCGACGAGCATCAAGGCGAAGAGAAGGTGGCGCATGTCGAAAGCCTAGTCCGGTGCCCCAGGAAGGGGAATGATCGGGGTCACGCGGCCTTCCGAAGCGACCCGACGGTCCTCCCGCCGCGCTGTCCCCTCACCGGGGTCGAGCCGAGTCGCCGCGGACCTCTTCCGGGAGCATGAGGCTCTGAGAGCGCTTCCCCCCGACCGAGAGCACCCGCACGGGGACTCCCGCCAATTCGGCCAGACGCTGGACGAAGACCTGGGCCTGGGCCGGCAGGTCCTCGAAGCGCGTGGCCCCGCCCAGACAGGACCAACCTGGAAGCTCTTCATAGACGGGTCGGGCCACGGCCAGATCCCGGATCCGGGAGGGCATGCGGGTGGTCCGCTCCCCGTGAATCTCGTAGGCGACCGCGATCTTCAGGGTCGGGATGCCGTCCAACACATCCAGCTTGGTGAGCGCCAGGGCGTTGAGACCCGAAACCCGGACGGCGTGCCGCAGCGCCACCAGATCCAACCAGCCGGTTCGCCGGGGACGTCCGGTGGTGGTCCCGAACTCGGCGCCAGCCAGGCGCAGCCAGCGTCCCATGGCCTCCTCGTCGCCGGCCAGGGCTGCCTCCTTCTGGGCTGGTGGCAACTGTGGAAGGGGGCTTCCCGCGGGCCAGGCGTCGTGCTGCTTGACCCGCTCCGGGTCTCCGAGCTCTCCCGGGAAGGGGCCCTCTCCCACCCGCGTGGCGTAGGCCTTGAGCACCCCCAGCCGCATCTCGGGAGCCGGGTCCAGGCCCACGCCCACGGCGCATCCACCGAGGCTGCACGAGGAGGAGGTCACGTAGGGGTAGGTTCCCCAGTCCACGTCCAGCAGGGCCCCTTGGGCGCCCTCATACAGAACCCGATGCCCTTCCCGGTTCCGCTCCTCGAGAATCTCCGAGATGTCCGCAACCTGGGGAGCAAAGACCTGGGCCGCCTCGGTGAAGGCGGTGAGGATCTCGTCGAGGTCCAGGGGGTCCAGGCCATACTGACGGGTCAGCATGAGGTTCTTGGCGGTCCCGACCTCGCGAACCCGGGCGGCAAAGTGCTGGAAGTCGACCCTTCCGCGAGCGTCCACCAGGTCTCCCACCCTCAACCCGCAGCGCGCGGCCCGGTCCTCATAACAAGGTCCGATCCCCCGGGCCGTGGTGCCCAGGCGCCCGCCCAGGTGGCCGTCGAGCACGCGATGCCAGGGCATCACCAGATGGGCCCGGTCGCTGATCCGCAGGTTCGCGCACTCGACGCCACGATGGCGCAGATCACGCAGTTCCTCCAGAAGTCGGAGAGGGTCCAGGGCCACCCCGGCCCCGATCAGGTTCATGACCCGGGGATGGAGGATTCCCGAAGGGACCTGGTGCAAGGCGAACCGGCCGTCTTCCAGCACGATGGTGTGGCCGGCGTTGGCTCCCCCGTTGAAGCGGACGACCGTCCCCACGCGGGCCTTCTCGACCAGCAGATCGACGATCTTGCCCTTGCCCTCGTCGCCGTATTGGGCGCCCAGGACCAGCAGGCTCCTGACGTTCATGTCCCCTCCCCGTTTCAGCCCCGCAGCAACCCGACCCTCGTGGACCTGGAGCTTCAGGCCTCCCGCCCCATGACCTGGATGGCCTCCTCTTTGAGGGCCTCCAACTCGGCCGACGAAATCTCCAGGTGCTCAGCCAGGCGGTCCAGGAAACGGATCTCGGTGGTGTCCACCCGGCCGTCGGCCATGGACATGGCCAGCAGGAGCTTCATGATCTCCCGACGGGACTCCACATCGGGCACCTTCTCGCGCAGATCGTCCAGGCTGGGAGGCTCGACCATCATCCGGCCCACCTCTTCGATCTCGGCTGCCGAGGAACCCAACTCCGAGAGAATCCCTCCCAGCATCAAGCGCTCCCCTTCAGAGACCTCGCCGTCCGCCCAGATCAACTGCACCAGACCCTTGAGCAGAGCCCGCTCCCTGTGTTCCATGTCCTGCCTCCTTGTCCGGCCCCTACTTCGGGGGGGCTGGAGGGGCTCCTTTCTGGACTCTGCGAGGTCCACCGGAGGAGCGCGCTCGTGCTACACTCTCTTTCGTGGCGACGCTCGCACCACGACTCCGCGCCACGAGGAAGAGGTGTGCGGTGCAGGTCCCAGAGATCCTCAGGAAGTTGACCACTCCCAGCCGAAACCGGAACCTGGAGGTGGTCCTGCTGCATGTGGACAGCTACTACAACCTGACCCACAGCCAGCCGAACCTGGGCCTGCTGTCCATCGCCACGCTCCTGCAGGAGAACGGCTTCCGGGTCCGGCTCTTGTCGCCCAAGGACCTCTTCGGAATGACCCGGGAAGATCTGCAGGCCTTCTTCGCCCAGGCGGCCCCCCGACTGGTCGGCTTCTACACCATGTCCGACACCATCTTCCAGGTGGCCAACCTGGCGGACCGGATCTCCGGCTGGCTTCCCGACGTGCGACTGGTCGCCGGGGGTCCTCTGGCCTCAGGCCTGGGAGCCGACCTGGACCGCTACCACGCCTTCGACTTCGTGGTCAAAGGTGAAGGAGAGCGCCCCATGCTGGCCCTGGCGCAAGCCCTCTGCCGCGGTGTGGGCGACCCTTCCACCATCCCTGGCGTGTTGATCCGGCAGGAGGGCCACCTCGTGGCGGGTCCGCCACCCGAGCCGATCCAGGACCTGGACTCGCTTCCCGACCCCGACCGGAACCTGGTGGACAACCCGCTGCGCTTCCACGTCTCGACGGGCCGGGGCTGCCCCTACGCCTGCACCTTCTGCTTCCAGGCCGTGCACGGGCGGGGCTATCGCTATCGCTCGGCCCGGCGCGTGGCCGACGAGGTGATTCGCAACCTGGAAACCCACAACCACCGGGCCTTCGACATCATCGACGACACCTTCGTGGCCAACCCGGCCAGGGTCCTGGAGTTCTGTGAGATCCTCCGCGACTATCGAAGCCGCACGGGTCGGGACTTCGTCTGGTACTGCGAGGCCCGCGTCGACATCCTGGGCCTGCGCCCGGAGCTCCTGCAGGCGATGAAGGAGGTCGGCCTGGTGCGCCTGCAGATCGGCATCGAGTCGGGGGACCCCGAGACCCTCAAGCACTATGAGAAGAGACTCAGGCCGGGACAGGTCGAAGAACTGTGCCAGCGCATCGCCGAGGTGGACGACATCTCGATGTACGGCAACTTCATCATGGGCGGGCCCTTCGAGACCCGCCAGACCTGGACCAACAGCATGAAGCTGGCCCGGCGGCTGCTTCGACTGGCTCCGGGGCTCTTCGAAACCACGGCCTCGTTCTTGACCCCCTTCCCCGAGACCCCGATCGCCAACCACCCCGAGCGCTACGGCCTGCAGGTGGAGGATCGCGAGTTCCTGACCAGCCTGACGCTGGAGGAATGCACCTGCCGGACCGAGGAGCTGTCGTGCCCGGACGTGCGGCGGATGCGCCACGAGTTCATGGCGCGACTGGGGCGCGAGATGCGGGCCCTGGTGCCGAAAATCCCGCGAAGGCGGATCCTCTCGCACTTCCGCTGGGCCAATCGCTACGGGACCGTGACCCGCTGGTATCGCCACATCTTCACCGAGCTGGCGGCCCTGCGCGAGTACTTCACCTTCTACGATCATCCCAAGTTCCGGGCCCTGGACGAGATCCCCCGGGAAGAACTCTTGGATTGGACCCCTCTGAGGACCATCGGCCCGCTGCAGTATGACCCCCGGAACTGGGAGGACTTCCTGCTGCGCGCCTCCTATCGTCCGCTGCGCCTGACCGACCCCGTCGAGAAGGAGGTCTATGCCCTGTCGGTGGGAAAACTGACCCTCGGTGGACTGGTCCAGGCCCTGCAGCAGCGCGCGGGGCTTCCAGGCGACCCCTCCAGCGTGCTGGAGAACCGGGTCCTACCGGCCTTGCGCCGCCTGGAGGCCCACTATCAGGTGATCTTCCACAACTAGCCTGACAACCGGACGGGGCGGTCGGCGACCGC
The DNA here is from genome assembly GCA_002423485.1 of Candidatus Xenobium occultum. Classification (GTDB taxonomy): domain Bacteria; phylum Vulcanimicrobiota; class Xenobia; order Xenobiales; family Xenobiaceae; genus Xenobium; species Xenobium occultum. The sequence goes on along the minus strand of DIWH01000045.1, from coordinate 60,348 downwards.
TCTCGCGGAGGACCTTGGCTGAAGTGACGAGCGAACTGGACACCCTGCTGGACCGCTTCCCCGACGAGAGCCGCGAGCTGGCGCGCACGGTGTGGCGGGGCCTGCCCGCCGATCTGCGCCGGGAGCTGGACCTGACCCTCGGGGCCTTCCTCAAGGTCCTGCGCAACAACCCGGCCGCGTCGGCAGACCTGATCAACCTGATCAAGCGCCAGGCGGGGCCGGCCGTGCAGCCTCTGTCCACGGTGGTCGTCGTGGGCCCGGTGAACGTCGGCAAGTCTACCCTGTACAACGCCCTGCTGGCCGGTACCTCTCAGCAGGCGGAGGTCTCACCGGTTCCGGGAACCACTCGCGAAGCCCAGGTCGCCGAGGTTGGTCTGTTCCGGATGGTGGATACGCCGGGGGCCGACCACGGCGCCAACGTCGGCGGACAGGAGAAGGATCTGGCCATGCAGGCGGCCATGCAGGCCGACTTCCTGATCGTGGTCTTCGACGCCACGCGCAGCGTCCTGGCCTCGGATCGCATCCTCTACGGGCAGTTGCTGGCCCTGGGCAAGCCCATGCTGGTGGTGCTCAACAAGATGGACCTGGTCCCCAAAGCCCACAGGGAGAAGGCCATCTCCTCGGCTGCCGGGGTCCTGGGACTGTCCCGCGACGAGATTCATCCCACCTCGGCCTCCCGGGGGACCGGTCTGGAGAGCCTGCTCCTGGAGGTGGCCGCTGCCGAGCCACGCCTGCTGGGAGAGCTGGGGCGCACCCTGACGCCCCTGAGACGCAAGCTGGGCTGGCAGGCCATCCGGCGCACCGCGGTGGCCTCGTGCCTGGTGGCCCTCAGCCCGATCCCGATCCTGGACCTGGTCCCCCTGACCCTGTTGCAGGGCTCGATGATCCTGGTGCTGGCTCGCATCTACGACCAGGAGATCGGGGTGTCCCGAGCCGGCGAGGTGGTGGCCAGCTTCGGCGCGGGGTTGGCTGCCCGGGCCCTCTTCCAGCAGTTGAGCAAGCTGGGAGGTCCCCCGGGGTGGGCCCTCTCCGCCTCGATCGCCGGAGCCGCCACCATCGCCATCGGCTACGCCACGATGCGCTGGTTCGAAACCGGGCGGAAGCCCTCCGCCTCCGAGATGCGTCAGGTGGCCCGGGAGGTTCAGGGACGCCTGTTGGGAGCCCTGAATCCCCTGGGCTGGAGGCGCCCTGGCAAGAAGGCCCTCAAGCAGGAGCTGGGCCACCGGATGAAGGCGGTGACGGGCGAACTGGAAGAGGATCCGATGCCGGAGGCTCCCAAGGCAGGAGACCAGCCCCCGGAAGCCTAAACTGCTGCCGGCCACCTCCGGCCAAGACCCGACCCCCCCGCACCCCTTCCCTCTGGGAGGGCCGGTGCGTACAGAAGAGGACCCGACCATTGACGACACACCGACTCTTGTGGCTGGCCCTGGCGGCCCTGCTGATGTTGCCGGCTTGCGGCACCTCCCCGAAGACTGCGCCCGAGAAGTTCACCCTGGCCGGTCAGGAGGTCGAATTCTCTGCACCTCCGGCGACCTGGACGAAGAAGGTCCAGGAGATCCCGAAATCCTGGGACATGGTCCCATCTTCGGAGACCCCCGGACAGGAGAACCAGGTCCGCGAGCTTCCCGGCGGCACCGTGGTCCGCTTCACCCCCTCCTGGCCGGACAGCCACCTGACGGTGTCGGCCATCGCCGACTGGGGAATGAAGAGCTGGGCCGAGGACCCCGAGAAGACCCAGGCACACGTCACACACCTGCATGAGCAGATCCTCAAGCGCTCCGAGGGGCGGATCAGCCGTCAGGCAGAGGGCAAGTTGGATGGGGCGACCAGCCTTCGCCTGGAGTTCCAATACCGCGACGGCGTCCAGGAGATGAAGGGCCTGCAGGTCCACGCGATCCACGAGGGTCACTACTGGACCGTCGCCCTGTTGTGCCCCGCCGAGAACTTCGCCGAAGCAGCCGCCGTCTTCGAGAACCTGGTGACGAGCTTCAGGTTCCTCTAGACGAAGGATCTGCCGGGGGCGCGTTCCAGTTCAGGTCCAGCAACTCCTCCGCCACCCCCTCGGGGGAGCGGCGACCGGAGCGGACTTCGGCGCGCAGGGCCTCCAGGCGCGGAGCCACCCGGTGATCGCCCAGGAACCGGGCCCACAGACCGTCCTCCAGGGCCCGGTCCAGCCAGTAGGCGGCCTGCTCCGAGCGGCGTTCCTCCAGAAGCGCACTGGAAGCCAGGTGCTCGTGATGTTCCAGGACCGACTTCCACAGGCTTCCCATGCCCTGGCCTTCCACCGAGGATACCGTCAGCACCGGCGTCCGCCAGCCCGGGGTGGCTGGAGGCATCAGATGCAGGGCCGAAAGAAGTTGGGCTCGCGTCCGGGCGGCCAGACGGCGCTGGTCCCCATCCGCCTTGGTCACCACGGCCAGATCCGCCAGCTCCATGACGCCCCGCTTGACGCCCTGCAGCTCGTCCCCCGAGCCAGGCAGAACCAGCAGGACGAAGGTATCCACCATCTCGGCCACGGCGGTCTCGGACTGTCCGACCCCGATGGTCTCGACGATCACCACGTCGAACCCGGCTGCCTCGCACAGCAACAAGGCCTCCCGGCTGCGACGGGCCACCCCACCGGGCGTGGCGCCTCCTGGTGAGGGACGGATGTAGGCCCTCTCCTCCCGGGAAAGCTGCTCCATGCGGGTCTTGTCCCCCAGGATGCTCCCCCCCGTGCGCCGACTGGAAGGGTCCACGGCCAGGACCGCCACCCGATGACCCTGGCCCACCAGGTGAAGCCCGAGGCTCTCGATCAGGGTGCTCTTGCCGACCCCAGGAGGGCCGGTGATCCCGACGCGCACGGCTCGTCCGGTCCGGGGCAGGATGGACTCCACCAGACAGCGGGCCAGGTCGCGGTGGTCGGGCCGGACGCTCTCCACCAGGGTGATGGCTCGGGCCAGGACCGAGCGCTCGGACTGCTCCAGGCCTTGGAGGAGTTCAGTCAGGGTGAGTTCACGGCGCCGGGCCGGGGCCTTGAGTCTCTCAGGATGGGATGAGTGCATCGGGGGAAACCTCCTGGCCGGGTTCCAACTCCCGGCACAGCCATTCCAGGACGTTCAGGACCGCCGCACAGCGAATCCTGCTGCGGGGCCCGCCCAGGCGGAGCTCCCGGACTGCCCACCCCCCAGGGCCGGCCAGGGCCGCGAAGACCAGGCCGACCGGCTTCTCGGAGGTCCCCCCGCCGGGTCCAGCCACCCCGGTCAGTGCCAGGGCCACATCGACCCTCAGGAGCTGACGAGCGCCGCGGGCCATCTCAACCGCGCACTGGGCGCTCACGGCTCCGTGTTCCTCCAGGGTCTCGGGCCGGACCCCCAACAGGGCCACCTTGACCGGGTTGGCGTAGGCCACCACTCCTCCCCGGAAGAAATCCGAAGAGCCTGGCAGGTCGGTCAAGGCGCCCCCCAGCAGACCTCCGCTGCAGGACTCCGCCACCCCCAGGCTCAGTTTTCGAAGCCGCAGCCGCCGGCCAATCTCCGCCAGCACGCGGAAGGAGCCGGGAACGACCCCGGCTCCATCCGCGCATGGAAGCATTCCTGAAACGGGTTCAGGCAGCGGCCAGCTTCTTTTCCAGGTAGTCCACGGCTTCCTGGACGTTGGTGATCTTCTCGGCATCCTCGTCGGGGATCTCGATCTCGAAGGCCGTCTCGAGGGCCATCACCATCTCCACGATGTCCAACGAATCGGCGCCCAACTGCTCGACGAAGGACGCGGTCGGGGTGACCTGATCCTCTTCGACGCTGAGCTGCTCCACGACAATCTGGGTGACCTTTTCCTGAATCGACGACATGTTCCACCTCCTGGAAGGCTCTAATCTGGGATTCAACCGGCGAATGGTCGGGAAGGGAACCCGCTCCGCCCCGAAGGCTTCGGAGGGGATGGAGCCTTCCGGATGGCCCCGCTGAACAGCCCCTCCGCAGCGCCCCGAACGGTCGGGATCAAGCCGGGACGGAAACTCCACGGATCACATGACCATTCCACCATCCACGTTGAAGACCTGCCCTGTCACGTAGCGAGTTTCCGGTGCGGACAGGAATCGCACCATCCTTGCAACATCCTCGGGTTGACCGAGGAACCCCATCGGGATCCGTTCCTGGATCCACTCTCGGGCCTTCTGAGGAAGGTCCCGCGTCATTTCTGTTTCGATATAACCCGGAGCCACGGCATTCACCGTGATGCCCCGAGAGGCGAACTCCCGGGCAACCGATCGGGTGAAACCGATGAGCCCGGCCTTGGAAGCGGCATAGTTGGCCTGCCCGGCGTTGCCCATCAGGGCGATCACCGAGCTGATGTTGATGATCCGGCCGGAGCGCTGCTTCAACATTCCCTTGGAGACGGCTCGGGTGCACACGAAGGCCGAGCGCAGGTTGACCTGCAAGACCTGATCCCAGTCCTCCTCCTTCATGCGGAGGAGAACGGCGTCGCGCGTGATCCCGGCGTTGTTGACCAGGATGTCGATGTGGCCGAACTCCCGAAGGGCGTGGCCGACGAGACCCTCAACCGGGCCAGCCTGGGAGACATCTCCGGGTGCCACCAGGGCCCGTCGGCCCAAAGCCTGGATCTCTCCAGCCACCTCCTCGAGTTGGGCCTGCGTCCGTGCTGACAGGACCAGATCGGCTCCAGCCCGGGCCAACTCCAAGGCCGCAGCCCGACCGATCCCACGGCCGGCGCCGGTGACCAGGGCGACCTGTCCCTGCAACTCGATCATCCTCACCCCTCTCGTCCGGCCCGGGGTCCTCCCAGCCAGGGAAGACCCCGGTCCGTAAGCCCCTCGAAAGCCGGCGCAATGTTATTCGGGAGGTCCCGAATTCCTTCCCACCCCGGCCATCCCCTCAGAACTGCTGCATCGCCTTGTCCAGGGAGGGGCTGTCCTGGATCGATATGACCAGGGCCTCCGTGGTGATGCGCTTGATCATGCCCGCCAAGGCGGCCCCCGGCCCCAACTCCAGGAAATGGGTGACGCCCATGTCCAGCATGTGTCGGATGGAGGCCTCCCACAGGACGCGGGACACCACCTGCTCGGACATGACCTGCCGGAGCTCCTCCACCTCGGTGACGGGCAAGGCCGTCCGGTTGGCCACCAGGGGAAGACGAGGAGCGCGAAGGGGTGCCTGACGAAGATCTTCGGCCAGCCTGCGCGCGGCCGGCTCCATCAGACTGGAGTGGAACGCCCCGCTGACCTCCAGACGGATGGCCTTGCGGATGCGGAAGTCGGCCGCCCGGCGCACGGCCTCGTTCAGGGCCGATTCTGCCCCGGAGATCACCACCTGACCGGGACTGTTGAGGTTGGCCACCTGGACCGGGGCCGTGGCCGAGACGGCCGCGCAGAGAGCCTCGGCGGACTTGACGTCGGCCCCGATCAAAGCCGCCATGCCGCTGGCCTGCATGGTACTGGCTTCCTGCATATACTGCCCGCGACGGTGAACCAGGCGCAGGACATCCTCGACCCCCAGGGCCCCGCAAGCCGCCACCGCCGCGTACTCCCCGACGCTGTGTCCGGCCACGGCGTAGGGCTCCAGGCCGCGTGCCCGGACCGCTGCCAGGACCGCCAGGCTGTGGGCCACAACGGCGGGCTGGGTGTTGACCGTCTGGCGCAGGACCTCGGAGGGGCCGTTGGCCATCAGGTCCGACAGCGAGAAGCCCACGGCCTGATCGGCCATCTGGAGGACCTCCCTGGCCTGCGGACAGGATCGGGCGATATCCTGGCCCATCCCGATGAACTGGGAGCCCTGACCGGGAAAGACGAAGGCCAACCTGCTCATGAGGCAAGCCGGAACCGCACCCGGTCACAGACCGGGTGGGCCCTGAGGCAGATTCCCAGTGCGGTAGGGGCGTTGAGGAACGTCACGTGGACTGGAGATCCTCCCTGAAGCAGGCATGCCGAAACGGGCCTGCGGAGCCGCAGGCCCGGGCGCCTCTCAGCGCCTTCTTCAGCGCCAGGCCCTAGGCCTCGAGCTTGAAGATCTCGCGACCGTTGTACTGTCCGCAGCTCTTGCACACGTGGTGCTGAAGCTTGGGTTCCTTGCAATGCGGGCAGGAAACCACGGCCGGCAACTCGAGGCGCAGGTGCGACCGGCGCTTGCGGGTCTTGGAGCGGGGGGTCTTGTATTTGGGGTTCGCCATGTTCGGACTCCTCCTGGGAGATATTCGGGCTCAGACGGTCCCGCTCTGGGCGCGGTCCTGCAACTCCGCCAACGGCCCCCAGCGGGGATCGAGACGGGGTTCAGCCTCGCACTCGCAGGCCTTCTCGTTGAGGTTGGCCCCACACTGGGAGCACAACCCTTTGCAGGCCTCTGCGCACAGGGGCCGGCAAGGCAGGGATGCGACGAGGTTCTGACGGATCACCTCGTCAATCTCGATCACATCGTTCTCGTAGGTGAAGAGGCAGAGTTGCTCAAAATCAAGATCCTCACCCTGGGGCAGTTCGGGACTGTCATGGGGAAGGAACTGTTCGTCCACCCGGACATCGAGCCACTCGTCGCAGTCACCCGCACAACGCGAACAGGCCACACGGACCCGGGTCTGGAGGTTGCCCTCCACCAGGATCCGGCTGCCGACATTGGTGAATCTGAGGTCCACCACCAGCGGAGCCGTCAGCTCCAACTCGGCGACGGAACCCCAGTCCTCCAAGCGAAGCCTCTGGGAAAGCCCATGACTGCGCTTGATCTCGCTGACGTTGATCTTCACCGGAACGGATACCTCGCGTGCCTCGGACACGCCGATTCAAGACAGGGCGCCGGGCAAAAAGAAAGGGAAAGCCCCCGGCGCCTGAGCCATTATAGGGGGGGGGCGAAGGCTTGTAAAGAGAGGCCCGACGCGCAATCCTCAGTTTCCCAGATGCCGGTTCACGGCCTGGAGCACCTGTTCATCGTCGTCCAGACCGAGAATCGAGACCAGGTCCCCCTCGGCGTCGTCCTCCAGCACGAAATAGCGTACGGCCGCCTGGACCAGCCCCCGCTCCGCCCCGTCGGGAAGGCTGCCCATCTGGCCAACCAGGTCGCGCGAGAGGGCTGCCAGGCGTTCGGCCGCGGACACATCCAGGGGAGCTCCCTGCATCACCACCTGGCGAATCCGGCCCAGATAGACCTCAATCTGCTCCAGCAGCTCTGCGGCAGGGATCGGGGGTTCCTCCATCAGTTCAACGAGGCGGGTCCGGGCCTCTTCGGGAACTCCAGGGGGAAGGACGTTCGGCATCGGCTCCTCCAATCGATCCAGGACCAGGTAGCTCCAGGCATGAGGACTGCCTGGAAGGGAACGAGGATGAAACTCGTGATGAACCGGGCGCCAGGCCCCCGGTTCCAGGGATGGATAGAGGACGTCTCCAGGAAACGCCTCGTGGATCAGGGTCAGATATTGACGATGGGCTCGAGGCAGGGCCTGGGCATACAGCGAGCCCCCTCCGATCACCATCAGCTCCTCGGCCCCGGCCGCCCGGGCCAGGGCCTCCTCCAGGGTTCCCACCACCTCAACCCCGGGGGGCCGGTAGCCAGACCTTCGGGACAGCACCAGGTTCCTGCGCTCCGGAAGGGGGCGTCCCAGGGACTCGAAGGTCCGTCGCCCCATCACGAGCACCTGCCCCAGGGTCAGGCGACGAAAATTCTTGAGGTCATCGGGCAGGCTCCAGGGCAGGCTTCCTTCCCGACCGATCACCCGGCCACGAGCCATGGCGGCGACCAGCGACAGCCTCACGCTAGACCGCAATCGGGGCCCGAATCGGGGGATGATGGCGATAGCCCAGCAGTTGGAAATCCTCGGCGCAGAAATCGTCGATCTCGCGGACCTCCGGGTTCAGGACCATCCGGGGCAGGGGATGGGGCTGACGCGTCAGCAGCTCGTCGGCCTGCTCGAGGTGATTCAGATAGAGATGGACGTCTCCGAAGGTGTGGATGAACTCGCCTGGCAGCAAACCCACCACCTGGGCCACCATCAAGGTCAGGAGCGAGTAGGAAGCGATGTTGAAGGGCACGCCGAGGAAGACGTCCGCGCTGCGCTGGTAGAGCTGGCACGACAGACGGCCTTCGGAGGCATAGAACTGGAACAGCACGTGGCACGGAGGGAGGGCCATGCGATCCAGTTCGCCGACGTTCCAGGCGCTGACCAGCAGGCGTCTGGACTCGGGGTTGGTCCGCAGCTCCCGAACAACCTCCGCCAGTTGATCAATCCGGCCCCCCTGAGCCGTGGGCCAGGAACGCCACTGGGCACCATAGATGGGGCCCAGGTCGCCATTCTCGTCGGCCCACTCATCCCAGATGGGAACGCCGTGCTCGTGGAGATAGGCGAGATTGGTGTCCCCCCTCAGGAACCACAACAACTCGTGAACAACCGACTTGAAGAACAGCTTCTTGGTGGTGACCGCCGGGAAGCCCTGCCCCAGGTTGAAACGCATCTGGTGGCCGAAGAGGCTCAGGGTTCCGGTCCCCGTGCGGTCCCCGCGCGGCCTGCCGTGGCGGCGCACCAGACCGACCAGATCCAGGTATTGCTGCATGGGACTTCCCGTTCGCCGCCCGGGCTACAGGGCCTGCCGTCCCACCCACAAGGCCAGGCCGACCCCCAAGGCGATCCGATACCAGGCGAAGGGGAGGAGGCTTCCTCCCTGCAGGTGGCGCCGCAGCAGACCCAGGCCCAGGGTCCCGCTGATGGCTGCGGCCGCCACCCCTGCCGCCAGGGGCCCGATGAGCTCGGGAGTCGGAAGTTCAAAGCCCCTCAAGGCCTTGAGCAGGGTGGCACCGCCCAGGACCGGGAACGCGAAGAGGAAGGAGAGCCTGGCGGCATCGGGGCGGGAAAGGCCCAAAGCCCGAGCCGCGGTCAAGGTCGCTCCGGATCGCGAAACCCCCGGCACGATGGCCAGGGCCTGGGCCATGCCCACCAGGAAGGCCTCGCGGAGGCCGCATGTGAAGAGTTCACGGTTTCGCGGGCTGCGCCGGTCCACGAGGGCCATCAGGGCGCCGAAGCCAGCCAGGGTGAGGGCCAGGAGGGGAACCCCGTGCAGAAGATCCTCCACCCGCTGTTCCAGGGCCAGGCCGACCAGGCCCGCGGGAAGGGCCCCGAGGAGAGCCAGAAGCGTCAGGCGCTCCAAAGGCTTTTGGGGACGGAACCGCCCTCGCAGCAGGCCGGCCAGCATGCGGGTGAAGGCCCGGGCCTCCTCGGGCATGGCCAGCAACAAGGCCAGCAAGGTCCCGCCGTGCAGGGCCACGTCGAAGGACTTGCCGAAATACTGGCCACCTCCCAGGGTTGGCAGCAGGACCAGGTGAGCCGAAGAGGAGACCGGCAGGAACTCGGTCAGCCCCTGGACGATCCCCAGCAGGACGGCCTGGACGAAGAGGGGGAGTTCACTCATCGCGGTCGCGTTCCACGGGCGGAAGCCGGGTCCCTGTCAATCCGGTCCCATTGGTTACAAATGGGAAACAACAACCGCTTTGACAAGCCAGGGCACCCCGAGTATCCTGGGTCGAACCTTGGAGGCGAGCCACCCCTCGCTGCAGACGCCGGCCCGGACGGGCCGGGTGGACTGCCGGGCCAGGCTCCCCGCTCGTTGGAGGAACCAAGTTGTCGGCCGAACCAGCCACGAACCCTTCTGCTTTGCATCGCCCCCCCTCCCCGCTCTACCGCGAGCTGCAGCGCAAGTCCCGAATCCACCAGGGCCTGGGCGGGATCATGGAGATCGACTTCGGCACGGGGCTCTTCGGCATCGAATTCCCCGCCGGGGGCGAGCAGAACCTGGAGACCGAACTGGTCAAGACCAGCCGCCGCTTCCCCCTGGCCGGAGTCGAGAAGTTCCAGCTCTCGGAAATCAGCGCAACCGAAACGGGGCGCAAGGTCTTCTACTTCGATGCCTCAGGCAGCTTTGCCCGGGGCTCGGGAGACCTGAACTTCGTGCAGACGGTGACGGGTCGCAAGCGGATCAACACCGTCAAGATCCGCCTCGAAGTCGAATAGCCTCCCCGCCGTCACGGCCCCGCCGTGGTCTGCTTGAGATAGCGGGAGGCGTAGCGCCCCAGGCCGTCGGCCAAAGCCTCTGCCAGTTGCTGACGATACTCCGGTGTCCCCAGCAGACGCGCCTCCTCGGGGTTGCTCAGGAAGGCGGCCTCCACCAGAACCGCGGGCATCCTGGAGTGGGCCAGGACGTAGAAGCGATCCTTCTGGATCCCCCGATCCGGTCGCCCCGCAGCGTCCACCAGCGTCGGGTGCAACTCCTCGGCCAGCAGGGTGTCGCTGCCTTTGAACGTGTGCAGGGACGTCCCCTTGACGGCCGTGTTCACCGACGCGTTGCAGTGGACGCTGACAAAGACGTCCGCTCCCAGGTCGTTGGCGATCTGCACCCGGGCGCCCAATTCCTCCCGCGCGCTGGATCCTGCCCACGAGACATCGCGGTCGTCATCCCGCGTCATCACCACGTTCCACCCCCGGGTTCGCAGGATCCTGGCCAGGCGCAGGCAGAGATCCAGGGTCACCTCCTTCTCGGTAAGCCCCAGGCCCCGGTTGACGGCTCCTGGATCCGACCCGCCGTGACCAGGGTCCAGGCATACAACGCCCCCGGACGCGGGGAAGGACGTCGTCCCGTAGCCTTTCAACATGGCCATGGAGGGTTCGATGGTGTCGTGGCGGATCTCCAGGACCAGGCTGTGGGGCGTCTCGCCCGCGGTCAGACGGGTCTGGGCCGCCTTCTCCAGATCCACCACGACCCGCGTGATGGGCGCGGGTTCCGTCTGGAACTGAGAAACCCGAACTGAGCGCAGATGACCGTCCTGCACCTGAAGCTCCTGCTTGGGGCCGACCAGGATGGCCTGAGGGAGGTCCAGAAAAAAACGGTTGTCCGGAGGCAGAAGGCGGCTCCACTCATATTGGACGGGTCCGCTGAACTGCAGGACCACCCGCTGACCGGAGGCCATGGGCTCGACCCGGGCGGCGGTGACCTTCTGCACAGGGAAGTCCCGGGCCGGGGCGGAGGCTCCCTGCCTGGCCAGTTCGAAGGCGATCTCTCGACTGGGCCCCGGGCGGGGAGCGACGATGGTCAGACCCGGGACGGAGGGGATGACCACCCGGGTGACGGCCGGCCCTAACTGGAACTGGCCCAAGCGGATGTCCCCCAACTCCGGATGGCTCACGCGCAGGGCGGGGGTATCCAGCACTCCCCCCGCCAGATCGATCACGTAGCGATCCGGTCGACGCAGGCTGAAGGTCTTGAATGTCAGGGGAGCCGAACTGCGGATCACCAGTTTTGGGCGCCTGGCGTCTCCCTCCAGCCGGATGTTCTGGATCAGCGGCTCGACCCAACCGGATCGTTCGTCGGCAGCCAGGGTCAAACGGACGGCCAGGAGATCCTCCAGGCAGGACAAGGGGACGTGGGGGACACCCTCCACCAGCCGAGCGGGAACCTCCAGCCGCCTTCCGCCCACCTCCTGAGGCAGCTCCTCCTGGCCCAGGCCCAGCTCGATCTTCAGGTCTCCACGGCGGACCAGCAGCCGGTCGGCGTCCTGCCAGGCCCATTCCGCCCCGAAGAGGGAGGCCAGTCGGGGAAGGCCCGGGTCCGTAGCTGCCACCAGGGACTCGTCCTCCACCCCGGTGGAGCGCGTCTTGAGGAGAATCGTGGTCCCAAGTGCCTTCAGGCTGAGAGGACGGGCTTCGCCAACGACCACGACCGGCAGGTCGCCCGCTGTGCCCTGGGGTTCCGAGGTCCCCTGGGCAGCGACCGGCAGGGCCGATAAGAGGCAACCCAACAGGACCGCCGTCCAGGCGGACCAGATTCTCCTCATGGCTCCCTCCTTCTGCCTGCAGACTTCAACACCGTGCAGGGTATAAATTCCCAACTCTCGTCATGGTTCCGGGTCCGCCCTGAATCCGACGGGGTCCGACTCGAGAAGATCTTCCAACCCGACCAGGGTCACGCCGGCCTCTCGCAGACGCGGAAGGCCAACACGCAGCGCCTGAAGGGTTGCCGGGCGGGGGTGGGCCAGGGCCACGGCGGTCCCGTGCCGCAAGGCGTGCTCCGCCAGTCGGTCCATCGCAAGCAGGATTCGCTCGACGTCGTCCTCGTGGTCCAGGAACAAGTCCCGGCTTCGCGTCTTCAGGCCCATGGCCCGAGCCTCTTGAGCCAGGATCGTGTCCGGAGTGGTCCGGCTGTCCAGGACGAAGGCCCCCTGCCGAGCGGCTTCCTGCAGGACCGCACGCACCAGTCGGGGGTCGGTGGTGCCCTGGGACCCCTGGTGATTGTTGACCCCGCAGGCTCCCGGAACGGCCAGGAAGTTTTCGTGCGCCCGGCGAGCCAGTTCCTCGTCCGCCATGTCCGCTCGCAAAGCTCCAGGGCCGGGGTCCGCCCCTCCAGAGGCCTCCATGGGCATGTGGAGCAGGACGCTCCGGCCCCTCGAGGCGGCCTCCCTGGCCAGCCTTCTGGAATCCGGAAGGTGAGGCAGCACCGCCAGGGTCAGCGGCGCCTCAAGCTCCAGGAAGAACCGCTCCCGGTCGTAGTCCTGTCCGCAATCGTCGATCACGACCGAAACCAGGGCCCGTGGTGCCGTGGATCTGCCAGGGGACATCTCCCTGTCGAGGGAGGGCCCCGATGGGGGTCCCTCGACAGGTTGCTCCGAGACGCCTTCCGGCAGGGTTCCCGGATCCGGTGAGGCCTGGTCGAGCCCTTCCGATGAGAAGCTCGGTGTCTGCGGAATCTGAAGCCCTGAGGGCAGAGAACCCGCCTCCTGGCGCAGGGCTCCCGCCCACCCCAGGTAGAAGGCCACCCCCCCCAGCAGGACCATCAAAGCCAAGGCCAAACCAACCCGTCCCTCCCGGGCAGACGGGTGCGAAGAGCCCCTGCGTCGGGGCGAGCCGTGTTGAGAACGAAGATTCGACACTTCAGGCTTGACGAAAATTCGCCGAAGATTGAGGAAGTTCCTTCACCGCGGTCTGCGCTGCCAGGCCGGCGGGCGATGGACGAAGGGGCGATCGGAAGACCTCCTGATTCGGGCCTGACCCGTGACAGGGCCCTCCTGGAGAGATTCCAGAACACCTCGGCGGCCCTGGAGGGGAACCTCGAGCCCGAAACGAAGCGGGAGGGAGCAAATCATCCTGGAAGGCTGCCCGGCCGAGTGGATCATGACTCGTCCACCCGGCCGAAGCAGGCCGCTTGAGGGTCTTCATGGATACGAACCCGACCGAGGAAAACCTGGAAGTCACCAGCGAAGAGGCTGGCCACGGCGTCTACCGCATCCGGGTCCGCGGGAACCTGGAGCTGGCCACCTCTGAAGTCCTGCGCAACCACCTGGCCGAGATCCTTCGGGCCGGCCACAAACACCTGATGATGGACCTCAACGAAGTCGGCTACCTGGATTCCAGCGGGCTGGCCGTGCTGTTGGGCACCCTGCGGCGCGTCCGCGAGAACCAGGGTTCCCTGCGGCTGGTCTGCAACGTCCGCCCCGTCCTGCGGGTCCTGGGCCTGACGGGACTGGACCGGCTCCTGGCCATCCATCCCAACGAAGAGTCGGCTTTGAGGGATCTTCCCAAGGCCGACTGAATCCGTTCGACCAGCCCCGCTCCTGGCGCCGGCCCAAATCTCAGATCTCGGAGAGCAGCTTCACCATCGGCATGAACGAAGCCAGGGTGATGAAGCCGACCACCACGCCCATCCCCATGAGGATGAGCGGCTCGAGGGTCGTGGCCAGGGATCCCAGGGCCAGGTCGACCTCTTCCTCGTACATCACCGAGACGCGGCGCATCATGGTGTCCAGGTTGCCCGACTCTTCACCGGCCCGGATCATCTGCAGCACCATCTCGGGGAAGGCCCCGGAGACCTGAAGGGATTCGTAGACTCCACCCCCGGCGACCATGGCCTTGCGGGCCTGGCCCATGCGCCAGGCCACCACCTCGTTGCCCGCCACCTTCTCGACCACCGCCAGGGAAGGTCCCAATGAGACACCGGACTCCAGCAGAGTGGAGAGGGTGAACAGGACCCGAGCCACGGTGGACTTCTCGATCAGCCCGCCGACGATCGGCGTGGCCAGCACGACGGAGTGGACACGGTAGCGGAACTCCTGCGATCGCGAGAGAGTCCGCCAGACCAGGATGCCGGCCACCGTCAGGGCCAGGACCATCAAGAGAGAGGGGCCCATGATCCAGGGGTTCCGAATCGAGTTGGCCAGGACCAGGACGATCCGGGTGGCCAGGGGCAGTTCGACCCCCAGCGAATGGAAGACGGGCTGCATCAAAGGCAGGACGTAGAAGACAAAGACGGACAAGGTGGCCAGTGCCGTGGCTCCAAGCACGGACGGATAGGCAAAATTGGCGATCAGCTTCTTGCGCAGTCGGACACTCTTCTCCTGGAGGTCCGCCAATTTGCCCAGGACCGAATCCATCCGACCCGAGACTTCGCCCGACTCGACGATCCGGATGAAGACGTCGTCAAAGGCCCCCGGGTGGCGCCGCATCGAGTGCGAGAACGAGACTCCGGACTCCACCTGCATCGACATGCTGGAGAAGACGTCCTTGAGGGCCCCGCTGGCACCGCTTGCGATCAGCCTCAGGGCCCGGGCCAGTGGGATTCCGGCCGCCATCATGGTGGCAATCTGCCGGACGGCGATGGCCAGGTCCTCGCCCGAGACCCGCCGGTTCCCCAGGTTCCGAAGTTCTTCAGTGGTCTGTCGTTCCTCGAGGGAGAGGATGCTGGCATAGTCCTGACGCAGACGCGTCCGCGCCATCAGCGCCGAGGGCGCGTCGATGGTCCCTTCGAGAATCCGTGCGTTCTTGTCCAGGACCCTGTAGCTGTACGTACCCAGTGGGGTCACCTCACGAGGCGGATTTGCTGCCCCCTCCGGCTTCCTCCTCACGACGCGAGAACCTGCGGTCAAGACAGGCAACCTCCCCCTGAACCCCGAAGTGGGCCAATCAGGACGGTTCCTCCGTGCCTGGAGGAGTCCCGAATCGAGTATCCGGAACCGGAGTGATCCAGCAACCGAATGCGCGTCCCAAACCCGGCTTCAAGACCAGACGAATGAGTGCCGCCGAGGGCCCCACCGCCTACCTCCTGGTTGGCCTGGGAGGTCTGGGCTTCCAGGCTGTCCGCCACGCCAGCCGACTCCTGGCTCGACGCGGCCCCGGAGGACACCCGGGACCCGTCCTGTGCCTGGGCATTGACACCGACCGGACGGTGCTCAAGGACGAGGGGCTGCATGCCTACGAAGGCATGTTCCTGGAAACCGACGAGTTTGGCTCGGTCCTGGCCCGCCCCCAGGACTATCCTCCCGTGAAAGACTGGTTGCCCGGCGATTTGCCGGTCATCGACCCGGGTCGCGGATTGCGCGGCAGCCGCCCCCTGGGAAGGTTGGCCTTCTTCCTGCACCGCCGTGAGCTGGAGCGGCGAATCGCGACCACCCTGGCCCGCCTGGGCGGGGCGGATCCGGCCCATCCGGTGGAGCGCGCGCCCGGGAGCCTTCAGGTCCTGGTGGTCTCCAGCCTGGGAGGCGGCACGGGAAGCGGGATGCTGTGCGACTTCGCCTACCTGGTTCATCGACTGGTGCACACCGCGACGCTTCCCTGCTCGTTCGCTGCCCTGCTCCTGATGGGGACCCACCCTCCCCGGGACGAAACCACTGCCGCCAACGTCTTCGCCGGGATGGTCGAGCTCAACCACTGGATGGCCCAGGATTCCCGTTATCCATACGAGTACAGCTCCGGAGAGCGATGGGAGACCGACCGCCCCCCCTTCGAGCAGGTCTTCCTCCTGGCCGGCAACAACCTGGCAGAGGAGACCTCGCTCCCCCCGCTCTTCGACCAGCTTGCGGCGCAGGTCGGCCTGTTGATGTGGGACGACTTCTCCTCTCTGCGCGACGAACTGAACCACCGACACGAGTCCTTCTTCCAAGGCACCGACCTGCGCGGGAATCCCGTGTGCTACTTCAGTTGCGGCTCGGCAACCCTGAGCCTGCCGCGCGGGGACCTGAAACTCGCCGCCAACGCCAGGCTGGCGGCCCAGGTGGTGAATCGCTGGCGAACCACGCTGTTCCATGCCGGGAGCGGAAGCAGCGGAGACGAGGAGAGGGATCACGCCGAGAGCTTCCTCAAGAGCCAGGAGCTTCACACGAACAGCTTCCGCCGGGTGCTCCGGATTGCCCTGGATTCGGCCTTCGAAGGGCGCTTCGATCTGGACCGGCAGACCCGCCGACTGGCCGAGGACCTGGCCCGGGCGCCCAGGTTCGGGGCGGACCTGGCCCGGCATCTGACCGAACTTGACGAATCCCTGAGCCGACAGATGGCGTCCGACGCACCCGAGGGCGCCATCGGCTTCCTCGAACAACAGACCACCCGACTCCTGCAGGAGCGCTCCCAGAATCTGGTCGGCGAGCTGTCCAGCTTCTTTCGCGCGGGTCGTGAGCAGTACCTGGGATTCTGCGTCTTCCTGGATGAGCTCTCCGATCGGATCGGTCACTGCCTGAACGACCTCCATGAGGCCCTCAACAGCGGAGAGACCGCCGAGATGAGGCTGACCGAAGAGAAGCGCAGAGTCATTGAGGAGGTGGGCAACCACCAGCCTGGCCTGCTGGACCGGTGGCTGCGCAAAGTCTCGAACGAACCCGTCGAGAGGTGCCTCGAGGCGCTGAAGGACTACCACGAGAACCGCGTGAGGCTGTCCGTGGACCGCCAGGCTCTGAACGTGTACCTGGGGTTGCTGGACACCCTTCAGCGCTTCTCGAACGGAGTCCACGAGTTGTTGGAGTATCTCGACGCGGTCGAATCGGAGCTGAGGTCCGAAGAGACCAGGGCGCGCGGTCGGCTGTTCGCCGTGCCCGGCGAGGTCCTGCTGACTCCCACCGACGTGGAAGAGTTCATCCGTGAGCGATGTGCCCCGGACAGGGTGTCCCGGGCCACCGAGGAACTCCTGGCGCAGGTGGGGCAGGACCTCTTCTCGGTCCCCCGCACCATCCCCCGAGCAGCCTGGCTGGGACGAATCCTGCAGGTCCTTCAGGAAGGGAACGCTTCCCAGGAACCCGACGTGCTGAGCCTCTTCCTGACCCAACATCCCGATGAGGCCGCACGAGACCAGATTCGCATCCTCTTCGAGCGGGCCCGGCCTTCGATGGCCTCCTCGCTGGCCATTCCCGACTACGAACCCGGAACCAGCCTGCGCGTGGCCTACGTCGGATTGAGGGGCGGTGAGAATCCAGACTCGGAGGCAGGCCGAACCTTCCTGGATCACCTCTCCCGGCTCCCCACGGACATCCCTGTCAAGGTCCTGCCCCTGTCCAGCCCCGAGCGGGTGGCCTTCATCCGGGTCAGCGGAGGCTTTCCCCTGGATGCCCTGGACCTGCATTCCCACCGTCGTGCCTATCTCCAGACCTTGCGCCTGGGTCGGCGTGGGCTGCACGTCCGGACAGACGTGCAATGGCGAGCCCTGGGCCGTCCCTCCGCCAGCCAGGTTCGAGTCCTGCGCGAGAGCCTGGCCATCGGATTGCACCTGGGCATGCTGACCGAGCGCACCCGAGGCCCCGGCGACCAGATCGACCGCCTGGAAAGTCCGAGGTGGCCCGACCTGACGGCGCTGAAGTCGTGCCTGCGGCTCTATGCCGACCCCCTGGAGGCCCTGCACGTCGAGGGAGACTTCCTGGCCGCGCTGCACCGTTGGCAGGACCAGCGCCTGGACGAGACCGGAGCGGAAGGGTATCGGCGCAGCCTCACGGCAGACCTGCGTCCGCTGCGCTTCCTCGGGCTGGATCTGGACGAGGCTTTGAAAGACGGGGTGGCCTCGTTCGACGAGCGTCTGGAGGAGAAGTGGCCTCAGTGGTCCCGAGCCATCCAGCGCGCCCTCCAGCAGGAGCCCTCGGTGGCCACCAGCGACCTGATCAGCGTTCCCATCGGCGTGCGTCGCTGGGCCCTGCTGCGCTTCCTGCAGGAACATCCCGAGGAGAACCTGACCTATCACGCCGTTTCCGGGAAGCTGGAGCTGGTCTCGGCCCGGGATGTGGAGACCCTGGAGCGCACCTGGAGGCGCGTCCAGGAATCAGCCGAGGCGGACCCTGAGGCATTTTCAGACAACGCCCGGACGCTGATCGGCTTCCTGTGCACCAGCCTGGGATTCACCCCGGGCGAGGGGATCGGGTTGGGCAATCTGCGAGGGCTCCGGGTGGGGACTCACGGACTGCGCATCAAGATTCCCAGCAGAATCCCGATCCTGGTCAGCCGGGTCCCGGTCCTGTCCCAGGGCGACGTCGAGGCCTTGCGATCCCTCATGGAGCAGGGAGGACCCGACTCTCGCTTCGGCCTGCTGCTGACTCTGGGTGACGCCCGGCAGAACATCCAGATCATCGATGAACACCTGCGGACCCTGCTGCGCTACGACGTGATCGTCCTGACCCAGATGGACCTGCGCGAGGTCCTCCGGGTTCGCTGGCGATTGAAGGCGCTGGTGGCCCGGATCCTCGAGCAGGTGGACCTGACGGTGGTCTCGCCCTTCGTCACCGAGGGGCCGGTCCCGTCCTCAATGTTCTTTGGCCGGGAGGGCGAGATCAAGGAAATCGTCCACCGGATCGAGACATCCAGCCTGGCCCTGGTGGGCCCCCGACGGATCGGGAAGACCTCGATCCTCCAGCGAGTGCTGGCCTCGCTGCGCAACCGGCCCCGGCCCGTGGTCTATCTGGACTGCCAGTCCATCTACGATGCCCCGTCGTTCCTGCTCACCCTGGCCTCGGAGTACGTCCCCGCGCAGGCCCAGGAGGACCTGTCCTCGCCGGCGGCCTTCCGAGGGCTTCTCGACTCTCTGCGAGCCGGCTACGCTGGAGCCCCGGTCCAGTTCATCCTCGACGAGGTGGACCTGGTTCTGCGCGAGGACCCTGAAGGCGCCGAAGGCCTCTTCCGGGCCTTCAGGGTGGCCGAGGGGGAGGAGGCGGCCCACTTCCTCTTCTGTGGCGAGCGGACCCTGCTGCACAAATTGCGGGATCCCAACTCGGCCCTGTTCAACTTCTGCCACACCATGCGGGTCCAGTTCCTGGATCCCCGGGATGCTGCCCGGTTGATCACCGAACCCCTGGAACAGATGGAGGTCCGGTGGGAGGACCGGGAATCCTCCATCCAGCGCATCCTGGAGGTCACCAGCAGTCATCCCAACCTGATCCAACGAACCTGCGCCAATCTGGTCGAGGTCCTGAATCGGGAAAGGACCCGGATGGTCAAGCGAGAACACCTCGACGAGGTTGTTGCGGACCCGAGCTACCTGGAGGACTACCTGGACACGCTCTGGGGACGGGCCAGCGAAACCGAAAAGATCCTGATCCTGGCCCTGGAACCGGACGAGACGGCCTCTCCCCCCGAAATCCGGCGCCGCCTGCAGGAGGACTTCGAAATCGAGCTGCCGGCTCCGTTGGTGGTTGAGGCGATGGACAACCTCTGTCTTTACGGGATCCTCGAGAAACGAGGTTCCCGCTATCAGTTTGCGGCTCGTCACCTGCCCCACCTGATGCGCGAGGTGATGGACGTCGCCGAGGAGATCCAACTGCACAAAGAGATGATGCTGCATGGAGGCTAGGTTCTTTCACTGGGGCGGCAACCTCGACCCCAATTCGCCTGTGTACATCAAGCGGCCCGAGGACGACAAGCTTCCCGAGCACATCGCCGCGGGGGACTTCGTCACCGTCCTGGCTCCCCGTCAGATGGGCAAGACCAGCCTGCTTCTTCGAGTCCGACGACTGCTGACGGAGGCCGGCATGGCCATCGCCTATGTCGACCTCTCGCCGGCCCGCGAAGAGTCCCTGGACTCGTGGTATGCCCACCTTTCCACGGGAATCGCTGAGCAGGTTCTGCCGGGGGGGGACCATCCTCCCCTGCCCCACTCGCATCTGGAGTTCGTCCAGTTCCTCCGAGCCGTGAGCACCCAGTTGGGCAACACCCGACTGTGCATCATGCTCGACGAGGTGGGAACCGTCCCCGAGGACATGTCCGACGCCTTCTTCGGGAACGTGCGCTACGTCTTCTCGAACCGTCAGGTCAAGCCCGAGTTTCGCTTCACCAACTTCGTTCTGTGCGGGACCTTCCAGCCCCGGGACCTGATCAAGAATCCAGCCAACTCGCCCTTCAACATCTCCAAGACGCTCCGGATGAGCGACCTGACCCGGGATGGCGTGCGCCGTCTGGTCAGCATGCTCGAACGGATGGGTGTCTACTTTGACGAGGACATCCCCGACGTGGTCCACGACTGGACCGGAGGACAGCCCTACCTGACCCAGCGCCTGTGTGCGATCTTCGAAGAGTGGAAGATCCCGATCTCTGGCCCCGAAGTCGTCGAAAGGGCCATCCAGGACCTGATGATGGACGACAACAATCTCGACCACATCATCCACCGCCTGCACGAAGAGGCGGAGCTGGTTCCCTGGTTGGAGCGGGTCCTGATCCGCAAGGAGAGCATCCGCTTCAACCGGATGACCAACCAGCGCCTGGCGCGCCTGGAATTGGTCGGCCTGATCAAGCCTGCCAAGGACGGCACGTGCAAGATCCGGAACCGAATCTACCACGATCTGCTGCTGAACAACTTCTTCTCCGAGCGCGACGGCGAGCACGTCCCGGATCTGGACGCCTCCACCGACCCGGAACAGTCTGCCCGGCCGGCAGACAGCCAGGAGGTGACTGCGGTCAGCATCGACGTCGTGGACTCGACCCTGCTCAAACAGGATCAGGACAAGGTGGCCGTCACCTACACCTTCCAGCAGTACTTCCAATACGTGCAGAATCTGGCCCGTCGCTGGGGAGGTCAGGTCAAGGATGCCGCCGGAGATGGCGTCATGTGCATCTTCTCCAGCGCCGATTCGGCCCTGCGCTGTGCCGTGGAGTTGCAGGAAAACCTTCCCGGCTTCAACCGTCGGCACAACCGGCTCAACGGCCCTCTGGCCTTGCGCATCGGCCTGAACACAGGTCACGTCCTGACCCGGGACCTCAAGGACTACCGCATGACCCGGAGCCTGTACGACTACACCCTGGACCTGTCCGGGAAGCTCCAGAAGGGTATCGCCGGAGGCGAGATCGCCTTGACGAACAACACCGTGGAGCGACTGTCTGAGCCGATCCAGGCGAATCGTCAGGAACTGTGGCCGGAGTACAACATCACGGTCTACGTCCTGAACCGCTTCCAGGAGACCTCAAATGCCCAGAGTGCCTCCCAGGCCTGAGGGTTCTGCAGGCTTGCCCGGATCGACCAGAACCCGCCCTTCCTCGAGTCGAACCGGATGGACCGCCACGGGTCGGTCGGGTCGATCGAGACACTCTCCGGTGCGGACGTTGAACTGCCAACCGTGCCATGGACAGGTCACGGTGTCTCCTTCCAGGTGCCCCTCCCCAAGGGGCCCCTTGACGTGGGGGCAGACGTTGTCCGTGCAGTGGAGCGTCCCCTCCACGTTGAAGAGGGCCACCTCGCGACCATCCTCCAGATAGACCGCCAGACCCCGACCTGGGGTCGGCTCTTCCTGGGTCCCGACGTCGATCCAACGGTCCATGTTCGAAATCCATCCTCTCTGCGGGCCCTTGTTACGCGCCTGTAAACGATGGTTCCTTTGACGAGATCCCCGCTCGGAACCGATTGTGCCTCCACCCTGCCCGGTGCTAGCATGACCCCAAGGCTGGCCGGGTGCACTCAAAGCTTGCGGCGCAGTCCTGGAGGGGGCTCTCACCGTCCCCTGTTGGTTGGAGGAAGATCATGAGCGACATCCAGGGCCTCGGGGCCTCCCAGAACGTTCGTCCGGCGGTCCCTGCCGTCCGGACCAGCCCGGTCCGGCCCGAGATCCCAATCGAGACCCCATCCAGTTTTGGAAACGACGCCGTCCAGATGAGCGGCGGTTCTTCGTTCCTTTCTCCTGCCCTCACCCCGGAAGCCCCCGCGCCCCCTGCCCGCGAACGCCTGGCGCCGCACGGTGGCTCCTCGCGGGTCGAGGAGGTGGATGGATTCATCGTAGCCGGCCCTCCCCAGGTCCCGGCCACAACCAGCAGGTCGACGGAAGTCGGCTCCATCCTGAATTCTGGACCGATCGCGGTCATCGATGAGCCCTCCCCGGAGATCCTGCGTTTCCCGGATCTTTCCCTGAACGGGCCCTCCACGGCCTCTGCGGGCCTGTTCAGCCTGGGTGGCAACCGACTGGCCTGAGCCCGACGTCTTCCTCCCTCGCCGCACCCTCGCCCTTCCGGCGGGGGTGCGCTGCTTTTCCGCTTGCAGGAATTCCCCAGAGGGGCCGAAACCCCTGAACCGTGAAGCTCAACAGATTTTCCCTCAAATCAGTGTTCTCCACCCTCCTCCTCCTGGCCACCTTGGTCCTTCCGGCAGCCGCAGAGCCCAACGGCCTGAAGCTCTTCGAAGACCTCCAGGACCACCTCAGCTCAGCCTCCAATCGGGTCAAGAGCTCGGTGGTCCACATCGAGGTGCTGGCCAAACGCGGAGAACAGCGTCACAAGGGCATGGGTTCGGGGCTGATCCTCAGCTCGGACGGCAAGATCGTGACCAACCATCACGTCATCGACCGCGCCCAGGTCATCACCGTCATCCTGGACGACAAGACCAAGTTGGAAGCCCAGGTTCTGCGTCGCGACCAGCAGACGGACCTGGCCCTCCTTCAGGTCCAGGCCGGCCGCCCCCTGCCGGCCGCCCACCTGGCGGACTCCGACCAGGTCCGGGTGGGTGAGTGGGTCCTGGCCATCGGAAACCCCTACGGGTTCGACCGGACCGTCTCGTTCGGCATCGTCAGCGGAAAGGGCCGATTCATCCCGGGACTGGACAGCGAAGTCCCGCTGCTCAACGATTTCATCCAGACCGATGCCCTGATCGATCCCGGGAACTCGGGGGGGCCTCTGGTCAACCTCCACGGCGACGTGATCGGGATCAACTCGGTCGGCATCGGCCGCGGTCAGGGGTTCACGATCCCCGCCAACGTGGTCCGTGACGTGATCACGCGAGCCGAGGTGGAAGGCCGGATCCAGCGGGGCTGGCTGGGCATCTACCTGCAGCCCTTCACGCCGGAGATGGCCGACTATCTGGGGCATCCCCGCCTCCGAGGGGTCCTGG
Organism: Candidatus Xenobium occultum; assembly: GCA_002423485.1. Lineage (GTDB taxonomy): Bacteria > Vulcanimicrobiota > Xenobia > Xenobiales > Xenobiaceae > Xenobium > Xenobium occultum. Next base: position 37,295 of record DIWH01000045.1, on the reverse strand, counting down.
TCAGCGACCTGGTCAAGGGCGGACCGGCCGACCAGGCGGGCCTGAAGAGCGGGGACGTGCTGACGCGCTTCGACCAGGTGGACCTGGATGCCGACTCGGACGATTCGATCAACCGGTTCATCCAGATGGTCAGCAGCCTGGAGCCCAAGACCAGGGTTCCAATCGCCCTCCATCGCCAGGGCCAATCCCTGGAAAGGACCCTGACTGTCGGCATCCAGCCGCCTGTGGACGCTGCCGAGGTCGACACCGATTTCGGCTTCGGAGCCAAACAGATCACCCAATCCCTCTTCCTGGAGTTCCGCCTCGACCAGAGGGAAGGCGTCCTGATCTCCTACGTGACCCGCGGCTCGGCAGCCCAGGAGGCCAACCTGGAAGTCGGAGACGTGATCGTGCAGATCGACGGCACCCCCATCCGCACGGTGGAGGATTTCCGCAGCCAGTTGAGCGGTCTTGAGCGCCGAGCCCGCTTCCTGATCACGCTCAAACGGGGCACGGTGACCCGCTATGCCCTGATCGACCTGGCCCGCTATCGGGCTCCGAAAAAGACCCCCTGAGCCCCCTTCAACGCAGGAGCAAGGCGATGGCGGCGGCGCTTCCCAGCAAGAGCCGCCGCCAGGACTGGTCTTCCTGGTCGATGTACAGGTGCACCACGTAGAAGGGCGAGTTGTCGCTGAAGATCACCTTGTTGACCTGGTCAGCCTTCCGGCTGATCTTGCCCAGGATTGAACCTCGAGCGTCCTTCATCTGCAGGCTGTAGGCCCGCCAGTCCCCCTCCAGGAGGCCCCGCATGGTTCCCCGGGCATCCCGCAAGACGTACTGGCGCCCCTCCAGACCCAGCTTCTGCTCGGTCACGGTTCCCAGGAAACCGTCCTGATCATAGACCCGCGCTCGGAACATGCCAAAGGTGAAGTTCTTGCGGAAGGAGAGAAGCGGCTTTCCCTGCAGATCCTGAATGGTGATCCGGGCGGGGTATTGAGCCGCCAGGCCCACGGCACGCATGGTCCGAACCAGAAGCGAGTCCGGTGCGTGGAGCATCCGAGCCAGCTTGATGCCCCCCGGGTTGAGGATATTCCAATGGTTGGTCAGTCTCGAGGACGCCTTCTCAGGCTGTACCACGAACGGGTTGGTCTCATAAAACCATGCCAAGGCGGGCTCCCGATCCCCTTCTTTTGGGACTGTCAGTCGTCCCGCTTGTGGGCTTTGTGGATCATCCCCACGATGTCCTGCGCAGCGGAACAGTAAGGCCGGATCCTGCATCCCGTCAACCGGGCGAGTTCAGCCAGGAGTCCGACGTCGGTGGGGTCCGCCATGGCCACCTTGAGCTCCTCTCCATCCCGGGCGAAAGGAACCACCTGCCGGTCCAGCTCCCAATCCTTTTCAAGCAGACGCGCTGCCTCCTTGGAGAAGGCGGCAGCCTCGACGTCGATGTAGTCCACACCGAGATAATGGGCCAGGGCCAGGGCGGCCACCTTTCGAGGAAAAATGTGGGTCTGGAGCAACCTCAACTCGAAGTCTTCGCCGGCCGGCACCTGGTCGATCTCTTCACGAGTCAGGACCCCTTCCTCCACCAGAATTTCGACGAACGAGCGCGGGCGGGGGTTTCTGGTGATGGCCCGGGCGATGTCCCGCTCGTTGCGGGCCGTGAGTGAGGTGGCCGGCTTCAGGCGGTTGACCAGTCGGATATTCTCCTGCCGGCGCTCGATGGCCTCATCGCTGGTGAAGCGTCCCTCCTCGAAGAACTGGAGCACCAGTCGGTCTCCGAATTCGTTGAAGGACTTGAAGGCCTCGATCCGATAGCGGGCGTCCGGAAGCGTGATGCCCCCGCCGCGACACGACTCGAGCAGCACCAGTTGGCTGTCGTAGTCGGCCACGGGGCTGCGTCCGATCTCCTCGATGTGAGCCTCATGGACCCCGAACCAGCGGACCTCCTCCTCCTCGGGGTTGGCCAGGATGGCCCGACACCCCGCCTCCAGGACCTCGGCCAGGCGCTCGGCGACCCCTGCGGGGAGCTTCCCTTTGAGGTCCACCTCCGGGGCGGTCATGGGGCGATTCCGGTCTTCCACCTCCCGGGAAGGGGGGGGGACCAGTTCATTCAGGCTCTTGGAAACCCGCTTTGGAGCCTGTGGCTTGCGAGTCTCACCGTGACCGAAGAGCGAACCCATTTCCAGTGCCTCCCGAGCATGCGCCCGACGCCAGGGGCGGTCCGGATCACCCCAGGTTGAAAATCCGCCTCTGCAGCAGGAGATCCACGATCTCTTGCGCGGGCAACGCCTTCACCGCCGGAGAGACCTTCCCCTCCAAACCGAGGTCCCGGATCTCCTCCGCCAGGGCAAAGACCTCGCGGTCGCCAAAGAGGCTGCCGGGGAGCATCACGGCTCGCCCCAACAGGAGGACCCCGGTGTCCGGGACGTTTTCCAGCAGGTTTCGCGCCTCCACCACCGTCTCTCTCGAGACCAGACAGAGTCTCTTCTCGTTCATGCTCAAATCCTCAGGTGGATGTCCGCCATCCCCAGTTTCCAAAGCAGCAGGTCCCGTGAGACGACCTTGAACTCCTCCCGGAACTGGTCCTCGGAGAAGCCACGCAGCAGCATGCCCTGCTGCTCGATGAAGAACTCCACTCCGTGGGCTCGCGCCGCCTTCATGTAGTTCCCGGTTCCGGGCAGGTCGTGGCCGCGCAACCCGTGCACGACCCCGTCCCCCAGAAGAATGACCACCACATGATGGCGAGGTGGGCCGGCAGCCAGGCCGACGGCGGTGTGCAGGACCTCCCGCAAGGCCCCCCAATCACGTGGGACGCTCTGCACGGTCAGGACGATCTTCTTCCGTGCAGTGCTCACAGACACACCACTCGATCCGCCTGGGCCGTCAGCAAGGCCAGGTCCTCCATGGTCCCCACCCGAACCCCTGGAAGGAGAGCCGCGGGGTCCAATCCTCGACTCCGCATGCACCGGTTGCTGGCCACCATCAGGGCTCCTTTGTCAAGCAATTCCTCCAGCCAACGGGCCGGTCCCTCCTCCTCCCCAGAGGCCTCCTGGCCATTCAGGCACTGATAGACTCCATCCATGTAGAAGAAGGCCCGAACGGTGTGTCCCGCCTCCTGGGCCGCCCGGGCCAGGAGGTAGAAGGAACGCGCACCAGGGCTAGTGTGAGGTGAGCGGGTGACCAGGAATCCGAGATCAGCCAAGGGGCTCAAGCACCTCCTGGACGAGATTGCCCCCCCACACTCCTCCCTCAGGACGCCACCAGGTCACCTCGTCAGCAAGACCCTGCCACACGGACAGGATGGCGTGCAGGCAACCGAAATCGACGTGACGCAGATCCCTGTGCGAGGGCCGGGGCGGGCGGTCGGGATGCGAATGATAGGTCCCCAGGATCTCAAGCCCGGCCTGCTGCGCCTGCCGGCCAGCCCGAAGAAGGTCTCGAGGTGCCAGCAGGAAGCGATCCCCGCGCCGAGTCGGGACCGGCCAGGCATTCTCGGCTCGAGCCGTCCGACGAACCAGGTGTGGTCTGCCCGGTGCCCCTTGCTGGCCCAGAAGAAGACCACAGCACTCCCAAGGGTATTCCTGGGCGCCGTGCTCCAGGATCTCCTGGCGACATTCGGCGAAAACACGGACCACCGGCCCTCCACTCGGCCCGAAATTCCCCCCGCAGGCCTGCCTGGAATCCAGACTTCGGGATGAGGGCACCGCCTCCTCGGCCAGAACCACGTCGGAGCCGGTCAAGAGCGCGTTCCCGTGAGGTTTGAACCGGCCTGCGTCGTCGCTGGCCCGGGAGCATAGCGGCGTCGGACGTAGGCCTCCAGAATCTGCAGGAACCTGGGGCCCAGGTCGTCGCCTTTGAGGGTCTCGATCTTCTGGCCATCTGCGTACACCGGGGCGGCCGGAGTCTCACCCGAGCCGGGCAGGGAGATGCCGATGTCAGCCCCGCGGGCCTCTCCAGGGCCGTTGACCACGCACCCCATGACCGCCACCTTCATGGATTCCACCCCAACCAGGCCGGCGGCCTGCCAATCCGGCATCCGCCGCTGAAGGAATCCCTGAACGTCCTGGGCCAGCTCCTGAAACCGGCTGCTGGAGGTCCGCCCGCACCCCGGACAGGCCGTCACGCGCGGGTAGAAGCTTCGCAGACCCAGACCCTGCACGATTTCGCGGGCCACCTCCACCTCCCGGGAGCGCGACTCACCCGGTGCGGGAGTCAGGGAAACCCGGATGGTCTCCCCCACCCCTTCAGCCAGGAGGATGCCCAGGGCCAGGGCCGAGCCGACCGTGCCCTTGAGACCCATCCCGGCCTCGGTCAATCCAACGTGCAGGGCGTATCGGCTCCGGGCGGCCAGGGCGCGATTGACCTCGACCACCTCCCGGACCTCGCTGACCTTGGCCGAAAGCACGATGCGGTCGGCGGGCAAGCCGTACTCCTCCGCTTGACGGGCGGAACGCAAAGCGCTCTCGACCATGGTGTCCAGGAAGACCCCCCGCGTTCCGCGAGGTTGTCCAGCCTCCAGGTCGGCCTGGATCAGGTCTGCCAGAAGGCCCTGATCCAGCGAGCCACCATTCACGCCGATTCGGACCACCTTGCCGTGCTCCACGGCCGCCTCGATCATGGTCCGAAAGTTTGCGTCGTGCTGTTCAGCCGTCCCGACGTTTCCGGGATTGATGCGGTACTTGTCCAGGGTCCGGGCGCAGTCCCGGTGGCGAGTCAACAGGCGGTGTCCATTGTAGTGGAAGTCTCCCACCAGCGGGACGGAACAACCGCGGCGAGCCAGGACCCGAGCGATCTCAGGAACGGCCCGCGCGTCTTCCTCATCCTTGACCGTGAAACGCACCAACTCGGAACCGGCCGAGACCAGTTCGAGGATCTGGGCGACAGTCCGCTCCACATCGGCCGTGGGCGTGTTGGTCATGCTCTGGATCCGAACTGGACTTCCGCCGCCCATCTCGACTGTCCCGACCCGGACTCGATGGGTCTTCCTGGATGAATGCATCGGGGTTCCTCGCGTCAGGTGGCACAGGAGCCTCCAAGGGGACCAGGACCCGACAGATCCATCCCGGGCAGGCTCTTGCGCGGCCAAGCGTTTCGCCGAATCCCAAAGCGCTCCTCCCGCACCCTGTCCGGACCCGGTGTGCTCAGGCCAGGCACGCAGGTTCCGGTCCGACATGGCTCGTTCAAGCCACCCTGGGCGCAAAGTGGCAGCCTGTTCTGGCTGGGAAGATCGCGTTACTCCACGATTGGACCCTTTGCAGGATGATGCCGGGGGTGAATCCTGCCAGAATGAGTCCTGAAGGTGGGCTCAGGCCCTCAGCCGACTCCGACTCCGGGGTCGGTCTTTTCTTTTCCGGCCCGGCGCTGCGCTCCCGGTACCCCCTGCCGAGGGAACACGCCCTCCTGGCCAGGTTGGCCGGCGAGAGCGACTGCGCCGGGATTTCGGCAACGCGACCCAACCGGGAGGCGACTCCATGCCCTGCTTCCGCACCCAGGCGGCGGATTCAGGGGGGGCGCAAATGATTGACCGCACCCCCGAGCAGCCCTATAATACCGAGGCAACCATGGTAACAAGGGCGAAGGATCCCCCAGGTTTCGGATGCTCGAGTTCCAAGTTCGCGGACCAACCTTTGGAGGAAATCGAGTGTACACTGACCGAAACCTGACCTGTGGGGATTGCGGCGCCACTTTCGTCTTCACGACCGGCGAGCAGGAGTTCTATGCGACGAAGGGGTTCAGCAGTGACCCCCGGCGCTGCCCGGATTGCCGGCGCGCCCGCAAGAATGACCGTGACGGTGGCGGCTATGGCCGTAGTGGTGGTGGTGGTGGCGGCGGCGCCCGCGAGATGCACGAAGTGGTGTGCGACGGATGCGGCCAGACCACCCAGGTGCCTTTCCGCCCGCGCGGAGACCGCCCGGTCTACTGCTCGGACTGCTTCCGCAACCAGAGCCCTGGCCGCCGCTAGCCTAGGAGCCTGACGCTGGAATGAAGGAAGCCCGCCGATTCGGCGGGCTTCTTTCATTCCAGCCCCCCTTTCGGGGAGGTCCCAGGCTTCACCGGGAATCGGCAGGTGTCCCGCTCCGGGTCTCGCTCAGGCTGCGCAGGTCGGCGTGGGTCAGCAGACTCTCGCCCCCCAACGTGCGGGCGGCCAGAAGAACCCGGGCCAGGAACTCGAGAGTCTCGGTGCGTTGCACCGCTTCGGCCAGGTCCCTCCCCAGACAGACCGCCCCGTGGTTGGCCAACAGGAACGCGTTGTGGTCGGCAAGCCAGGGCTTGAGGTGGTCGACCAGTTGCTGTGAAGACGGCGCTCCAAACGGCACCACGGGAACCTTGGGAGCCAGCAGAAGGACCGCCTCGGCCAGGACCGGCCGGTCCAAGGGGATGCCGGCGGCAGCAAAGGCCGTTGCGTGAGGGGGGTGGGTATGCACGACCGCGTTCACGTCCGGACGGGCACCATACACGCCCAGGTGCATCCGGAACTCCGAAGAGGGGCGCAGTCCCGAGGAGACCTGGTTGCCTTGCATATCCAGGCGGACCAGGTCGTCGGGACGCATCTCACCCTTGCGAAGGCCGGCCGGGGTGATCAGGATGTTCGAAGAGGACTCTCGCACGCTGAGATTCCCAGCCGTGCCGGCCATCAGTCCCAGGTCGGCCAGGCGACGAGCTGCATGCACCACGTCCCGGCGCAAGCGGGCCTGGGCGGGCTCGGGCGTCCCCCCTGTCAGGGCCCTGACGAGAGCGGGCAGGAGTCGAATCGCCTCTTCGGGACCCAGGTCTCGGGCCAGGCGAAGGGTCAGGTGGCGGGCCAACAATTCGGCCTGGTCAGGGGCGAGCCCCAGGTCTGCGTTCGGCTCCGGAAAGGGAGTCAAGGTCTGCCCATCCTCTCGAAGTCACGCGTGCGAAACCACCGCAGTCGTGCCCTGGTTCCTTCTGGATCCCAAGCGATTTCCCTGGCGCCGCCGAGGCGGACCGCTCTCGAAGGTTCAGGTCTCCCTTCCTGAATCCGAGTGGCGAGGAGGACGATGGCCTCGGTCGCGCCGCAGGAGAGAGGGACCCTCCGGGCCGGCCTCTGCGCGGGTGGCAGCGGATTCCGAGGCGATCGCCGAAGGCTCCGGGTTGACCGCGATCTCGGCCCGAGGGCGACGGGCCTCCAAGGGAGCCGCCGGGAGGGCTCGACCACACGAGCGACAGTGACGGTCGCTCCGCCAGACCTGCCCGTTGCATCCAGCGCAGTGACGGACCTGCCCGGTTGCCTGCAAGGGGTGTCCACAGTGCTGACAGAAACGAGCCTCGCGAGCCACGGAACGGGTACACTCGGGGCAGCGCGCCGTGCTCTCGATGGCTTCAGAGTCCACCTCGGCGGCACCGACGGCAGCCCGGACCATCATCACCGTCAGCCAGCCCAGCAGCAGATAGGGCAACAAGACCGCCACCAGGACCCCGGCCCCAAGCAGAGGGCCAGCCATCCGGGGTTGGGGAAGTCCCTCCAGGGGGACTCGATACTTGGTCAGCAGTCCGATGGTGAAGTCAGGCGAGACATCCTGGACCAGATAGGTCGGCCCTTCCTGAGGCGTGACGTACAGCGTGTCGCGGTACATCTGCACCCGTTGGACCTCCATGTCCCGAACGGACTGGGCGAAAGCGTCAAATGTCCGAGTCTGGGAGGGGCGGGCCACGGTGCCCTGACCGCCCGAAAGGCCGGCCACCAGCAGCACGGCCACCAGCACCATCGCAACCACTGCGGGGATCAGGATCGCCGGGGAGCCCAGGCCAACCCGTCGTCCGCCCTTCTTCTCGCGTTCTCGTGGCAAGAAAGTCTTCTCCCTCAGTGCGAATCCAGAAGCGTGTCGGCCGTTCCGAGACCCTTCAGGCGGTCCTGGCGAAACTTCTCGTGCCGGGGATCGGAGGGAGGATAGGGGTTCTCCTGGATCTGAAGATCCAGGCCCTCCTTATAGTCCCGATAGTGCTGAGAGAAGTCTCCGGTCGCCTTCTCGAACCCCGGGGCATTCCACAGGAAGGGGCGATGGAACAGGACCCGCTCGGCCGGTCCGGTCGATTCCGCCACGACTTCGGCCATCCAGATCTCGGCGCGCCCATCCCGGTTGCGGTCGGCGACGTCCACGACCAGGTCGGAAGGCACGACCTCCTCCAGGAAGCGACCTCCCCTGAAGGCGACCAACATGGTCTGGAAGACCTCCTCGGCCGAGGGAGCCCTCCAGGTCATGATCGCATCGAATCGCTTCGAACCGGTCAAATCCCAGGCTTGCAGGTCCACCAGGAGGGGAGTCTTGCGCACCAGACCGGTCCGCACCGGGTCCAGACGGGACGTCTCCAGACGATAGATGGCGTAGTGGCCTTCAGCCCTCGAGCCCTGTTTCTTGGTTCCCGCGACGAGGAGATCCTTGACTCCCTCGCCGGTGACGTCCGCCAAGGCCACCATCATCCTGGACTCGTAGGAAACCATTCCGCGGGCGACCAGTTCTCGAACACCGGCCGCCACGGCCCCCATGTCCTTGTAGTTCTCCACGGGGTGGCTGCCCAGGGGTCCTTCGGCCACCTGGTAGACCTTCCAATACAGTTCGGTGGCGCTGGCCAGTCGACGCAGCGATCCCTGAATCTCCGGGTTCTGCTCATCCAATCGGGCGGCCCGCTCCAGTCGGACACGGGCCTCACCCGGTTGCCCCTTCTCCTCCAGATCCTGGGCCCAGTCCAGGAGCATGGCTGCTGCAGCCTGCTGCATCTGGGGCCGACCGATGCAGAGATCGATGGCCTGGATGAGCGCGGCCCGACTGCGCTGGAAGTCCCCGGCCTCCTCGGCGGCTCGGGATTGCATGAACAGAGCCTTGACCAGGTTGGAGCGATAGACCGTGTTGTCGACGTTGGAGTCCAGCAGGATCCGGTATCCCTTGACCGCCTCGTCCAACCTGCCGGCCTGCAACGCCTGGCCTGCGGTGTGTTGGAGATCCCGGGACTGCTTCCAGGTCCACAGCCACGAACCGCTGGCAGCCGCCAGCAGCGCGATCAGCACCAGGACGACCGTCAGGTTGAAGGCCAGTTTCCCCCGGCTGACCTTCTTGCGGAGTTGCTTTTGCAGACTGGCGGCCTCTTCGGCCAGCGCGGGATCGTAGGCCGCCGCGATCTGCAACAGCTCGATCACGTCCTGGGTCGTCGCCGTCCGCCCCTGCCACAACGAGGTGTTGTTGTCCCGAAAAGCCTCGGCGGCCGTCCGGGCCCGTTCCATGGCGACCTGGCCCAGGGTGCGCCGGAGTTCCTCGGCCAGAGGGCCCTCCGCGCAAGGGATCAGGGCTTCAAAGACCTCGACGCGTTCGACTCCGGAGGCCGCCGGATCATTCTCGCCCAGCCAACGGAAGACGACCTCGACCAGGTCCGAGGGCAGCTCCTGACAGGCCCCGGACAGGTTGCGCAAAGCCTGCACGGCCGCCGTTGGGTTCTCTTCCTTCAGGTAGCAGGCCGCCAGAAGGACCGCCGCGTCCGCGTGCGCGGCCTGGGCATCGATCAGCTTCCGGCACAGCGTCCGCGCCTTGGAGGTCTGCCCCTCCCGGTACAACGCCAGCACTCCGGCGATCGAAAGGCGCCGGGCGGTCACCTGGATCTCCAGGCACTGGGCTGGAGTCTGGATGCGAATCACCCCTGGAACGGAGCCTTCGGGAAGCTGAGCCAGGTCGGCGGTGACGGCGATCCGAGTGCGGTTCCCGGCGAACTCGTCGGGTTCCAGGGTCAGCCAGGGAACCTCTGCCAGGAGGCTTCCCGACAGGTACCCGCGCCCCAGATTCCGAACCTCCAAAGCACTGGTCAGGGTGGGCCCGGGGCCTTCCAGTTCCAGGGTCGCCGGCGCGACCTCGATCTGGGGGGCGTCGACCAGGTTGCTGGCCAGCAGGAAGGACTCCAGCCCGACGGAGTGTTGTTCATGGGTCCGACGCGCCGTCCGGGCCGCTTCGGCCAGATCCTGGCGACCCTTTTCGGTGAACCAGGCCTCCAGGTCTCCGTTATAGAGGTGTTGGACGGCGTTCTCCCAGTGACGATCCAACGCCAGGACCAGGGTCTCGGGAGTGGCGGCCTGCCAACCGGCAAACGATGTAAAGTTCTCCCGAGGCGGTCTCTCGAAGAGATCGGCCCCGCAGGAAAGACACACCGCTGCACTGGGCGGATTCTCAAAGTTGCAGACCGGACAGGCCTTCGGCGGGACGGGCTCATCCAGGTCCTGAAGGGCCTCCTCAGGGGTCCCGACGCACCCGAAGGCCAGGCACCGGGTCAGGCCCTCCCAGCATTCCGGGTGATAGAGATTCTGACAACGAAGGCACGCGGCGCGCTTGGCCTGCCCCTCCAGGGGCCTGGCACAGACCGGACAAAGACGAGGATTCTCAGCCATCTGACCCTTCCAGGAGGGGATTGCCCTCGGGCGCAGGGTTCGTTTCGCTCAAGAGCCCGAAGGCCCAATTGCTGTCAACCTTCCGTGGCCCGAAGCGAAAGTCCTCCACACGCCAGAGCGCCGGACAGGTCCAAGGCCATTCCGTCCTCGGCACGCTCGACGGGCCCTGAATAGGATTGTTGCACCTGCCCCGGCAGGTCCGCCTCCTCGCTGGCCGGGGCCAGATGGGTCAGGACCACGCGCGCGACGCCGGCCAGGGTCGCCAGATGCCCAATCTCGTCCGGGCCCAGATGGCCCTCCAGAGGAGGCGACGTTCCGTCCCGAGTGCACTCGCACAACAGCAGGTCTGCCCCCCGCGCGGCCTCCACCAATCCCTCGCATTCGGCCGTGTCGCCCGAATAGCACAGCACCCGACCCGCGGACTCGAACCTCCAGGCGATGGCCGGGTCCGACCCGTGACGGACCGGGAAGGCCCGGGCCCTCCAACCCCTCCCTTGGAACCAGGAGCCGACCTCCTCGTGGATCTGGCGCTTCCAGCCACGGGGACGCAACCATCGAAAGGGGGTCTCCAGGGCATCCAGGAACCTCCCCAGGCCAGAAGGGCCGTGAAAATGCAGCGAATCGACCGGTCTCCAGGCTTCGCTGCAGTTGCAGGCGAAGAGGAAGGGGACCAGCTCGGCGGTGTGGTCGGGGTGGAAGTGGCTGAGAAAGACATGCATTGCCCTTCTAGGGTCCAGTCCGCAGGCCAGGGCCGAACGCAGGGAGCCAGGGCCCATCTCCAACAGAAGGAGTTCCTCCCCCACCTCCAGGGCATAGGCTGAGGCCCCGCGGCGCAGGGCCGGCTCGAGGACCCCAGAGCCTAGGACGAAGAGGCGCACGAGGCGTCGCACTCGGCCGGAAGCGATTCCAGGGGGCGGTACAGCGCGTCTCGGCGAACCGGCTCTCGCCCGGCTTCAAGGATCAGCCGACGCAGATTCTCCTCGGCCAGGCCTGCTGGCGAGAGGCACCCGGCCATGTGGGAGATCCGCTCCTCGACGACGGTGCCGTCCAGATCATCCGCTCCGAACCACTGGGCCCGCGCCGCGGCCTGGAGCCCCGACATCACCCAATAGGCCTTGACGTGGGGGAAGTTGTCCAGCATCAGACGCCCGACGGCCAGGTCGCGCAGCACCTGCTCGTCGCTCATCAGGGGAAGCCCGGCGAGCCGGGTATTGCCCGGATGGAAGCGAAGCGGGATGAAGGCCAGGAAACCGCCGCTGCGTTCCTGAGCCTGGCGCAGCAGGTCCATGTGCTCGAGGCGCTCGGCCGGGGTCTCGATGTGCCCGGCCAGCATGGTCGCACTGGTGGGAATCCCCAAACGGTGGGCGAGGGCGTGGATCTCCAGCCAGCGCTCGGGACCGATCTTGGCCGGGTGCAGCTTGCGGTGGATGCGTTCGACCAGGATCTCGGCGCCCCCCCCAGGCATGGAGCCCAGGCCGTTCGCCTTGAGGTCCTCCAGGACCCACTCGACGCTGCGCCCGGCAAGCCCGGCGAAGTGCTCGATCTCCACGGCGGTGAAGGCCTTCAGGTGCAGGCCGGGATCGGCGCGATGCAGCGTCTCGAGAAGGTTGGGATAGAAGCGGTAGGGATGCCCGGGATGCAACCCGCCGACGATGTGGACCTCGGCCCCGGGCACGCCGCGCAGGGGGGCGATGCGCTCCAGCATCTCCTCAAAGGTCATCTCGTAGCCCCCGGGCTCGCCCGGCTTGCGAGCGAAGGCGCAGAACAGGCACGAACCCACGCAGAGGTTGGTGTAGTTGAGATGGAGGTTGACCACGTAGGTGGTCCGGTTGCCGAAGGCCTGCTCCCGGCGGAGGTTGGCCAGTTCACCCAGCCAGGTCAGGTCGGGTTCGGCGTAGAGGGCCAGACCCTCCTCCAGGGTCAAACGCCTGCCTGCCTGGATCTTGGCGGTGAGGGTGTGGTGCAGATCTCCTCGGCCCATCGAACGCGGTTCTCCTTTGAGGACGCTCTCCGCGCGACATTTCTTCCCGGGGAGCTCAGCAGGGGTGCCGCAGATCGCCCTCGATCCAGACGGCTCCGTCCTGGTCGAATTCCTTCTTCCAGACCGGAACGGTCTCCTTCAGTGTGTCCAGGGCCCAACGTGCAGCGGCGAAGGCTTCCTCGCGGTGGGCCGAGGACACGGCCACGACCACCGAGATCTCCCCAGGCTGAAGCGGTCCGGTTCGATGCCACAACGCGACCTCCCCCACCGGGAAACGCCGACGCACCTCGGCGGCGAGGTCCTCCAGGCTGCTGCGGGCCATCCGTTCGTAGGAGGTGTATTCCAGAAGACGGACGGACCGCCCCCCGGCGTGGTCGCGCACGGTCCCCAGGAAAAGGACCACCGCTCCACAGTCCTCCCGGTGCACCGCTTGCAGACACTCCTCCACCGAGATGGGGCCGGTCGAGAGTCCTACCAGCCCTCCACTCCCTCCGCTGACCGGCGGGACCAGGGCCACCTCGGCCCCTTCAAACAAGACGTGATCCTCGTCCACGAACTCGCCTTCGACGGCCACCCGGAACTCCGACCTGCGGGTCTCCAACCCGGGGTGCAGGGCCTGCAGATGGTCCAACAGGTCGGCCACCCGGGCCGCAGGCGGCACCTCCGAGGCGCACTCCGAGGTGCCCACCAGATCCTGGAGCGAGGCGAAGAACAAACATCGAACTTTCACGGCCCAGGGCTTCTGAGCGCAGGGCCCGCCCCCCTGCCGGCAGTCCTTCAATCCGTCAGAACCCCGACGTGCCCGGATGCTCGTGCGGTCCCGCGCCCCCCGCCACCCAAGCGTTCCAGGGCGCACCCCGGATTCCCGGAGGGTCTGGGCGGAGCAGGGAGGGTCATGGTAAAATGGCCGGAATCGCGGGGGCGACGGAGGCCTTGGATGGACATCACGAAGACCGCTGGTTCGATCGCTCCAGAAGCGCAGCCCAGGCGGATCCGCATCCTGCACACCAACGACGTGCACGGTGCGATCAGCCCGCTTCCCGATGAAGTCGTCCTGGGGCGCCCTGCAGAGCTGGGCGGCAGCGCCTATACGGCCACCCTGGTCGAACAGGCTCGCCAACAGGATCCTGGTCGAACCCTGCTGCTGGATGCCGGCGACGTCGTGCACGGGCAGGCTGCGACCGACCTGGACCGAGGCGAGTCCATGATGGAGATCATGGGCGAGGTCGGTTACGATGCCGCCACCCTGGGCAACCACGACTTCCACTGGGGCGTGGGCAACATGCTGGAACGCCTGACCCAGGCTCAACACCCGGTGGTGATCGCCAACGTCGTGATGGAAGACGGCTCGCCGGTCCCAAATACGCAGCCCCGCAAGGTCTTCGACCTGGACGGGGTCAAAGTGGGGGTCACGGGCCTCCTGACGGCCCAGACGGCCACCGACCAGCGCAAGGACCGCATCGAGGGCGTGCGCTTCCTGGACGAGGCCACCGCCCTGCGCCAGAACCTGCAGGCCATGCGAGAGGAAGGCGCGGAAATCGTCGTGGTCCTGTCGCACATGGGCCTGGAGGAGGATCGCAAGCTGGCCCGGCAGTTCCCTGGACAAAGCCTGGTCATCCTGGGTGGGCACAGCCATGACCGCCTCACCGGGCCCGAGCGCCTGGATGGCAACTACCTGGTGCAGGCAGGCTCGATGGGCAAGGAGATCGGCGAAATGGTCCTGAGCCTGGACCAGCGTTCGCTGCTGGGGGTCGAGCACCGGCTGATCCCCGTCGACCCCGCCACGGTCGACCCCGATCCCGAAGTGGCCGCCATGGTCGCCCGCTATGAAGAGCGCGCCGAACGCGAGATGGGCAAGGTCCTGACCGAGATTCCCGAGCGGATGGGGCGCAGCGAGCGGACCGACTCGCCCGTCGGCAACCTGGTGACCGACGCCATGCGCCACGCTGCGGGGACCCAGGTGGCCTTCATCAATTCCGACGCCCTGCGCCGCGACCTGGAGGCCGGTCCGCTGACCCGCCGGGACCTCTACGAGATGATGCCTTTCGGCAGCGAGGTCATGCGGGGTGAGTTGACCGGCCAGCAGATCCTGGCAGCCCTGGAGCACAGCATCGCGAACCGAAGCCTCTCGCCCCAGGTCCACACGCCCTTCCTGCAGGTCTCAGGAATGCGCTTTGCCTACGACGCCGCCATGCCCGCGGGCGAGCGGATCCTGGCTGCCGAGGTGGATGGCCGGCCCCTGGAGGCCGAAACCACCTACACGGTGGCCCTGGACGACTACCTGTGCCTGGGCAAGATGGGGTATGACAGCTTCGCTCAGGCCGAATGGCAGCCCACCGGCGTGGAGATGCTGGAGGCCATGGCCACCTGGGCCAGCCAGGGTCTGCCCGACCCTGGGCCCCGTCGTATCGACGACCGGACCGAAGTCGGCGTCCACGGGACGCCGGCTCAATCCTGAAAGGAGCCGGGAACTTCCAACCCGACCCACGCGTTTGATGACTGCAGGAGCCACCGCAAGCACTGAACTCAAGCCACCCATCCGCCGAGTTCTGAGGCCCATCCAGCGGTTCATCCAGACAGAGAGTTCCAGTGGACTGGTGCTTCTGGCCAGCACAGCCATCGCGCTTCTGTGGGCCAATCTGGCACCCGAAAGCTACAACAACACCTGGGAGACCCACGCCACCATCCGCGTGGGCCCGAACGCCCTGGATCTCTCGCTGCGTCACTGGATCAACGACGCCCTGATGGCCCTCTTCTTCCTGCTGGTCGGGCTGGAGATCAAACGCGAATTCCTGGTTGGGGAGCTCTCCTCGCCCCGCAAGGCCCTTCTGCCGATCATGGCCGCCCTGGGGGGCATGGTGGCCCCCGCCCTGTGCTACCTGGCCCTGGCCGGAGGCACCGACGCAGCCCGAGGCTGGGGCGTCCCGATGGCCACCGACATCGCTTTTGCACTGGGGGTCCTGGCTCTGTTGGGACGGCGCGTTCCCACGGGTCTGAAGGTCTTCCTGGCGGCCCTGGCCATCGCGGACGACCTGGGCGCGGTCCTGGTGATCGCCGTGTTCTACACCGACACCATGCAGTTTGCAGCCCTGGGCGCCGCAGCAATCACCTTCCTGGTCCTGCTGATCTCCAACTGGGTGGGGATCCGCTGGCTGGTCTGGTATGGCGTGCTGGGCCTGCTGCTCTGGATGGCGGTCTTCCATTCGGGCCTGCACGCCACCGTGGCGGGGGTCCTGCTGGCCATGGCCATGCCGGCCTGGTCGCGGATCAACCTGCCCCGCTTCAAAGAACACCTGGACGAGACGACCCGACAACTCAACGAGCAGGGCAACCCCACAGGAGCCGTCCTGGCCCAGGAGGAACTGCTGAGCCGGGTGATGCACCTTCGATGGGCATGCACAAAGCTGCAGCCTTCCCTGCACCAGCTCGAACACGACCTGGCCCCGTGGGTGGCCATGGTCGTCATGCCCCTCTTCGCCCTGGCCAACTCCGGAGTGTCGTTGGCCCAGGCCGGCTCCGGGCTGAGCGATCCCCTGGCCCTGGGGATCACGGCAGGCCTGCTGGTGGGCAAACCCGTGGGCATCGTCCTGGGCTCGTGGCTGGTGGTCCGCGTGGGTCTGGCCAGCCTGCCCCGCAGCACCTCCTGGGGGCACATCCTGGGGGTCGGCCTGCTGGGCGGGGTGGGCTTCACGATGTCCTTGTTCATCGCCGGCCTGGCCTTCGGCGAGGGAGCCCGGCTGGACACCGCCCGATTGGCCATCCTGAGCGCCTCGACGCTGGCTGGCGTTGCGGGATTCCTGGTCCTGCGCAGGCTGCCTCCGACCACGCTCGAGGACTGAGAACCGACGCGCCGAGCGATGTTCGACGGGGTCGATTTGCCAGGACGCCGAGGATCTGCTAGAGTGACGCCAAGTCCTCTTCGCGCAGTCCTCTCTGCCACCCGGCTCCCCGCCGCAGCACTCGACGACTCCACGGAACCGAACCCCTCACGGGGCTTCGCTGGGCCCCGTCGCAGTGGCTGGAAGGTTCCGCCGTCCCGCAACTCTAAACACCTGCGGCAAGACAGGAAGGCAGGCCAATCATGGCAACCGGACAAATCAAGCGGCTCGCCCGCGACCGCGGCTTCGGCTTCATCCGCCCGGCCGGCGAGACCGAAGACATCTTCTTTCACAGCTCCGCCGTCCTGGGCGAGCAGTTCGACAACCTCAACGAAGGCCAGTCCGTGGAATTCGACAAGGGTGCCGACGAGCGTAACCCCAGCCGGAGCCGCGCCCTGAACGTGCGCGTCACCAACTAACCTCCACTTTCTGGGGATCCCTCCCCGCCAGACCGGCCCGGAGCTCCGGCTCCGGGCCGGTCTTTTTTTCCCAGCCCGACTGAAGACCTTCAGCCCCCCCTTTCCGACGGTTCCTCCAGGGGAGCCCGAGTTCCCGCAGAATGGTGGTCTCATGAGTTCGACATCCACCCCCCTCCTGGCCCCCGGCCAGGCCCGGGACATCGTCAACTGCCTACACCCGCGCTGCGTCTTGTGCGGTCCACAGAACCCCTGGTCCTTGGGCCTGGAGTTCCAGGCGGGCCCGGACGGGTCGGTCCAGACCACCTTCCGGGGGCACGAGCGCTTGCAGGGTTACGAGGGGATCCTGCACGGCGGCGTGATCGCCTCGCTGCTGGACGCAGCCATGACCCACTGCCTCTTCCACCACGGGGTCCACGCGGTGACCGCGGCGCTGGACATCCGCTTCATGGAGGCGGTTCCCTTGAAGGTGCCCCTGTTGGTCCGAGCCCGCCCCTGCGCCATGCGCCCCACCCTGTTCCGCCTGGAGGCCGAGATCCTCTGGGAGGACCGGGTCCTGGCCAGCGCCGAGGCCCGCTTCATGCCTCCGCGCACCGCGCAGGGCTGAGAAGACGAGGCTTTCGCCAGACCCACCGCCGCAGCACCGGCGGTTTGCCGAGGGTCGCCTGGAGGGATCGACGTCGCCCCCCGGAACCCTCCCTGGACGGCAGGGGGGGCGCGCTCGACCGTGCCTTCCCGTCCCCGACAAGGAGGCCCACGTGTTGACTGTGAAAGACCGGTTGCGACTCCTGGTTTCAGCCCTGTTGCTGACCCTCCTGATGCTCCCAGCGGCTGCCCGGGCCGACATCCTGACCGACGAGGCATTGGACAAGACCCTGGCGCCCATCGCCCTTTACCCCGACTCGCTGCTGGGCCTCGTCCTGGTCGCCTCCACCTATCCCGACCAGGTCGTAGCCGCAAACCAGTATGTGAAGGCCCATCCCTCGGCCGACCAGGCCAACTTGTCCTCCGCCCTCAAAGGCTTCACCTGGGACAAGAGCGTCAAGGCCCTGTGCAGCCTGCCCGACGTGCTGGGCACGATGGCCAACGACATGAACTGGACCAACACCGTGGGCCAGGCCTTCGTGAACCAGACCGACGGCGTCTACGACTCGGTCCAACGCCTGCGCGCCCAGGCCCAGACCACCGGCTCGCTGAAGAGCAGCGGCGAGGTCGTCGTGCAGACAGACAACACCGGTTACATCCTGATCGGCTCTTCAAACCCCGAGGTCGTCTACGTGCCCACCTACGAGCCGGCCGTCGCCTACGGATGGAGCCCCGGCCGGGTGGTGGCCACCACGGCCCTGGCCTGGGGCACGGTGGCAATCCTGGACGACCTTTTCTACGGATCGTGCTGGGACTGGCACGGACACCACGTCTACGTGGGCCCGGGATACGGTTCCTGCGGCTACTACAACGGCCGCGTGAACGTCTGGGGAGGCAACACCTTCAACATCAACAACAACATCAACATCAACAATGTCCAGAACAACATCCACAACAACATCCACAACGGAAACACGAACTGGACCCCCGGCACCCGCCCCGGACCCGACCAGTGGCACGGCAGGAACGGCTATCCCCAGCCTCCTCCAGATGCTCGAACCCGCCCGGTCGACGCGAAGCGCCCTCAGGATTCCGCCCGGCCACGCCCGGCAAACACCTCACCAAGCCGCCCCGCCTTCGACGCCTCCCGCCTGGACGGTCCCAGTCACGGCCTGGACGTCGGCTCGGGAAGCCGGACCCGGTGGGAAGCCCAGAGAGGGATGGAGTCGCGCTCCGCCCAGTCCAGACCCCAAACCCAGGTCTCGCAACCCGCCGAGCGGCGGCAGATGCCCAGGTCCGGTGGTTTTGGCGGACGGCGGCGTTAGTCAGGAGGAGGCACTTCATGAGACACGTGATTCGATTCTATAAACTGGCCACCTCGCTGGCCCTGGTCCTGGCGGCCGTCCTGCCGGCCCAGGCGGCGCCAGGAACCGCCCCCACCTGGCCGACGCCCCAGGCCGCCCTGAAGGCCTTCGTGGCCGCAGCCAGGACCGGGGATGCGGACCGCATGGTCGCCGTTCTGGGCCCGGAAAGCCGCCCGATCCTCAACTCGGGAGACCCGGTGGCAGACCGGCAGGCCCTGCAGGTCTTCCTGTCCGCCGTCGACGAGAGGGTCTTCTACCAGCCCCACGGCGAGCAGAAAGTGATCGTCAACGTCGGATTCGACAACTGGCCGATGCCGGTGCCCCTGGTCAAGACGGGGAATTCCTGGAAATTCGACGCCGCGGCCGGCTTCGAGGAGGTCCTCAACCGCCGGATCGGGCGCAACGAACTGGCTGCCCTGGAGACACTGATGGCCCTGGTGGAAGCCCAACTGGACTACTACAGCCAGGACTTCGATCAGGATGAAGTGGTCGAATACGCGGCCCGAATCGTCTCTTCCGAAGGCCAGAGGGACGGCCTGTACTGGCCCGTGGCGCAGGAAGAGGACTCCAGTCCCTTGGGTCCCCTCTTCGCCCAGGCCCAACAGGCGGGCTACTCCAAGCAGGGGGCCCCCTACCATGGCTACTACTATCGAATCCTCACCCAACAAGGCCCTGATGCAAGCGGGGGCGCCTACAGCTACCTGGCCAACGGCCAGATGGTGGGCGGCTTCGCGGTCGTCGCCTGGCCAGCCGAGTACGGCAACAGCGGGATCACCACCTTCCTGGTCAACACAAACGGCCTGGTCTGGCAGAAGGACCTGGGTCCCCAGACCGACTCGCTGTGCCGGGCCATGACGGCCTACAACCCGGACAAGACCTGGACCCAGGTGAGGTAGGGCGCCCCCTCAACGAGGGGGGGCTTTCACCTCTTCTCGATCACCCGCCGGGCCAGGGTCGAGACCGCGAAGACCAGGGCCGCGAGCAGCACGACCAGGGGGCCGGTGGGCACGTTCAACCCCCAGGTGGTGGAGAGGCCATAGGAGAGGAAGAGCCCCGACACCGTGCAGACGGCGCCCATCAGGGTGGCCAGGGCCATCATGGGGGCCAGGCGATCGGTCCACTGGCGGGCCACCAGGGCGGGGATGGTGAGCAGCGCCAGCACCAGGATCACGCCGACGACGCGGATCAGGACCACCACCGCCAGCGAGACCAGGGCCAGCAGGCCGTTGCTGAGGGCGTCCACGGGCAGCCCCATCAACCGCGAGAACTCCTCATCGAAGGTCACCGCGCGCAACTCCCGGAAGAAGACGACGGTCCCCAGCAGGATCACCCCGTCCAGGACCCCCAGGAAGCCGACGTGCAGGGGCGTGACCAGCAGGATGCTGCCGAAGAGGTAACTCATCAGGTCGGGGGCATACCCCGGGGTCAGCGAGACGAAGAGGATCCCCAGCGCCATGCCCAGGGACCACAGGGCCGCCATGAGCGTGTCCGGAGCCGCCTGCACCCGTCGCGACAGGGCGCTCAGGCCCAGGCCGGCCAGGAGGGCCACCCCCGCGGCCCCCAGCAGCGGATCAAAGCCCAGCAGATAGCCAAGCCCCACCCCGGCGAAGGCCGCGTGCGCGATCCCGCCAGAGAGCGAGGCCAGCCGGCGGACCACCACGAAGGTGCCCACGACCCCGCAGGCCAGGCTGGCCAGCAGGCCCGCCGCCAGGGCGCGTTGGAAGAAGGGGTAGTCCAGGGCCTCAAGCATCCCTGTGGTCCTCCAGCACAAGGTGGGTGTGCTGGTGGGTCACAAAGCCCACCGGGCAGCCATAGGCTTCATCGAAGACCTCGCGCGAGACGTTGGCCTGGGGGTGGTAGTAGAGCTTCTGGTTGACGCAGGCGACCGACGAGACCAGGGTGGAGATCACGCCCAGGTCGTGCGAAACCAGCAGGATCGTCATCTCCTTGGAGAGCTCCTCCAGAATCCGATAGACATCCGCTCCACCGCCGGGGTCCAGGCTGGCCGTCGGTTCGTCCAGGACCAGCATCTCGGGCTCGACCGCCAGGGCCCGGGCCACCAGCACCCGCTGAAGCTGACCCAGCGAGAGCCGGCCGATCTGCCGGTCCGCCAGCTCGGCCAGGCCCATGCGCTCCAGGCAGCGCCGGGCCAGGCTCTTGTCGCCCGGTCCCAGCGAGCGGAAGGACTTCCGCCTCCCCAGGCGCCCCATGAGCACCGTGTTCAGGACCGAGATGGGATACTGGCGGTCGAAGCCCGCAAACTGGGGGACGTAGCCCACGCGCCCTCGGGTCTGGTGCGGCGGCTGGCCGAAGAGTCGCACGCTGCCCCGCTCCGGAGCGACCAGCCCGAGCATCACCTTGACCAGCATCGACTTGCCCCCCCCATTGGGGCCCAGGATTCCCAGGAAGTCACCTGGTTCGACCCGCAAATCGACGTCTTGCAGGATGGTCTGTCCCTGCAATGCCAGGTTCACCCCCTCGATCTCGACGATCGGCGCGCTCATCGGGACTCCCGGAAGGCGGCAGCCACCTGGCGCATGGTGGCGGGCCAGTCGCGAGCCAGGGGATCCAGCGAAAGGATCCGGGCTCCCAGATCCTCGGCCAACATCCGGGCACTGGCTTCCGAGAACTGGGGCTGGACGAAGAGGACCCGGATCTGGTCGCGGCGAGCCTGTTCCAACAACTCCGAGAGCCGACCGGCCGAGGGTTCCTGCCCCTCCTCCTCGACGGCCACCTGCTCCAGGCCGTATTCCCGGGCCAGATAGCCCCAGGCCGGATGGAAGGCGTAGAACCTCGTCCCGCGCAGGCTCCCCAGGCTCTCCTGCAGCTCCCGGTCCACCGCGTCGACCTCCGCCAGCAGGGCCTGGAGGTTGGCCTGGATGGCCTTGCGATCCTCGGGCAACAGTTCTTCCAGGGCCTGGGCGATGTTGCGGGCCATGATCCGGGCGCAACCCGGAGAGACCCAGACGTGCGGGTCTCCCTCCAAAAGCTCCAGGCCCGCCGAGGAATCGACCTGCCGCAGTTCCCGTCCCTGTTTGAGCAGCGGCTCGAGCCAGGTGGCCTCGAAGGGGAAGGACGGGTGCCCCACCTTGATGTACAGCGAGGCCCGGGCCGCGGCCTGCATCTGCTGGACCGAAGGCTCGTAGGTGGCCGGACTGGCTCCGGGCGGGATCATGACCTCGATTTGCACCCGCTCCCCCGCCAGGCGCTCGACGAACCAGGCCTGAGGCAGGACCGAACACAAGACCACCGGACGCTGCGATGGCGGCGGGGAGGAGCAGCCCGGGGCTGCGCCCAGCAGGGCCAGGGCAGAGAGCAGGACCCCCAGGAGCGGGGGAAGCGACTTGGTCAGAGAACGATGCAGGCTCACGGCTCGAGCCTTACTGATATCCAATTCTCAGTAAATGATCGAGAACAGGTCTTCAGAAAGGAACCCGAAGCCCTCCCGACCGACCTCTCCCCTCGGGGGGCGGGAATCGGCCGGTGACGGGAGTGCTTGGAAGCCCTCGCCTCAGCGGGGCGCTCCGGAAATGACCACGGGGGGAGGAACCTGGTCGGACAGGGTGGCGCGCGCGATCCTGCGGGCCGCCTGCCGGCCCAGCTCCTCGTGCGCCGTCATCTCCTGAGCCGTCAGACCGTCGGGCCGGGCCGGGGTGTTCTCCCCCTGGAAGAGATGCACCGTACTGGTCGGGAAGGCGAACTCGACGCCCAACTCGGCCGCCAGGCGCAGGATGTCCAGGATCAGCCGGTGACGCTCACGCAATTCGGTGCTCCAGTCGGGGCAGGCAAAGAACACGTAGAGCAGGATGTCGATGGACGAGGCGCCCAGGTCGTTGACGTAGACGTGATAGTAATCCTTCCGGGTATAGGGATGCTGCTGCACCAGCTCCCGGATCCCCTCGCAGAAGGCCTCCAACTTCTCGGCCGGGGTGGAATACAGGACGCAGAGGGTGGTGGTGTAGCGGCGATACTGCCGCTGGCCGTAGTTGTCGACGCTGGACGTCAGCAACTGGGCATTGGGCAAGGTGATCAGCGAGTTGTAGAAGGTCCGGATCCGGGTGCTTCGGAAGCCGAGGTCCTCGACGGTCCCGTCGACTCCGCCGATGTTCACCCAGTCGCCCACCCGGAAGGGCCGATCCAGAAGCACGGTCACCGAGCCGAAGAGGTTCCTCACGGTATCCTGGCCCGCCAGGGCTACGGCCGCGCCGACGATGCTGAACCCGGCGAAGAGGCTCCAGACGTTGATGTTCAGGTTCTGGGCGACGAAGATCAAGCCCAGGACCACGATCACCACCTTCAGGGTTCGTCGGACCAGGGGCACCAGCATCTCGTCAAACTTCGAATCGGTCCGGTCGGCAAGATGCGCGAAATACAGCGAAACCAGGTCGATGCTGTGATAGGCCGTCAGGACCCAGGCCGAGGCGGCCAGGAAGCGCGCCGCGAAGAGCAGCACCACCAGGATGGTCTCGGGGAGTTGCAGCATGGGCAGAACAGCCATCCACAGCAGGCAGGCGACCAGCCAGCCCACGGGGCGGATGACCTCATGCAGCACGTGCTCGTCGGCCTGGAACTGATGGTGGCGCAGCCAGCGGCTGCCCAGGCGCTGGACCAGGGCCACCAGCACCCTGGTCAGGACCGACGTGCACAGGGCCAGGAGAATCAGGGCCAGCCACTGCCAGGCGATCAGCCCGAGAAAGGAGCTGCGCAGCATGGTGGGCATGTCCTGGCCCGGCGAGAAGATCCTCCCCTGGGACACCAGCTCGGAGTAGATCGCGGGAATGGTGGCCACCGTCTGGCGGCTGAAGAGCCAGGAGCCGTCGGGCTGACGGGTCATGGTGATGTCGCCGGAGGGTGCGCGTGCGACGACCAGGGTGTCCTCTGTGGAACTCTCGGGCAGGTCGGTGGGCAACACCTCCAGGACCTGCAAGGCCGAATGCAGACGTCGGGCCACGTCCGCGCCCCGCTCGTTGCGGGTCACGGGATTCAGGGCCTCCAGGTCCAGGGTGGAGCGCGCTTGAGCCTCCAGGTCGGGCCGAAGTGGCGAAGCCTGGGGCACGGCCTCCAGGAAGGTCTGCAGCGTCCTGCGCGGTGAGGAGAGATGCTCGGGAGGAGCCGGGACTTCCAACGAGGCTTCGGTCTGGGAGGCCGGCCCCAGGACAGGCGTGGGAAGCTGGGCCTGAGCCGGAATTCCGACCAGGGCGAAAACGAGGCAAAGGAACAGGAAGGACCTGGTCCAGGAGAACATGGAGACCTGCACAATCCGGGTCCGGCGTGGTGAGGCGCGCCAGAAGACCGGAAGCCCGCGTGGATTTGGCGCAAGTTCCGGGAGACTCGGCCCGGAACACCGGCCGCGAGAAGAACGCGGCCTGCCTGCTTCCTTAGACGGACCGGGGGGTGAACCCTTTGCACAGGCATCAGGCCGTCCCCGTTCCGAATCGCCCAGGACCTCGGGGAAAAGTCCGCCTCCACCAGTCCTCCACGGAACTCTTGAAGCGACGCGAACCGGCTCGGAGGAAGCCCTCCGGTGCGGGTGGAACCCCTGCTCCGGGGTGGACCCCCGGTCGCCGAGGGCGGAACCTTCCCGCCGGACGTCCCCGGGATTTGTGGGAGGCAGCCGATGCAGCGCACGGTGGAAGCAACGTTTCCGACAGGGCCGCCGGCTGGGCCGCCTCCAGGCGAACCCGTCTCTGGCTTCTCGTGGTCGGACCTGCTGGGCGAGCTTTCCTCTGGCCTCCAACGCCTGTCCGAGGCGGCCCGCGCCGATCTCGAGGCCCTCGAGACCGCCTTCCCCCAGCGGACCGACAAGGTCCGGCCCCCGGACAGGATGCCTCAGGTGGGGCTTCCTGAACTCGCCGAACAGCACCGGGCCCTGCGCCAGGAACGCCTCCAGCCCGCCCTGCGCTCCATGGAGCGCGTTCCCCCGGGGCGACGAATCTGGTTGACCCTGGAACGAATGACGCGCACGCTGGAGCGAGCCGTGGAACGGGTCCCGGACCGACTCCCACGGACGAACTCGTGCCTGGAGGGCCTCCCCGGCGGCTCGATCCGGGAACGGCCCAAAGCGCGCCCCCTGGCCGCCCGGAACGTGGCCCGTTCTCAAGTGGCGGCACTGCTGGAGCGCTTGGACCATCAGGCCCGCGAAGTGGTGGTCAGCCTGGACCAGCGGGCCCTGAAGGGTCTGCAAGACTGGCGCCGGGACTGCCTGGCCCAGGACCGGGCCCTCCTGCCCCCCCTGATGACCCGGGCCGCCGTCCGGTCGATGCGAGCGCGCGCCCCCCAGGATCCGCTGGCCGGCTTGAACCGCCTGGTGCGCGAACTGGAGGAGGGATTCCCCGCCAGACTGCGCCGGACGCTGCTGGCCAACCGGACCGGGCCTGGGCCCTCCAAGGCCTCTCGGCAACGCCTGCGCGACGCCATGGAGGTGGCCGCCACCGAACTGGCCCTTGAAGCCCAGCTCGAGCGGCTCTGGGATGGCCTGGAAGGCCTGTTGGCGGGTCTCATCGCCGTGGCGGACCGAGAGGACGCCGCCTGCCGGCGCGAGGTGCGCGAATTGACGGAAATCCTGCAGGTCGCCGCCGAGCACGGAACCGAGCAGGAGCTGGCGATCCCGGCCTCGATGCCGACCGGAGCGGCCCGCCACCTCGAGAACCTGACCCGAAAGGTCCACCTCTTCGCCCAGACGGCACCAGAAGACCTGATCCGGGCCACGGCGGGGCGACGCCCCCTGCCCTTCCGCTCCGCCCCGACCCGGGACTTCCTGCGGGCCTTCGAGGTGGCGGCCCTCCCGCGGCTGAAGGAAGCCCTGGAGAGCCTGGAGGCCCGGCTCGAAGAGCTCAGTTGCGAGTCCCAGAGGGCCCGCGAACTGCTGGAATACAGCCGAGACTCGGAAGACTTCCAGCAGGAGGTCGGGCTGGCTGGTGAGGCTTTGCAGGCCCAGTCCCTGAACCTGGAGAGGCTGGAAGCCTCCCTTCCGCCAGCGCGCCGTCGTCTCTCGCCCCTGGCCGCGGAGGTGCTGACCGGGGTCCTCTGGGAGGTCCGGCTGCTCCTGGACCGCTGCCCGCGGATGGCGGCGGACTTCCGCCTGCGACTGGGGACCCGTCGCCTGCACGACCGCCTGGAGGCCCTGGCCCAAACCACGACCCAGGCGGGCTTGCGCCGCTCCTGGCAGGTCCTGAAGGACGAATCCCACAAGGCCCTGGTCCGCCTGGGCTGGGTCCCGGCAGCCACCGAGGACCGCCCCCAGGTCGAACTGCGACCGGCCATGCCGGGGGACGACGGCTCGGCCCTGGCGCGAACGGCGCTGCCGGCGACCTACCGGCGCCTCTTCCGACCCATCCCCGTCGAGGACCCCCGCTTCCTGGTGGGTCGCGGCCTGGAGTTGGAGGCCCTGGGGGCGGCCCGGGCTTCCTGGGAGGCCGGCCGACCGACCGCGGTGATGATCCGGGGAGCCCGGGGCAGCGGCAAGACCAGCCTGCTGAACTGCGCCCTGAAGAGTGTCCTGGAGGGGTTGCCCGTCGTTCGGATCCAACCGAGGGAGAGGATCTGGAGCGAGGATGGACTGCGCGAGTGGCTCCAGACCCAGCCTTTGAGCGGGACGCGGCAGGTGGTCATCCTGGAGGAAGCCGAGCGGCTCTACCTGCGCCGGCTCGGTGGATTCCAGGCGATCGAGGGCCTGCTGCAGACCATCCACCGCACCCAACCGGAAGTCCTCTGGATCGTCGTGCTGAACCTGTACGCGGCCAGCCTTCTGCACGCGGCATGCAACCTCGAGACCACCTTCACCCACCGCCTGCGCGCCGAGACGGTCGGTCCCGCAGAACTGCGCGAGGCGATCATGGTCCGCCACCGCCTGTCGGGACTGCGACTGCGCTTCCTGGACGGAGAAGCCCACCAGAAGACCCGGAGCCGTTGGTTCGGAGGGGCCAGCGGACCCGACGATCCCGAGTCGCGCTTCTTCTCCAGGCTCCACCAGCGCTCGGGCGGAGTCTTCCGCAGTGCCCTGGAGGTCTGGCTGGACTCGATCGAGCCAGCCGAGCGGGGGACCCTGACCGTCAAACCCCTGGGCAACTCGGATCTGACCGACGTCGTGGAGGACCTGACCGCGGAGGGCCACTACACCCTGGTGGCGGCGCTCCAGCACGGCAGCCTCACCCCCTCCGAACACGCTGCGGTCTTCGGCATGTCGGTCCCGGCCAGCCAGGCCCGCCTGCTGGACCTGGTCGGCCGGCGACTCCTCGAGGACGATCCCGAACACCCCGGATTCCGCGTGCGGCCCGAGGCCCGCCCGCCGGTGAGGCAGGTCCTGTACCGCCTCAACCTGTTGTAGGAGGTCCCGATGGAAGCCGACACCGGATTGCTGGGCCTGCTGACCCCCAAGAACCTCCTGTTGGTCTTCTCGCTGGCGGGGGGAGCGCTGGTGGTCACCCGCCTGGTCGAGGCCTTCCTTGAAGGGCTGGCTCGCCGGAATCCCCGGTCCCGCTTTGCCCTGAAGAGGGCGGCCTCGATCGTTCGTTTCCTGCTCTTCCTGCTGGCCTTGGGCCTGGGTCTGGAGTTGGTGGCCCCGACCCGGGAGGTCAAGTTCGCCACCCTGACCACCTTCGGCCTGGCCCTGGGTCTGGGCGGGCAGGACCTGGTGCGCAACCTGGTGGGCGGGATGGTCGTCCTCTTCGACAAGCCCTTCCAACTGGGAGACCGGGTCCGCATCGGCGAGGCCTACGGGGAGATCGACCATATCGGCCTCTTGACCACCCGGCTGACCACCCCGGACGACACCCGGGTCACGCTGCCCAACAGCCTGGTGGCCTCCCGGGACGTCTGGAACTCAAACTCAGGGGTCCCCGACTGCCAGGTGGTCACCGACCTGTACCTGCCACACGGCGCAGACCCGCAGGTCTTGGAGACGATCGGCCGGGAAGCCGCCTGGTGCAGCCCCTTCACCCTCCTCTCCAAGCCGGTGGCCATCCGGGTCAGCGACCACCTGGCCGAGTTCCCCTGGACCCTGCTGCGGATCAAGGCCTACGTGTACGACCATCGACAGGAACCCGCCATGCAGACCGACCTGACCATCCGGGTCAAGCAGGAGCTCCGCCGCCTCGGCGTGCTCCAGGATTCTCCCTCCAACCGACGCCCCGCAGGTCCGACATGAGCGCCTCTCCCATCGAAGCGCAGCGGCTGCAGGCCTTGAACCGGGCTCCCTGCCGCCCGGAGGGCGAACACGTCCTGTATTGGATGCAGGGCTCGCAGCGGGAGGCCTGCAACCCGGCCCTGGAGTTCGCCATCCACCGTGCCGGCGAGCTGAAGGTTCCCGTGCGGGTGGTCTTCGCCCTGACAGCCGACTATCCCGAGGCCAACCTGCGCCACTTCCGCTTCATGTTGGAGGGGCTGCGTGAGACGGCCCTTCGTCTGGGGCAGCGGGGAATCCCCTTCGAGGTGCACCCCGGAGACCCGGCCGACGTCGCCCTGCGGGCCAGCCAGAGGGCGGCCCTGGTCGTCTGCGATCGGGGTTATCTCCCCCACCACCGGGTCTGGCGCCAGACTCTGGCCGAGAGCGCCACCTGCCGGATCGAGCAGGTGGAGGGCGACGTCGTGGTGCCCGTGGAGGTGGCCTCCGAGCGCCCCGAGGTCGCTGCGCGCACCCTGCGCCCCCGCCTGCTGCGCCACCTCTCGAGGTTCCTGAAGGCCCTGCCGCGCCAGGAGGTGGCCTTCCCCCTGGAGCCGGGTCCCGAGCTGGACGTCGAGGGTCTCCTGGCTTCATTGACGGGCTTGGACCGCTCGGTCGCGTCCGTCGAGGGGCACTTCACCGGCGGGTCCGATCAGGCCCGACGCCGCTTCGAAGACTTCCTGGAGCGGGGCCTGGCGGCCTGGCATTCCTGCCGCAACCACCCGCACACCGACCACGTCTCGCAGATGAGTCCCTACCTGCACTTCGGGCAGGTCTCGCCGGTCTGGCTGGCCCTGCGCGCCGAGGAAGCCGCGGGTCCGAACGAACAGGACGCGCTGAACGCCTTCCTCGAGCAACTGGTGGTGCGCCGCGAGCTGGCCTTCAACCACGCGGTGCACAACCCCGCCCCGACCCTCTGGCAGGGCCTGCCCGGCTGGGCCCGCCAGAGCCTGGACGCTCACCGGGGGGATCCACGGGCGGCCTTCTACGCCGAAGACCAGCTCCTCGAGGCCCGCACCCACGACCCCTACTGGAACGCGGCGATGCTCGAGATGCGCCACACCGGCTACATGCACAACTACATGAGGATGTACTGGGGCAAGAAGATCCTGGAATGGACCGGCGACCCGGAAGAGGCCTGGGCCCGGACCCTGCACTTCAACAACCGCTTCCTCCTGGATGGACGGGACCCTGTCTCCTGGGCCAGCGTGGGATGGGTCTTCGGGCTACACGACCGTCCCTGGCCCTCCCGAGCCGTCTTCGGGACGGTCCGCTCCATGACGGCAGGGGGACTGGAGCGCAAGACAGACCCGCGGGCCTACGTGCTCAAGGTGCAGCGGAGGCTGGCAGGCGAAGCCCCTCCAGGGTGAGGGTCAGCACGTGCTCGGCCACCACCTCGGCCGGGAACTCCTGCCGGTAGGCGAAGCCGCGCCGGATGAAGGTCATCACCAGGCCCATCAGCGAGATGGCCGTCATGGCGGGGTCCAGGTTGCGGAAGACCCCTGCGGCGACGCCTTCGGACAGGATCTCCCGCAAGGGTCCTTCGGCACCCTCCAGGTACTGGCCCACGGGAAGACGCGCATGGCCTGGGCCCACCGCTTCGCGCAGGAGGATCCGCAGCACCCCGGGGTGGTGGGACATCCCGACGCACAGGGCCGTGACCCAGGCCCGCAGCCTGGCTTCAGGATCGGCCTGGGGCAGGGGGGTCTGGGCGAACTCCCGATCGACTGCCTGGCACATGTCCTCGACCAGACGGCGATAGAGTTCCTCCTTGCTGTGGAAGTAATAGAAGATCAGGGCCCGGTTGACCTGGGCCTCGTCCGCCAGGCGCTGGATGCTGGTCTCGCTGAAGCCTCGTTCGGCGAAGAGGCGACCCGCGGCCTCCAGGATTCTCTCCGGGGCGGACTCAGACGAGCTCAAGGTCGCCTCCGGCAGGAGACCTGCGCCCCTGCGGGAAGGCATCGAGCCTTCAGGAGGACGTGCAAGCCTTGCGAGTGGATGTTGAGGTCAACGGCAGGAAGATCACCGCCGCCCCGGTGACCGTGCGGGACGAGGTGGAACCCTTCGAGGTGGTCCTGGACTGCCGGCGGTCCACCGAGATCCCCCCCCAAGAGGCCCCGCCCTCCCCGGAGGGATTGAAGGTGGTGCGCCTGCCCCTGACGGCGGAGACCCTCTCCGAGCAGGACCTGGACCAGGCACGCCGGGAGTTCGCCCGCGGCGCAGGGCCCTTCCTGGTCCTGTCCCAGACAGGGTTCCGGGCCGCCACGGTGGTCCTGGCCCACGCGGGTCGGGTCCTGGGCTGGAAGCCGGAAGAGGCCCTGGCCCGCTGCCCGGGCCTGAAGGGGCACCCGCAGTTGGCGGGGTTCCTGACCCGCTACCTGACCGAGCATGCCGACCGTTCGGTGCGCCAGGACGGCGACTTCTAGGCGAGGCGTCCTCACAGGTCCCCTCGAAGCCGGGGGACCACCGGTTCCTGGATCACCTTCCGCAGCATGCCGGCCTGACCGCGCCACTTCAGGTCGACCACCTCGGCCCCTTCCAGCGCGGATTTTTCGATCTCGGTCAGATCCAGGGCCTCCTCCAGGCGCAGAACCTGCTCGAGTTCGGCCCGGGTGGCAGGATGGCGCGCCACCATCAACGAGCAGCAGTCCTCGTAGGGTTGGGCCGAAAGCTCGTAGGTCCCGATCTGGCGGGCCCGGACCATGATCTCCTCCTTGTCGGCCCCGATCAGGGGACGCAGGACGGGCACGGTGGCCGCCTGGTCGATCACGGCCAGGTTGGTCAGGGTCTGGGAGGCCACCTGGCCCAGGCTCTCGCCCGTCAACAGGGCCTGGGCGCGTTCGCGCCGGGCCACGGCCTGGGCGATCCGGATCATCGAGCGCCGGTAGAGGATCATCCGGAGTTCCGATGGGGTCAGGCTGAGGATCTCCTCCTGGACCGGAGCGAAAGCCACCAGGTACAGTCGGGTTCGATACTGGAAGCGGGTGAGGACGTCGGCCAGTTGACGACAGTTCTCCAGGCTGGCCTGGTCCGTGAAGGGATGGGAGTGGAAATGACACATGACCACGTCCGCCCCCCTCTTCATCAGGTTCCAGCAGGCCACGGGCGAATCAAAGCCCGAAGACAGCAGGCCCACGATCCTGCCGGCGGTTCCCACCGGCAGCCCCCCCGGGCCCTGGTAGCGTGGACCGCTGACCAGGGCGGTGCCATTGACGATCTCCAGGCGGACCGTCAACTCCGGGCGGGTCAGATCGACCTTCAGCTCGCGGCCCTCGTCGCGGGCCGCCCTCCAGATGAAGGCCCCCACCTCCCGCTCCATGTCCATCGAGCCCATGGGAAAGTTCTTGTCCGGACGCCGGCAACGCACGGCGAAGGTGCGAGCCGGCGACTCCTGGACCTGCCGCCAGGCGGCCTGGGCGATCTCGGAGAAATCCTGAGCGACCTCCTCGACCAGCGAGTAGTTGGCCACGCCGAAGACGCCCGACATCCGGCGATGCACCTCCTCAGCGTCCTCGCTGGCCAGGGTGACGGTGAGGCGACCGAACAAGGTCCGGACCGAGACCCGCCCCAGATCCTGGAAGGTGCTGCGCAGGTTGCGCACCAGGCGCTGGACGAAGACGTTGCGGTTCCGACCCTTCAGGGCGATCTCGTGATAATGGATGACAAGCTTCATGGGTTCTCGAATTCCTCGTCGGAGATGACCTGGATTCCCTCGCTGCGCAGCAGCGCGGTGGCCACGCCGTCCGCGGGGATCCGCGTGCCGTCGGAGCTTCCGGCGCTGCCCACGCCGCACGAGGGGCTGTGCTGCTTGAGGATGGCCAGCCGGGCGCCACACTCCCGGGCCTGACGCAGGGCCTCCCGGGCCCCGTTCTGGAAGGCTTCGGTCACATCGACCCCCAGGCGATTGACCACCCGGGCCCGACCCTGCCAGACCTCCGCTCCTCCCCCACCGTCCAGGCCTGCGGGCGGTCGGGGCGTTCCCAGCCCCCCGAGTTCCTCGGGACAGACCGCCACGGCCCGCCCCTCCTCGAAGAGGCGCTGCACCCCGGGGCTGGGACGCTCCTGGGCGTCATAGCGGCAACGCACGCCCACCAGGCAGGCCGAGACCAGGACGGGGCGGGCCTGGTCGCTCACGGCTTGAGCGTCCTGCGCGCCACCTGCACGTGAGGGCCCTGGGCCACCACGGCGAAGACCTGATCCTTGAGGACGGCCAGGTCGAACCCGGTGACGCCCAGGCTGGAATTCAACGAGAAAACCGATTCCGGCTCGGTCCAACGGCCCTTCAGGGTGCGTGTGTACAAGACCTGGTCGCCGGCTCGTGGCAGGGCCAGAACATGGATTTCGCCGTCCTTGTCCTGGACCGCCTCCATGTTCGAATGCGCCTCGGCCTCGCCCTTTGGGGGCGCCGCCAGGTCCACCTTCTGCCAGCGGCGGTCCGCCCAGCGCATCACCTGCCGACGAGGTCCGCCCCCGGTGGGGACCCGATCGGCCTCGAAGACCAGGGTTGGGCGCTTCCCCATCCAGTCGGTCAGGACGAAGTTTCGACCGACTGAGCCCGCAAAGACGGTCTCGGAGGGCTCAGCCGTCCCGACGATGGGGCGAAGTCGACTGGACTCCAGCTTGCGACCATCACTCCAGACCGCGAGGAAGCCCCCCTCGTCATCCCCAGCCAGCTCCAGCCGCTCGGAGCGGGAACCGTGAGTCCCCAGGGTGCTGGCCCGGGGACGGTCGCTGTTGTTGGAAGGGTCCAGGACCCCGACCCGGACCGCCCGGCCCTCGGTCAGCCAGCCCAGGGCGAAGGTCGGTCTCCTTCCGCCGATGCCGGCCATGGCCACCGCGGTCCCCACGCTCTCCTCGTGCACGTAGCTGTCGGCGACGGCAGGCCGCGAAAAGCTCCAGCCTCCGTCTCCCGACACGGCGTAGAGGATCTCGAAGGCCCGGTCGTCCTGATCCAGGGTGCGCTGGTAGATCATGCCCACGGCCTGGCGGGCCCGGGCCATGTCCAACTTGCGCAGACGGCCCAGGTTCTCTCCGAAATAGGGAGCCTTGGGTCGGGTCCAACTCGAGCCGTTGAAGCTGGAGTAGGTGAACTCGGGATCCAGGATCTTCGAGGAGGGGTTGGTCCATCCCCACGCCATCTGAAGCCGACCCGCGCCGCTCTCCAGACGGGGCGCCAGGACCAGACCGCCGTTGGTTTCCGGGGCGGGCACTGTCTCCCATCTGGTTTCGGCGACGGCCGTCCAGGGCAGTGCAAGGGTCAGGGTGAGCGCCAGGATCGGCACCCATGGGCGGAGCAAGGTCTTCATCAGTCTGGTTCAAGCCTCCAGGTCTCGGGGGTTCCTCCCAGGCGGGCGACAGGCCCGAACATTGTAGGTTGGATGCCGTCACCCGGTTTCCTGCGGAGAAATCGGCGGGGAGGGCCTGTCGGGCAGGCCCAGGGCCGGACCGGGGCTCCCCATCCCGAGGGAACCCGGGGCTTCTCGGCACACGGGAACAGACCTGCTGCCTCGACGGCAGGGAACGGAGAGGTCTGGGCGAATCAACCTGGACCCCCTTTTGTTCAGGGGACCCGCTGGAGCCGAGGCCGTCCCGCTTCACGGGATTCGAGATGGTCGAAGGACCCCCGGCCCGATTCCGGCGGGGAGGCCCGATGGGTGCGGAGGAACCAGGCGATGTCGAGGGAGTCCCCCGGGGGCGTGGCGACCGTGGCTGGTGCAAAGGTCATCCCCCTGCACTCCGTCCGCAAGGCGCAGACCTTTGAAGGCCACTATGAGTTGGGCCGCATGCTCCGCGAACAGGGACGCCTGGATGAAGCCATCCGCGAATGGCAGCGGGCGGCAGCCATGGAGCAACATCACCTGGATGTGCGCCTGGACCTGGGGGTCGCGCTGGCCGAGAGGGGCCTGCTGGACCAGGCCGTGGCCTGCTTCCGAAACGCCATCGAGTTGTCCCCCAAGTGCGTGGAAGCCCACTACTACCTGGGGCTGGCCTTCTTCCAGCAGGGCATGATGGAAGAGGCGATCCAGGTCTGGACGGGTTGCCTGCGCCTGGACCCCGAGGATCACGACCTGCGCCTTTCCCTGGCCGAGGCCTACCAGGAGCTGGGGAAGTACCGCAAGGCTCTGGGCCAGTTGGACAAGCTGCTCCGCTTGAAGCCCTACCACCTGGACGCCTTGAACATGCGAGGCATGATCCTCTTGCAGATGGGCGATGGGCCACAGGCCTTGAAGGAGCTGCGCCAGTGCGTGGACCTGGACCCGACCTTTTCGCGCTCCCACCTGAACCTGGGGGTTGCCCACCTGCACCAGGGCTTCCTGGACATGGCCATCCTGCAGTTCCGCCGGGCCCTGCGCCTGAACCCCAGAAGTCCCGATGCCCTCTTCAACCTGGGCCAGAGCCTGGCCCAACGCGGCGAGGTCGAGGAGGCCCGCAAGCACCTCTCCCTGGCCGTCGAGCTTCAGCCCGCGCTGATGGACTGCCAGCTCCTGCTGGGGAACCTGGAACTCTTCCTGGGGCACGACGCCCAGGCGGCCGAGCGCTTTGCGGCAGCATTGGAGATCGACCCCCACGACTCGGAGGCCCTGGGTGCCCTGGGCGAGATCCAGCACCGGGCCGGTGAACTGGAGGAAGCCCGAGCCTACCTCCAGGCGGCCCTGGAGAACGACCCGGAGAGCGCCTCGCTGCACTACTCGATGGCCCTTCTGCTCAAGGACATGGAGAGCCCTTCCCGAGCCCTGGTTCACGCCCGTCGCGCGGCCGGCCTCCAGCCGGACAGCGCGGAGTATGAGTTGCTGCTGGGCGACCTGCTCCTGCTGCGCGGCAAGAAGTCCGCGGCGCGGGAGCACTGGAGCCGGGCCCTGAGTCTGGACCCGACCCTCGAGCCAGACACCTTGGAGAGGATGGGCACCCGGCGGCGCAAGCCCGTCTGAAGGCCGAAATCGGTCTGCAACCGTGGCAGGCGCCGGCGCACCCATCGCGAAAAGCCTTCGCCCGGAGCGTCGCTGTCGGCCTCCGGGCATTCCCGCTGCCGGGCGGGACGGGCTCCCAGGGGAGGGCGAGAACGCCCGGTGCACGAGCCCGTGACGCGCCCGCTCGCGTCCTGGGACGCAAAGAAAGGCACCCCCCATGGAACGTTTCGTCGGCCTGCTCGGGCTCCTCACCATCCTCGGCATCGCCTACGCCTTGTCCACCAACCGCAAGGCCATCCGCCTCCGAACCGTGGCCTGGGGACTGGGCCTGCAGTTCGCCCTGGCTCTGTTCGTGCTGAAG
The DNA here is from genome assembly GCA_002423485.1 of Candidatus Xenobium occultum. Taxonomy (GTDB): domain Bacteria; phylum Vulcanimicrobiota; class Xenobia; order Xenobiales; family Xenobiaceae; genus Xenobium; species Xenobium occultum. Next base: position 2,273 of record DIWH01000045.1, on the reverse strand, counting down.
ACCGATGTCGGGAAGGCCGTCTTCCAGTGGCTGGGCGGCCTGGTCACCTTGTTGCTGGAGTTCACCAAGGAAGGTTCGAGCTTCGTCTTCGGCTCGCTGGTCACCAACGTGGCTCCCGACGGGTCGGCCCTGAACCTGGGTTTCATCTTCGCCTTCCAGGTCCTGCCGGCCATCATCTTCGTCGGTTCGCTGGCTGGAATCGCCTACTACATCGGCCTGATGCAGTTCGTGGTCAGCCTGGTGGCCAAGCTCATGATCAAGACCATGGGCACTTCCGGAGCTGAGAGCCTGTACGCCGTGGCCACGGTCTTCGTGGGTCAATCCGAGGCGCCGCTTCTGATCCGCCCCTACCTCGAGAAGATGACCCGCTCGGAGCTCAACGCCATCATGACCGGCGGCATGGCGACCATCGCGGGCTCGGTGCTTTTCGCCTACGTGGGGATGCTGGGCCCTGACTGGGCGCCCCACCTGCTGGCAGCCTCGATCATGGGCGCCCCGGCCGGCCTGGTGCTGTCCAAGATCCTCTGCCCCGAGACCGAAGAGTCCGTGACGGCCGGAGAGATCAAGCTGGAGTCGGCAAAGACCGAGAGTTCGATCATCGAGGCCGCCTCCAAGGGCGCCGCCGACGGCATGCACCTGGCCTTCCTGGTGGGCACCATGCTGATCGCCTTCATCGCCCTGATCGCCACCATCAACGGCGTGCTGGGCTGGATCGGCGGCTTCTTCGGGCAGGCCTTGTCGATGCAGCTCGTTCTGGGTTGGATCTTCAGCCCCCTGGCCTGGCTGATGGGCGTGCCCTGGGCCGAGGCCGGGACCATCGGCAGCCTGGTGGGACAGAAGCTGGTGATCAACGAGTTCGTGGCCTACTCGGAACTGACCAAGATGCTCCCGCCCCTCTCCGGCACGACCGCCTTGCTCTCCGAGAAGGCCATCGTGATCGCCACCTTCGCCCTGTGCGGCTTCGCCAACTTCTCGTCCATCGGGATCAACATCGGCTGCATCGGCGGCCTGGCTCCCTCCCGTCAGGCCGACCTGGCGCAGCTCGGCTTCCGGGCCATGCTGGGAGGGGCCCTGGCCTCCTCCATGACTGCCTGCCTGGCAGGAATCCTGCTTTAGGAACCCTGCCGCCGAGCTCCTGGAGCGCGAAGGCCCCGGGGAGACCCGGGGCCTTCTGCTTTTCCAGGACCGGAGGCTCACAATCCCTCATGTTTCCCGGGAACCTCCTGCGAAACATGACGGAGAGCAGGGGGGGGGCGGGTGGGTGAGGTCGGGCGCGGCGCATTGGCACAACGTCGCCGCACCTCGCCCCGCGCCGTAGCACGCCCGCGCAGCCGCCCGCCAGCGCTCGAAATCCAGCATCCTTCCCAGGAATCTCCTGCGAAACATGATGGAGAGCGAGCAGGCGACGTGGTTGGTCACAAGGGATCCGCAAGCCGACACGCCTCCCCCGCCAGGCCGCTGCATCAGCGCCGCCCCGTCGATGACACTTTGTGTCACCGCCCTTTGCTAGCCTGGAGCCATCACACGTTCGGGAAGGAGCGAACCCGGGATGGGCTGGTTCAAAGAGACCCTGAAGAGGCTCTCGCAGGGGCTCCGACTCCAAGACTCGAACCGCAAACGCGAAGAACTGGCCGCAGCCGAGGATCTCGAGGCGCTGACCTATGCCGAGGATCGTCAGCGCACGATCCAGAAGCGGCGCAGCGCTCTCGACAGTCCGGCGTCTTTCCAGACATCGGCAAACCGGCGAGCCTGCCCGGAGACTTCCAGACTCCTCGCCCCTCCCCGAGCAGAAGTGGAGTCCGCCCGGCTGCCCCCCCAACAGGGGAACGCCCGAGACCCCCTCATCCTGGTCGAGAGCGGACCGACAGGCGGGATCCTGCACGAGGCCCCTGAGGTCCAGCGAACAGACCGGACCCAGGACGAATCGTTCCCGGTCCAGCCGTTCCATCAGGACCTTAACCAAGCCCCCAAGGCCCAGCCGACAGACCGACTCCAGGTTGATGCGCCGGAGGCCCTGCCAGCACCCTGGTTCCAGGACCACGCGCCTGAGGCCCGACCGGCACGCCGGTTCCAGGAGCAAGCGCCTGAGCCCCAGCCGGCACGCCAACTCCAAGACGAAGCCCCCAAGCCCCAGTCGGCACCCTGGTTCCAGCACCACGCGCCTGAGGCCCAGCCGGCACGCCAACCCCGAGACGAAGCCCCCGAGGTCCTGCCAACAGACCCGCTCCAGCGGGACGGCACGCCCACTCGCCCGGCACCGGTTCAAGGCCCGG